>UQBC01000006.1 GCA_900539195.1 uncultured Oscillospiraceae bacterium
ACGTCTCGTGGGCTCGGAGATGTGTATAAGAGACAGGCCGTAAGCCGTGCTTTTGCACGGCAAAATCCGCTATCGGCGGATTTTATGTCCGAGGTTATTATAGCATATTTCTATGAAAAGTCAAGCGGCTTTTAATATGATTTCTCTCACGGCATACACCTCTTACACGGCTCATACCCTTGCGCTATCGCCCCGTCATAATCATTTGTATAGCCTTTATTCTCTTCGCTTATCTGACTTACCGATGAGCAGCCTGCACGGTGTATCTTCATAGTGTTAGTATTCAGCACATACGAATAGCTTACGGGATTTTCTTCCGCAGGTTTCTCTGTTACTGTTGTAGTAGTTACTTTTGTTGTGGTTGACGCTTTAGTCGTTTCGGATTTGCTCTCCCCGGACGATGCACCGCCTGCCGCACTCGGCTCTGCATTCACGGTTATTTTTTCGCCGTCACAGGTCATTATTATATCGCCCTGCAGATCGGTGCGGTAGATATTTATTCCCGCCTTTTTCAGCTTATCAATCGTTTCAGTATGCGGATGTCCGTATGAATTGCCCATTCCGCAGGATATGACCGCATATTCGGGGCTTGCCGCTGTCAGAAAAGCTCTGCTTGTCGAGGTACTGCTTCCGTGATGACCGACCTTCAGTACATCACACTTAATATCGGCTGTTACCGTACATTCTTCCTCTTCTTCAGCGTCGCCGGTAAATAAGAACTTGTTATTTCCATATGTCAGCATAACCATAACGGACGAATTGTTAAGGTCGCTGTAGTCCTCTGTAACAGGCGCTATCACAACCGCCGACAAATCGCCGTCAGAGAAAATCTCCGTTCCCGCTACTCCGATTGTCACCTTAGCACCGCTGTCGTCTATCGCCTTAAGCATATTCGTATACGATTTTGTTGTGTGCGTTGCGGGACTCAATATAACGTTTTCTACATTAAACGCACCGATAACGTCAGCCATACCGCCGATATGGTCGCTGTGCGGATGAGTGGCGACAACATAATCAAGCGTATTGTATCCGCAGGAATAAATATAGTTGGTTATCCTGTCCGCATATTCCTTTTCAGCCGCATCTATAAGCATCGTCTTTGTATTCGGCAGTTCGATGAAAATGCTGTCGCCCTGTCCGACATCAATAAAATGCACCTTCATCTCATCGCTGTCAAGGTTATTTACATTGTCGTTTTCTTGGGTAACGCTCTGCGTTTCACTGTATGATGAGCCTTCAGCTGATACTTCCGACGAAAAACCGGATGAGGATGAAGCATTTTCAGACGAAAAGCCGGATGAAGATGAAGCATTTTCCGATGAAACCGGAGCATTTACCGAACAGCCTGAAAGCATAGCAAGAGCCAATGCTATCGCCGTTATTTTCTTTCTCAAAATATCACTCCTTACACTATATATTTTAGCACACCGATAACCGCTTGTCTATGTTTCTGACGGAGGTTGTACTGTTTATAGTACAAAAAATACGGTCACGGACTGTTGCCCGTGACCGTATTTCATTTATCAGCTCTCACTGCAAATCAGCTTTTCGCCGTCATAGTCTACCGTCAGCGTACTGCCGGGTGCTACATCATCGGCTATCAGCTTTCTTGCGATAAGCGTTTCTATCTTACGCTGTATGAATCTCTTGAGCGGTCTTGCGCCGTAGTTCGGATCAAAGCCGTTGTCGATTACATAGTCCTTTGCAGCATCTGTAATAGCAAAGCCTACTTCCTTATCGGCAAGACGTTTCTTAAGCTCGCCGAGCATAAGATCGACAATACCGGAAATCTCGTCCTTACGGAGCGGCTTGTAGAATACGATCTCATCAAGACGGTTGAGGAATTCGGGTCTGAACTGTGTTTTAAGCAATTTATTGACCTCATTTTTAGCTTCTTCGGAAATCTCGCCTTTATCGTTGATACCGTCAAGGATATACGATGAGCCGAGGTTACTTGTCAGAATGATAATAGTATTCTTGAAGTCTACCGTTCTGCCCTGAGAATCGGTGATTCTGCCGTCATCGAGAATCTGTAACAGGATATTGAATACATCGGGGTGAGCCTTTTCTACCTCGTCAAGAAGTACAACCGAGTAAGGTTTTCTTCTTACCGCCTCGGTCAGCTGACCGCCCTCCTCATATCCGACATATCCCGGAGGCGCACCGATAAGACGGCTCACGCTGAATTTCTCCATATATTCCGACATATCAATACGAACCATGCTGTGTTCATCGTCAAACAGAGCCTCGGCAAGAGCCTTTGCAAGCTCCGTCTTACCAACACCGGTAGGACCTAAGAACAGGAACGAGCCTATAGGCTGATCGGGATTTGCGATGCCTGCCCTTGAACGCAGTATAGCCTCGCTTACCTTTTCAACAGCCTCGTCCTGACCTATTACACGCTTATGAAGTATATCTTCCATGTGGAGCAGTTTTTCACGCTCGCCCTCCATCAGCTTTGAAACAGGAATACCTGTCCAGCGGCAGATAATCTTAGCAATTTCTTCCTCTGTAACCTTATCGTGCAGCATAGAGGCAGACTTTGACTGCTCTGCCAGCTTTTCTTCTTCCTCCAGCTCTTTTTGTAACTGAGGGAGCTTACCGTATTTAAGCTCTGCCGCCTTATTCAGATCATAGCTTCTTTCAGCCTGCTCGATAAGACCGTTGGTGCTTTCAATCTCCTCACGCAGTTTCTGTACCTTTGAGATGGCGTTACGCTCGTTCTCCCACTTTGCCTTCATCTCGTTGAACTTTGAACGCATTTCGGCAAGCTCCTGCTGTACCTCGGCAAGATGCTCAACGGAGATACGGTCGGTTTCTTTTTTGAGAGCGGCTTCTTCTATCTCGTGCTGCATTATCTTTCTGCGGATGTCGTCAAGCTCTGACGGCATAGATTCCATTTCTGTCTTGATGAGCGCACACGCTTCATCTACAAGGTCTATCGCCTTATCGGGCAGGAATCTGTCCGAAATGTATCTGTCAGAAAGCGTTGCGGCGGCGATAAGCGCCGAGTCGTGAATCTTTACGCCGTGGAACACCTCGTAACGTTCCTTTAAGCCACGCAATATAGAAATAGTATCCTCTACCGTAGGCTCGTTTACCATTACCGGCTGGAAACGTCTTTCGAGGGCGGCGTCCTTTTCAATGTACTGTCTGTACTCGTTGAGCGTTGTCGCACCTATGCAGTGAAGTTCACCTCTTGCAAGCAGAGGTTTCAGCAGATTTCCTGCGTCCATTGCACCGTCTGTCTTGCCTGCGCCTACTATGGTATGAAGCTCATCTATGAACAGTATTATCTGACCTTCGGATTTCTTTATGGTCTGCAATACCGCTTTAAGCCTTTCCTCAAATTCACCTCTGTACTTTGCGCCTGCAACAAGCGCACCCATATCAAGCGAGAATATCTGACGTTCCTTTAAGTTTTCGGGAACATCTCCACGCACTATACGCAGTGCAAGACCCTCGGCGATAGCCGTTTTACCTACACCGGGTTCGCCTATCAGCACAGGGTTGTTCTTTGTCTTACGGGAAAGAATACGGATAACGTTTCTTATCTCAGTATCTCTGCCGATAACGGGGTCGAGCTTGTTCTGCCGTGCCAGTTCTGTTAAATCCTGACCGTACTTTTTAAGCACGTCGTAGGTTTCCTCCGGATTCTGTCCGGTAACACGCACACTGCCCCTTACCTGCTCAAGCGCCTGTAAGAATGCCTTTTCTGTAATTCCGCACTTTGCGAAAATGTCCTTAAGCTGTGAGTTTGGTTTTTCAAGAAGTCCTATGAACAGATGCTCTACCGAGATATACTCGTCCTTCATCTGCTTTGCTTTTTCTTCAGCGGCTGTAAATGCCTTATCAACATCGGGAGATACATATACCTTTTCGGGATCTCTGCCGCTGCCCGTTACCTTCGGAATTCCTGCGGCGCTCTGTTCGGTAAGCCTTGTCAGCTGTGAAGCGTCAGCACCCATCTTTTTTATAAGTTGAGGGATAAGTCCGTCCTCAGCCTGAAGCAACGCAAGCAAAATGTGCTGTTGTTCTATATTCATATTCTGATACGAAACAGCAATACTCTGAGCTGTGCTTATGGCTTCCATTGATTTCTGTGTCAGATTATTAGTGTTAAGCATATCAAATCTTCCTTTCCTTCGGGCTTACGCCCATGTTTATGTTCTGCGGCATAACGGGCTGTTATACGATTATTTTAACAGCTTTCATATGCTCTTTGTATGCGGCGTCGACAAGCGCTATCGCCTGCTTTCTGTTGTCTGCGTTTTCAAAATAAAGTTTGATCGTTCTGTCAAGAAAATTGACATAGTCCGCAATAGCCTCTGCTGTGAGATTAGGATCGGTGATCTTTCTCATATCCTTGAGAATAGGCTTGTTTAACATCCTCGTCATCTTGTCTTTATCTATCTGCATTACTACATCAATATCATCAAACTGTGCCAGATTACGGTGTTCTATACTTGCAAAGCAGGTAAGGAAATCATTCATCAGCGTCATCAACGTCACGTTCTGCGTTCTGAAGCTTACCTTCAGTCTGCCGAGATATTTGCCCTCGCGCATAAGTTCTACGGCGTAACGTATTGTCGGCTTGTATTTATAAGGCAGCGGGCTTTTGATAAGCATTCCCCCATCGCCTGCCGCAGTCTGCAAGCGGAATATCTCTTCGTCAAAAAAACTGCTGATATTCTCCATTATGTTACGCATTCGTATTTCGGGCGTCTGCATTGAGAGTTTCTCGGCAAGTATCCTGTCGATAAGTGCCGAACGGCTTGTATTCATTCTGTATGCCAGAGAGTCAATCGCCCGTACTATCTCATCCGACAACACCAGACTGTATACGCTTTTGCTCATTTTTGACGATCATTCCTTTCATCTAAACTATCTATCTCAACAGCCTTTTTCTGACTGTGAATACATTGTATCACACTTTTCATAACTTGTCAAGAGTTTTATATAAATTTTTTCACGAATTACTAAAACTACTTTAAAATTATTTTGTGCAATTTTTTACTTTTGCCTATTTACATCATAATCCAACGCAAACCGCCGATAAATTAAGATCGTCGGAAATTTGCCCGAGCAGACGTGCACATACAGTGTTGACGGTCGGTTTAGTACTGTCGCAAACAAATCATACATTTTAATAAGCTGATTATTTCGTCCTCAAATCCGTTTAGTCCTATGTCTGAAATCTGTATTTTGCCTAATACAGGTGTCATACTCTGCACCGGCTTTATGCACATTACCAAATTTGCCTATTTACAAACCGGATTCAAAGTGTTATAATTACTTTTATAGAACCATCCGTAAAAAAGCGGTGTATTGAAAAGGATAAAAATGAACTTCAAAAAGATAAATATAATAACAGGTCATTACGGCTCAGGCAAAACCAACGTGTCGGTCAATATGGCGCTTGATCTTGCCGCAAAAGGCGAAAAGGTCACAGTGGTCGACCTTGATATAGTAAATCCTTATTTCAGGACAGCCGATTTCAAGGAGCTGTTCGGAAAACACGATATCAGCCTTACCGTTCCGACCTATGCAAATTCAAATCTCGACATACCCGCTCTCGGCTTTGATATGAACGGTATCGCCGACAGGGACGGGTATATAATTATAGATGTAGGCGGTGACGATGAGGGTGCCAAAGCTCTCGGTCGGTACAAGCCCATATTCGACAGATATGACACACAGATGCTGTATGTTATCAACCGTTGCAGATATCTTACAAAAGAGCCGGAAGAAGCTTTACAGCTGATGTATGAGATTGAAAACGCATCGGGTATGAAATGCACAGGTATAATAAACAACACCAACCTTGGCAGCGAAACCGACAGCGAAATAATTCACCGCTCTGTTGACTATGCGGACAAGGTGTGTCAAGCGGCGGGACTGCCGCTTGTGGCTGTAACCGCAAAATACGAATACCTTGACGGTATTGATAAGGCATACCCTATAAAGGTATATGTAAAAAAGCTGTGGGAAGAATTCGGCGATGAAGCCGGACAATAAAGCTGTTTCCTTACCGTAATCTGATTAAAACTGAATGGTAAGCCGAATAAAACTTTAGGCGAAAGGAAAGGTCAAGAAATATGGCAAAAATGAAAGTGGATTTTGACCGCTGTAAAGGCTGCGGACTGTGCACAACAGCCTGTCCGAAGAAAATAGTCGCTTTACAGACGGAAAAGCTCAACAAGAAGGGCTACTACACAGCCGTATGTACAGATGACGATGCTTGCATCGCCTGTGCGCTGTGCGCTATGATGTGCCCTGACTGCGCTATCACTGTAGGAGGTGACGACAATGGCTGAAAAGAGTCTTATGAAAGGTAACGAGGCACTTGCGGAAGCCGCTATTAGAGCCGGCTGTAAATGCTTTTTCGGTTACCCGATAACACCTCAGACGGAAATTTCGGCATATCTGTCAAAGAGAATGCCCAAGGTAGGCGGTGTATTCTTACAGGCTGAGTCGGAGGTTGCGGCTATAAATATGGTTTACGGCTGTGCAGGCTCCGGTATCAGATGTATGACATCATCTTCTTCTCCCGGAATTTCGCTTAAAACAGAGGGAATAAGCTACATTGCAGGCTCTGATTTACCCTGCGTTATCATTGACGTACAAAGAGGCGGTCCCGGTCTTGGCGGTATCCAGCCGTCACAGGCGGATTACTGGCAGATAACACACGCACTCGGTCACGGCGACTTCCACGCTATTGTATTCGCACCTGCGTCCGTGCAGGAGATGGTGGATACGGTAACTAAGGCTTTCGACCTTGCCGACGAGTACAGAATGCCGGCGGTTATCCTTGCGGACGGACTTCTCGGTCAGATGATGGAGCCTGTTGCCTTTGAGGATACCGAGATAAAGATGTCCGATGCGTCAAAGAAACCGTGGGCAGCTTGCGGTCACGGCAACAAGAGAAAGCACAACATAATCAACTCTCTTTATTTAAAGCCCGATCAGCTTGAGGATAATGTAAGAGAAAGATTTGAAAGATACGAGGACTTAAAGGCAAAGCATACAGAGGCTGTCAGCGACTACTGCGAGGACGCAGATACTGTTGTTGTGGCTTACGGCTCGACCGCAAGACTTGCAAAATCGGCAGTCGAAGCGGCAAGAAAAGAGGGACTTAAGGTCGGCATAGTAAGACCGATAACTCTCTGGCCTTATCCTGCAAAGGAAATTGCCGAAGCGTGCAAGAATGCTAAGAATGTTCTTTGCGTGGAGATGTCTATGGGTCAGATGGTAGACGATGTAAAGCTTGCTGTCAACTGCTCAAAGCCTGTCGAGTTCTACGGAAGAACAGGCGGCGTTATCCCGAAGCCCGCAGAGATACTTGAAAAGTTAAGAGAAATGGGAGGTAAAAACTAATGCCTGAATTTAAAAGACCTCACGCTCTGGCAGACGTGACCACCCACTATTGCCCCGGCTGTACTCACGGTATAGTACACAGACTTGTAGCCGAAGTAATTGACGAAATGGGTATCGAGGGCGAAACTATCGGTGTTTGTCCTGTCGGATGCTCGGTTATGGCCTATGATTATTTTGAATGCGATATGCTTGAAGCCTCGCACGGACGTGCTCCTGCGGTAGCTACAGGTATCAAGAGAGCTAACCCCGATAAGTTCGTATTTACATATCAGGGTGACGGCGACCTTGCGGCTATCGGTACGGCTGAGATCGTTCACGCCGCTACAAGAGGCGAAAATATCACTGTTATTTTTATCAACAACACGACCTACGGTATGACAGGCGGTCAGATGGCGCCTACGACGCTTCCCGGTCAGATAACGCAGACGACCCCCTACGGCAGAAATCCCGATGTTGAGGGCTTCCCCGTAAGAGTATGTGAAATGCTGTCTACGCTCAGCGGTGTTGCGCTTGCCGAACGTGTAACGGTTATCGACCCCAAGAATATAAACATTGCCAAAAAGGCAATCAGAAAAGGATTTGAGTTCCAGAAGAACAAGCAGGGCTTCTCTATAATCGAGGTTCTTTCAACTTGTCCTACAAACTGGGGCAAGACGCCTATCGAGGCTCTTGACAGAGTCCGCACAGAGATGATTCCTTACTATCCTTTAGGTGTATTCAAGGAGGGTGCGATAAGATGACAAACGAAATTCTTCTTGCCGGATTCGGCGGACAGGGCATACTGTTTATGGGAAAAATGCTCGCATACTTCGGACTGTATGAGAACAAGGAGGTTTCGTGGCTTCCTTCCTACGGTCCCGAAATGCGCGGCGGTACCTGCAACTGCTCTGTATGTATAAGCGACGACCCTATCGGCTCGCCCCTTGTCGACACACCGAACACACTTATAGTAATGAACACTCCGAGCTACGATAAGTTTATTGATTCTGTTGTACCCGGCGGTACGGTTATTATCGACAGTACGCTTGTTGACGCAAAGTGCGACAGGACGGACATCAATGTATATTATGTACCTGCAACAGCTCTCGCAAACGAGCATGATATGAAGGGCATGGCAAACATTATCCTTGTCGGAAAGCTTCTTAAGGAAACGAAATTTACCACGATGGAAACGGTTAAAAAGGCTATGGCAAAGGTTATCCCGCCTAAGAAAGCCCATCTTATAGACGCCAACATCAAGGCAATAGAACTTGGCATGACCCAATAGGGCGCCGGCGGCGGCAATGTGCCGCTTCAAATTCGCCGTGCGGGTGTGACCCGCTTCAAATTCGCCGTGCGGGTGTGACCCGCTTCAAATTCGCCGTTCCGATTGTCGGCGATATATGCAACCTCCGTTATCGGCGGTTACAATATGATAATGCGGATTCAGAATTTGGCGATTTAGAAAAACCGAATATAAAGAAAATCCACTGCTTTCGGGCGGTGGATTTTTTGCTTGTTACACAATATTCTTTTTGTCCTCTACCCTGTTTTCTTGCAAATTTGATTCAAAAAAGGACACCGACCGTTTCCGACCGATGTCCTTTACTATTAATTTATAATGCTTTTACTTCTTCGTCCTTACCGTAAGCTCCTTGCTCCATGAACCATACTGCTTTGATGAACCGTAAGTCTTATACGCTCTTATCCTAAACTTGTAGCTTGTGTTAGACTTTAAGCTCTTTACCGTATAGCTTGTATTGGTAGCCTTTGTGCCTGTATAAACAGTTACCCACTTGCCGTTCTTATACTGCTGTAACTGGTAGCCGCTCGCCGTTGTACCCTTGTTCCATCCGAGCGTTATTGAAGTCTTGGTTTTGGATTTAGCCTTGAAACCGCCTACGCCGTTAAGTATACGGTAGTATAACCCATAAGTTTCTGCTCCTGCAATAATAGACGAACTGTCACCGATAAACGGCAACTTATCCCCAGTGGTGTAGCAACAGCCGTCAGCATCATAACCGCCGACAAAACCGCCGCGCTGATTTTCTTTGCTTTCTTAAACATAATATACTTCCTTTATTTCAGGCAAGCTCGATTAATCCCCACTTGCCGTTTTGCTTAGCCCATGCCTTACCGTCATATACCGATGAAATATCGTCAAACCGGCACTTCACAACTTCATTTCCGTTGACATCTATAAGTCCCCATTTGCCGCTTTTGCATACAGGCAGATAGCCGTTCAGATAGTAAAGCTCCTGATTATCATTATCAGTCTTGTCATATTTACCGCCTGAATAGCATTTTCCGTTCTTGTCGAAAACGTATATCTTGTTATTTTTCCAGAAAACTATTCTGTTGCAATCGCTGAATATATCGGCTGTTTCAGATTTAAAATAGCCGTCATATTCCATTGGTACTGTTATTTTACCGCCTGATATAAGCCCATACATTCCCGTTCCAGGCTTATCGGTATAAAAATCGTATTGTAACGTTTTCTCTCCATATAATAGTATTGTTTCTCCCTCGGCAGTTACAGATGAAACTACCGGTTTGTACACTTCCGAAAGTTCGTCACCGGTTAACTCTTTATTTCCCATCATCAAGTCATCAAAATAAATTCGACCGGTATCTATATCATAGTAATAAACCGAACCCGGATCACTTCCGATTCCCGATGAAGGTTCTACCTCTTTCAAATTTTCGTTTAACCAATAATCCTTATAATATTTATAGTCACCATCGCTATCTTTCAGATAGCTGACCTCAATATAATGATATCTGTACATCCAGTTTGAAATATTGATTTTGTCATATTTACTAACGAGTATCGTCTTTCCGTTTATGTCTATAAGTCCACATTTACCTGAAGTATCTGTCGCCGTAAAAATTCCTTTATATTCTTTTCCCAGATTGTATTGACATACACCGTTTTTTTCTCTTACAAACGACGCAAGAATTCCTTCTCCCCACGGAGTGTCAAACTGTTTAACTACAGCCACATCATCATACTCATAACTCGGATTTATCGCCCACGAGTACTCATCGGAAACCTGCGAATGTGCAGGCTTCTGTTGTGCCGGTTTCTTAGTCGTTGTAGTCGTCGGTGCGGTCGTGACTGTCACCTTACTGTCCGACAGATAATCTGTATGTATAAATGTGCCGTCTTTCAGCTTTGCATAACCCGTATCGGTCACAGCGACCACCGTAACCTTATCGTTGACGTTATACAGCTTTACCGTTTCAGAGCCGAGAATGGCTTTTTTTCTGCTGTAACAGCCAACCGTCACATACTTTGTACCCTCAGACTTTGTTTCTTTCCATTCTGCTTTTGTCATATTGTCTTTCTTTGTTGTAACCGCTGTGGTTTCAGGCTTCTTTTCGGTTGTTGAGACAGATATGCTGTCAGAGAATGTCCGACTTTCGGTTTCGGCACTTTCATCTTTGCCGGAAGTGTTGAAAAAAGCAGATAATTCTGCTTTCACGCCCGATTCGTTGAGTGAAACTCCGCCATCAGCCGAGCAACCGCTCACTGCGACCGCCGACAGAATCACCGCCGACATTATCGCCGATTTAACTCTCTTACCATTCATTGATTTACTCCTTTTACTCTTTTTCCGTAATTGTCACTGTTCGCACAATTTCTCTGTATTCTGTATTGATAATAACATTTTTCTTTTCTGTCTTTCAACCCATCCGACAAAATCAGCATATAAAACAGCAAAATTTGCAGATCTGAATTTGGTTATAATTCACATCCATACGATAAAATATAAGACGTACCTGTTTTGCCGATCAGACTTTCAAAAAACACAAACCGTAACATACGCAATTTGTATACAAATCGTCGTATATTATCCCTTTGCCACGAATACTATCGCTTCTGCCCGTATAATACTTTGCCCGACATTTCCCGTATTTCTTTGCGCAGTACTGTTACTTACTGCGACAAAAAGCGCCGTATACCAATTGTAAAATAATAACATATTGATATTCCCGCTTTTTTCGTTTTGCATCGGGAATATCTGCATTTGCGAAAGGATGTTTACAATGTCAAGGGCAGTAACAAAAAACAACGTACATATACGCGACCGGTCGGTGATAAGATGCGGTACGGTAATGCTTATTGCGGCGGTCATTTCCATGAGTACCGTGTTCGGAAAACCGTCGCCGTTTGCGGCGTCGTTTGCGGCGGCGATGAGCGGTATCGATTGTATAAGCGCTTTTGTCGGCAGTGTAGCAGGCTATATTCTGGGCGGCAATTATTCGGACGGCGTTACCGTCACATCGGCACTGCTGTCGGTGGTCGCTATCCGCCTTATCGTTTCCCGCAGAAAAACCGCCGCTTCCGATGCGGTATCGGCAATAACTGCGGCAGGCTCTGTTTTTGCCGCAAACTTTCTAACCTCATCATCCGTAAGCGATATTATGAACTGCATTATCCTGTCTGCTATGGCAGGCGGCGGTGCAGTTGTGGCGCTCAGGCTTATGCGCCTGTCGTCAAAGCGTGAGCTTGTAAAGGTGACTGTCAGGAGCGACCCTCTCAGCTTTATCTGCGTTATCGGCGGCTGTGCCATAGTATCGGGGATTTTGTCGCACTACAGCATAGGTGTATTCAATTTCGGTGTTATCTTTGCATCGGGACTGGCTCTTTGCGCCGCTATGAAGTACGGGAGCGGAGCGGGGGCGGTGTGTGCCGCCGCCTGTGCGCTGGGCGCATCGGTAGGTATGGACGGCAATGCGTTTCTTGCGGCGGCTCTTACACCTGCGGCGGCTCTCGCTGGTATGTTCTGCGGCGGAAAGAAGATAAGCGCAGCAGGAGCGTTCGTGCTGACTGCTACAATCTGCACCGCCTTTTTTACAATGGACAACTCAAAGCTTGCCATAGCGGCTGATATTTTTATGTCGTCGGCAGTCTTTATGCTCCTCCCGTCAAAGCTTACCGTTGAACAGACCGATATGGTCAGACTGACCGCAGGCGAAAACAGTATACGCAGATTGTTTGCGAAACGGCTTAAGTTTGCAGAAGGTGCAATTGCAGAGGTACGGCGCACAGTCGGACTTACTGCCGAAAAGCTTGACAACGTTCAGCCGAGAGATATGAGCTGGGTATATAATACAGCCTGTGACAGCATTTGCAGAAAATGCAGATATAATATGCAATGCTGGGGAAAAGAATACGGCGACAGTATAAAGCAGTTTGCCAGACTTACAAATGCTGTTAAAAGCGGTGAAGAACCCACTCCGGAACTATTTTCTGCACCATTATCCGGGCGTTGTCCGCATAAGGAGCAGTTATGTGACAAAATACACAAGCTTTACACCACATTGTCCGAAAATGAAGCGGAACGCAGGAGAATAGCACGCATGAGGTCTGTTCTGACCGCTCAGTTATCGGCTACAGAACAGATCCTGTCCCAATTATCGGATGAAATCGAAAACAGCGGCGACATTGAACCCGAATATAATGAAACTGCGATAAACGTACTGTATAAGCTCGGCTGTGAAGATGCCGATGCTGTCAGCGTTCAGCTCGGCGAACAGGGCAGAATGTCGGTAGAAGCCTATTCCGATACCGGTTTTTTTGCATCAAAGCAGGATATCTGCGAAGCACTGACGCTCGCTTTCCGCCGACATTTTGACCTCCCGGCAATAAGCCGTGTGGGCGGCGGCGGCTGTAAGCTCAGCGTTTTCTCCCGCACTACCTATACGCTTGATATTGAGATATGCCAGCTCAGTAAAACCGAAGGCACCGCCTGCGGCGACTATTACGACAGCTTTATTGACAAGAGCGGCATTGCCTATGTAGTCTTGTCAGACGGCATGGGTAGCGGAAGCAGAGCGCGTGTGGATTCGTCCTTTGCCTGCGGTATGCTGATAAGACTGCTGCAAGCGGGAGTGGGTATAGACGCAGCAATAAACGTAATCAATACATCCCTTATGTGCAAGTCCTCCGACGAGAGCTTTGCAACGCTTGAGATATGTGCTGTCGACCTGTACAGCGGTAAAACCGACTTGTATAAGGCAGGCAGTGCAAATACCTATATCAAGTGCGGAAGCCGCTGTATGCGGCTTGGTTGTAAAGGACTGCCTGTCGGTGTAAAGGACGAACCTGTCTACGATCGCAGGACATTCACGATAGGAAACCGCGACATGATAGTAATAACAAGCGACGGCGCAGAACTTAACGAGAAGTGGCTTTACCGCGAAATGGACAAGGAGCCCGACTTAAAGGAATTTTCAAAAGAAGTAGCTGCTACTGCCAGATTTTATGCGGGTGAAGACAAAAGCGACGACATTTCCGTAATTGCAATGCGGCTGAACAAATAATCAACTATCTTAATAAACAGTATTGACCCCGGAGCTGTCGGGTGTTAAAATATAAAGCGGTACTGTCTGCCTGCGACAGTGCCGCTTGATTTTGTTATATACGAGGTTTTTATGAAAGCGGATACACTCAGAAAAACATATATTGCGGCGTTGCTTGCAATGCTCTGTTCTGCACTGTGGGGCAGTGCATTTCCGTGCGTCAAGATAGGATACGGATTGTTCTCTGTAGATACGGCAAACCCAGCATCGCTGATACTATTTGCCGGAGTAAGGTTTTTCATAGCCGGAATTATGGTTATCATAATCGGCAGTATTATGCACAAAAAACCGATGATACCCAAACTCCGTGAAGTACCGAAAGTTATCTCACTGAGCTTGTTCCAGACTATTCTGCAATATCTGTTCTTCTATATCGGACTTGCAAACACAAGCGGAGTAAAGTCCTCCGTTATTGAGGGAATGAGCGTGTTCGTCTGCATTCTGATATCATCGCTTATATTCCGTCTGGAAAAGCTGACATGGCTCAAGATAACCGGCTGTGTATTCGGCACTGCGGGTATTATCGTAATCAATCTCGACAGCTCGCTGCTCAGCGGATTCAATCTTACCGGCGACGGATTTATCCTTATCTCCACAGTTGCATACGCACTGTCATCGGTGCTTATAAAGCGCTTTTCTGCTGATACAGACACTATGATGCTCAGCGGTTGGCAGTTTCTGTTCGGCGGTGCTGTAATGACTGTTATAGGATTGATTGCCGGCGGAAGTCTGGGCATTTCCGGAAGTCCCGCCCCCGCAACGCTTATGCTCCTTTATCTTGCTTTTATTTCAGCCTGCGCCTATTCGATATGGAGCACACTACTGAAATATAATCCCGTATCAAAGATTGCAGTGTTCGGATTCATGAACCCGGTATGCGGAGTACTGCTCTCGGCGCTTCTGCTGGGTGAGACACAGCAGGCATTCCGACCTGAAGCACTCATTGCACTTGTGTTTATCAGTCTTGGAATTTTCATAGTAAACAAAGGACAGGAACAAAAAGATCGGTAAATCATATTACAGATTGCGATATTCTAGGCGAAATATACTTTTTGTATTTATTGCACATACTTTTTCATGAAAAAGTAAAAAAAGTTTAAAAAAACGCTTGACATCAAAGTTTTGTTGTGATATAATAATCTACGTTGTCACGACAGCGGCAACAAAACCGAATATTGGGGTGTCGCCAAGTGGTAAGGCATCGGACTCTGACTCCGCCATTTCGAGGGTTCAAATCCTTCCACCCCAGCCAGTAAAGAACCGCATAAAATGCGGTTCTTTTTGTAATATGCAATAATAGGTTAGTGGTATTAAATACCGCCGTTATCAGAGTATCTAACTTTGATAACGGCGGTTTTGTCTGTAGGCATATAATAATGGTACTATATATTAAAGCTTGATATAATGCGGAATAATGTCCTCGTAATTTCCGTCTTTCAGCCTGAATCCGTCAGGAATAACACCAAGCTGTGTAAATCCGAGCGACTTATACAGTGCCAATGCCGCAGTGTTGCTTGCCACCACCGCATTGAACTGTAGAATTCCGAAGCCGAGTTCCTTAGCCTTTTTGATACAGTCGATAACCACTGCTCTGCCTACGCCTTTTCCTCTTGCAAAAGAGCTTACCGCATAGCTTGCATTGCTTATATGACCGCATCTGCCGACATTATTCGGGTGAAGTATGTACAGCCCGTACACCCTGCCGTTTTCATCGCACGCAATTCCTGTATAACTCTGTGAACGGAAAAAGTCGTCCGCCCCGGCGTCGCTCATTTCGTTCTCCTGCGGAAATGCAACACCGTCACGCACTACCTCGTTCCATATTTCTGCCGCAGCGTGTGCGTCCGTACTTTTATATTCTCTTACCGTAATATTCATCCTGTTCCTCTTTTCTTTTGTTAAAATTAATTATACTGCCGTGTTGCACAATTGTAAAGAAACATTAATAATCACAGAAGCGTTTTGTACATTATACACAAAAACAAACAATATATTTCTACACTCGTATTTCAGTTTTCACGAAAAATCCCTTGTATTTTTTCCAAAATCCGTATATAATGTATTTATCCGAATTTTTGATGAAAGGATAAAAGGATAAAACCATGAAAACTTACACTTGCAAAAACATACGAAACATAGCCCTCGCAGGACACGGCGGCAGCGGTAAAACATCCGTAGCGGAAGGCCTGCTCTACAAGTGCGGCGAGATTGAGAGAATGGGCAAAGTATCGGACGGCAACAGCGTCTGCGACTATGATCCCGAAGAGATAAAGAGAAAGATCTCACTCGGTACTTCGCTTGCTTACTGCCAGTGGAAAGACGTTAAAATAAATATTCTCGATACTCCCGGTCAGTTTGATTTTGCCGCAGGACTTTATGAAGGAATCAGCGCCGCAGAAAGCGTTGTAATAGCGCTTCCCGCAAAGGACGGTGTTCAGGTCGGCACTATAAAAGCATACAGAGAGGCAGTAAAACACGGCAAAACGACAATGTTCGTTGTCACCCGTATGGAAGAAGAAAACAGCAACTTCTACAAGTGTCTTGAGGAACTTAAGACGCAGTTTGGTCCGTCTATATGCCCCATAGTAGTTCCCTTTGACAAGTACGGCACCGTTGAAAGCTACATAAACCTGCTTGAAATGAAGGCATATACTTATGACAACGGCGTACCTACCGAAGTACCCATGCCTGCGTCGGAAAACCGTCTGAAAGGTCTGCGTGCCGCAATGGCTGAGGCTGTAGCCGAAACGGACGAAGAGCTTATGATGCGCTACTTTGAAAACGAGGGCGAGGACTTTACCGAGGCCGAGATAGTAAAGGGACTTCACGACGGTATACACAAGGGCTACATTACACCTGTTGTATGCTGTTCGGGCGACACTCTCGCAGGCATTGATATGATGCTCAACACCATAATATATATGCTCCCGAGCCCCGATGAAACAGACGGCGAGCTTTGCGATGACGGCTCAAAAGTGCAGTATGCGAGCCGTGACACGCTTGAAGCAAAGGTGTTCAAGACAGTAGCCGACCCCTTTGTCGGCAAGCTCAGTTACATAAAGATAGTCAACGGTACTCTTGCCGCAGGAACTGAAGTAGTTAACCGCACAACAGGCAATCTTGAAAAGCCCGGTAAGCTCCTGAGTATGCAGGGCAAGAAAACGGAGGATATGATTGAAGCCTACGCAGGCGACATAGTAGCCGCAACAAAGCTCAGTGCGAACACAGGCGATACACTAACCGCATCGGGTGACGAAACGGTATTCGCCGCAGAAAAATACCCCGTTCCCTGCTTCTTCAAGGCTATCTCTGCAAAGGATAAAAATGACGAGGGCAAGATAAGCAATGCGATAAAGCGTATGGTCGAGGAAGACAAGACATTAAGCTACGACCACAACCACGAAACGCATCAGCGTATATTAGGCGGTCTTGGCGAACAGCACCTTGACGCCGCAATTTCAAAGATGAAGGCTAAATTCGGCGTGGATGTAATAGTTTCCGACCCGATAATCGCCTACCGTGAATCTATCCGCAAAAAAGTACAGGCTGAAGGCAAGCACAAGAAGCAGTCGGGCGGTCACGGTCAGTACGGTCATGTAAAGATTGAATTCGAGCCTTGCGACAGCGATACTCTTGTATTTGAGGAAAAGGTTTTCGGCGGAAGCGTTCCGAAGAACTATTTCCCTGCCGTTGAAAAGGGTCTTGCAGAATCGACAGCACACGGTGTACTGGCAGGCTATCCTGTCGTTAATTTGAAGGCTACTCTGCTTGACGGCTCATACCACCCTGTAGACAGCTCCGAGCAGGCGTTCAAAATGGCGGCTCATATCGCATACAAGCAGGGACTTACGGAAGCTCAGCCTTGCATACTCGAGCCTATCTGTCTTGTAAAGGTAATTCTTGACGATGCAAGCACAGGCGATATAATGACGGTCATCAACAAGCGCAGAGGCACTGTTCTCGGTATGAATCCCAGCGAGGAAGAACAGGGTATGACCGAGCTTGACGCTCAGATGCCCCAGTCCGAGATAACCGACCTTGCGACCGTTATCCGTCAGATAACCAGAGGCTTAGGTCATTTCACCGCTCAGTTCGACCACTACGAGCAATTACCGCAGGCTCTTGAAGCCGACGTAATAGCCAACGCTCCCAAATTCTCCGAATACGAAGGTTGATGCCGATGTGGCACTTCAAATTCCGCCTGCGGCAATGTGCCGCCCCAAATTCCGCCTTTAATAACGCAATATATCTTTAAAGGACGGCAAAACGGCGGAAGTTGCACAAAGCAATAATCAATAAAAGCGGTTACAGTGATATGCTGTGACCGCTTTTTTATATTCTTGTCGTTAGCTACCATCGCCCAAAACCAACCCTTCCAAAAACCGCACTATCCCTCGCTCCACGTCTGTCCTTTTTTACAATACGTCAATCACTTACCAGTCTGTTCACAGGCTCATTCGTCAGCCTTTGGAACAGCTTCACCGCAAGACCGGTGCAAAGCGCCGAAATAACAGTACCCTCCCTTGTTCCCACTATCGTAAAATCAAAAAACAACAGTGAAAGTATCAGTGCAAGCGCCACACAGCTTACATCAAAAACTATCTTTACATTACCGAAATTCTTGTTCGCCGTATCTGCTATCGCCTTTACAAAAGCCTCTCCCGAGTTCATTATAACATTCGCGGAAACCGACAGCGATACTCCAAAACCGAGTATGACAATTCCGATAACTACCATAATAAGGCGCACTATGTAGTTTTCCGCAGGGATAAAGCCCACGAGCCACAGTCCGAAATCGGTAAAATATCCGAACAGGAACGACAGCGGTATCTGTAAAAGCTGTATCGGCTGAAACTTCTTACGAAGTATCAGTATCTGTCCGAGTATCAGCACGCAGTTCCAGATTATAAGCCATACACCGAGCGTGAAGAAATCAAGCTTATAACTCATTACATTCGCAACAGACGAGATCGGCGACACGCCCAGTTCCCCGTGCTTTGTAAAAGCCACTCCGAGTGCGGAGAAAAACAGGCTTATTATAAATAAAACATATCTCTTTGCGGTTTCTTTCTTTGACATTTTCATCTTTCCTTTGTTCTTGAATTCAGTTGAGATTTTCACGCATCCTTGACAACAGCGAAACAAGCATTTCACGCTCATCATCTGAAAATCCGTTTGTAGCTACGCTCTCTATCCTTGCAAATTCCTGCTCTATAAGCGGAACAAGCGCCTTACCCTTATCGGTAAGATATACGCTGAGCGAGCGTCTGTCCGGCGCAGACCGTGTTATCAGACCCTTTTTCTCCATGCCGCAAAGCAATGAAGTCATCGTTGCAGGCTCAATGCGGCAGGCGGCGGCAATATCCTTCTGCATCGCTCCGTTATGCTCCGAAAGATATTCAAGCACCTTCGGCTGTCCCGAAGTCAGCCCCTCGTTTTTCAGAGCGGAAAAAATCCGCTTGCGAAAAGCGGTGTGATTTGTCATAAGCAAGTGATGAAGTGAATTTTCCATTAGTACCTCTCAGTAAATTTAAATTAGGATTTAAACTGTTAGAAATCTAATACATTATAACTCAACCACAGCAGTATGTCAAGAGTTTCCTTGACATACCGCTTATGCGGCTGTATAATATGTAGCGATAATATCTGAATGAATCAAGAGGGAAAAAATGCGTGGCATCGGAACTGTAATAAATGTAGCTTTGCTTATACTCGGAGGACTATGCGGTCTTCTGTTTGGGAAAAAGCTGAACGAAAGAATAAAGGATACTCTGCTCTCAATAAATGCGGTGGCGATAATGATGCTTGCCATCGGCGGCGTTATGCAGAATATGCTGTCGCTGTCAGACGGCAAGCTGTCAACGGGCGGCACGATAATGATGATAGTAAGCCTTACCTTAGGCGGTCTTATCGGTGAAATAATCAATATAAACGCTCTTGTGGACAAGTTCGGCGAATGGCTTAAAATCAAAAGCCACAGTACAGGCGACAACTCATTTGTATCGGCATTTGTCAGCGCCTCCTGCACTGTCTGTATAGGCGCAATGGCAGTGATAGGCTCGATAAACGACGGAGTAAGCGGCGATTGCTCGGTTCTTATCGCAAAAGCGATTCTTGACGCAGTGATTATCTGCGTAATGACTGCCTCTCAGGGCAAGGGCTGTATCTTTTCTGCCGTACCGGTAGCGATTTTTCAGGGCGTCATAACAATAATCGCTGTATTTGCCGGAGGCTTTATGACCGACCTTGCACTGTCTTATCTTTCTTATGTCGGCAATGTCCTGATTTTTTGCGTAGGACTTAACCTCATTCGTAAAAAACAGATAAGAGTAGCAAACCTGCTCCCCTCGCTTGTGATTGCTGTTGCGTGGGGATTTGTCGCACCGCTTATATAAAGGAAATACATAATGAAAAAACGTGATCTTACCGTCGGCAGTTAACCGGCGGACTATGGGCATTCGCAGTGCCGCTTATGCTCGGAAATATAATGCAGCAGCTTTACAACCTCGCTGATACATGGATAGTCGGCAGATATATCGGCGACAACGCACTTGCCGCCGTCGGCTCATCATATACGCTCATAACCTTCCTTACATCCGTGATTATAGGTCTGTCGCTCGATAAAGATCTGTGCTACATCGGCATAGGAATACTGTTTATGCTCTACGGCTACTACAGAGCGGTAAATAAACCGTTGATGTCGGTAGTCCTGACGATTCTTTCACTCGGAACAAGAGTGCTTCTGGCGTATATTCTGTCACCCGTACCTGCATTCGGAGTTATGGGAATATGGATTGCTATACCTATCGGCTGGTTTATTGCCGATGCAGTCGGAACAGGATATTATATGATCAGTGAAAAAAATGCACAGCATTACGATAAACAGTGAAAAATGCGTAAATTTACTCTGCCGTCTTTTCTATCCCGTAATCGCTGTACTACGATTGACAGGTATTGAATATAGTAGTATAATTTAACTGATACCGTTAATAACGGAAACTTTTAAAATTCAAGGATGGTGTTACATGGGCGCAGTTCTGACACTCGGTTGCGATATGATACCGAAAATCAATTTCGCAATGCAGCAAAATTTCATACCTTTCATAAGAAATCTTACCGTCAGCAATGAGGGCAATGAAGATATAAGCGATGTAAAGCTGACTATCGCCTTTGATCCCGGCTTTGCAAAGACATTCACATACGACATAAATGCCGTCCCCGCAGGACAGTCGGTCGAGATATCACCGCTCAGGATAATTCTAAGCACGGAAATGCTGTTTTCTCTGACAGAAGCCATATCCGGTACGGTCAGCTTTTCACTTACAAAAGACGACAACGAACTTTATCACAAGGACGTCCCGGTTCAGTTGCTTTCATTCAACGAATGGAGCGGACTTGCATTTGACCCCGAGCTTATTGCGGCTTTTGTGACGCCCAATCACCCCGAAATCGCAAAAGTCATATCGGAAGCGTCTGTATATCTTAAAAAGTGGGCGGACACGACTGCGTTCAGCGCATATCAGCGGCAGAATCCGAACTTTGTAAAACAGCAGATGGCAGCAATCTATACGGCGCTTTGCGCAAGGAAGATTGCATACAATATGCCGCCTGCCAGCTTTGAATATATAGGTCAGAAGGTTCGCCTTGCGAATACTGTTCTTGAGCAAAAGCAGGGCACTTGTCTTGATCTTTCGGTGCTGTATGCGTCATGCCTTGAAGCTGTCGGACTGAATCCCCTTATATTATTCATAAACGGTCACGCTTTCTGCGGCTGCCATCTGGAGGAAGAAACCTTTGCGGATTGTGCGACCGACGATGTATCGGCGATCGAAAAACGTATCGTGACAGGCGCAGAAGAAATACTGCTTGTCGAATGTACCGATATCACAAAGGATAATACAGACTTTGATGCGGCGCTGAAACACGGCAAGGATCATTTTAATAAACCGGGTGAATTTATATGCGCTGTTGACATTGCACGCACAAGGGGCAGCGGAATACGCCCTATACCGTTAAAGCTTGAACAGGCGATCGCTTCGGAAAACGTTGAGAACGAAAGCACAAAGCGTATCAGGATGAATGCGCCGAGCGAGCTTGACACATCGCTGTACGGAAAAGTTGCACAGGGCAGTAACGAGCCTATGACAAAGCAGAAACTATGGGAAAGAAAACTGCTTGACTTTTCACTCAGAAACTCACTTCTCAATTTCAGAATGAACAAAAGCACCGTAGAAATTATGGCGCCCGATCTTTCACTGCTTGAAGATAAGCTGTCGGACGGAACGGATTTTCGCATTCTTGAAGCTCCCTCCGAGTGGACGGTATCAATGCGTGATATTAAGACGTTCGAGATAGAAACAAACAAGGATCTGGTAAAGAATATTGCCGAGCAGGAGCTTAAAAACAAAAGAATAAGAACATTTATGGATGCCGCAGAGCTTGAGGAAAGCCTTAAAAAGCTGTACCGTGCGGCAAAGGTAAGTATGGAGGAGAACGGCTCAAACACCTTGTTCTTATCGCTTGGACTGCTCAGGTGGTTTGAAAGTGAAATGTCGGAAAAGCCGAGATATGCACCGCTCGTACTTATTCCTGTCGATATAGTGAGAAATGTCCGTGACAAGGGATATATTATCAGAAGCCGTCAGGAAGACGCTCAGATAAACGTAACCATGATCGAGTATTTAAGACAGGATCACGGCATAAATATAGACGGGCTTGATCCGCTCCCCGAGGACGAACACGGCATAGATCTGCCGCTTGTTTTCAATACTGTACGACAGGCGATAATGGGCAAGAAAACGTGGAATATCCTTGAAAACAGCTTTATCGGTCTGTTCAGCTTCGGACAGTTCGTAATGTGGAACGATATAAGAAACCGCAGTGATGAGCTTAAAAACAACAAGGTAGTTTCCTGCCTCATGAACGGTGCAACAAGCGAAGAGCTGACAGGAGATTTTATTGCCGATACCGAAATAGACAGCAAGATCTCACTTACCGACATAGCTGTACCGGTTGATGCGGATTCTTCACAGCTCAGTGCGGTTGTGGCGGCGTCGGCAGGCAGAAGTTTTGTACTACACGGACCTCCCGGAACAGGTAAATCGCAGACTATCACAAATATGATAGCCAATGCGCTTTATCACGGCAAGAGCGTATTGTTCGTTGCCGAGAAAATGGCAGCGCTCAGCGTTGTACAAAAACGTCTTGCAAATATAGGGCTCGATCCGTTCTGCCTTGAGCTTCATTCCAACAAGACAAATAAATCCACTGTACTCGGCGAACTCAACAAAGCGCTTGAAACCGCACTGGTAAAATCCCCGGAACAACACGCCGCAACAGCTGAAAAGCTGGCACAGCAAAAAGCAAAACTGAACTACATAATAGAAGCCCTGCACGAAAAAAGGTCTTTCGGGCAGTCGCTGTATTCGGCTATAGAACGGTACGAACAGTGCCTTGGCGACAAGGGAAAAATCAAGATTGACAGGGAAACATTGCGTAATGCAGACGAAAGCACGCTTGCGCGCTATGAGGATATCATTTCACGCTATGTTGTTGCAATATCCGCTATCGGACTGTATGCACAGCACAGGCTTTTAAGATACGGCGGACGTGAGTATTCGATCGAACTGCGTGACAATCTCAAAAACAGCCTTGACAGACTTATTGACGAATACGGCAAAGCAGACGATGCACTGAATTTTATTGCGTCTGCCGTAAAACTGGACGGAAACATCAGCCGTGACAAGCTGGATGCCGTATCGGCGCTTATAGATTCCTGCTGTACGGACGTACCCGTAATATCCGATATGATCGGCACGGCGGATTTTGAGGGAACTGTTTCTAAGCTGACTTCCCTTTGTGAAACGGGAAAAGCATATAACACACTCAGCGCCGAAATAGAAAACAGCTTTGATAAGTCGATATTCTCATACCCTGCCGAAAGCGCAAGGGTACAGTGGAAACAGGCGGAGGCAAAGTGGTTTTTGCCGAAACTGCTCGGTCAGAATAAGCTTTATAAAGAGCTTAAAGTCTACAGCAAAAACCCTGCCGCATTCACAAAAAACGATGTTTGTGCAGTATACGACAGACTTACAGAGCTGTCCGAAAAATCGGCACAGATACAACAGATTTCTTCAACGCTGAATATTCCGGGCGGAATACTGAGCGGCGTTGCAACAGACTGGGAACAACTGTCGAAGGCTTTGCAGAAAACCGTAACAGTAAATAATATAGCCTGCTCAGATAAGTTCAGCGACAGCGAAAAACAGCATATCATAAGCGGCTTTGTGAAACGTTCAACGCAGGAAATATCGGAATGTGCAAAGAATCTTGCGGTTGTCAGAAGCTATACCGAAAATGCCGACAGACTGACCGCCGACTATTCAATAAATGCCGTATTTGACGACAATGCAGACTGGTTTACAAGCATAAATTCCGTGTTCAGAGCAATTTCTGACAACATTTCACTTGTAAAGGATAAGGCGGCTTTCAATGCCGCCGACAAGGAACTTTGCGATGCGGGACTGTCGTCTGTAAGCCGTGCATACAAGAACGGCAATATATCTGCGGATAATATAAGATCCGCTTATTACTGCGAGCTTTACTATCAGCTTGCGCTTATGACGATTGCGGAAGACGAACGCCTTTCGGGCTTCAACGGTAAGCAGTATGACGCACTTGCAGAGGAATACAGAAAGACGGTAAAAGAATATCAGCGTCTTACCGTACAGGAGCTCGTTGCAAGATTATCAGCAAATGTTCCTGCGTCAAACGGCACAAGCGCCGCATCGTCCGAGATGGGCATACTTAAAAAAGCTATCAAGAACAACGGCAGAATGATGCCGCTGAGAAAGCTGTTTGATGAGATACCCACACTACTCAGAAAACTCTGCCCGTGTATGCTTATGAGCCCGATCTCGGTCGCTCAGTACATCGATCCGTCATTCCCGAAGTTCGACCTTGTGATATTCGATGAAGCCTCACAGCTTCCTACAAGCGAGGCTGTAGGCACTATAGCAAGAGGAGAAAACGTTGTTATAGTCGGCGACCCCAAGCAGTTACCGCCTACATCGTTCTTTACAAGCAACCGCATAGATGAGGACAACAGCGAGATAGAAGACCTTGAAAGCCTGCTTGACGACTGCCTTGCAATCTCTATGCCGCAGATGTATCTCAAGTGGCATTACCGCTCACGTCACGAGAGCCTTATTGCGTACAGCAATATGAAGTATTACGACAACAAGCTTTATACTTTCCCATCGCCGAACGACCTTGTATCGCAGGTTAAGCTTATCCGTCCCGAAGGCTTCTATGACAAGGGCAAAACAAAGCAGAACAAAGCAGAGGCAGAAGCTATCGTAAACGAAATTATCCGCAGACTGAGCGATGAAAAGACACGTCACGAAAGTATAGGCGTTGTAACATTCAGCTCGGTACAGCAGAATTTAATAGACGATATGCTGGTTGACGCATTCGCCGAGCACCCCGATATTGCGGACTTTGACGCTAAGTGCGAAGAACCCGTATTCATAAAGAATCTTGAAAATGTGCAAGGTGACGAGCGTGACGTAATACTGTTCTCGGTAGGTTACGGTCCCGATGAAAACGGCAAGGTGTCGATGAATTTCGGACCGCTTAACCGTGACGGCGGCTGGAGAAGACTTAACGTTGCGATTTCAAGAGCCAGAAAGGAAATGGTTGTTTATTCCGTTCTCCGTCCCGAACAGATAGACCTTGCAAGAACACGCTCAGAAGGCGTTGCAGGACTGAAGGGCTTCCTTGAATTTGCCGAGCGCGGCTCGAATGTAATTGCACGCCGTACCGACATTACGACAGGCGCAAGCGACAGCCTTGCAAATGATATAGCAAAGGGCATAGAAACACTGGGCTATAGTACAAAGTGCAACATAGGCTGTTCGCAGTTCAGAATGGATATAGGAATAATAGATCCGGACAACCCCGAAACATACATTCTCGGCATTATGCTTGACGGCGAGAACTGCCGCAGAAGCGCAACCGCAAGGGACAGATTTGTGGTACAGCCTGGAGTGCTGAAAGGCTTAGGCTGGAGCGTTATGCGGGTATGGACGCTCGACTGGCTTGACGACAGTGCAAAGGTATTGCAGGATATAAAGCAGGCGGCGGAAAACGCACAGCACCCCGCAGAAAAGGCTGTAGAAGAAGTAAAGACAAAGCAAGCTCCCGTATTTGAAACGGTGGAAAAAGCGCCCGTTCAGAGTAAGTCTGCGGTTTACGAAACAGCAGTACTGCCTGTTATGGGTGCGTCTGATGAATTCTATCTGCCACAGAATGCGGGAAAGATACAGTCGCTTGCACTGCGTATAATGAACGCCGAAGCCCCGATAAGCCGTAACGCTCTTGTACATAAGCTGCTTGGAGCGTGGGGCATAACAAGGAGCGGCGACAGGACTGACACCGTGCTTGCAGGCGTGTTCAAGTCGCTCGACAAGCGTATCACGGTTGACGCTGAAAACGCGTTCTTCTGGCTTGGCACGCAAGATCCCGATACTTATGATATTTACCGTCCCGCAGACGCTCAGGGCAACAGAAGAGAACTCACCGAAATTCCGTCTGAAGAAATAATCTCCGCTATGACGGAGGTGCTTTCCGAGCAGATAGGACTTTCAAGAGCCGACCTTATTCGTGAAACAGCAAAGAAATTCGGCTACACAAGGCTCGGTACGGTGATGACCTCTACAGTCGAGTTCGCAGTCGATAAGGCGGTATCAGGCGGCAAAATCAAGAATAACGGTGATAAATACACGCTTTGATTATTGACCGCTGTGCGACAGCCTTTTTTCACGCTCGCTTAGCAAACGTTCGTGTTCTGCTGTCCTGTGTAACTGACAGGCTGAGTGGATATTATCGTTGTAGCCGTGAAGCTTCATCTGCAACGGCACAGGCAGTGACATAAAGTAAGCCCTTGTGCTTGCACTGCCTTTTATCAGCTCGTGAAGATCGTTATATAGCATAAAAAACACCTCACTACATTATTTGCAGTGAGGTGTTTTGTGATACACGGCAGACGAAGAGAAACGCACGCAGTAAGCAAAAATACGGAGCTCTGACAAAATACAAAAGTTTCATCACAGCTTCTCTGTTTATCAAAATTTCGTTGAAATTGCAATGCAACATATTGTAAAAAAGTCTGAGCAATAAATATACAGCCAACAGCGCTGGGAGCAATCTCCGTGCAGATAAGGTGTTAATAATTTCGTGAGTATATCGGTGCAACTGCACTATCACCGACTCTCAAAAAAGAACGCTACTATCCTGAGATATCTGTACTAAAATGGGGCTAAGTGAGCGTCAGCGACCCGCTTATACAAACGTTTAAAACCCAGTCGTTTGTGTGTCTTATTGCCAACACCCTAGCGGGGTGGGGGTGTGAGTAAGGAAAGAGGGAGCCACGAGGGAGAGAACCTAAGGGATAGGGAGAGGGGCTGCCAAGTCCCTCGCCCTAGTCCCTTTGGTTCTTTCCCTCGTTCATAGCAGCAACGTTATCAAATAGAATAGCGAACCCGAGAAGTGCTATCCGACTAAAAGCACTATCGGTAGCCTGCTATCAACGTTAAATATTAAAACAGTATACAAGAAATGCACTATACCAAAAAAATGAGCCGTGCGTACTATATTTTTGCGCTTCGACTCACTTTTTCTTTTTCTGGTCGTGACACAGCCCCTTCTTTTACTTATTCGATTTTTTGTTTATCTATAACTCTTTATCAGCATTTTTGCGGTGTGGGTTTGTCACAGTCTGTGGTTATTGCTGACTGTAATAGTCAAGATCTATCTTGTCATATCTCTTTACCGCAGTTTCGACGGAAGTTACTTCTTCGTCTATTTTTACAATCTTGCCATCCTTATAAAGATACAGCGTTCCGCCGCGAAAATCGTCTTTATTCTTCATACCGCATATCATCGTTATATTATCCTTATCAAGCACGCAGTAACGGCTGACATCATCTTTTATCGCCGTTTCCTTGCCGTCTTGATTTATCGTGAGAACACTTGTCGGTTCTTCTTCGTCCGTGCCATAGGTGTTTTTGATATAGTAAAAACTGCCGTCAAGATATGTTATATTATCGCTGTCGGCGTTTTCCGAAATCAGCTTGCCGTCAACGTAAATGTTACGCATCGGTGATCCGTACTCTGTTTTTGAATATACGACCTTTTTGTCGCCGGTAAGCGTTATCCGTGTTACATCTGTATCATCATCGATCGCCACAGGAGTTTTATCAGAGCCGTCCGAAAGGTCAAGTCTGTATATCTTTGAGTCGCCGTCCCCGCTTGCGGTAAAGATAAGCGTGTTTCCGTCAGCGCTGATCTCACGCATAGTAATCAAAACACAGCTTGCCTTAAGACTGAATTCTATCTCTTCGGTTTTATCTTTTTTGGTAACTAAAAAGCCTTTTCCGCCGCTTGAAACAAGCACGGGTTCATCTGAGGCGGATATTCCCGAATTGTCGCTATCCCTTATCTTTACGCTCTTGCCGTTTTCGTAGTAGTATAGATCATTGCGAAAATCGGTGTAGTACATTATGTTCTTTTCGGGATATGCACTGAAAATTCCGTATCCCCCGAATACTTCTTTATTTTCCCCGAAGTTACTGTATACTACAACTTGTTGTCTGGGGTAATCGGTTGTATAATCGGTTTTCCCGTACATTACCGTTGACAGATTTTCCGAACATCTTATGGTATAGCTGTTTACATAATCAACAAAAATTACTTTTCCGTTTGTACCATCGCAGTATTTCAACTGCTCGTTTTTTGTTATATACATAACTTTATCGGCATTATCGCTCATATACAGCGACATATATTCGGTGGTGCAGTTTGTACCGATCTTTTTGGCTTCGCTGCCATTTGAGTATAAGAAAACATCGCCGTTTTTTGCGGAATACATTGCCTTGCTGCCATCGGAGTTTACGGTATAAAAGGCAACCTCATCGGCTATTTTCTCGGTTTTGATTTCTTCGTTTTCAATATTACCGCACCATAGGCTGTTGTCGGAAAGATAAAATAATTTGTTGCCGTCATTTGTCAGTGTATAATCTTCTGCCGGAAGCTCGCTTATACATTTCGCCGTGCCATCGTCATACATATACAGTACATTGTTCTTTGAGTAAATAAAGCGAGGCTTTACAGGCATAATATAACCGGATGAACCTGCGGTATCACCGCCGTTTGTGAACAGCAAAAGAATAATTGTCACGACTGCGACAGCGATAACGGATAATGATACAATGAGTAGCGGTAGGGTTTTAATGCGTTTTTCGGATGATTTCATAATAATGCTCCTTTCGTAAAGGCGAAACAGTATGACGGACTGCTCTTGTTATATATAATACACTACAGAGGTTGGTTTTGTCCATAGGAAAACAGAAAAGTGCAAAAAATGGGGTTGTGATACAACCCTGAAAAGAAAAAGTGAGCCAAAGCGCAAAAGATAGTGCGCACGGCTCGCTTTTTTGTATAGTGTACTTATTGTATACTGTTTTAGTATTTAACATTGATAGCAGGCTACCGATAGTGCTGTTTGTAGGATAGCACTTCTCGGGTTCGCTATTCCATTTGATGACGTTGCTACTATGAACGAGGGAAAGCACCAAAGGGACTAGGGGAGAGACTGAGCCTTACTTACGCAAGGCTCGTGCACTCCGCTAAAGCTCCGTTGGACTTGGCAGCCCAGTGTAGCGGAGCGAAACGTCCGAGTGCTTGCGAAAGCAAGACTTAGCCCTATACCCTTAGGTTCTCTCCCTCGTGCTCCCTCTTTCCTTACTCACACCCCTACCCCGCTAGGGTGTTGGCTAAACTCGTGTAACCACTCGAATATCGTATATCCTGTAAGTTCAGGAACGCTTAACGCTACACGTCCGCAGTTTTAGTACATATATCTTAGGTTAGTAGCGTTTTTTGAAAGGTTAATGTTAGCGCAGTTGCACTGATAAACTCACAAAATTATTAACAACTTATCGGCACGGAAGATGTTTTCATCGGTGTTAGTTATATATGTCTTTATACTGCGTTATTGACAAGATATCAAGCTTTTGCTTAATAAGCTCTTAGATAGAATTATACGGACTGCTTTTCACAGTCCGTACATCATATTCAAAAACAGCTTATCTTATAGCGTCCTTCATGCTCTTTACATATTCGCCGACATACTTCGGAGCATCTTTGCCGTACTGATCGATTATCTTGATGATAGCCGAGCCGACAATAGCGCCGTCTGCAATGTCAGCCATTTTCTTCGCCTGCTCGGGCGTTGAGATGCCGAAGCCTATAGCACAGGGAACGGAAGTGTTCTGTCTTATCACATCTACGATAGACTTAAGGTCGGTGCTTATCTCGCTTCTTGTGCCGGTAACGCCGAGGCTCGATACAAGATAGATAAATCCGTCCGCTTCCTTTGCTATCATAGCGATGCGGTTTTCGGAGGTCGGGGCGATAAGCGGGATAAGGTCAATGCCATACTTTTTACACTGCGGCAGAAATTCTTCCTTTTCCTCATAAGGCAGGTCGGGGAGAATAAGACCGTTTATACCGATCTCCTTGCAGGTCGAAATGAATTTATCCGCACCGTAGGAGAACACCACGTTTGAATACGTCATAAATACCATAGGAACTGTAACGTCTTTTCTAAGCTCTCTGACTAAGTCGAAAACCTTGTCGGTGGTAACTCCGCCCTTTAACGCACGGATATTTGCGCCCTGAATTACGGTGCCTTCGGCGGTAGGGTCGGAAAAGGGAATGCCAAGCTCTATTAAATCCGCTCCGTTTGCAACGGCTTCTCTTACTATCTTTGCGGTGGTTTCAAGGTCGGGGTCGCCGCAGGTTATGAAAGGTATAAATGCCTTTCCGTTTTCAAATGCTTTTGCTGTTTCAGTCATGTATATCCTCTCCTCTGTAACGTGCTATTGCGGCGCAGTCCTTGTCGCCTCTGCCGGAAATCGTTATAACTATTATCTTGTCCTTATCCATTGTGGGAGCAAGCTTTATAGCGTGGGCTACAGCGTGGGCTGACTCTATTGCGGGGATTATTCCTTCCGTCTTTGAAAGGTACTCGAATGCGTTTACCGCCTCATCGTCCGTGACGGGTACATATTCTGCTCTGCCTGTATCGTGAAGATATGCGTGCTCAGGACCAATACCGGGATAGTCAAGTCCTGCGGAGATAGAATAAACGGGAGCTATCTGACCGTACTTATCCTGGCAGAAATATGACTTCATACCGTGGAATATACCAACCGAGCCTGTGTTTACCGTTGCCGCAGTTTCAAAGGTGTCAATGCCTCTGCCTGCCGCTTCACAGCCGATAAGTCTTACGCTCTTGTCCTCTATGAAGTGATAGAATGTACCTATCGCATTTGAGCCGCCGCCGACACACGCAATGACGGCATCGGGAAGTCTGCCTTCTTTTTCTTTGAGCTGCTGCTTTATTTCTTTTGAGATAACCGATTGAAAATCACGCACTATAGTAGGAAAGGGATGAGGTCCCATTACAGAGCCTAAGCAGTAGTGAGTATCGTCTATTCTCTTTGTCCACTCACGCATAGCCTCCGATACGGCGTCTTTAAGGGTCGCTGTGCCTGTCTTTACGGGAATGACTTCTGCGCCGAGCAGACGCATACGGTATACGTTAAGCGCTTGTCTTATCGTATCCTCCTCGCCCATGAATACTACGCATTCCATACCCATAAGTGCGGCGGCTGTGGCAGTCGCAACGCCGTGCTGACCTGCGCCTGTTTCTGCGATAAGTCTTGTCTTGCCCATCTTCTTTGCAAGAAGCGCCTGACCTAAAACGTTGTTTATCTTGTGCGAGCCTGTGTGGTTTAAGTCCTCACGCTTTAAATATATCTTTGCGCCGCCGAGATCCTTTGTCATCTTCTCTGCATAGTAAAGTCTTGACGGTCTGCCTGCATAATCGTTTAAAAGCTCGGTCAGCTCCCTGTTGAACTCCGGGTCGTTCTTGTAATGATTATACGCCTGTTCAAGCTCTATTACGGCATTCATCAGCGTTTCGGGGATATACTGTCCGCCGTGTATGCCAAAGCGTCCTTTTGGATTAGTCATTGTTTGCTTCCTTCCTTACGGCTTTTACGAATGCCGTCATTTTATTTCTGTCTTTAAAATTATCTGTTTCTATTCCGCTGCTCACGTCTACCGCAAACGGCGAAAGCTTATCTATCGCATTTGCAACATTCTCGGGGTAAAGACCGCCTGCAAGAAAATACGGTCTGTCGATATTTTCGAGCAGGTTCCAATTAAAGCTCCTGCCTGTTCCTGCGCCCGAATCGAGAAGAATGAAATCCGCTTTGCAGTTTTTAGCACTTGTAATATCGTTTTCGCTTTTTATGCGGAATGCCTTTATTACAGGCTTATCTGTAAGTGCTTTCAGCCTTGCGATATATTCCTCGTCTTCACTGCCGTGAAGCTGTGCAAGGTCGATTATATTGTCGCTCAGCAGTTTTACAATGTTTTCAATCGGTTCGTCTACAAAGACGCCGACCGCCTTTATATCGGGCGAAAGCAGGAATTTAAGCTCCTTTGCCTTTTCGGGTGAAACATATCTCTTGCTCTTTTTGGCAAAGACAAAGCCGATATAATCGGGGCATAGCTCATTTACACATTCTATATCGCACCTTCGTGACAGGCCGCACAGCTTGATTTTTGTCATATTGTCTTACCTTTCAGATTAGCGAGCTTTGCTGTCTTGTCTTTTACACGCATAAGCGTTTCTCCGATAAGCACGGCATCTGCGCCGATCTCACGCAGAGCGTTTATATCATCGGCATTTTGTATTCCGCTCTCCGAAACAAATACCGCACTGTCGGGGATTATACTGCGTAGCTTCCTGCTGTTTTCGGTATCGACCGAGAAGTCTTTGAGATTGCGGTTGTTTACGCCGATAACTCTTGCGCCGGCTCTGACAGCCATTCTGACTTCGTCCTCGTTGTGCGTTTCCACGAGTGCGGAAAGTCCGAGCGTGTCGCATATCCCGATATATTTTTTTATCGTTTCTTCGGGGAGTATCGAGCAGATGAGAAGTACAGCCGATGCACCGAGCAGCTTTGCTTCGTATATCATATATTCGTCAACGGTGAAATCCTTTCTTATACAGGGGATATTCACAGTCTTTGCAATCTGCTCAAGATAAGCATCGCTACCTAAAAACCATTTCGGCTCGGTCAGCACGGATATGCAATCTGCACCTGCCGCTTCGTACTGTCTTGCTATTTCAAGATACGGAAAATCCTCAGCGATAATGCCCTTTGAGGGTGAAGCCTTCTTGCACTCACATATAAAAGCGATGTTGTCTTTTTTCAGTGCCTTTTCAAAAGCAAAACTGCCTTTTGGCATTGCAAGAGCGAGCGATTTTACTTCTTCGGCGGATCTTACCGCTTTTGCCTTTTCAACTCTGAGCCTTGCGTAATCGGCAAGCTCGTCAAGTATTGTTGCCATTATTCCTCCTCGGGACGATTGCTTACTGTTATCAGCTTATCAAGGGTTTCAAGCGCCTTGCCCGAATCTATTATTTCAGCGGCAAGGGCGATACCGTCCTTTAATGTTTCGGCTTTTCCGCCGATGTAGAGTGCCGCACCTGCGTTCATAAGAACGGCGTTTCTCTTGTGACCCTTTGCACCGCCGAGTATCTCACGGGTGATCTTTGCGTTTTCTTCGGGCGTGCCGCCTTTTAAGTCGTCTTTCGTGCAACGCTCAAATCCGAAATCCTCAGGAGCTATCGTGTATGACTTGAACCAGCCGTCCTTGAATTCACATACCGCTGTAGGTGCGCTCATTGATATTTCATCGAGTTTATCCTTGCCGTATACGACCATACCACGCTTTACACCGAGATTTATAAGTACCTGTGCCAGAGGTTCTACAAGATATTCGTCATATACGCCGAGTAACTGCATTTTGGGGCTTCCGGGATTCGTGAGAGGACCTAAGATGTTGAACACCGTGCGGAAGCCGAGTTCTTTTCTTATCGGACCGACATATTTCATTGAGGTGTGATACTTCTGGGCGAAGAAGAAGCACATTCCGGCTTCCTTTAAAAGCTCGACACAGCGGTTCGGGCTTTGCTGAATGTTTACACCGAGCGCTTCAAGGCAGTCCGCAGTACCGCAAAGTGAAGATGCGGCTCTGTTACCGTGCTTTGCTACCTTCATTCCGCCTGCCGCCGCAACAAGCGCAGAGGTCGTGGAAATGTTGAAGCTCTGCGCATTGTCGCCGCCTGTGCCGACTATCTCGAATATATCCATTCCTGTGTCCACCTTTGTGGCATTGTCACGCATAGCGGCGGCACAGCCTGCTATTTCATCGGTCGTTTCTGCCTTTGCGCTCTTTGTCGAGAGAGCGGCAAGAAATGCGGCGTTCTGGGTGGGGGTCGTTTCACCGCTCATTATCTCGTTCATTACTGTATAAGCCTCATCGTAAGTAAGGTCTTCCTTGTTTACTATCTTTACTATTGCTTCCTTAATCATTGTCTTAGTCCTCCTTTATGAAATTTCTCAACATCTGTTTTCCGTCGGGCGTCATTATCGATTCGGGGTGGAACTGCACTCCGTAAACGTCATAATCCTTATGCTGTACCGCCATTATTTCGCCGTCGTCGGTCACTGCGGTAACCTTAAGGCAATCGGGCATTGTCGCAGGGTCTGCGGCAAGCGAATGATAACGTGCAACGGGCGCTTTATCGGGGCAGTCTTTAAAAAGAAGCGAGCTTTTGTCAAAAGTTACGTACGACTGCTTTCCGTGCATAAGCTCCTTTGCGTAGGTTATCGTTGCGCCGTATGCCGAGCATATAGCCTGATGACCCAGACACACGCCGAGTATCTTAAAATCCTTGCCGAGCTGTTTTATAACGTCGATTATCACACCGGCGTTTTCGGGTCTGCCGGGACCCGGTGACAGAATAATTCTGTCGGGATTTAGCTGTCTTATTTCTTCAACCGTCATTTCATCGTTTCTGATAACCTTAATGTCGGGGTTTATCTCGCCGACAAGCTGATAAAGGTTATATGAAAAGCTGTCGTAATTATCTATAAGAAGTATCATATATCTGCCTCCTCAGCCTTTTTCAGTGCGTTTACAACCGCCTGCGCCTTGTTTATACATTCCTGATATTCCTTTTCGGGAACGGAATCTGCAACGATTCCTGCTCCGCTTCGTATGAACACCTTGCCGTTTTTCTTGTAGGCAATTCTAATAGCTATGCAAGTATCCATATTGCCTGTGAAATCAATATAGCCTATCGCACCGCCGTAGATACCGCGCTTGTTGTTTTCAAGCTCTCCGATAAGCTGACACGCTCTTATCTTCGGTGCGCCCGAAAGCGTTCCTGCGGGAAGCACCGCCGAGATAGCGTCCAGTGCGTCAAGATCGTCTTTTATCTCACCTCTTACCGTTGAGCCTATGTGCATAACGTGCGAGTAACGTTCTATGGAATGCAGTTTTTCGACCTGTACTGTGCCGAACTTGCTTACTTTGCCGAGATCGTTTCTGCCGAGATCTACAAGCATATTGTGTTCGGCAAGCTCTTTTTTGTCCTGCAGAAGATCTTTCTCAAGAGCCTTGTCCTCTTCGTCCGTCTTTCCTCTTGGGCGTGTTCCTGCAAGGGGGAAGGTGTGGAGTATGCCGTTTTCGAGCTTTACGAGCGTTTCGGGAGAAGCGCCTGCGACCTCGACATCAGTACCCGAGAAATAGAACATATACGGTGAGGGATTTATCGTCCGAAGCTGTCGGTAGGTATTCAGCAGGCTTCCCTCAAACTCGGCTGAAAGCCTGTTGGAAAGCACTATCTGGAATATATCGCCCTCTTTTATATAATGCTTTGCCTTTTCTACCATACCGCAGTAATGCGCTTTGTCGAACAAGGGAGTAACTTCGCCGAGAAGCCTGCCGGCAGGCTCGTTTTTCTTTTCCCCGCGGCTCAATAGCTCCGCCATTGCCTTAAGCTCGATTATCGCCTTGTTATAGCCGACTTCTACATCGGAAAGCGGAATGTTCACTATAAGCACTATCTTCTGCTTTACGTTATCGAATGCTATGACCTTGTCGAAAAGCATAAGGTCTATATCCTTGAACCTTTCGGTGTCTATTGTCTTTATTCTTACGGTCGGCTCGCTGTAGCCGAGAAAATCATAAGCGAAATATCCGACCAGTCCGCCTGTGAAGGAGGGAAGGTAATCGAACTTAGGGCTTTTGTGTTCAGCAAGTATCTGCCTTAAGTATGTGGACGGGTTGTCGGTGTGTACCGTAATGTTTCCTGCTTTAAGCTCGCCGTCTATGCAGGTGATCTCCATTTTCGGATCGTAGCCCATAAAGGTGTAGCGACCCCACTTTTCGTTTGCCTGAGCCGATTCAAGCATATAGCAATGAGTTGATACGTTTTTAAGTATCTTCATCGCCTCTATCGGCGTACATATATCGGCAAGAATCTCACAGCTTACAGGCATGACCTTGTATCTGTTTTGTGCCGCTATTTCCTTTGCTTTTTCAAGGGTGGGTAAAAACTCCATTTTCTTTGCCTCCGTTTTTTGTCTGCCAAAAACAAAAAAGTCCTTGACAGAAAAATAGCTTTTCTGTCAAGGACGAATAATCTATTATCCGCGGTGCCACCTTGATTTCACGATTTGAGGTCGTGCGCTTTGCAGGATACCTACATATCCCCGGCAACTGACGTATGCCCTACGTTGCAGAATACTGGGCAATATTAAACATATTGCTTTTGACTGCACCCTCAGCGGTCCATTTGACAACCCGTGTCTTGCCCCTTCTCAGCTATCGGGGTTCTCTGTAAAGTCGTAACTGCCGTTATCTCCGCTTCAACGGTTTAAAATGTTTTGTTTGCGATTATTATAGCACTGTGTTAAAGCGTTGTCAAGATGGGGATGAAAATTTTTTTGCGAGGTATATAATGGAAAAAGAGCCTTGCCTTGCGGCAAGACTCTTTTGCTTTTTACCTTGAATACTATATGCAATTAATGCAATTATTCGCTTTGTTATCAGGAATATAGAAAAATGTACGAAACTCCTCTGAATAGCCTGACTTAAAACCCGAACCGATTAGTATTGCCGATAAATTCAGTGCTCGTTTCTCTTAGCGAAGCACTCGCTGCAGTAAACGGGTCTGTCGTCACGGGGCTGGAAGGGAACCTTAGCCTCGCCGCCGCAGCCTGCGCATACAGCTGTGAACATTTCACGCTTAGCTCCGCCGTTCTTCTTGGCGTCACGGCAAGCCTTGCATCTCTTAGGCTCGTTTGTAAAGCCGTTCTGAGCGTAGAACTCCTGTTCGCCTGCTGTGAATACGAAATCTGCACCGCAGTCCTTGCACTTGAGAGTCTTGTCTTCGTACATAGTAAAATACCTCTAAAATTTCTCACGCTTTTTGCGTGTAATAATATGAAAAAGACTGATAGTCTTATTTCCCCATTGCTTTTCTTATCTTCGATTTTGCACGCTGAAGTGCGTTATCTACAGATTTTTCATTCATAGAGAGTTCATTTGCTATCTGCTCGTATGAGCAGTGCTTGAGATACATATCAAGAACATCCATCTCTTTTTGTGAAAGTACACCTGACAGACGTTTCATAAACCGTATACCGTCGACCTTGTCAACGACTGCGTCCTCGGTGGAAAGCGAATCGTCACGTATCAGGTCAAAGTCAAAGTCCTCGTCTTTAAGAACAGGATTATCCTTGATAGCTTTTGATATACAGGTTTTCATTGCCGAATCGGTACACAGATTTGCAAACGTTGCAAATGATGCTCCCTTTTCTCCGCTATATAGACGCACTGCCTTAAGCAGTCCCATAAGCCCCTCTGAAAAGAGATCGTCCTTATCGGCTGACGGACAGCGCATTGCCATTTTAGCTGCTTTGACGCGCACAATCGGTATGTAGCGCTTTATAAGCTCGTTGGCGTATCGTTCGCCGTGCTCCTGTACTATCAGATCGACGAGCTGTTCGTCGGTCATATCAGAAATATTAAGCTCTTCCGTCATCTGACCTCCGAAAATCGTCCTAATAGTTTCACTGTATATCTATAGATTATTCTATCATAATATACGAATTTTGTCAATAGGGAATGCTTCAAATTGTTTACATTTTTTCACTGTCATATAAAATTGGAACTGCCGCTTTTATGATCTTCAATTGTTACAGTTCCGCCTTATATATCAGTGCGTCACAGACAGGCTCGGTATAATAGTTTTTGCGCCGTCCGACTTTGATGAAGCCGTGTTTTTCGTAAAGATATTTTGCGGGTTCATTGTCACAGCGGACTTCAAGAAAAATGCTTTTTATGCCGTTGCTTTTGCATTTATTAATGAAATATTCCATTAATTGTGTGGCGATGCACTGATGTCTGTATTCGGGCAACACTGCAATGCGATACAGCTCACATTCGTCCGATACGCTCTGACCGCAGATAAAGCCTACCGGCTTGTTTTCGGCTTTCTCATCACGAATAACGGCATTTATTGAGCCTTCTGCGAACACCTGCGATTCAATACTGCGGCTCGTCCACGGCACTGAAAAGCATTCTTTTTCAATAACCCCGATATCACGGCATAACACTGAACTGTTGCTATCTTTCCCGTTATCTTTCTCAATGAGTATCATACCACGTTTTGCCAATATTTACATCTACCGTCATAGGAACGGTGAGTTTTACGGCGTTCTCCATTTCTTCCTTTAAAAGTGCAGCTACCTTTTCTGCACAATCTTCTCTTGCCTCTACTATAAGTTCATCGTGAACCTGAAGTATCAGCCTTGCGTCAAGACCGCTTTCTTTCAGTCTGTTGTAAACTTTTATCATTGCGATCTTTATGATATCGGCGGCTGTACCCTGTATGGGGGTGTTCTTTGCAACACGTTCGCCGAAAGCCTGCAGATTCTTATTCTTTGCGGCAAGCTCTTTAATATATCTTCTTCTGCCGAACATAGTTTCAACATAGCCGTCACGCTTAGCCTTCGCAACGGTCTGCTCCATATAGTGAGCTATGCCGGAATATTTGGAAAGATAGGAGCGGATATATTCGCTTGCTTTCGGCACTGAAACACCGATGTCCTTTGACAGCGAGAATGCGCCTATTCCGTAGACTATGCCGAAGTTGACCGCTTTCGCCTTGCTTCTGAGGTCCGGTGTTACCCACTCTATCGGCTGATTGAACACCTGAGATGCGGTAACGGTATGAATATCCACTCCGTCAAGGAACGCTTTCTTCATTATCTCGTCGCCCGAAATATGAGCCAGCACACGCAGTTCGATCTGTGAATAGTCGGCATCGACAAGCAGGCAGCCGTCCTTTGCTGTGAAGAATCTTCTCATCTCCCTGCCAAGCGGCGTTCTTACGGGGATATTCTGAATATTCGGCTCAGCGCTTGAAATTCTTCCTGTCCTTGTTTCTGTCTGCTTGAACGTGGAATGCACCCTGCCGTCCTCGCCGACTACCTTCAGAAGTCCTGTAACGTATGTGTTCTGCAACTTCGTAAGCGCACGGTATTCGGTTATCAGCGGAACTATAGGGTGCTTGTCCATAAGGCTTTCAAGCACATCAGCGTTTGTAGAATAGCCTGTTTTTGTCTTTTTGGCACTGGGCAATGCAAGTTTTTCAAAAAGCACGCTTCCGAGCTGTTTTGGCGAACCGATGTTGAATTCATGACCCGCATACTCGTAAATTTCGCTACTTATCCTGTCAGCCTTTGTTGAAACCTCTTCGCCGAAAGCCTTTATACCGTCAACATCAATACTCACACCCTCACGCTCCATAGCTACAAGCACAGTGGCAAGAGGTATCTCTATATCGGTAAGAACTGCCGCAGAGCCTGTTTCGCCGATTTTGCGATTAAGTATATCGTTGAGGGCGGCAACGGTTATCGACTTTTCCTGTATGCTGTTTCCCTCCGGAACTCCGTACTGAGTGCAGAGCCTTGACAGGCTGTAATCGTTTGAATCGGGGTCGGCAAGGTAAGCCGCAAGAGTTGTATCAAATTTATTGTTATTGAGCTTTTCAAGTCCGGAAACTGTAAGCGTATCCTTTATATCAAAGGTGTACTTCGTACTGTCGCTGTCTGCGTATACCCTGAGTTCATTGCCTGACAACCCGTTCATTGCACCGACACTGCCTGCATAAACTTTTCCGTCATCGGTAATGATTATATCGCCCTTCGGCATTGCGGGTATCTGCTTTGCGGCGGATTCTGCCAAAGCCTCTTGTGATCCTGCCGGAGCGGAAGTCGGGTGCAGCTTCAGCTTCTGGAGCATCTTGTACATTTCAAGCTCCGACAGCAATTTTGCAAGCTCGGTATCGTCACGTTCTTTCGGAACATAATGCGAAAGCTCGGTATCAATAGGTGCGCTAAGGCATATTTCGGCAAGCTGTCTGCTCATATAACAGCTTTCCTTGCCGTTTTCGAGTTTTGTGCGTACACCCTTTGTGATAAGCGTTGAATCAATGTTTTCATAAACTCCGTCCACGCTTGCAAATTCCTTTATAAGCGAAAGGGCGGTCTTTTCACCGATGCCTGCAACACCCGGAATATTGTCGCTCGAATCGCCCATAAGCGCCTTTACTTCTATCATCTGTTTTGGGGTCACGCCGTATTCTTCCATTATTACATCGGGTGTATAGTAAACATCGCCTTTAGTTTTGGCGAGTCTTACGGTAACGTAATCATTTACAAGCTGGAACGAGTCACGGTCGCCCGTTGACACTGTACAGGGTATCTTCTTATCCGCACAGGCGGCTGAAACAGTTCCGATTATATCATCGGCTTCAAAGCCCTCTTTTTCGATAATGGCGATTCCCATCGCTTTTATTATCTTTTTCATATAGGGAAGCTGTTGTGCGAGGTCTTCGGGCATACCCTTGCGGTTTGCCTTATAGCCGTCGTACATCTTATGGCGGAATGTCGGCGCTTTAAGGTCGAAAGCTACCGCTATCATATCAGGTTGAACGTCATTTTCAAGCATAAGCAGAGTGTTCATAAAGCCTGTTACGGCATTTGTGGCAACACCTCTTGAATTTGTCAGCACACGGATACCGTAGAACGCACGGTTAAGTATGCTGTTGCCGTCTATTACAAGAAATCCCATAGTAGTCCTTTCTGGCAGAATGTACTGTTTCATATGTTTATTGTGTTATTCCCTGTTATAAGTATACCATAAATACCGCAAAAATCAAGCGCCCGTGGGGCGCGGCAAATTCCGCCTTTGAAAACGACAGTGTATTGCTGAGGACAGTGCAGCGGCGGGGATAAACGATGAGTGTATAGAAAGCATTTTAAACTGCGTGTCGCCGCTGACAATTCCGCCATAATTAAGAAAGTCGGTTCACAGTACCGGGCAAAGAAACGTCAGATATTGACCGCTGCTCTGTTATCGCAAGCAACAAACCCCCGACAGAAAACTCTGTCGGGGGCTGTGTAATTATTTGCCCGAGAATGTTATCTCATTTATAAGCGCCGTACCGTTCTTCTCCTTAAGAAGCCAGTAGAAATCCTTCGTCAGCTCAAATTCCTTATCAGGCACCGTAGTTTGCGGATAGGAAACTACCTTGTTTTCCCCTCCCTCAAAGTCAAACGCCTGAATTGCCGAATTTCCTGCCGATACCGTAAACAGTACGGAGTGTCCCTTGTCAAGTGCCACCGTCAGCAGTCCGCTTGCCGTTTCCGACCAGCCCTTTGTCTTGCACTTTACCATAACTGCCCCACCATATCCGGAGGTAACTTTTCCGTCTGTAGCACCCGAAATATCAATCGTTTCACCGAATATTCCGGTTCTTATGTCTAAGCTGCAGTCAACGATCGAAATATCATTGCTGTATATGCCGGTTGACGATTTTATGTCTGTTCCCGCAAGACCTGTTGTTATTATACTGCATCTGTCGAAGCGGATCGTTTCAGCGTGTACACCGTAATATTCGGCTGCTGCGGTAAATGTCATATTGCTGAAATCAACACTGCCCATACTCTGTATAGCGTAGGTATTTCCCGTTACTGTGAGATTCGGGCTGTCACCGCCGATAAACTCCATACTCATAGGAGTTACATCGTCATAGTCAAGGTGCGCCTGATATATCGCAAGCAGGTTTTCTGTAGTCGCCGTGTTACGTTTAGAAAGCGTAACATTTCCGTTTATGTTCACCTTAAGGCTGTTCGAGCTTACATACATCAGATATGCGTCAGCCGAGCCGTATCCGTCGCCTACGCCTATGCTGCTGAAATCGTCGGGCTTCACACCGTTCATATCTCCTGCCGTAAGCGTAAGATTTTCAAACGTAATATCCGAAACGCTTTGCTTAATATACAGCATTATATTCTTTCCGACGCCCGACAGCTTAAGACCGCTTCCGGTCACTGTCAGTATACCGGTAGCTGTATCATACTCAAAGCCGCTCGCCTTGTTACTGATGAACGTCTTGCTTTCGGTATCTATTATCGTGCTTGCACTGCCGTTTGAAACTGTCAGATAGCCGCTCATATCCTTTTCGGCTGTGAACGATACATTCTTCGACGGCATCGTGAACTTTCCGCCTTCAACCGTCACATCGTCCGTTGTCCACTCAAGATAACCGTCGGCTTTTTCCTTTACTGTGACCTCAGCACCGATTTTAGCCTTTTCCCTCGAGCTTTCAACACCGTCAAGCGAGTAAATGACATAAACAGGAGTGATAGTACCCGTCAGCGTCATATCGGACTTGATTTCTTTTCCGATGACTGAATAGCCGTTTTCGCCAAGCCAGCCGCCGAACAGACAGCCGTCTGTATCAGGAGATGCCTCAAGCATATCAGCCGCGAACACCGTTCCGTAGTCAAATTCGGCTGTTTTATAGCTTTCGTAAACCTTGTTGGTATCAAGATTTACAAGACGGTAGGTTATCGTCATCTTTTTCAGCTTGTATGTTGCTTTGATTTCGGTCTTTATAATACCGTCATCATTACCGAACGTTGTCGGAACGGCATTATCCCAGCCTGCAAACTCATAGCCCTCTGTGCCTGTCGGTACAGGAATATCCGACAGTGAGATTGCGTCGCCGTATTTACCGGTTATCTCATAACGCACCGTACCGTCATCGAACTCACCGCTCATAGCATAGAACACCACGCTGTAGATTTTGTCGGTAGCTTTCCATACCGCCTTCAGCGTCATATTGCCCGTTACCCTGAACGATTCACCCGGCATCACATCTGCTGTGCCGTTACCGTCAAGGTCAAATCCGACAAGCTCATAATCGTTGTACTTATCATCCTTTAAAGCACCTGCCGTTGCACGATACAGATAGCCATACTTTACCTTTACCGTTTCGTTTTCCGTGCCGTTGTCATAGTCAAACGTTACATCAAACTCCTTCGGCGTTCTGTTCCACCTTACAATTATAGTCTTGTAGGTCTTGCCGTCAATCGTTGTGTTTTCTTCGTTTATCGGCTCTTCCTTAAGAGTATATGTGTAATACTCGTCATCATACTGCGCAAGCGCCTCAACTTCGGCATCATACTTTTTACAAAGCTCGTCATATTCGGGCCTGTAGCCGTCAAACTCGGACTTTACCTCGTGTGAAACCTCAGCTCCGTTCTCGTTGTAAATATAAACGTCATAGTTTATATAACAGCGTCTGTCGTTGGTGTTCCACTTCATATAGTAGGTACCGGGCTTCTTCACATTATCGTTACTGCCGATTCTGTTTCCGTCTGCGTCCACGAAATACGACAGCAGATATTCGGTAGTATATGTGTCCTCAGGTGCGAATGCGGAATATCCGTAAAGTGCCGTTGCAAAACGGTAACCGTCCTGTACAACCGTCCTTATCCTGTCAGTTTCTATTTCAGCACCGTTTTCATCGGTATACCTGAATCCGCCGCCCTCGTTTGCGATAAGCGTTATGTAGTGATACAGCTTCGCAGGAACTATTTCAAAGTACACGTTGCTTTCCGGCATTATGCTTATATTGCCGTTGTACCTTACAGTTTCGCCTGCCGTATAACCGCCTACCGTGACATCGCTCTTAATAAGCACATATGACGGCTCGTAGAACGAATCCTCGCTGTCCGGCTTCGGACTATCGGGAATGCTGTTTATAAGCCGGTCAAGTTCCTGCGGTAAAGGCTTGCCGTAAATAACGTCAAACTTTCTTTCGGTATAATCCGCAAGTCTTACCGTTACCGTGTACAGCTTTCGCTTCATCACAGGCTTCAGCCTCATATCGCCCATAACGGTTATCTTTTCATCGGGAGCCATATCCGCCTTGCCGTCACCGTCAATATCCCAGCCGATAAGTTCGTTTTCCTTACTGCTGTTGATGTTGTCGATAAATGTATCCGGCACTCTGAACTCAGTGCCGTATTCAACATATCTTGCACCCGCATAACCGCTCTCGTTATAAATGTCGACTATGCATCTTCTTACAAGATAGTTTGCTTTAAGCATAATGCTGTAGGCCGTCGGGTACAGCTTTTCATATTCTGCCCTGAATGCCTGCAAATCTTCTTCACTGCCGTAGTTCACCGCAAGCGGCTTAGTCGTATCAAGGCCGTGTACACTGCCGCTGTAACTGCTGTCATAGTATCTGTATGCCAGAGCGTCCTTCATATACATCTGGTATCTCATACCATCCGCTCTGTCGATACCGAAGCTTGCAAAATGAGTAACGCTGTTCACAGACTGTTTATATCTGTCGAACATTTTTATATCGTCAAGATAATCTACCGCCCACAGTTCGCTTACCCATCTGTCATTTTCTGTGTCAAAGTATTCCACAGAGTACAGCTTCTGTGCAGTGTATGTGTTAAGCGTAATGGTCATATCATCGCTGAGCCAGTAGTACGGCTGTATCTCTGTATCAAACAGCGACTTATCATAGATATAGCCGTTTTTATCGCAGTAGGTCGAAACCGCAAGCGAATAGCCGCTTACATATCCGCCCTTCTGTACTGTCACAGTGTCGACTGTTTCCGTCTTGCCGTCAGCCGATACTGCAAACTTGAGTGTTGCTGTCTTGTCCTTATCCTCAAGCGGGAAGTCTACGCCATTGCGATAATAGTATACATTTACGTCACCGATGTACTTTCTGCTTACATAAGTGCCCTTATCCGCATCATAGTACAGCTTTTCTGTGTCTGACGTGAACAGCAGATTCTGTCCGCCCGTATAGTAAAGTCGCAGTATACAGCTAAGCAAGCCGCTTGTATATCTGCTCGGAGCGTCGGGAGATACCTTGAGCGTTATCTTACCCTCATCACTCTTGCTTACCTTGAAATACTTGCTGTAGCAGGCAGCCTTGAACTCGCTGCTGCTCATCTGCCGTGTTACAATATCTCCTGTTGTTATATCAAGATATGTGCCTTGCGCAGGGATAAGTCCGTCTATCTCATAGACATTCGTATCTGTTTCCCGCAGTATTATGTCAGTATTGCCCTCAAGCGTCGGCTTATCCGCATAGATATATTTGTCGCCTACGCTGAATAGTGGGAATTTGAACTGCTTTGCAAGCTCCGCCTTTTTCTTAAACAGCTTGCTTTCCGCAAATATCGAGATTTTTATATACACGCCCATTTCGAAGTATATTCCGCCTTGCAGGTCGGAGTAATTCTCCTTTGGAGAAGCGTAATACTTATTCATACGCATATCCTGCGAATGGTAATGGAGATAGCCGTAAAGATCCGCATAAGCGCCTATTTCAAGAGCAGCGCCTACACTGCCGAGGTCATTAAGACCTAACAGCGATACAGATACCTTACCCTCTATTCCCGCTTCTACTCCGAGATAACCGTATGCATACATATCGAATATGTAACGGTCGTCGCCCGCCATAATAAATCTGTAGACGTTTATTGATGACGGATCTTTAATATTGCCGCGTATTCCTATTCCCTTTGCCTGAAGTACGGAGGCTTCCATGCTTATACCTGCCGCAAACGAAACGTTAACGACAAAATTCAGTTCCATCTTTACAGACAACGGGAATATCGGCATAAACGTTGCGCTGAACAGATTTACCTCGCACAGTCTGATCGCTCCGCCCTTGCTGTCAAGCATCTCCTGTACATCCTTGATTATATTACTGCTGTCCTTGTCCTCGCCGTTCAGAATAGCTTCTATCTCAACAGAAACATCTCTCTTGTTTTCTTCCTGCTTATCATTTCCGTTGCCGTCATCTTCTTCGTCAGCCGAGCTGACAAGTATTTTAAATGTTACGTCTGTCTGTGACAGCGGCAGGAATTTTGCGTTGAAATCACGTTTAGAGTTTACAGAGCCGCCTACTCCGATAATGAAATACTCGCTTATCGTAACCTCTGCGTCAAGCTTTACCTTGTTTTTAAGCGTTGCTTCATAGCTGAATGTAATGTTGAGCGCCGTCCAGTCCTGCTCATTCGGGAAACCGTTTATACATTTGAAATTAGTGTTCTTCGCCGTACCGACCTTTGCGCTGATTGTAAGCCCTTCAAGAAGCTCCTTTACATTCAGCTTTATCTGCTTGTCGTTCCAGTTCACCCCGTCCATATAGGTGTTGGACATAAGCTCAAACGGTGCGTTGCCGTTGCCGAGTTCATTTACAGTCTTGCTGTCGTAAAGGGCGGCGGCAAGCATATATGTAAGCTGCTGTGTCCCCTCGCCGTCATACAGTTTTGCAACAAGCTCCTCGGTATCTACCGACTCTGCAAGCACCTCATTGTCAACGTACTTCTCACTGAAATAGATGTCAAGCTCATCATATATATCGTCAACGTCACTGCTTTCAACAAGTATCTCATACTCATCTCCGACAAGCTCATACGATATAACGTTCATATAGCGTGACTTTTCACTGTCCTGCGCATTGTCCGAGAAAATTACCGTACCGTTTTCAATTCCGAGCGTTTCAAACTCTTCTTTTTTTATACGGATATGTTCGCTGTCTGCATCTTCTGTGATACGTCCTGACGGAATTGTTACTATGCCGTCTTTAAGCTTTACGTTGTTTGTTTCTTCCCTGTAGATAAAAAGCGTAATGGTTCTTATCTTCTCATCAGGCATAATGTCGGAATTGATACCGTCAAACCGTACCCCGTTATCTATAAGGCTCAGCACATATGCGCCGCCTTCCGTCCAGTTGATAACAGGCTTTACAGTGTATACTCCGCTGCCTGTATTTTCAACTTTGAGCAGCGGCATTTCACCGAACTGATTTTCGATACTGATAACGTCCTGCAAATTATCGTCCGTTATGATCTGTGATGAGATAAGCGAGAATGAAAAGTCCTCAGGTGCATCCGATATGGTTATCTCGTTGTATTCAGGCGTTTCCTGCTTTATCTTATCCTCATCATATCCCGCATAAAGCGTTATATCACGATTTACAGGCTCGTCCTCATAGAACTGTGTCGAACACTGCTTGTCAAGATACCAGCCGTTATTGACAGCGTTTTTCTTTATCGCTTCGGGGAGCCTGCCTATTGTTTCACCGGCGGCAAGCGTCAGGCTGTCTATCTCATTTCCGCCCAGCGTATCATATGTAACAGTTACGCTGTCGGCGGTTTTTCCTGCCGTTACCCGTGCGGTAAACGTCTTTTTCGCACCGCCTGCGGTAATATCCTTTGTAACCGTCACGTCTGCAATATCAGCCGTAGCTTTGCCGATTTCGTCTGCGGCAACATCAAGCGGCAGAGCCGATGCAGATAAGGTTATGCAAAGAATAAGTGCAATAAGATTTTTAGCTTTCTTCCTGTGAAGCATAAACAATGCCGCAACACATACAGCCGCCGTTATAAGCGGTATGACAGGGTTTATACTGCCGCCCGTTTCGGGATTGTCCGGCTCGTCGGGAGTCGCTTTTACCGCAGAATACACGCTGTCAAACTTCAGCGTTCCTCCCGCAAGAAGCTCTGTTTCACCGCCGCTCACACTTCCGCTTTTAAGCTCATAGCCGTCCGGTGCCGTAATATCGTAAGCGATATCGACAAGCCTTCCCGTACTGCTGTTCCTGATCTCAAGCGTTAATGCTATATCCTCGTCTGCCGTATATTCTTCCTTGTCGGTTTTCAGCTGTACCGACAGCGCCGCCGCTTCTGCGGCAGATACCGAAAAGGTGACCACCGACATTATCAGCGTCAGCGTCAGGAATATCGACAGGATGGTTTTGCATCGTTGTTTTGTTTTCTTCTTAATAAATGCCATATAAATACCACCCTTCCTCAGATTGCCGCTATAACCGCCATAACAGGCAGTTATACCGACAGTTTCTCATACTATGATTATACAGCAAATTATTTCCTTATTTCGCTAACTTGCAGAATTGCAAGAAAACAAGCTTACGAAACGCTTTCCTGTCGCTATGTTGCTTTTGTAAGTCGATGTCATTAAAATGTACAAAATATTAACATAATTTTGTTGATTTTGTGTATATTGATGAAACAGGATTGACATTTGTAGTAAAAAAATGTATAATAGCATTGGTAATTTGTGTGTTTTGGAGGATGTTATATGAGCTTTTTTGATAAGGACGGCAACAGCCGCCACGATTGGAATATATTTCTCGATAACTTTCCTACAATCGGTGTGTTCAAGCTTCCTCATGACCTTAATGAAGCTTACTATGACAAAAACGTCGCCGCTATGCTCCATATCAGCGGCGACAATATGAATAAAGAAGAATTCTTTGCATTACTTGACAGCCTCAACGAGAACCAGATAGAAGGCTACAAGAACATATATATGTACACCGCTGACGGTGAAACAAGCTATATCAAAATAAAGATCGTCTACGACACCGACTATATGCTCGGTTTTGTGCAGGACGTGACCCAGATAGTAGAGGCACATTCACACAAAGACGATATGAAAGAATATGATACCCTGACGGGAATGTATACCCGCGATTATTTCATCCGCCGTGTACGCAGTATGCTGAGCGGCATCAGCGGTACGGCACAGTGCTGTATGGCGGCAATACATATAAACGGTATAGAACGTGTTGACAGCGAGTTGAATTACGACAAGACAGCACTTTGCGTGGCTACAGCCGCCAATGCGCTCAAGCGTTTTACCTCAGAGAATGTTATAATCGGCGTAAAAAGTTATAAGGACTTTCTTGTATTCTTCCGCCAGATGTCAAAGGATGAAATCAACGATATCATAAAGAAAATGTACGATGCCGTCCGCAGATGCAAGCTAATGGACGAATTCGGCGATACTATCGAAACCCGCAGTGAAGCTTTTACGATAACTGTAGGCTACTGCTGGTATCCTACGCAGGCGGCAACTATTGATATGATGATAAACTACGCCGACTTTGCGCTTTTCAGAGCCAAGGCATTGGGCAGCATCAACAGAGAGTTCTCGGCAGAAGAATACATTACGGAGTGCAACAACTATTCAGACTCTAAACTGCTTACCGGACTTATAGATGACAACGATTTCAGCTACTGCTTCCAGCCGATAGTTTCGACCGTTGACGGTTCTGTTTATGCCTATGAGGCGCTTATGCGTCCGAAAGGTTCTTCGCCGCTTGAGATACTCCGTATTGCACGCGAGCACGGAAAACTGTATGACATAGAGCGGCTTACATTTGAGAATGTTCTTGAAATAGTTAGCAAGAACCGCCCGCGATTCGGAGAAAAAAAGATATTTATAAATTCCGTACCCGATTTTATGATAACCGAGTACGATTTCAACAGGCTGTGCGAAAAATACGGCGACATAATGCCGCAACTGGTTATTGAATTCACCGAACAGGCAGACCTTACAGATGAAAAGATAGCAAATCTGCGTCAGCTGTTCAAGTCACACGGCTGTATGATAGCGATTGATGATTACGGAAGCGGATATTCAAATACTGCGGCAGTTCTCAATCTTCAACCCGATGTACTGAAGATTGACCGCTCACTAATAACCGATATAAATACGAACATCAAGAAACAGCACTTCCTGACGGGAATTATAGAGTTTGCAAAACTCAACAATATAAAAGTACTGGCCGAAGGCGTTGAAACCTATGACGAGATGAGCGTTACCATACGCAGAGGAGTTGACTACATACAGGGCTTCTACACGGCAAGACCGCAAAAAGAAATAGTCTCCTATATTCCCATCACCATAGCAGAACAGATGAGAATGCTCAATATGCGCCGTCCGGATATAAGGGTCACAAGATACTATACCGTAAACGACAACTCTGACGAAGAACTGGATATTGAAAAGATGTTGTCCGACCATTACACAGGTGTTATAGTGGAAAATGCAACCGTTCATCTTACAGCAAACGGCTGTGACAATGCGCCTTTTGTAATAAAGACCGAAAACGGTTCCAAATGCAAAATCATACTTGAAAATATGAATATCAAGGGCGGTATGCGCCAGTGTATACGAATCGGTGAAAATTCAGATGCAACAATAGAAGTCAGAGGTCAGAACACTCTGAACTATGACGGTATACTTGTACCCGACTCAGCAAAGCTCGCTATAACAGGCGGCGGCACTCTTTATATCGACTCATACAGAAATGACGGCTGTTGTATAGGAAGCAGTTACAACAATACTTTCGGTGAAATAACGATAGATATGACCGGCAGCATAGAAATGCAGGCAAACGGCGACCATGGCATATGTATAGGCGGCGGAGTGTCATCATGCGAAACGCCGATAAAACTGCTCGGCGGAAATATCATGATGTCATCGGCCGGAAAGGACTGCATAGGCGCCGGCTCATACGACGGCAGTTGCGGCATTGAAACAGGCAACGCAACCGTTGACATAAGCTGTTCGGGCGATAATTCGGTAGCACTCGGTTCGCTCTGCGGATATGTAGATATAAAGATAAACGGCACAAAGCTTATGCTCAGATCCCTCGGCGAACGTGCAGGCTGTATCGGTGCACTTTCAGCGCTCGACAGCGATACCCCCTCAAAGATAGATATCCGTAACGCTTCACTCGATTTACTTATGAAATCAATGCGCGGTTCAGCTGTAGGCTGCCGCAAGACAGAATGCGACCTTAACATTTCTGACTCGGACTTTAATATTCACCTTGAGGGTGAACAGGTTGCAGGCATAGGCAGTTCAGAAGGAAAAGGTACGCTGTACGCTTCAGGAAGCAATATAGAGATCACGTCGCTCTCAGGCGTTTATTCTGTAGATGTCGGTTTTAAAAACGGCATAACCAATCTTAACAACACTGTGATAAATTCGGTTACGATAAACGACCCCGATTATCATGAGCAGGAACGTACAATGCAATAATATTAACATTCACACGTCCCGCTGTAGGATTATTTTCTTATAGCGGGATGTTATTTTATACATAAAAGCACACAAAATGCGCAATTATTTTTCGTGTTTGTGCTCTCGAATGTTAAATTTGTCATACTTTTAAGAAGATTTTGTGAAAATTAGCACTCTCCTATTGACAGTGCTAAAAAGTGTGCTATAATGTAGTTGTACAAAGAAAGAGAGAGGGTCTCCGGAAGGTACAAGGGCAGCAAATGATCGGCACTGCGTTTAAAAGCACAGACCGCTTAGTAATGAATGGAGGAATGACATATGTTACCCGCAATTTTCAATGAAAACTTATTTGACAATTTCTTTAATGATGATTTCTATATGCCGTCGGTATTCGGCGGTAAGAACGATCCGCTTTACGGCAAGCACGCAAAGAACGTGATGAAGACGGATGTCCGTGAAACCGAAAACAGCTACGAGCTTGATATCGATCTGCCGGGCTTCAAGAAAGAAGATGTATCGCTGAAACTTGACGGCGGTTATCTTACGATCAGCGCCTCCAAGGGTCTTGAAAAGGACGAAAAGGAGAAGAAGGACGGCAAGTATATCAGACGTGAGCGTTACGAGGGTCAGTGCAGCAGAAGCTTCTATGTAGGCGACGGCGTACAGGCTAAGGACGTAAGCGCTAAGTTTGAGGACGGTATCCTGAAGGTATCTGTTCCTAAAGCCGCACCTCAGGTCGAAACGGATAATGTTATCGCTATCGAATAAACCTCACGGTTTGTCGCAGAAAACCTTGAATAACTGACTTATCGGCAGTGAGAATTTTCCCACTGCCGATATTTTTCGGAAAAATTTTAATAAAGCCTATTGCTTTTGTAGACAATAAGGTGTATAATATAAATCGGACTAAATCGGTCGTATTTACCATACTGCTTTACAGTGCGGAATACGGCATTTAGCATAAAGAGTCAAAAGAAAGGATCGGTAGTATAAATGCTGAAAACAACGATATATCTTGACAATGCGGCTACCACTAAGGTAAGTGATAACGTTCTTAACGCTATGCTGCCTTATCTTAAAGAGGAATATGGCAATCCCTCCTCTATCTACACGCTCGGAAGAAATTCCGCAATCGCCGTAAACAAGGCAAGACATCAGGTCGCACAGGCGCTCGGCTGTGAGGACAACGAAGTTTATTTCACAAGTTGCGGCAGTGAGAGCGATAACTGGGCGATAAAAAGCACAGCAAAGATGATGGCTCAGAAAGGCAAGAAGCATATAATCACTTCTGTATTTGAGCACCACGCAGTTCTGCACACACTTGACGCTCTCAAGAAAGAGGGCTTCGAGGTAACATACCTCCCCGTTTACTCAAACGGTATAGTAAAGGTTGAGGACGTAGCAAACGCTATCCGCCCCGACACCGCACTTGTCACAATAATGTACGCCAATAACGAGATCGGTACCATTCAGCCTATCCCCGAGATCGGCGCACTGTGCAAGGAGAAAGGCGTAATATTCCATACCGACGCAGTTCAGGCTATCGGTAACGTTCACATCAACGTAAAAGAGCAGAACATAGATATGCTTTCCCTCAGCGGGCATAAGATACACGCCCAGAAAGGTTGCGGTGTTCTTTATGTAAACAAGAAGTACCGTCTTCCCCCGTTCATTGACGGAGGCGCTCAGGAAAGAGGCAGACGCGCCGGAACAGAAAACGTTCCTGCCATAGTAGGTCTTGGCGTTGCGATAACAGACGCTGTAAACGGCGTTGACACAAAGAATGAGAAGCTTAAGAAGTTCAGCGACAAGATCTACAGCGAGATAATGAAGATCGACCGTGTTCACCTGAACGGCGACAGAGAAAAGCGTATGCCGAGTAACCTCAACTTCTCGTTTGAGGGCGTAGAGGGCGAGAGCTTACTGCTCCAGCTTGACCTGCAAGGCATTGCCGCTTCAAGCGGTTCAGCCTGCACTTCAGGTTCACTTGATCCCTCGCACGTTCTTCTGAGCATAGGTCTTCCCCACGAAGTAGCCCACGGCTCACTGCGTATCTCAATGTCAGAGTACACGACCGAGGAAGAGGTTGATAAGCTTATTGAAGTTCTCCCCGTTATTGTAGACAAGCTCAGAAGTATGTCGCCTCTGTGGGATCATATAATCAAGGGTGAAACATTCAAGATAAAGTAAGCATACACTATATTTGAAAGGAAGTATTACTGATGATTTATTCTGAAAAGGTAATGGATCACTACGCCAACCCCAGAAACGTAGGCGAGATTGAAGATGCAAACGGCGTAGGTGAAGTAGGCAACGCAAAGTGCGGCGATATAATGAAAATGTACCTTAAGATTGAGGACAACACAATAAAAGATGTAAAGTTCAAGACATTCGGTTGCGGTGCGGCAATCGCCACAAGCTCGATCGCTACCGAGATGATAAAAGGCAAGCCCTTATCAGAAGCTTTGAAGCTGACCAATAAAGCTGTTGTAGAAGCGCTTGACGGTCTGCCGCCGGCAAAGCTCCACTGCTCTGTTCTTGCCGAGCAGGCTATCAAGGCGGCAATTGCAGACTATTACACAAGACAGGGCATTGACCCCACACCTTTTGTAGGCGAGATCAAGGAAGATCACTGCGATAGCTGTTGCGGAATATGACCTTATAAGTAAAGAGCCTTGCGGTATGCAAATCCGCAAGGCTCTTTTTATATCCTGCAATCAGCAATTATCAATCATGCTTACCTATAATCTTCTCCATCCACACCATATCATAATCCCTGCCGAATTTTTCGGCACATTTATGAAACGTTCCCACAAGCGTATACCCGAGCTTTTCGTGGAACTTGATGCTGTCGTGATTTAGATATTCGTCGTCCTTTTCGGGGCAAGCAATGCACGCATAGGCGTTCTTTATGCCGATGGAAACAAGTCTTTTTTCAAGTTCGTTATATAAAAGTGTGCCCGTACCGTGACGTTTTTCGTTCACATCAACATATATCGATGTTTCAGCCGAGTGGTCGTAAGCCGCCCTGTCCTTCAACACTCCGGCATAGGCATATCCAATTATCCTTCCGTCACACTCTGCCGCTATGTACGGATACTTTTTCAGCGTCTTTTCAATTCTTCCTCTGAAATCATCCGCTGTGGGCGCATCAATCTCATAGGTAATAGCCGTGTTCTCAACGTAGTACTTGTATATTCCGAGCAGTTCTTCTGCATCATCGGGTGTTGCCGTCCTTATTTCTATATCTGCCATCACTCTGCACTTCCTTAAAAACATATTAAAAGCAAAAGTGCCACAGCAATACCGCCGTGACACTTCATTGTGCTTTATCGGATTTTATAATGCCTCCGAGCCTTCTTCGGGAGATTCTATTATCTCGCCCTCCACTCCGTCCTCGGTAAAGGAAAAACTCTTCTTGTCCGCATCATCGTCAACATCGGAAATATCAACATCAACTCCGCTGTTTATCGACACTACCATATCCTTGAGATTGTTTATCTCGTTTTTGAAAGCCGTACCTGTTGTAGCCGCCTTCTTCATAAGCTCTGCGCTCTTTTCCCTGCCTGCCGATACAATCTCGTTCACGCTCTTTGTGAGCTTTTCACTGCCCGTCTTTACTGCGCCCGTGCAGTAGACCGAAGCCTTGTGGAGCTTATCACTGCAGTTTTCCTTCACAGCCGCTACAGCCTCCGGATTTTTATCTATATATTTCTTAGCTAAAATATAACCCGTACCGACTGCCGCCGCAATACCGAAAAATATCATTGCTTTATTCATACTAAACATCCTTTCCGGAAAATCCCGTTTTCTTATACTCAGTATATACCATTTTTTACGAAAAGTAAAGCCTATTTTGTCGGATTTACAGCCTCAAGACGATATATCGGAAAGCCCTGCTCGGAAAATCTCTTCTCATACTCCGTCACAATATTTCCTTCAAATCCGCTGTTATGCAGATCAAGGCTGACATTCTTCAGCTTGAAGCCACACTGCGACAGATTCTCTATTGAAAACTCAAACAGCTTCATATTATCGGTTTTCTGGTGTATCTCACCGCCCGGTATAAGTATGTGCTTATATATCTCAAGAAATACGGGATGTGTAAGGCGGTGTTTTTTGTATGTTTCCTTAGGATAAGGACAGCTGAAATTAAGATAAATGCGTTCTACCGAATTTTCGGGGAAGAATTTTTCAAGATATTCAGCCTTACCCATAAGAAATTTGAGATTAGGCAGATTTTCATTTATTGCAAGCTCCATAGCGCTGACTATAACGTTTCTTGCCATTTCTACCGCAATAAAATTAATATCAGGGTTACGCTTAGCCGCTTCAACAGCAAAACCGCCCTTTCCGCAACCGACCTCCAGATGTACCGGATTGTCGTTACCGAATATTTCACGGACGTCAAGCGTTCTCTGCTGTGTTTCGCCTCTCTGCTCAGCGGCATAATCAACAAGCCATCCGAGGTTTACGTCACTGCAAGCCTCAAGTCGCTCATCGAGGTACTTTTTTCTTCTCATTCTCATAGGATTGCCGCCTTATCTTGTTGCCGTAAGCATAACGTAATATGTCTTGAAACGAACCTTATCAACAATATTCTTTGTCGTATTGTCAAGCACCACTATATTCATACCGCGTCCGTTAAGCGAAAAGTCCTTGTTTCCGACTTTAATAGCAGAAGTTTTCATGGTACTCTTCATATTTGTCTTGTATCCAAGGATTCTGAACTCTCCGGTGCTGATATCCTCGCTTGTGGAGATTTCCTCCTTCACGACCTTGCCGCCCTCAATTATTGCAATATAGCGATTAGCCTTCTGTGCGTCCGCAAGCTGAGTAAGTCCCAGCTGCCTGAGTGCCTCTCTTGCACCGTCGTTAAGTCCGCTGACTGTATCGCCTCTTGCGGAAATAAGTACAGTGTAATTTTCGTTTTCCTTAAGTCTGTACATATAATTGAGGAAGTTATCTTCACTTCTGAGAAGAGTGTTCTTATTATCCTCAGCTTCTGTCGAAAGCATAAGTTCGGTGTAAGCGGGAACTATGCTCTTATATGGCATTACACCGTGGAAGCCTTTTTTTGTCACCGTAAGTCCGAAATAGTTATACCACAGGTCAGCGCCTACTACAATAGCCATAAACAGCGCAAATATTGTTACAGGGCGTGATATGAACTGTACAAATCCGTTTTTATATTCTTTGAACTTTCTTTTCTCGGGAAGATAGCTTTCATCCGGTATAAATGTTCCGCCGAATGAAGATCTTGCTTTCTTTTCTCTGAGCGGGTCGTTATCCTCGCTGTGTTTTTCGGCAACGGTGTCTTCTCCGTCTTCTGCCATTATTTCATCGAGTATACGCTGTTTTTCAGCGTCTATGTCCGATTTTTCTTCTGACTGTTTTGCATCACTTTCCGAAGAAACCGCATGACCGGACTTTAGCTTTTTCTTTTCTTTTATAACTTCATCAACGGTCTTATCAAATTCAACAACCGCATCGGGGTTGTTTCTTCTTGCCATATAGACCTTTGCACAGTTGAAATAGTATCTTGCGATCGACGGTATGAACATTATCATCATAATGTAAAGGTACATTGAGAATCGTTCAATAACAAAGTGCTTTGTCGCAATAAACCAGATAATGAAATTGAATACAGCAAAGTTTGTAAAGAGAGCAGACTCTTTCGGGTATGCCTTTCCGTATCCGGTGAAATGCGCAACAATAGCAAGCGCCGCAATAATTGCGGGTACTATCAGATAAATGGGGCTGTAACCGTCTGTTATAAAATTGAGTTCCAGATATCCCTTATACTGCGGCAATATCAGTACCGCCAGCCTGAGTATCGGCCAGGAAAGGAAATACACAAGCGCTGTAAGTACGCCGTATACCGGTATAGTTATCTTTGTAGGCTTTATAAAAGCCGCAATAAGATATACGGGTATCATTATTATAACCGTACTGTGGAACAGGCAGGCAATGAAAATGGACAGCAATACCATAAAGTGATTGCGCTCTTTCATAAACTTATATGCGCACAGAATAATCGCAAATGCTATAGACTGGCGGATAAAGCTGAGTGAGCAATAGAAGAACGTAAGTGAAATGAACATCATTGTCGACATCCAGATATTTTCACTGTAGCGGAATATAGCATAGGCTGTCGGCACAAGGATAAGCAAGGCATATATCGCATACATTACATTTACATCTGCGGTAAACAGCGATATGAGTTTAGTTATCAATGTGAACGCCGGTTCATATCCGAGGTTGAATATTGCAAGCCCGGACGCATCCTTTATATTTCTGAAAATGTAAATATACGAATAGTAGTCATTTCCGAGTCCGTATCTGAAAATGCTGATAAAATACATTGCGGCAAATGTCACAAGTACATAGCACAGCTTTTTGCCGACGCTCGGCTTATGTTCAATAAGCGGATAGGCGAGTGCGACAACCAGTAACATAAGTATTAGGTATACTGTCATAAATTGTTCCTTTCATAATAAAAAAATAAAGCACAGCACAACTGCAAAGTTACTACCAAGCAGGAAATGCAGTGCATATCTGTTATATAATTATGTATTTTCCCTGTGTCACGACAGGCGCAACATCAAGTGTATAATCAACTCCGCATTTCATACCGCAGCTGTTGAGCTTAAGTTCTACTGCGTCATATGCAATTTTCGGAGTATTGTTTTCCTGGCTTAAATGACCGAGTATCAACCGTCTTGCACCCTTTTCGACAAGCTCACTGCAAAATTCAGCGGAACTCATATTTGAAAGGTGCCCGTGATCTCCCGATATTCTGGTTTTCAGATACGGCGGATATTTCGGATTTACATTAAGAAGCTTAGGATCATAATTAGCTTCAATATAAACCGTATCACTGCCCATCAGATTGTCCCTTACCTCGTCTGTTACATATCCGAGATCGGTGCAGCACGCCACTTTACAATCCCTGAACTTCAGCGTATATCCCACGCTCTCAGCCGCATCGTGCGGTGTGTGGAAAAAACCGATATCCATATCGACCGGCACACTCTTTATTTCCGAAAGCGGATGTATTACTGCCGACTGTTCGACCAGATTATCCTTGAACAGTCTTTCCGATGTACCGTAGGACGCATAAACAGGAACCTTTGTTCTTTTGGTTATCTGCCCGAGCGCTTTTGTATGGTCGATATGCTCATGTGTAACGAGTACTGCCTTTACTGCCTCAAACGGAATGCCGCACAATGCCAGTCCGTCTTTCAGTGCCTTGAAACTGCACCCTGCGTCGATAAGAACGCCTGAAGTGCTGTCACCGACAAAAACGCTGTTGCCCTTACTCGAAGAGCATACAGGAACAACTCGTGCCATCAGAGAGCCTTTCTCATCTTTTCGTCATCGGGATAATAGCGCTTTACTATATCGGCGCCGAGCTCCCTCAGCTTGATTTCCATATTTTCATATCCACGCTCAATATGGTGGATATCTTCTATCTCTGTTGTTCCCTGAGCCGCAAGTCCGGCTATGATAAGTGCCGCACCCGCTCTTAAGTCGCTTGCCTTTACGGGAGCGCCTGTAAGGTGGTCAACGCCTCTTACTACCGCTACTCTGCTGTCAACGGTAATATCCGCACCCATTCTGCGAAGCTCATCGACATACTTGAAACGTGTATCGAATATACTTTCTGTCACCATACTTGTGCCGTTTGCCATAGCAAGCAGGGTCGTCATCTGAGGCTGCATATCGGTCGGAAAGCCGGGGTGAGGCGATGTCTTTATATCAGTTCCCTCATAATGAGGTCTGCCGACTACTCTTACATTGTCGGTTTCATCTTCAATTTCAACATATACGCCTATCTTGCGGAGCTTTGCCGTGATAGGCTCAAGGTGCTTAGGTATTACGTTTTTAAGTGTAATATCACCGCAGGTCGCCGCTGCGGCTACCATAAATGTTCCCGCTTCTATCTGATCGGGAATAACCGAATATTCTGTTCCGTGGAGCTTTGACACTCCCTTTACCTTAATAACATCCGTGCCTGCGCCCATTATATCCGCACCCATTGAATTGAGAAAATTCGCAAGGTCGACAATATGAGGCTCCTTGGCGGCATTTTCGATTATCGTCAGTCCCTCTGCCTGTGCACAGGCAAGGAGTGCGTTTATCGTTCCGCCGACTGTAACTTTATCAAAATATATCTGTGTACCGATCAGCTTGTCCGCTGAAAGATCTACTATTCCGTGCTTGATATCAGCCTTAGCGCCAAGCGCCTCAAAACACTTGATATGCTGATCGATAGGTCTGCTTCCTAAGTCGCAACCGCCGGGAAGCGGAACGCTAGCCTTTTTGAATCTGCCGAGCAGTGCACCCAGAAAGTAACTGCTTCCTCTTGTTGAACGTGCAAGATCATAGGGCACTGTGCCATCTGTTATTCTTGAGGTATCGACCTCTATCTTTGACTTGCTGAGCCTTTTTATCTCAGCGCCCATACTTGAGAGTATCTCAAGCGCCACCTCAACGTCGCTTATTGACGGAACATTTTCAAGCACACACTTGTCTGCCGCCAGTATTGCCGCAGGTATTATAGCGACTGCCGCATTCTTGGCACCGCTTATCTGTACTTCGCCTTTAAGCGGAGTACCGCCTTTTATAATAAACTTTTCCAAAAGTCACACTTCCTCGATTCGATAAAATATGTAAAGAAATTATAGAAATGCCGTAAAACGGCTTGAAATTTTAATAGAGTACCATACCGGCAAATTACATCAAAGCATACCGACACAGCATAGCTTTATTATAGCATATCTGCGGAAAAATTAAAAGTACTTTTTAACCGCGTCGGATTTTTCGTCATATTACACTATATAGACTGTGATTTTCATGAATTTTTTATTCATATAGTCTTTTTTATGATTTTTTATTATCGCGCTTATTATAAAGTTGTGTACAAAACTCATCTATTTCTTCTTCAAGCTCCTCTGCCGTCTTTGCGTCAACCATCATACTGCGCAGCTTCTTGTAAAGCAGTTTTCCGCCTTTGCTTTCTTCCCTGTCAGGCGGACGGACATAAGAGCTGAGTGTTGTGCGCTCATTCGGCATTGCAGGCTTGTATCTGTCAACATTCTGAACATAATGCGGAGAAATCTGTCCCGCTCTCAGAGAGTCAAGCAAACTTTCCGCACGTCTGCCGTATATCATTCCATACAGGCAACCGCACTTGTACAGCGCCATTACCATCTGCGGCGACGGCGCTACACCGAACAGCGTCGCAAGCGAAATCGTATAGTCCTGAAGCTCGGCATATTTATCATATCCGCCGAACCGCATAGTAAGGCAGTCCGTCTTTGCGATAACCGCCGCTACCGCCTCGTTTACTGCATTTGTATACTTGTTTGTCGGACAGATATCTATAGGACGGAAATACTTGTCACGGTACTCTCTTATCAGCATCGCCATTTCCTGCGGCGTTTCTCTGAAATCATCAACAAAGCGCACCATTGAAACATTATCAAGCTCGAAATTCTTTTCAAATATCTCCATAGCTCTCATAACATCACCGCCGTGCAGACAGATCTCTGATATGACGGGTCTTTCTATCTTTGTAACAAGGTCGGTAAACTGTGCAGGCACAACCACATAGGCAAAATTGAACGAATTTATATACAGCAGATCTCTGACCGATGTCATACGGAGAATAACCTTTGACATATCGCTTGCGGGTGGAAGCATAATAAAAGTATCCGTGATCATCTCAATATATGAAACCCCGAATTCGTGCAGTGAGTTCATATAAGCCTGTATCTCCTCAGGTCTTACTTCCTTTACAAATGATGAATCACACAGACTGTTATCAATGATGGAAACTTTCATGCCCATATACCGCCCTTTCCGAAATTATATCATAATATTTTATCACAAAACCGGGAAAAATTCAATAGACGACATCTCTTGACATAGCCGCACTATTGTGGTACGATAATATGATAAAATATGAAAGGGGTAAATACTTTGCTGGAATTCAAGGACGTAAAATGGCAGCTTCCAAGCGGAGAACCTATTATAAAAGGCATAAGCTGTAAGCTTGACAGCAGACTTACGGTTATCACAGGGCCGAACGGCGGCGGTAAAACCTCGCTTGCAAAGCTGATCGCAGGCGTTGAAAAGCCGACATCAGGCAGGATTATACTTGACGGTACGGATATCACCGACACAGATATCACCGGCAGGGCAAAGCTTGGCGTAGCTTATGCTTTCCAACAGCCTGTGCGTTTCAAGGGACTGACCGTAAGAGATCTTCTGGAGCTTGCAGCCGGCGGAAAGCTCGGTCACAATGAGTTATGCGCTCTGCTCGGCAAGGTCGGACTGTGCGCCGATGAATACATTGACAGAGAGATGAGCGGTGCCTTATCGGGCGGTGAGGCAAAGCGCATCGAAATTGCAACCGTACTCGCACGAAATGCAAAGCTTTCGGTTTTTGATGAACCTGAGGCAGGAATCGACCTGTGGAGCTTCGCAAGACTTGTAGAAACCTTTGAAGAAATAAGAAACGGTACGACAGGCTCACTTGTTATAATTTCACATCAGGAGCGTATTCTTTCGATCGCCGATGAAATTGTTGTAGTAGCGGATGGTGCAGTTCGCACTGCAGGATCGAGAGAAGAGATACTCCCGAGGCTTCTGGGCGGAGAATATGCGTGCAGATGTCCACAGAGAAACGGAGGCGGTTGTCAGTGAGCAATATAATGGACGTAAATTTCAACGGTACAACAGCCGAAATGCTGAAGATCATTTCCGATTACGATGAAGTTACCGGCTTCAACGGTGCATACAATATCCGTGAGGACAGCAAATGTGCAGGAAGAAAATCATCAGAAAATATCACCATCGAATCAAAGGACGACAAGCCCGGAATAAATATCCGTGTAAAGCCCTTTACTGTCGGTGAAACGGTTTATATTCCCGCCTGCGTCACCCACAGCGACGTAGACGACCTTGTGTATAACGACTTCTATATCGGCGAGGGCGCCGATGTTGTTATCGTGGCAGGCTGCGGCGTACACAACGACGGCGAAGAACAGGCACGCCACAACGGCATACACCGCTTCTTCCTTGAAAAAGGCTCAAAGGTACTTTATAAGGAAAAGCATATCGGTACAGGAAAAGGCACGGGACTTAAGAAAATCGACCCCGTTACCGACTGCGTTCTCGGCGAAGATTCATATCTTGAAATGGATACGGTTCAGCTCCGCGGAGTTGACAGCACAACAAGAAGCACCTCGGCAGTACTCGGCAAGGGTGCAAAGATAGTCGTCCGTGAGCGTATAATGACTGACGGTGACGAGCAGGCAACCACAAAGTTCCACGTTGAGCTCAACGGCGAGGACAGCGGTGCAGACCTTGTTTCACGTTCTGTCGCAAGAGGAAATTCTCATCAGGCCTTCTATTCTGTAGTAGAGGGCAACAATCGTTGTACAGGTCACTCTGCGTGCGATGCGATTCTTGCGGATAACGGCAAGGTTGACGCTCAGCCTGCGCTTAACGCCGCAAATGTTGACGCTCAGCTTATCCACGAGGCTGCAATCGGCAAAATCGCCGGCGAACAGATATTGAAGCTCTGCTCTCTCGGACTTACAAGAGAAGAAGCTGAAGAAAAGATCATAGAGGGCTTCCTGAAATAATTTCCCGATATAAACAACAACTAAAGCACAGCCGCGGAAAACCCACGGCTGTATTTTTTTCATGTTAACCTATTGACAACCGTATTTTTTTGTGATAAAATCATAACAGCGTTATGAAACACTGTTATGAATGGTGGTGAAGTTATGGCAAAGCAGATAGAGGGCGTATACGACAAGCTGATAGAATGTGCGAAAGCAGAATTTCTCGAGAAAGGCTTCAAGGACGCTTCGTTGCGTACCATAGCGAAAAACGCCGGCACAAGTACTAACTCGATCTATGTACGTTTCGGAGATAAAGCAGGTTTGTTTGACACTATTGTCAAACCCCATTATGAAACCGTTATGAACAGATATATCAAAACTCAGACTGAGTTTCAGGGTCTCCCCGCCGATATCCAGCGTACCCGTGTAGGACAGGCTTCCGGCGACTGCCTGCATGACATTCTGGATTACTGCTATGAGCATATAGATGAAATGCGCATTATCCTCACCCGCAGTGACGGAACAAGTTATTCTTCAATGGTCGACGAAATGGCGGCAATGGAGGTCGAGGCGACACACGCCTATCAGCAGACCGCAGAAGAGGCAAGTTATTGTATGAAGCATATCGACCCGCGTCTTGAGCATATCATAGCGACCGGTATGATAAACACTTTTTTTGAGCTTATCATACATGATGTGCCTTATAACGAGGCTGAAACCTATCTTATGGAAATGCGTGATTTCTACACTGCAGGCTGGCTCAAAATAATGGGACAGACCGATTGACTTTATAAGTAATACGCATAAGGGCTTTGCTTTTATGCGTTTAATTACGGTAAACGGTTAGTTTATCCTAACATACTTTGTTTTTCCGGAGGGATCAATTTTGAAGAAGCAATCAAACCTTTCGCGACTGCTGTCTTACGCAGGAAGCCGGAAGATACTGCTGTATCTTTCATGGATATTCTCTGCAATAAGTGCGGCAATGGCTTTAATGCCTTTCGTTCACCTTTGGCTTATCATAAAGCAGGTGATCGAAGTAAACCCCGATTTTTCCAAGGCAACCGATATTGCCGCAAACGGCTGGGCGGCTGTGATCTGGGGCATCGGTTCAATGCTGGTTTATATCTGCGCTCTTATGTGCTCGCATCTGGGAGCATTCCGGATTGCGACCAATTTACGCATTGAAACGATCACCCATATAACAAAGCTTCCGATAGGCACTATTGAAAAGATAGGCAGCGGTAAGCTCAGAAAAACAGTAACCGAAGCGCCCGCCGCAACCGAAACATATCTTGCCCACCAGCTCCCCGACAAGGCAGGCTCGATAGCAACACCTGTTGTAATGCTGGCTTTTCTGTTCATATTTGACTGGAGGCTCGGTCTTATCAGTCTTATCCCCGTTGCTCTTTCATTCTTTATAATGATGAGTATGACGGGTAAAGAAATGCAGAGAAAGATGAAAGAATACCAGAACGCTCTTGACGATATGTCAAACGAAGCGGTTGAATACATAAGAGGTATTCCGGTTGTAAAAACATTCGGTCAGACTGTATTCTCGTTCAAGAAGTTCAAAACGTCTATAGACCGTTACGGTGAATGGGTAATCGCATATACAAAGCAGCTCCGCATACCTATGATAGTCTACACCACCGCCATTAACGGCATATTTGCACTTCTTATCCTTGCGGGCATCATATTCACTCAGGGCGGAGTTGACGGCACATTCCTGCTCAACCTGATATTCTACATTATATTCACACCTATCATTGCGACAACGCTTACAAAGATAATGATGTCAAGCGAAAACGAAATGATAGTTGCCGATGCATTCAGCAGAATCGATACCATTCTCGGCGAAAACCCTCTGCCAGAGGGCGCAGGAGTTATCCCTGCCGACAGCTCGGTAGAATTTAAAAATGTAACATTCTCATACGATAAGAAGAACGATGTAATAAAAGACGTTTCGCTTAAAGTCGAGCCGGGACAGACAGCTGCCTTTGTCGGACCGTCCGGCAGCGGTAAGACAACACTCGCCGAGCTTGCAGTACGTTTTTTCGACGCAGATAAGGGCGACGTTCTGGTCGGCGGCAGAAACGTTAAGGATATCCCGAAGGATACCCTCATGGACACTGTTTCTTTTGTGTTCCAGAACAGCAGGCTTATAAAGGGCACTATCTATGAAAACGTACTTATGGGCAGACCCACAGCCTCTCACGATGAAGTTATGGCGGCGCTTGAAAACGCACAGTGCATTGATATAATCGAAAAGCTCCCCGACAGAGAAAACACGGTTATAGGCACTGACGGCATATATCTTTCAGGCGGTGAACAGCAGAGAATAGCCATAGCCAGAGTAATGCTGAAAAACGCACCGATAGTAATAATGGACGAAGCGACTGCGTTCGCCGACCCGGATAATGAGGTCAGAGTACAGCAGGCTATGAGCAAGCTGTCCGAGGGCAGAACAGTTATTATGATAGCGCATAGACTTACAACTGTACTCGGTGCAGACGAAATATTCGTTCTTAGCGACGGAAAAATCGCCGAGAGCGGTACTGCAAATGAACTTACCGCAGGCGGCGGACTGTTTGCAAAAATGCTCGGCGAATATGAAACCTCAGCCGACTGGAAGGTAAAGGAGGCAACCGTATGATAGAGAAACTTATGAGAAAATATGCACTTTCAAGACAGGGTGCAAAGGATCTTGTAAAAGGCTGTCTTGCCTGCGTGTTACAGAACCTGTCGTTTATGCCACCTGTCGCACTGCTTTATTTCATGGTAAACGACCTTATGGCAGAAACGATCACGGGAGAGAGAATCTGGTTCTATATAACAGGAATAGTGCTTTGCCTGGCGTTTATCGCATTCGCAGCATTGTTGCAGTATAACTGCACATACTTTGCAACATATATAGAAAGCGGAGTAAGAAGGATATCACTTGCGGAAAAACTGAGAAAGCTTCCTCTTTCATTCTTTGCAAAGCGTGACCTTGCCGATTTAAGCTCGGCGTTCATGGCAGACTGTGCCTTCCTTGAAACGGCATTTTCGCACTTTATCCCCGAACTTGTCGGCTCGATAATATCAACCGTACTTATAGCGCTTTCACTGTTTATATTTGACTGGAGAATGGCTCTTGCGGCATTCTGGGTAGTGCCGGTTTCGTTTATCATAATGATCTTGTCAAAGAAGATACAGAAAAACGCCGCCCGCAAGAATATGAAAGCAAAGCTTGACTGTGCCGACGGGATACAGGAGTGCATCGAAACCATCACCGACCTTAAAGCAAACAACGCCGAGAAAGATTACCTCAAAGGCGTAACCAAAAAGATAAAAGCGGTAGAACACTGTGCGACTACAGCAGAGTTCACAACTGCGTCATTCGTTACTTCATCGTGCACCATACTTAAACTCGGTATAGGTACTGTAGCCCTTGTCGGCGGTATACTGATTTCATCAGGCGGTATCGATCTGCTTACATTCTTCATGTTCTTACTGGTAGCGTCACGTCTTTACGAACCGTTACAGGCGGCTTTACAGAACCTTGCCGCAGTAATCAGTGCAGATACGAATATAGCAAGAATGAACGAAATACTTCTTCACGATGAGCAGGCAGGTACTGACAAGCTTACCAACAACGGCTGTGATATATGCTTTGATAACGTTAGCTTCTCATATAAGGACGGCGAAAATATACTGCACAATGTAAGCTTTACCGCAAAGCAGGGCGAAGTCACCGCTCTTGTCGGACCGTCCGGCGGCGGTAAAACGACCGTTTCAAGACTTGCCGCACGTTTCTGGGATTCTGACACTGGTAAGGTCACAGTCGGCGGAATGGACGTATCAAAGATAGACCCTGAAACACTGCTTTCGCTCTATTCTATCGTATTCCAGGACGTAACGCTTTTCAACAATACGATACTTGAAAATATCCGCATAGGCAGAAAGGACACAACCGACGAAGAGGTAATTGCCGCCGCAAAGCTTGCCAACTGCGATGAATTTGCGGAAAAGCTCCCCGAAAAGTGGAACAGTATGATCGGCGAAAACGGCTGTGAGCTTTCAGGCGGCGAACGTCAGCGTATCTCCATTGCAAGAGCATTCCTTAAAAATTCACCTATAGTCCTGCTTGATGAAGCCACCGCTTCTCTTGATGTTGAGAACGAAACGCTTATCCAGTCAGCCTTATCCCGTCTTATCAAGGATAAAACCGTTCTTGTCATTGCCCACCGCATGAGAACCGTTGCAGGCGCAGATAAGATAGTAGTGCTGGCAGGCGGTACCGTAGCCGAGCAGGGCGCACCCGATGAGCTTTACAAAAACGGCGGTATCTATACCGACATGGTTGATAAACAGCTTAAAGGAAGCGCATGGTCGATAGCATAAAAATGTAACCAAACGCCAGAACAAATCCGACCCGACGGGCTAAACCCTGTCGGGTCTTTTATTTATGCTGGTTTGCGGATGCTTGTTCACAAAATTCCGCCGATTTTCAGCTGTATTTTCACAAAATTCCGACGTTTTCGGCGAGTTTTTTCACATTTTTCCGAAACTCTTTAGGTTACCGCCTTTGTTTTCAGCAAATAACTACATACAAAACCCGCTTTATACCCTAAAAAACCTTCCTATATCGAAATAAGTCTTGAAATTTACTGCGATTTAGTATAAAATATAATAAGTAATGCTGTAAAATAAACGTTTGCATTTTGCAAAACTGAAAGGAAAGCAAATGGAAAAAGTAATCAACTTTTTAACAAATAGATGGTTTAAACTCGGCGTGTCCGTGCTGTCACTCGGCTACCCGGTATTTCTCGGATTTGTGGCATGGCTGATGATGTGCTATTACCTTGAGCCGACTCATCAGGGTGCGCTCGTAACTCTGTACATTTTCATAAACCTGATATTCTTCGGAATTATGCTGTTCACAAGAAAGCAGATAATAACAAGAATCGTTGCAATAATATCGCCGTTTATCGCCTTTGCAATACTGCTGTTCGGATTCGGCAACTGGTTTGCGGCTATACCTCCTATAGTTGTAAGCGTACTTATCTTCTTCCTTTCGGGAATGGGCGAAACCACAAAGATAGTCCTCGGCACTATCTACCTTATAATGTATGTCGTCGGAATACTTGTATACCTCACATTCAAGATGCTGTTCGGCAATATCACCCTTATGGACGTTGATCTTTCAAGAAGAAGCACAAGCTACCGCTACTCTCCCGACAAGCAGTACAGAATAGTACTCTATGTTGACCCTGAGAGCGATGCAAGCCGTTCTGTATCATTCTATCTTGAACAGGCAGACAGAGATATCAGCCTTCCGTTCCTTGAGTGCAGAAACGCCATGAACGGACTTCATATAATCACTTCCGACTACAACAAACCTGCCGATGTGACATGGAAAGACAAACATACTCTCTATGTTGACGGAAGAAAACGCGAATTCAACTTTGACGCAGTTGCAGACGATACAGCCGAAGAGGAAAATTATTGATTGGAATAAAGGGAAAGGATATGCGGATATGAGCATCAGACGTACAGTAAACCTGACAGGCATAAATTCAAGTGAAATATATACGCTTAACTATCCGCAGTCTGTCCTTAAGTTTGCGGACTATGACTTTTCAGGCTTTATCAAACGTTGTACGGATTACTGCAAACGCTGTATGACAAACGGCGAATACCGTCTTGAAGATATAGTCGCACTTCGTAACTCCCTTGGCGCGTGCCACAAATATGTAGAAGCGAATATCCACGGCATTTACGAAAAAGTCGTACAGGATCTTTTTATCGAATACCTTTGCAGAGAAAAGGGGCTTGGCATATCATCACTGTGGAATGAACTGATAAATGCGAAAAATCCTTTTGAAAAACTTATCTTCACAAGGCTTACCGAATACCGCCACAACAAAGCGGTAAACCGTTGGGTGAGCCTTCTTCAGCTTCAGGATTATGCTAAGAAAAAGATAGATTTTGTATTCGGCGAAAAAGCGACCCTTGAGCAGGCTTATGCAAAACGTGATTACTTCGACCTTACCTTCAGCGTAGCCGCAAACGAGATGGGCTACCCCACCGAGTGCTTCACAGCAGCAAAGGTATATACGGTCGGCAGACTGCCGTCAGCGCCGTTCATAACCTCCAATATCTCAAAAGCTATAGCAGGCTCGGCACTGCCCGATATCGACTATGACGATATGGTACACCGTCCTTTTTCTCCGATGCACTCAGACAGCGAGGCAATGGACGTATTTGCAAAGGTGAAGAATTATATTCCCGAAAAGCCTGATTCGGTGCTGAACACTATCATAACAACAATGCGTTCTCTGCCGAAAAAGGTATATGTTTCCGACAGCTTTAAAGCGGTCATCGACCTTGAAATCGACCTTTTGCTTGAAAGCGGAGGAATATTACAGCGCTGTGCACGTTGCGGCGAATATTACCTACGTGACAAGGACTATGATTACGATTACTGTGATAAGGCACAGCCGGGCGGCAGAACCTGTCTTGAACTGAGCACTACCACCCCGCCGAGAACGGCAGATGAGATAAGACAGCTCGAGGACATGACAAAAGAGCTGTACACATATATGTCAAAGCGCATAAACGTTGACCTGACACAGCGCGATTTTGCCGAATGGTATCAGAGCTTTATGGCAATAAAGGAAAGCATTCTGCATAATACGCTGAGCGTTGCGGAGTTCCGGGAGTTTGAAAACTACTCTCACGACCTGCATTTTGCACCTGTGAAACCGCCTGAGCCTCCCGCAGAAAAGCAGCCGGAACAGGCATCTGACGACAAACAGAACAATGCTCAGAAGCAACCGGAAGTAAAGCCGTTCGTATTTGAACGTGTTGACCGCAGTGTACTTTACGAGCAGGAGAAGCGCCGCAGAAAGCAGGAACAGGAACGTGAATTACTCGAACTTGAACAGGAAAGAATGTCGTCACAGCCGCCGGAGCCTATAACTGATGCCGTGCCAAAACAGCCTGTTCACGTTATGAAGGCGGAGGAAGCTGGAAGTCTTGACGTAACCGTATTCGACAATCCGTTTGACGGCGCATTTGATGAAGAAATATCAAAGCTTGAAAAGGTCACGGCCGACCACGACTTCAAGCCGCTTGACGATATTTTCAGCTTTGGTTCTTCTGACGAGCCGGAAACAAGCGTACCGCATCCGGACGAAAACCGTGCGCCCGACAGCAACGCATATGAAAACTCCTCTTTCGGCAAAGAAAACAGCTCTGCCATAGATACAGGCTTTGCGGGCGAATTTGCGAAAGCCGATTACAGCATCAGAAAAACAGCTACCCCGAAGAGCAACTATGCCGCAAATATGTACAGACACACGATTGAAACAACACAGTCAGATCAATCCGATGGCCTTACAGAACTGTACCCCGAAATACGCAGTGACGGCGAACGCCTGACAACCGATGACTTTGACATACTCCCGTCATCACCTGTCCCAGAAGTATCCGAAAAGGCAGAAAAGCCTGCCGTAACAGAATTGCCCAAGCCAAAGTACAGAGTGCCCGACCATGCCGCACCTGTGATAAAACTTGACGCACCGAGCATTGACGACCTTACAGACAGCGAGGATATACCGGGCTCCGACAGACGCAGACGTTCGGACAGTGCGGTAAGCAGGAGCACTGCCAAGCGCCTGCTTGACGGCATAATAAAACCGACAAAGATACGCAATCCGTTTATAGACGAAAATGATGATGAATAAATACGAGCTTAAAAGGATACTGCTTGATTTCTTCTTTCCGAACCGCTGTCCTGTGTGCAACAAAGTCATAGGAAGAATGGATTATATCTGCAATGACTGTGCTGACAAATTTCAATACAGCAACAAAGAAGAAGCCCTCTGCGGCGGCAGGCTTATCAGCGTATGCAGATATAGCGGCAGTGCAGAACATATAGTTTTAGGAGCAAAGCGGAACCGTGACGGAAGCAAGCTCAGCTTTATGGCGTACACGCTTATGCGAAAGATCACGGAAAGCTACGACACATTGCCCGATGTTCTTCTCCCTGTGCCGATATACCACAGCGATAAAGTAAAAAAAGGCTACTGCCATACAGAAAAGATATGCCGTGAGATAACCGAGCTTACAGGTATACCGACAGTAAGCGCAGTCGCCAAAATCAAAAAGACAGCCCAGCAGAAATCCCTTGGCAGAGAAAAGCGTCTTGTAAATCTTAAGGGTTGCTTTGCCGTTACCGATGAGAATGCCCTTAAAGGCAAACACATTCTTGTAATTGACGATGTTACTACCACAGGCTCGACGCTTACGGAAATATATCATACAATAGAAAGCTGCGATCCTGCGACAGTCGACTTTGCCGTATTCGCACGGACATAAAATGAAGCTGTGATGAAATGCCAAAATTTCATCACAGCTTCTCAGTTTATCAAAATTCCGTTAAAATTATAATGCAACATCTTATAAAATACCAAAACAATAAATATATCACCAACTATGCTGAAAATATTTTCCGTGCCGATAAGATGTTAATAATTTCGTGAGAGTATCGGTGCAACTTCACTAACATTAACCCTTCAAAAAAACGCTACTAACCTAAGATATATGTACTAAAACTGCGGACGTGTAGCGTTAAGCGTTCCAGAACCTACAGGATATACGATATTCGGGAGGTTCTACGAGTTTATCCAACACCCTAGCGGGGTGGGGGTGTGGGTAAGGAAAGAGGGAGCACGAGGGAGAGAACCTAAGGGACAGGGAGAGGGGCTGCTAAGTCCCTTGCCCTGTTCCCTTTGGTGCTTTCACTCGTTCATAGTAGCAACGTTATTACACAGAATAGCGAACCCGAGAAGTGCTATCCCACAAATAGCAATATCGGTAGCCTGCTATCAATGTTAATTACTAAAACGGTATAATAGGAGTGATATACAAAAAAGTGAGCCGTGCGCACTATTCTTTGCGCTTCAACTCACTTTTTCTTTTTCAGGTTGCGTCACAACCCTATTTTATTATCACTTCTCCCCGTCGGGTCTGAACGTATGTTCCTTGAACGCTATACAGTTTCCCCCTATACGCTTTGCAACATTCTGTGAACGCATAGCCCTTTCATATATATCGTCATATGTATCACCCGGCATACCCCTTGCGGCACTGACCGTAACGGTTATGCTGCGATAGCGCCGTGCCTCCGGAAAAGGTATCTTCATATCCCTTATGGCGCTTCTTATCTCTTCGCTGAGTACTATTGCCTCCTTGTCCGTATTTACCGGCAGACACACAAGTATCTTATCGCTTTCATAACGGCAGGTGATATCGGTTCTTGATTTTGATATTATCTTTACGCAGTTTGCCACATTCGACAACACCTCGTCCGACTTTTCTGTACCGTAAAGCCTGTTGTACTCTGCAAAGTTATCTATATCAACAAGAAGCAGTGCAACGCTGTTTCCCGTCCTTAAAAGCTCGGTTGCCTTTTCTATTCCGTATGCCCTGTTGTATAGATCGGTACGGCTGTCCATGACCGCCGACATCTTCATTCTCTGCCTGTCGTCCTTTATACGCTTTGAGTTTATCATTCTGGCGGTGTAAAGGCTGTACACCGAGCAGGAGATGAAAAAGCCGAGTAATGCCATTCCCCACACGGTAAACGGATAATAACCCGAAACGTTGTTCACACAACAGAGTATCGTATACCACACCGGGATTATTCCGAGGAAGAACGCCGATGTAGCAGGTGCAAACACAGGTACTGCGGCAAACACCATTATAGTTACCGCCGTCTGTGAAAGTCCCGCCGCCCCGGAAATACAGCCTGTGACCTTTATACAGTATGAAATCAGATAAAGTCCCCAGAATACATAAGGGTAATATGACGGGTATTTTCCGCTGAAATAAAATCCGAATCCTACGCCGCACACTGCTGTAAACAGTATCAGTACCTCTCCTGCAATCTCAGCCGAGCCGCCGTCGGTGATTACATTCTCGAATATGACCGACATGAACGTGCAGATTATCATTATGATCGCCGCTATCGGAATGATACGGCAGTTATATCGTGATATGCAGGCGGTAAGCAGACTTTTGCCGCTTCTGCCCTCTATCTTCTGAGTAGAAAACTTTGCCGCAGTTGCCATAGGCAGACGGTTTTTAATTTCATTTGCTCCGAGTGAAAACAACTCTGTAACTTTCATTATTTTTTATTCCTTCCGGGAATTATCCTCACCGTTATCCGCCGGTTCGGTGAAATTTCTTCCGCAATGCTCGCAGAAGGACGAATTGCCGTTTATCTTTGCGTGGCAGAACGGGCACTCGTCATAGTGCTGAAGCTGAACGCTTCCGTTGTCGATTTCAAAATCGTCAATTTCTGGGTGGTCTGTAAACAAGCTCTTACGCTTTCTGAAATAAATGTAATTAAGCAGTGATGCGACGCCCGAAAATACAACGCTCACTATTATATTTCTGACAGTGCCGCCGAATGTATAAACCTCCGGATTGACCATAGCATTAAGACATCCCGACATAAGCTGTCGCACGCCGTTTATAACAGGAACAGAAATCAGAAATGTGACTATCAGATTATATCCCGACACTGCAAGCGTACCCATTCTTTTGAACACAAGCACACACAGCACAAGAAGATAGACCGTTACCAGAAAATCCGCTACGGCGATTACCGTGAATAATTCTATATTCATTCCGGACATTCCGGATATTTCGGCAAAGGCAACCTGTATCTTTTCGATGGCTTCGGGATTGTTAATTGTGGCGGCTATAAGAATATAACCGATTATACCAGATATGCAGTTTATGATATTGAGTATCATTGACACATAGCGGAAAAATTTAAACCACCTCAGCGGTAACGGATAATAATCCATTCTGAACTTTACATGATATTTTCTTAATTCACGTTCATTCTTTTTTGCGTTTTCATCCATTTTGTTAAGTCCTTTCAATCACTGAAAAGGCTCCTTCTGTTTTTGAAATATCTTAAATTCAGAATGAGCCATACTGCCATAAATACTACTGAGAAAATTGCAAAAAGTATATTTGTTATGCTGACATCATAGTCTTTAACGCCGCTGAACAGCGCAACTCTGAAAAGTTCGCTTGCCGAAGTGCTTACAGCGTTTACCGCAGAAGTATAGATGAGGAAAAATTTAAGGAAACCGTAAGATTTTTGCGTCAGCTCGGAAAGCTGTCTGAACATTATGACGCAAAGAGGAACAACAGCCGCAAGCAGTACCGACATTACGATATTGTATGCAATAAAGCCGGGTATTGCGGCGGCATTTGCCTGTTTTTGCACTTCATCGCTGAATGACGCAAATACCGACACAATGCATACTATAGCCGAGTAGCCCGACATAACAGCCTGCAGTACCGTTATCACGGTCTTGAATATACGAAACCATGTTATTGACAGCGGGCAGTCATACAGCTTAGTGTTCGCATAGCGTATCCTGTCACTGCGGCTGTTTATCACGGGTTTCTTAGGTTCATTCTTGTATGAGCTGTTCTTTCTTTTTGCTTTTGACATCTCTTGTAGGTTTCCTTTCGTTTGCCTGAAATAATCGGATTATTTGTCCGCCTGCTCCGCCTTATCGGAATGTGTGCAGGTTATATTGACAAGGCACTTTCTCGGACAGGCTGATACACAGGTGCCGCACGAGGTACATTTGTCATAGTCGATAACAGCGTGGTTATCCGCAACGATAACCGCACCGTGAGGACATTTTTTCTCGCATATCCTACAACCGATACAACCATTGGTACATACCGTTCTTGTGACCTTGCCGCTGTCCTTTGACGAGCAACGCAGAGCTACTGTGCTTGTTTCTTTCCTTAAGAATATAAGGTGATTCGGACAGGCGGTAACGCACTTTCCGCAACCGCCGCACTTAGCAGGGTCGACCACCGCAACGCCGTCAGCAATCGTAATTGCGTCATTACCGCAAACCGCTGCGCAGTCGCCGTAGCCGTCACAGCCGAAGCGGCATTCGCCCTTACCGTTGTAGAATTTCTCAACAGCGGCGCAGGACTTTGTTCCTGTGAATGTAAATCTGTCCTTAGTTGCTTTTTCGCAGCCGTTGCAACGCACATAAGCTACCTCACGGATAAATTCTCCGCCCTCGGTACCCATTATTGCGTTTATCTTCTTCATAACATCCGCTCCGCCGGGCTTACACAGGCTAGTCGGTGCGCCGTCATGAGCTACGGCAGCGGCATAGCCTGCACAGCCCGAATAACCGCATCCGCCGCAGTTTGCGCCGGGAAGCGCCTCGGTTATCTTTGCCTCGGTTTCATCTGTCTTTACAGCCAGCACCTTTGACGCTATCAGCAGTAATATACCCGAAAGTGCGCCGAAGCCGAGAAATATAAGTATAGGTAAAATATATTCTTTCATCGTCTTTCCTTTCGCTTAACCGCCGAAAATTCCGTCAACTACGCCGCCGAAGCCTATAAACGCAAGCGATACTATCGAAGCCGCCATAAGCGTTATCGGCGCACCCTGAAGTGCCTTAGGTATGTCACAGCGTTCAAGTCTTGAACGTACACCTGAGAATATTATCATAGCTATCATAAAGCCAAGACCCGCACCGAACGAGTTTACAACGCTCTCTAAAAGGTCGTAGTCTTTTGTAAGGTTGAGCAGTGTAACACCGAGTACGGCACAGTTTGTGGTGATAAGGGGAAGATACACGCCGAGCGACTTATAAAGCGGCGGCATATATTTTTTCAGCACCATTTCAACAAGCTGAACGAATACGGCTATCACAAGGATAAACGCTATCGTATTCATATACTCTATTCCGAGCGGAACAAGTATTCCGTAGTAGATAGGATAGGTAACAAGGCTTGCGCAGACCATTACGAATGTAACCGCCGCACCCATGCCTATTGAGCTGTCGAGCTTCTTTGAAACGCCTAAGAAGGGGCAGATACCGAGGAATTTCGATAATACGAAGTTCTCGGTCAGAATGCCTGTCAGCAGTATTATCATCAGATTTTTTGCGATTTCCATTACTGCTCACCTCCGTTACTGTTTGCCTTGTCGCAGGCACCGGGGCAGCCCTCTGCGTTGGGGCAGTTGTGACAGCCGATCTCACGGGGCTTTTTCTTCATAAGGCGGTTTACAACGGCTATAACGGCACCGAGTACAAAGAATCCGCCTGCGGGGAGAATGAACAGCGTCATAGGCTCTATAAATTCAGGCATTACGGTAATTCCGAACCACTGACCCGAACCGAATATCTCACGGACGGAGCCTACAAGCACAAGCGTCAGCGTAAAGCCGAGTCCCATTCCAAGACCGTCCATTATCGACGGAATGACCTTGTTTTTAGATGCGAACATTTCCGCTCTGCCGAGAATGATACAGTTAACTGTGATAAGGCTCAGGTACATACCAAGGCTCGAATAAATATCGGGGGCGAAAGCCTGTAATATAAGGCTTACAAATGTTACAAAGCCTGCTACTATAACTATATATGCAGGAAGTCTTACCGTGTCGGGAATCACTTTTTTAAGCAGAGAGATAACTATATTTGAACATACAAGTACAAACGTTGTGGAAAGTCCCATTCCTACACCGTTTGCCGCCATTGTTGTAATGGCGAGCGTGGGACACATACCGAGCAGCATTACCATGTTCGGATTTTCTTTTATAAGTCCTTTGGTAAATTCCTTCAGATTACTCATTCGGCTGTACCTCCTTATCCATTACCGAGTATGCCTTTACGGCAAGATTTACAGCCTTCGCCATACCTTTTGAAGAAAACGTCGAGCCTGTAATTCCCTGTACCTCGTTTTCGTTTTTCGGCTCTGACTTGACTATTGAAATATCCGACTTCACGCCGTAGAACCTCTGCAAAAATGCATCGTCGTTTATTTTTGAGCCAAGACCCGGAGTTTCGCCGAGTGCGATTATGCTTATACCGCTTACTGCGCCGTTTTTGTCTATCGCTATTACTGCGTCGATACCATCTGCGGCATAGCCGTCAACAACGGTTTCAAAAAGGAACGTGCCTTTTGTCTTGTTCTTTACTATCTTTACGATATTATCAAACTCTTCACCGTCCAGCTTTGCCGCCGCTTTATCTGTGATAAGCGCATATTCGCCCTCGCCGTCTGCGGCGATACAGCCTGCTTTCAGATTATCCGTCAGTACACCGGACGTATCGACATAAGTCAGATTATATGTAACTATCAGCAGTGTGCAGATAAGAGTACAGATAATTGACAATACAAGCACGGGCTTAATTTTTTTCAGTACGTTCATTTCTTACCGCCTTTCTGCTCACGTGCCGCACCGAATGCCTTCGGCACTGTGAAGCGGTCGATAAGCGGAGAAAGGATATTCATAAGCAGTATCGAGTACGATACGCCCTCAGGCATACTGCCAAAGCAACGTACGAGCATAGTCACAAGTCCGCAGCCGATGCCGAAGATTATCCTGCCCTTTGTGGTGATGGGGGTAGTCGCATAGTCGGTAGCCATGAATATTGCACCGAGCAGAAGTCCGCCCGAAAGAACAGACGCTAATGCACCCTCAAGGCTTCCGCTTGAGAATATCGACAGCACGAACACCGTACCGATGAAGCACAGCGGCGTTACTGGCGATATTACACGGACAGCTACTAAGAAAATTCCGCCTATAAGCAGTGCAAGAGCGCAGGTTTCACCGATACAGCCGCCTGTTGTTCCGAAGAACAGGTCAGCGAGCGAAACGGGCGTTTCGCTTACAAGAGGTGTCGATGTAGTTACTATCTCTCCTGCATTTCTGTAATAGAATGGCTCTGCCCATGTCGTCATATAGGACGTGAACGACAGCATAAGCACTATTCTGCCGGTTATTGCAGGGTTTGCAAAGTTCTGACCGATACCGCCGAAGAACTGCTTTACTATTACTATTGCTACAAAGCAACCGATTATCGCCATATAAAAAGGCAATGTGACGGGTAGGTTGAACGCAAGGAGCATACCTGTTACCACAGCGGACAGATCGCTTATCGTGTTGCTTCTTTTCATTATCTTTCTGCAAGCCCACTCGAAAATCACGCAGGACGTGCAGCATATTACTGTCATTATGAGCGCTCTCAGCCCAAAGATCCACACAGACGCAAACAGGGCTGGGAGCAGTGCTATAATAACGCTCAGCATTATCTTCTGAGTCGTAACACCCGACTTTATGTGCGGTGACGGCTCTATTATAAGTTTAGACATATATTATACCCTTACTTTCCTTTCCTTGTTGACTGCTCACGCAGAAATGCCTTTGCAAGCTGATTCTTTTCCGCAAGGTTACGCTTTGCCGGACAGACAAAGCTGCAAGCGCCGCAGTTGACGCAGAGGTTTACCTTCAGCTTTTCAAGTTGCCTTGCATCCCTCATATCAAATGCGTGTTCAAGCTCTGTCGGCAGAAGATTCATACTGCAGGCTTTTACGCACTTGCCGCAACGTATGCACTCGGACGGCTCATACACGGGGCTGTCTGCGAACATAAGCACTGCGTTGTTTGTTTTGGAAAGCGGATAGTCGGGGTCGAATGCACACGCACCCATCATAGGTCCGCCGAGTATTATTCTGTCGGGCTTGTCAGAAAGCTCGGCGTAATACACTATCTCGCCTATCGACATTCCGACGGGAACAATGAAGTTTGACGGCTTCTTCACAATATTTCCGTCAACGGTTATTCTTCTTTTTACGAGCGGCATACCTGTTCTTATATACTGTGCGATAAATGCCGCAGTGGAGGAATTGACCACTATACAGCCGCTTGCAAGAGGCAGTGTGCCTTCCTTTACCACTCTGCCTGTCGTGCTGAAAATAAGCGTTTTCTCAGCACCCTGCGGATAGCTTGACTTAAGTGCCTTTACTGTGATGTTGTCGTGCTTTTCGCAAAGCCTTGTCATTTTCTCGATTGCCTTCGGCTTATTCTTTTCAATGCCGATAATGCACTTCGGTATACCGAGATATTTCAGCATAAGCAAAACACCCTCAAGAACGTCCTCGCCCTCCTCCATAAAGCAACGGTAGTCGGAGGTTATGTAAGGCTCGCACTCCGCACCATTTATAATAAGGAAATCAGGCTGTTTTTCTTTGGGGTCAAAGCCGAGCTTCAGCGAGGTAGGAAAGCCTGCGCCGCCAAGACCTATGGAGCCGCTGTTTCTTACCGCCTGCAAAAACTGCTCCCTGTTTTCTACAGTAGGCGGACAGACGCTGTCGCTGACTTCTTCGAGGCCGTCATTCTCAATAACGACCGACTGCATATTTCTGCCCGATATATGCAGGACATCGGTTATTGCCGTTACCGTTCCCGATATACTGCTGTGAACGGGTGCGGACATAGCCGCTTCACTGCTGCCTATCACATCGCCTATCTTCACCTTGTCGCCGACCTTTACTGTCGGGGTACACGGTGCGCCGAGATGCTGAGCCATACTTATCACTACCTTGTCGGGCAGTGGGAGCGTTACTGTTTCACTCTCGGCGGAATGTTTGAAGTGCGGCAGCTTTACCTGATGTAAAAGCATAAATTATACCCTCCGGATTCATTCCCGTTTTATAGTTATATACAGTTTTATTTTACACTAATTAATGCTTATAGTCAAGAAAAAATGCATATTGTCGGGATCATCTGCGAATTTGCTCGTTCCCCCACCGATTTGTCGATTGTGATAATTCCGTGAAAGTTTTTTCTGTCCCCTTGACATGAAGTAAGCTCCAGGTTGTACAATATAGCCACAGCGAAAGAAAACCGTAAAAAACAGGAGAAATCACAAATGAAAACATTATCAAAAGAAGAATTTGAAAAGCTCAACGTATTCGGCACAGGCACAGCTAACACGGCTTACGCAAAATATTTCATTGGGGATTCTTTTTTAAATCCCCTGACAAAGGCAGAGGACGGATTATTCCTCGCAAATGTAACATTTGAGCCGGGCTGCCGCAACAACTGGCATATCCACCACGCTAAAAAGGGCGGCGGTCAGCTACTTATCTGCACCGCAGGCGAGGGCTGGTATCAGGAATACGGCAAGGCCGCAGTAAGCCTTGTACCCGGTACGGTCATCGTTATTCCCGAGGGCGTAAAGCATTGGCACGGTGCAAAGAAGGACAGCTGGTTTTCACATATTGCGGTTGAAATGCCCGGCGAGGAATGCTCAAACGAATGGTGCGAACAGGTTTCGGACAAAGAATACAATGCACTGTAATTTAAATAAAGGAGAATCTCATTTATGAAAAAGCAAACAGCAGGAAGAGATGCACTCAATGAGATATACTCTTTTCAGAGGCTTGGCTCAGGTAACATATCGGATCAGGCATAAATTTGTTGCAATGAACCTCAAAAAATATGCAATCCATAGCCGCAGAAAGCACATATTTTTCTAGGTTTTTGCTATTTTGGAGCGTGGTTTCTGCATTCAGGCATAATTCGGCATTAATTTAACCCCGATTCGTTTCCAAATCGGGGTTTTCTGCAGGCAAAAATGACGTTACCGACAAGGCAACGTCATTTTTCTTATCTGATAAATATCATCATTACAGCGGACAGTATCGCCGAAATCAACGGAAATCCGACAAGCGTCAACAGCCACTTTTTGATCATCGTATTTTTATGGATATACGGCATCAGATCCTCAGTACCGGGAATTATCCACGCATTGGTGTGACCCACCCAGTAGGTGTCAATGAAAAATCTGTCAAACAGTCCCGATATTATCAGTATAGCGGTGATCTGCCAGAAGCCTTCAAGAAAGCCCCTCGCACCGTTTATGTAATACACGCAGAAAAGCGTGACCACAAGTAGCGGTAAAACCGAGAAAAGCTTGAACAGGTTAGCGTTCTTTATGATCTGCTTTTTGGTGATAAGCTCTTTTTCAATTACCCTGTCCCACACCGGTTTTTCATAAAAGCAGACAAGATTGACATTTTTCTTTGCAATGCCGACAACACAGCCCAGAAGCAATATAAAACTTGCCGCAAGACCTTCAATGAATATAAGCGCAAATATCATAATTTTCTCCCAATTTAAGTTACATTTAACTAACTGTACTGTACCGGATTTACCGATATTCCTTTACAAAGCCAGTCCTATTGCCCATGCGATAAGTCCTGCCAAAGCCGCAACGGGTACTGTCATTATAAGCAGTTTCAGCATTTTTGTTGACTTGTACTTAGGATCGTGCCATGTGTCGAGCAGATCCTCTGTGCCGGGGATTATCCACCATTTCGACTTTGCTACCCACAGATAATCAACAAAGAACCAGTCGAAGAACTCCATTCCGTAGAACAGGACGTAATACTGCCACGCACATTCAAAATACCCTCTCGCTCCGTTGATGAAGAGTATCATGACTATCGGGAATATCAGATCCCCGATCAGAAGCAGGGTCATTGAAATGACAGTACGTTGCTTTATTCTCTTTGCGGTCGTAAGCCCCATTTCTATAACTCTGTCCTGCATCACCTTCGGATAGAATATAATTCCGCCTACAGGCCCTTTTCTGCCGACAAGCGCAAGCATAAAAAGCGCAAACCACACCCACAGGATAAGAATTTCTATAACCAGTTTAAGTATCAGCATATTTTCTCCTCCTTTTTGGTTACTCCGAATTTGATTATACACGACTAACTTATTTGTGTCAATATAGGAAATAAACAAATCCGCCTGTGTGTGCAGGCGGATCAGCTTGTAGAAAAAGTCTGTTTTTATAAAGATAGAGCAAATTCTCTAACCCTAACCCCAAACCCCTTCCCCTCGGGAAGGGGCTATATTGCTGGGGCTACCGCCCCTAGTCCCTGTTGGGGGCTACGCCCCTCAACCCCATTTATACATTATTTCTTCTTGGGTTTCTTTTTCGGTACGGGTGTGATCTGTTCGAGGATCTCAACTACCTTTGCGGTAAGCTCACGGTTCTCGATATCAAGTATATAATGCTCCTTTGCGCCGTCATACGGCACACCGCACTCAGCGCACGACATAAGCTCTTCGATTTCGGGGAGCTTTTTAACAAATACCGTATTGTCGCAGACGAGCAGAACAGGCTTATCATTGACATAAACCATATATTCGCCGAACATCTTTTTATACCGCACGTTTTCGATGCCGACAAGCTGTTCACATACGAACTCTATATATTCCTGCGATGTTGCCATTTCTCAGCTCCTGCCTTCTTTTCTCTTTACAAAAAATCTTATCGCAAACAGCACCGCCAGCATAAGCGCCACCGAGAAGCCAAGCACTATGAATACGTTATGCACAAAGCCCGACAGCAGATAGCCGACAACGCACACCGCCGCAACTGTCAGCGCATACGGCAGTTGTGTCGAAACGTGATTGACGTGGTCGCACTGTGCGCCTGTCGATGCCATAATGGTGGTGTCCGAGATAGGCGAGCAGTGGTCGCCGCACACCGCACCCGCAAGGCAGGCTGAAATGCAGATGATGACCATTGACGGAATTTCTCCCGTCTGCGAAACATTCGCAAGCTCCGCCTCAAACACGCTCGTAACGATAGGGATAAGTATGCCGAACGTTCCCCACGATGTACCCGTTGCAAAAGCAAGCCCGATAGCCACCACGAACAGTATTACAGGCAGAAGCACGCTCAGCGCCGTTGCACTCTGTACCACTCCCGAAACAAAAGCACCTGCTTCAAGGTGGTTTGTCATCGTTTTAAGCGTCCACGCAAAAGTCAGTATGAGTATCGCAGGCACCATCTGCTTGAATCCTGCGGCGATAGAATCCATACATTCGTTGAACTTCAGCACACGGCGGAGCATATAATATGCGATTATAACTATCAGCGCCGAGATAGAGCCGAGCGACAGACCGTAAGCCGCATCGCAGTTTGCAAATGCCGTCACAAAATCCGTACCCGAGAAAAATCCGCCGGTATAAATCATACCCACAACGCAGAAAACGATAAGCACAGCAACCGGAAGTATAAGGTCTATAACCCTGCCACGCTCGGTAACAGGCTGTGCGTCCTGCTCATAAGTATTGTTTTGTGTCGTGAAAATATCACCGTTCTTTGCGTTATCCTCGTGTATTTTCATCGGTCCGTAATCCGTATCGCTCACCGATATGAATATTACCATAAGTATCGTTAAAAATGCGTACAGATTATACGGTATAGTGTTTATGAACAGCGATATTCCGTTTACGCCCTCGACCGTACCGCTTACCGCCGCCGCCCACGATGAGATAGGTGCGATAATGCAGATTGGTGCGGCTGTCGAATCTATAAGATAAGCGAGCTTTGAACGCGATATGTTGTGCTTGTCGGTTATCGGCCTCATTACCGAGCCCACCGTCAGACAGTTGAAATAATCGTCTACGAATATCAGCACACCGAGGAAAAACGTTGACAGTGCAACTCCCCGTCTGCCCTTGATATGAGCAGCCGCCCATTCGCCGTAGGCACGGCTGCCGCCCGCCTTGTTCATCAGTACAACGATTATTCCCAGTACAACAAGGAACACCAGTATTCCGACATTGTATGCGTTTGAAAGATTTGTTATAAGACCGTCCTGCACGACCGCCTTGAACGTTCCCTCAAATCCCGTTCCCGATGCTGCCGCATAGATTATTCCGCCCGACAATATTCCGACAAACAGCGAGGAATACACTTCCTTTGTGATAAGCGCAAGCCCTATCGCTATGACCGGCGGAAACAGCGACCACAGCGTACCTTTGGCTTCGGTTATCGGTGCGGCAATAATACAGCATACCGTAAAAGCCACGATAAGCAATCCGAACACCGCTTTGCTCAGATAAGATTTTTTCTTCTTTTCCATTGTTACTTCCTTTTCGCCCGTAAGCCTGTCACACGGGCGGATTTACGTTTTAAGATACTTTAATGGTACATTATTTCGGCTCTGTTGTCAAGCGTTTACAGCTTAAAACCGCCGTAAAAAAGCGTATTTCCTGCACTTGCAACCAAAAATTCCGCCCCGATGATGCGGGACGGAAAAAATCTGTATTCAATATGCTATCCGAACCCGTCAATCTTCCCTGTACTCCATAGTATACAGATACTGACCGGATTTCAGTTGCTTTTTAGCGGTATTCTTCATTCCGCACTTAGTGTATTTAGCTACCTTAAGCTCAGTGTCGGTATCAAGCACGCAGGGTATACCCTCCCTTGCCGCTTCGGAAAAAGGGTGTTCCAGTATCTTTTTCATATATCCTTTTCCCTGATATTCACGCAGAACTACCACCATCGACACCGCTACATAATCCTTTTCCTTTTTGTAGACTTTGGCATAAAGCTCCTCACTTGAACCTGCCACTATTCTCACACTGCGAAATGACATCTCCCTGAGCATTCTCCCGACCATATGTAACGCAGGCTTCAGCTTTATTTTAGTGTTTTTGCGCCAATACGCAAGAAACCCCTCGTGATTGTCGGACGTAGTGTACAAAACCCCCGAATTGTAGAAATACTCCGTCATTATCTCAAACGCCTTTATAATATCCTCACGAGGCGCAGTTGTGGCAATACCGTCGCCCTCTGCGGCGAAGGCTTTGCCAATAAGCGTTCCGTAATGCGCCAGCTCTTCCTTTGTCATATTGCTTACTTTCTGCATGGTTTTTCCGCTCCTGTTTTAAGGTTAGTTGTCGCTAATTATATTATAACCGATTTCAATCCGGCAGTCAACCAAAAATTCTGCAATTTCCAAAGCAGACCATTTTATGTTGAAAACAGCGTTTTATCTTCGTGCCGCATATTACACTCCGTAATATTTTAAATCCACATTTCCATTTCTCCGCTGTCGCTGAATCCGATTTTTTCATACAGCCGCCGTCCGACAGCCGACGGTTTCAGCCGTACATTGTGAACTCCCTTGTCTTTAAGCCATTCGATAAGTTCTTTCATTATAAGATAAGCATATCCGTTTCTTCTCTTTTCGGGAACGCAATATACATCAATGACATATCCGTACATCGGAGTTTTGAAAAAGCAGAACGGCACATCTTCCTTTATCACAGCGCCGCCGCACGCAACCGCCTTGCTGTTTTCATATACGAGATAGTGACAGCATTTTTCCTGTGAGTACAGTTCTTTGTATTTTGCGTATATTTTACTCTCGGCGTTCTCCTGAAGCAACGTTACTGAACCTACCTCTTTGAACATATCCATTTTCATTCTGACCACAATGTCAAGGTCTTTTATCTCCGCTTTTCTGACTTCCATAATTACAGCCTTTCGCATATTCGATTATATAAACATTGCCATATAAACCGGAACACATAAAATGTCCTGTTCCTTGCACATATCCTTTGTATACACAATGTATCTGTTCAGTATCCGCCCGGAATATTTTTCGGTAAATACATCAAGCGATCTATGCGTTTTATAACCCGATGATTTTACCTCTATCGGCACTATCTTGTTTTTCCTTGCAAGCAGGAAATCAACCTCATAATTATGCCTTGTTTCTTCATTCATAATTGTATGATAGAATAATTCGTCACCGTTACTTGCAATACACTGTGCGACCGCATTTTCATATAAATATCCGAGATTGACGCTCAGCTTATCACTGAGGACTTTCTTATATATATCATTTTCAGTAAAATCCTTATCCTTGAACATAAGCGTTACAAACAGCCCCGTGTCACTAAGGAACAGTTTAAAACGGGATAAATCCTTAGTGCTTGACATTCCGGTGTTAGGGTCATTTACATTATACGAAACAAGGACAGTCTTTGAATCCTTAAGCTCGGCAATAAGCTCCAGAATTTTGTCCGATTGCTCTTTACCGATTACTGTGCCCGGCTGAAATCTGGCTACATTCTTATTAAGCTGTGCCGGTATTGCATCAAACAGCATCGAGAGCCTGCCCGTCTGATCTATTTTTGCAAAATCCGCCTCATAAAGATTTAGTATATCACGCTTAATTTCATCAACTTTTCTGAAATTATTGCTTTCAATATAAGTGCTGACCACCTTAGGCATTCCACCGACAAGCATATATAGTCTGAACTGCCTTAGCTGTTTACGGTGTATTGCGTCCCCGAGCGGAATATTTTTTTCAAAGCATTGTCTTAGTAAAGAAAATGTCGTTTCATCACCGAGCGCCCACAGAAATTCCTCATAGTCCATAGGGTACATACTGACTTTTCTTTCTTCGCTCGGGATCACTATATCTCTGACATTTTTCTTTATAGAAATCAGCGAACCCGTTTCTATATAGTCATATCTGTGATCTTTGACAAGCGTTTTTATAGCCTGCCGTGCCATAGGACATAGCTGAACTTCGTCAAATATGATAACCGACCTTCGTTCGTGCAGATCCTTTCTGTACTGAAGCTGAAGCTGCAAAAAAAGATAATTCAGATCGGAAACATCGTCAAAAAGCTCTCTGACCTCTTTCGACGCTGTAGCAAAATCAACAAGTATATAGCTTTCATATTCGTTCTTCGCAAACTCCTCAACGACTGTAGATTTTCCGATACGCCTTGCACCCTCTACAAGCAGAGCAGTATTGCCGCCCGATTCATTTTTCCACTGTAACATTTTGTCGTATATCTTCCGCTTGAACATAGGCTTTCTCCTTTTTCGCATTTTTTTATTTTGCCGATTTCAAGAATAATCGCATTTTTTATAAAAGCATTTTTATGCTTTATCGCAATTTTTATTTTCGCTATTTTATCCGTTATCGCAATTTTTATACTTCAATATTACCACTTTTTCGCACTTTTTGCAATACCCATCCCCATTTTTGCATAAAAAACCCCGCCCCCGAAACCTCGGGAGCGGGGAAATCGCCTATATCTATCGCTTCACTTACGCATTCTTGTCAAGACCTGTGATTTCAAGTGTATCACGGGCGATAAGAAGTTCCTCGTTTGTAGGAATTACCCATACCTCGACCTTGCTGTCGGGAGCAGAGATCTTTGTGAGCTTGCCCTTTAAGCCGTCGTTTACAGAGTTGTCGAGCTTGATGCCGAGATATTCCATATTCTCGCATACGCCCTTTCTGACTTCGGGAGCGTTCTCACCGATACCGCCTGTGAAGATAACAACATCAAGACCGTTCATAGCGGCTGTGTAAGAACCGATGTACTTCTTTATCTCGTATGTCAGCATATCTGTAACAAGCTGTGAACGCTTGTCGCCGTGCTGTGCGGCACTTGTAATATCTCTGTTGTCGCTGAACTGACCCGAGAGTCCGAGGAAGCCCGACTTCTTGTTGAGATAGTCGCTCATCTGTGCGGGAGTGAAGCCCAGCTTGTTCTGTACAAATTCAACAGCCGAGGGGTCAACACTGCCCGAGCGTGTACCCATGATGATACCGTCAAGAGGAGTAAAGCCCATTGATGTATCTACAGACTTTCCGTCCTTGATAGCTGTTATGGATGAACCGTTGCCGAGGTGGCAAGATACGATGTTAAGACCTTCAAGGCTCTTGCCTGTGACCTCGCCGTACTTCATTGATACAAAGCGGTGTGATGTTCCGTGGAAGCCGTACTTTCTTACATGGAACTGCTCATAGCACTCATAAGGCATACCGAACATATAAGCCTTGGGAGGCATTGTCTGGTGGAACGCCGTATCGAATACTACTACCTGAGGAGTTGTTTCGGGGATAACCTTCTTGCAGGCTCTCAGCGCAAGTGCGTGTGCGTGGTTATGTACGGGAGCAAGGTCTGCAAGACCGTCTATCTGATCTATAACCTCGTCCGTTACGATTGTTGTCTTTGTGAATACCTCAGCGCCCTGCACTATTCTGTGACCTACAGCGCCTATCTCGCTCATATCCTTGATAACAGCGGCATCGCCCTTTGTCATTACCTCAACCAGCTTTTCAAAAGCCTCTGTGTGAGTGGGGAACGAACATTCCTCTACATATTCCCTGCCGTCAAACGTCTTGTGAGTGATCTTTCCGTCTATACCGATACGCTCGCAATTTCCCTTTGCTATGACCGACTCATCCTTCATATCTATAAGCTGATACTTCAGTGATGAACTGCCGGCATTTACTACCAGAATTTTCATTTAAATAAGATACCTTTCTGAATTTATTTTTGCTGAACGCAATATCATTATTATTTTAAACCAAACCGCCCGAAAAATCAAGTGCTTTGACGAAAAATACGACTGCTTGCCGATATTTTTACACCGTGAGGAGAAAACAAGAAAAACCGCCCTATTTAAAAGGCGGTTGATTTTTAACTCAATCTTGGGAGCGGCTGTTTATGAAGTTGCATTTCCCCCGATAATATGCTAAAATATTCACGAGGGAAACCTTGGACGATAGGCGGTCAATTCATCTCCCGTAAGTGCCAAAGCGCTTTGAAAGGAGGTGAAGCTGTGTACATAACGCTAAGTGATTTAACACAGATAGGAATATTTCTTACTGCTTTCACAGTTATGATATTCACAATCATTTCTTTTAATAAAAAGAAATAACCGCCCCTATGTCGCAAACTGAAGGCGGTTATTTTTTACCAACTTAGGGAGCGACCGTCTGTCGTTTCCCTCTTTTTGTATCTATAATATAACACAAAATCAAGCCGGTGTCAAGTCCGGACAAGTTGCATTTCTCCCGATAATATGCTAAAATATTCACGAGGGAAACCTTGGACGTCAGGCGGTCAATTCATCTCCCGTAAGTGCCAAAGCACTTTGAAAGGAGGTGAAGCTGTGTACATAACGCTAAGTGATTTAACACAGATAGG
>UQBC01000007.1 GCA_900539195.1 uncultured Oscillospiraceae bacterium
TTTAACATAAAAACTTTTGCCAACAGGCAAAAGACGGCGTACCGCCGTGTCGGTTTACACCGACTTGTTTTATGTTATAATAACCTCGGACATAAAATCCGCCAATAGCGGATTTTGCCGTGCAAAAGCACGGCTTGCGGCTCACCGCTTGTCCGAGAACATTTTAACATAAAAACTTTTGCCAACAGGCAAAAGACGGCGTACCGCCGTGTCGGTTGACACCGACTTGTTTTATGTTATAATATGATTATACTATTAAAAAAGCGGTTTGTCTATTGACATTCTGACAAAAGCGGTACACTTAAATATGCGGAAATTGGGAGAAATAAGAGATTTCAGAGCGGAAAAGAAAAATTCTGAAATGAGAATTTATTTTGAGAAATTTGAGAAAAGTGCTGAAATTAGAATTTTTCTTGACATTTTGAGCATTTTGTGCTAATATGAGCATATAATATAATAGTACAGAACGATAAGAGGGTGATTTTTTTGGTTGAAAGAAAAGAATATCTTGAAAAGCTGAAGCTCTGGAAGGACGAACAGGTCATAAAGGTAGTGACGGGAATACGCAGGTGCGGAAAATCAACATTGCTTATGCAGTATCAGGACTATCTTAAACAGAGCGGAGTAGAAGCTGACAGAATAATTGCGATAAACTTTGAAGAACTGGAATACGAAGAACTGTGCGACTATAAAAAGCTGTATGAATATATAAAGGCTCGGCTCAGCAGTGATAAAACGACTTACATTTTTCTTGACGAGATACAGAAAGTGCCGTATTTTGAAAAGGTGGTAGACAGTCTTTATGTAAAACAGGGAACTGATATTTATATCACCGGCTCAAACGCATATATGCTGTCGGGCGACCTTGCTACACTTCTCAGCGGTCGTTATGTGGAAATATCAATGCTTCCGCTGTCGTTTGCAGAGTATTTGCAGGTAAACAGCAAGGACAAGGACAGTGCATTTGCTGATTATATGAGATACGGCGGTATGCCTTTCATTGCTACGGCAGAAAAGACGGAAGAAAAGATAACCACCTATCTTGAGGGTATCTACAATACGGTTATCGTAAAGGATATTGAGGACAGGCAGAAGCGTAAGGAATGGGATAACAGCGATACAGGCAGGATAACGGATATATCGCTTCTTAAAACTATCGCAAAGCAACTTTCAAGCGTTATCGGAAGTCTTGTGACAGTAAGGAGCATTACAAATTATCTTGTTTCATCGGGACGGAAAATTTCTCCGAATACGGTGAGCGATTATGTTAATGCACTGGCCGAATCATTCATATTCTACCCGGCGGAACGCTTTGACATTGTGGGAAAGCAATTGCTTAAAACCAACACGAAGTATTATATGGTTGACCTCGGCATACGAAATCTTATACTGCCTAAGAAAAGCTATGACCTTGGCTTTTCGGTTGAGAATGTAGTGTATTTTGAACTGCTCAGACGTGGGTACAAGGTGAGCGTGGGCAAGTACGGAAATACCGAGATAGATTTTGTCGCAGAGAGAAACGGAGAACTTGAGTATATTCAGGTAACTGCCGATATGACCGCTAAGGAAACTTTCGACAGGGAACTTGCACCGCTTACAACTATAAAGGATAACTACCGCAAGAGAGTTCTGACACTTGATAAATTCACTGTCGGAAATTATGACGGCATTGAGGTGAAGAATGTTGTCGAGTGGTTGACGGATAAATGATAATTGAATAGGGAGAATAAAGCCGCCCGTTTGTATATGCAAACGGGCGGCGTTTTATATTCAATTGCTTTCGATTTCGGTGATAAGCTGTATCATACCGCTGATAAGCCTTTTGTGTTCATCTGTCATTGGGGTTATCTTTGAGGCGATGTCATTGTCATAAAGCTCTGCGGAAGCAGTGCCGAGCAGGAAATAGTCGGGTGTCGTATTCAGCACGGAGCAAAGGCTCATTATAAGCTCAAGGCTCGGTGCGCTCCTGCCGGTTTCAATATTTGAGAGATATTTATAGTTTACGTCTATCAGCTCGCAGACCTCGTACTGCTTCAAGCCGAGTTCTTTTCTGCGCTTTGCTATGCGTTTTCCGAGAGCAGTATAGTCAATTTTCATAGTATCACCTCAAGGATTTATTACTGATATTCTAATACAATTCCATTTACTACGCCATAATCAGTTCCTATAACTACTATTGATTTTCTTTAAGGCTTTATCAAGCGTTATTTCTTTTTTGACTATTTTCATCAGAAGCTTTCTGTCGTTCTCGGTTACTTAAAACCTTCCATTTGTGTTGATATTATTGCATTTTCTATTGCTCTCTCATCTGACATAGGTTGCATATAAGCACCTCCGGATATAAGTCTAATTGATATTTTAATACAAATCCGCTCGCTTGTCAACACAAAACTCCCCGCCAACACGGCGGGGAGTTTGCATTTATTATATTACCTTGTAACCCTTAGCCTAAAACAACCTCAACCTTGTGAGTGCCGTTTCCAAATACGGGGATAACATTGCTGTCAACAGCCTTGCCGTCAACTGTAACGGACTTAACGCCGTGGCAAACGTGATCGGGGTTCTTTACAGTGATCTCGTAGGTTGCACCTCTGAACAGTCTTGAAGCTGTGAAGCCGTCCCACTCGTGAGGAATTGAAGGATCAATCTTCAGACCGTTGTATTCGGGCTTGATACCTAAGATGTACTGAGATACTGCAACGAAGTTCCAAGCGGCTGTACCTGTGAGCCAGCTGTTCTTAGCTTCGCCGTGACGCTTGGCGTCCTTACCTGCAATCATCTGAGCATATACATAAGGCTCTGTGCGGTGCAGATCGGAGATATCCTCTCTGAATGCGGGAGCGATCTTTGAATAATACTCGAATGCCTTGTCACCTCTGCCTACTGCGGCTTCTGCACAGATTATCCAAGCGTTGTTGTGGCAGAAGATACCTGCGTTTTCCTTGTAACCGCCGGGATATGTGGAGATTTCGCCGTACTGGATGTAGTAGTGTGTGAATGCAGGGTTGTTAAGAACAAGACCGTGCTTTGAGTTAAGATACTTGTCTACGCTGTCAAGGGTCTGAATATCGTAGCCCTTGTCCTTGCCAAGACCTGCGAGAACGCACCAGCCCTGAGGCTCGATGAATATCTTGCCTTCTTCGCACTCGTGTGAGCCGACCTTCTTGCCGTAGTGGTCGTAAGCACGGAGGAACCATTCGCCGTCATAGCCGTATTCAAGGGTGTTCTTTCTCATCTTTTCGATCTCAGCCTGAGCCTTTTCAGCTTCTGCCGTGTCACCCTTCATCTTGCACATTTCAACGTACTCGGGAGCTATTGCACAGAACATACCTGCGATCATTACAGATTCTGCAACCTTGCTGTAGTAAGGAGGCTCTTTGAACATTTCCTTGTTGTTGTATGTCTGGAATGATTCGCCGGGCTTGTCTGAGAAGCAGGAGAGGTTAAGGCAGTCGTTCCAGTCGGCACGTCCGCTGAGAGGAAGTCCGTGAGGACCTACCTTCTTAACAACGTGGTAGAACGCTCTCTTCATATGGTCGAGCATTGTGTCTGCAAGCTCGTCACGGTTCTCATAAGGAACCTTCTCATCAAGGATAGAAACATCGCCTGTTTCCTTTATGTAAGCCGCAACTGCGAGAATCATCCACAGCGGGTCATCGTTGAAGTTGGAGCCAAGTTCGTGGTTACCCATCTTTGTAAGGGGCTGATACTGGTGGTAAGCACCACCGTCCTCAAGCATTGTAGCGGCAAGGTCGATAAGTCTTTCTCTTGCTCTTGCAGGGATCTGGTGTACGAAGCCGAGTAAGTCCTGGTTGGAGTCACGGAAGCCCATACCTCTGCCGATACCGCTCTCAAAGTAAGATGCGGAACGTGACATATTGAATGTAACCATGCACTGATACTGGTTCCAGATGTTAACCATTCTGTTGAGCTTTTCATCGGGAGAATCAACGCTGTACTGACCGAGCAGGCTGTTCCAGTGTTCCTTCAGCTCTGCGAGGAGCTTGTCAGCCTTTTCGGCAGTATCGCACATAGCCATCATAGCCTGTGCCTTAGCCTTGTTTACGATGTTCTTCTTTCTGTCGCCGCTTGTTATAATCGTGCTGTTCTCGTCAAGGTCGGGAGCAAACTTTTCTTCAAACTTGTTCTCAACATAGCCAAGGCAGAATACTAGATCCTTGCTTTCGCCGGGCTGGAGCTTGATTTCGATATAGTGAGAAGCAACGGGTGACCAGCCGTCAGCAACGGACATATTGGGTGCGCCTGCAAATACTGTCTGAGGAGCGTCAAAGCCGTTGTATAAGCCGAAGAAGCTCTCTCTGTCTGTATCGTAACCGTTGATAGGTGCATTTACAGAGTAGAATGCGTAGTGGTCACGTCTTTCCTTATATTCGGTCTTGTGGTAGATAACAGAGCCGTCAATTTCAACCTCACCTGTGTTGAAGTTTCTCTGGAAGTTTGTAGTATCATCGTTTGCGTCCCACAGGCACCACTCAAGGAAGCTGAACAGCTTTAAGTTCTTTTCCTTATCGCTGTCGTTTTTGATTGTAACCTTCTGGATCTCTCCGTTGAAGTTCTGGGGAACGAAGAATGTAGCTGTGGCTGTAACGCCGTTTGATGAGCCTTTTATGATTGTGTAGCCCATACCGTGACGGCACTCGTAGCTGTCAAGTGTTGTTTTAACGGGCGACCAGCCGGGGTTCCATACATGACCGCCGTCGTTTATGTAGAAGTAACGTCCGCCCATATCAACGGGAACGTTGTTATAGCGGTAACGTGTAATTCTTCTCAGTCTTGCGTCCTTGTAGAAGCAGTAACCGCCTGCTGTGTTAGAGATCAGCGAGAAAAAGCCCTGTGTGCCGAGATAGTTTATCCACGGATAAGGGGTCTTGGGAGATGTAATGACATACTCTCTGTTCTTATCGTCAAAATAACCGAATTTCATAGAATCCTCCTAATGTTTTTGTTCCTGTAGCGAAAAAATTACAACGTTACAGAAACGTCTATGCTAATTATATCTTAAATGAATTTTTTTAGCAAGGGCTGTAATCGTTTTAAAAATAAAAATTTTTGTGAAAAGCAAAAATCCGCAATCTGCACAAAAAAACGGGCTGTGTTAGTGCATTGTGACGATTAGTTGCACTATATTGATATTTTGTTTTGGAGTTACTTTACAATATGGTGGAAAAATGATATAATATTTGTATTATAGGGAGGATTTTAATGATTATTTTAACTTTATCCCGATTTTTGATATGACGATTTTGACAACTTAGCCAAAGGACGTAATATGAAATACATTGAATACCGAGAAAAACGTGAGCATGGCACAAGGGAATTTCCGTATGCCTGCTACAGAGTGACAGAGAATTTTCCCCGTTATAATATGATACCGCACTGGCATAACGAGTGCGAGATTATCTATGTCAGGAGCGGATATTTCGAGCTTTTTCTTGACGGTCATACACACAGGATAGACGCAGGCTGCTGTTCGCTGATAATAGGCGGAAGTATGCACGGCGGTACGCCGAAGGACAACTGCAGATATGACTGTCTTGTGTTTGATATGGCGGCTTTGCTTAAATCAAGTCAGATATGCACATTGCATCTTCAGCCGATAATCAACCACGAAAGACGGTTTATCACCTTCTTTTCCGCCGACAGCGAGCCTGCAAAGGACGCAAAGGCGGTTATAGACGCAATGCTTGAAAAAGAGCCTGGATATGAATTTACCGTACCCGGACGGCTTTTGTGTATGCTCGGTCACATTGTGGCAAGGCAGGAGCATTATCAGAGCGGAGAAACAGCGGCGAGCGATATAAAGAAGGTACGCCGTTTCAAGAATGTTATAAGCTATATCGAGCAGAATTACCGTAAGAACATAACGCTTGAGGAACTTGCGAACGAGTGCGGAATGAACAGGAATTATTTCTGCCGTGCGTTCAAGGAATATACGGGCAAGACACCTGTTGAATATCTCAATTATTTCCGTATCGAATCTGCCTGTGAGCTTATCGCAAGTACCGATGAGAAGCTGATAGATATTGCGATGAAGTGCGGATTTAACGATTACAGCTATTTTATAAAGGTGTTCAAGAGTATGAAGGGCGTAACACCGAGAGATTATTGCAGGAGAAGCTTCTGATCTATGATGTATATACTTATAGCGTTGCTTTCCGCATTCTTTGCGGCTATAACAACGATACTGTGCAAGTGCGGACTGCGTGACGCCGACTCCGATGCGGCAACGGCACTGCGTACAACGATAGTGCTTGTGCTGTCGATAGCGGTCGTATGGATAACGGGAGAATGGCACGATCTACCTAATGTAACGGGAATGACACTGTTGTTTCTTATACTTTCGGGCTGTGCGACGGGCGGCTCGTGGCTGTGCTATTTCAAGGCTCTGAAAACAGGCGATGTGAACAGGGTCGCACCTATCGACAAATCCTCGACCGTACTTGCTATGCTGATGTCGTTTATTTTTCTCGGCGAACAGCTAACAGCTTATAAGATCATTGCAATGGTGCTTATCGGCATCGGAACGCTGATGATGAGCATACATACCGGAAAAAGAGGGTCAAAGGCAGGCAGGTGGATGATATTTGCGTGGATGTCCGCAATATTCGCCGCACTGACCTCGATTCTTGCAAAGATAGGCGTACAGAATGTCAATTCAAATCTCGGCACTGCCATAAGAACGGCGGTCGTGCTTGTTATGGCATGGATAGTCGTAGCGGCAAAGGGCAAGAAGAATGTTTTTTCGGGGCTTGGCGGTAAGGCGTTTGTGTTTATCGCACTCAGCGCCGTATCTACTGCGGCATCGTGGCTATGCTACTATTACGCACTGAAAATCGGTGATGCATCGGTAGTTGTACCGATAGACAAGCTGAGCATACTTGCTGTCGTACTGTTCTCAAGGATATTCCTCAAGGAAAAACTCACGGCGATGTCTTCTGCGGGGCTTGTGCTTATTGTCGCAGGTACGGTGTTTACGATACTTTGATTTTAACAGAATATGAAGAAAAGCGGAGCGTGGGTTTCACGTTCCGCTTTTTATGTTGCATTTTATAGGGAATAGCCCCGTGCTTTTGCTTTTAGCGATTTTCTGTTTGCCGAAAGCGTTAAGAGGGTGTGCGTAAGCACTCGCCGGTAACGCAGGTTACGCAAAACGCAAACTGACAGAACGGTGAATTTGAAGCGGCACATTGCCGCACCGCCGGTAACGCAGGTTACGCAAATCGCTAACTCTTAGAACGGCGAATTGACTGTGTCATTATGACACTGCTTTGGTAACGTCCACCCACTTCTCATATCCGGAATACTTTTCTATTTCGGGAATTGTAAGTTCAATTGCACTGTTTGAGCTTCCGCAGGCAGGGAATACCGTTTCGTACTTGTTCAGCGACTCGTCAAGGTAAACAGCTACTCCGTCATTTACGGCAAAAGGGCATACGCCGCCGACAGCGTGACCGATAAGTTCTGCCGCCTGATCTGCGGTAAGCATTTTTGCCTTTGCGCCGAATGTATGGCGGTACTTGGCATTGTCGATTTTTACGTTGCCTGCCGTTACAACGAGTATCGGGCTGTCACCGAGCATAAACGATAAGGTCTTTGCTATTCTGCAAGGCTCGGTGTGAAGTGCGTGAGCGGCAAGTTCGACTGTTGCACTCGACTCGGACAGCTCAATTATTCTGTCCTCTATGCCGTAAGCCTTGAAATATTCCTTTACTTTTTCAAGCGACATTTTAGTTTCTCTTTTCTTCCTGTTCTTTTTCTTTAATTTTCTGCATAAGGAAGCAGCGCGTCAAGTAGCATATTTAAATTTGCGTATTGATGGGGGAATGCTCCGAAAGCCATTTTCGGCGCTATCTGTACTGTCGTCTTGTAATCCTTACCGTCCGTCATAAGCGTAAATTCAAGCTTGTACTGACCGATAAGCAGCTTCTTTATCTTAAGCCTCTTTATAGCGGTGAGCGGACACGAACCGCAGTTGCCGTCGCCTATAAAATCATAGCGTATCATCAGCAGTCTGCCCTTGTCGGTAACGGCTAAATAGCCGTATTCCATAGCACTTCCCATAAAGGATTTATCGTTATATACGCAGTATACGGGGAACATTGCGGTTTCATCGGGATACAGCACCTTTACAAGCTGTGCGTGCATATCCGCTTCATCATATTTCAGCTTCATATTACTTGTTGCGAAGGTCGATTACACGCTTTGCCTTGCCCTCAAAACGTTCAATTGTCTTGGGCTCAACAAGTGTGACCTTTGTATCAATGCCGAGAACCGTCTTAAGATTGTGGTGGATATTTTTCTGTAAGTTGGACAGCGATTCAAGGCTTTCAAGCACGCTTCCGTCAACAAGCTCGCACTTTACCTCCAGCCTGTCACTGCTTCCCTCACGGGTAACAACAAGCTGATAGTGGGGAGCAATCTGCGGTATAGTCATTATAACGCTTTCGATCTGTGAGGGGAATACGTTTACGCCTCTGATCTTCAGCATATCATCGCTTCTGCCGGAGGGCTTGCTCATACGGGCGTGAGTTCTTCCGCATTCGCACTTTTCGTAAGTGATAGAAGTAATATCCTTTGTGCGATAACGCAGAACAGGGATTGCCTCCTTTGAAAGTGTTGTTATAACAAGCTCGCCCTTTGAGCCTTCGGGGAGAACCTCGCCTGTTTCGGGGTTGATGATTTCGGGAAGGAAGTGATCCTCGTTGAAGTGCATACCGCAACGCAGTGAACATTCGCCTGAAACACCGGGTCCCATAAGTTCGCTCATACCGTAGTTGTCGGTTGCAAGCAGATGCAGATAATCTTCTATCTGCGCTCTCATTTCGGGAGTGCAACCCTCTGAGCCGAAAAGACCGAGCCGCAGCTTGAGCTCATCTCTGCCGATACCCATTTCTTCTGCGACCTCGCCTATTCTCATAGCGTATGATGGGGTAGCGACAAGCGCCGTTGTGCCGAAGTCCTTCATCAGCATAACCTGCTTTTCGGTGTTGCCCGATGAGCAGGGAACTACTGTAGCACCTATCTTTTCAAGGCCGTAATGCAGACCGAGCGCACCCGTGAAAAGTCCGTAGCCGAATGCAATCTGCACTATGTCTTCATCTGTAGCGCCTGCGGCTGTTACAAGTCTTGCAACGCAGTCAGACCACATATCAAGGTCATTCTTTGTGTAGCCTACAACGGTGGGCTTGCCGGTTGTACCCGACGAAGCGTGCAGACGTGTTACGTTTTTGAGCGGAGTTGCGAACATACCGAAAGGATAGTTGTCACGGAAATCCGCCTTAGTGGTATACGGTATGTACTGTATGTCCGACAGCGCCTTTATCTTTGTACAATCAAAGCCTGCCTCGTCAAATTTTCTCTTGTACAGCGGAACATTGTCATAACAGTATTTTGTTATGTGCTTCAGTTTTTCAAGCTGGAGCTTTTCAAGCTCGGCTCTCGGCATAGTTTCAATATCTTTCTGGAAAAAACTCATATTATAACCCTCTTTTTTATTCTTCGCTCTCGGTGTATGCACAGCTGAAACCTGTGAACTGTGCCGTACCTCCTACAGCGTATAATCCTGTCATTGTACCCGTGAAACCGCCCGAAACCTCGCTTGTCAGATATTTCACCTGACCGCTTCCGAGATGTGTTTCGGTGTCGCCGCATTTCACGAAGAAATTGTAATTATAATGGTCGGCTCTGACGATAAGCGTTGCGTTGTCGGCATTTACCGCAACTCTGTTCTGCTCGTGCTTTATTCCGCCGATGTTGAGCTTCAGTATTGCAAAAGTGCCGTCCGCCGTCTTTTTAAGCGCAATATCGTAATGCTCGTTCTCGCACATATACATTGTGACACCGCCCTCGCCGTTGCCGCAAAGGTTTACGTTGACACAAAGCTCCATATCAAAGTCACGCTGACGCATTGCGATAAAAGTAGGCGAATCCATATCGTCAAGCGTCAGATCGGTGCCGCAAAGCTCGTACTTGTCCGCCGACAGCTTATAGTTTTCGGGGTGGTACTTACGCAGATAACACCAGTCAACCGAAGGATCTGTATTGCCAAATGTGAATACCGGTAATTCGTTCTGAACGAAATCGCCTTTTATTTCATACTGTGCGTCTGTTGTGCCGTCAAGGCCTGCGAACAGCCTGCCGTTTTCGTCAAAGTGTGCAGGGGAGAGGAAAACCTCTCTGCCGAGGCTGTGGAAGGGCATCCATATACCCATCTGTCTGAAGCCGAGACTTAATATATGCCAGTCGCCGTTCTTGTCCTGTATCAGATCTCCGTGACCGATACCCTGTATTATGTACGGCGCTTTGTTGCGGTTAGTAAGTATGGGGTTGTTGTCGCCTGTGACATACTCGCCCCATATATCGTCCGATACGGCATATGTAATCATATGACCGTATTCTGTGCCGCCCTCTGCCGCCATAAGATAATATCTTCCGTTTATCTTATAAACGTGGGGGCTTTCAAGATAACGTCCGCCCGAACCTTTCCAGATAGACTTGCTGTGGGAGAGCTTTTTGCCCGTAGCAATGTCAATCTCGCACTGTACAACGCCGCCCTCGCCGTAGTCGTCCTGTCCGTTGCTTATGAAGAATGTTCTGCCGTCCTCAAAGTACAGCGACGGGTCGATACCGCCCTGATCGACTTCGATAGGGTCTGACCATTCGCCGTAGATGTCATCGGTATAAACATAGAAGTTCCTGTGGGTGGTGTCATTTGTAGTCACCATATAGAACCTTCCGTTGTTATAGCGGATAGTGGGAGCGAATACGCCGCCTGACGCAGGTATCTTGTCAAGCATTACCTGTTCGGGACGTGTCAGTACATAGCCTATCTGCTTCCAGTTTACAAGATTGTCGCTCTCAAAGAGGGCAACACCGGGGAAATACTGAAAGGTGCTTGTTACAAGATAATATTTTCCGTTTGCAAAACAGACGGAGGGGTCGGGGTAGAAGCCTTTCAGCACGGGGTTTTTGTATATCATGCTCAAATTCCTTTTTAAAAAGCTAAAATAAATTTATGCGTACTTTAATAGTATACCGCTTAAAAGTGCGAATGTCAAGTAAAAAGCTAATAAAGCGGTCATGTATTAGCTTTCTAAGAACGTGGTATATGTAACTCGCCTGTGCATTTGAACAAAGGAGTATAAATACACAAAAAAGCATTTATTATTTGTTGATTATGTGCAAATTTATTAGAATACCGTTGACAAATTAAAACAATTTTGCTACGATATAAATAAAGGTACATTTTAATTAAATAAATGGTAACTATTGATTACATTAATCAGAATTCTGCCGATTTTCAAATTAGCTAATTCAAAAGGAGTGATTCTATGAAAAAAACAACTTTGATATGCACTTTAATTCTTGTTTCTCTGCTCAGCGGCTGTGCCGGCAATAACGCCTCCCAACCGGTTTCATCGCAGGATACCTCTGTTACATCATCTGCATCGGAATCAACAACCGAAAGCATCACAACTCCCGAAACCTCTGTGCCTGAAGAATCCACTTCCGCTTATGAAGACGAAAAATTTACTGCAATAGGCGTGGTGGACAGTTCTGCAGAGGAAAGCAAACGTGATATAGCGTCATTTATCTACGACTACGGCAGTGAATATAAGACGCCCGGCAAAACCACAATTGACAAAATGTTCAGTGAGGCGCTCGGTGATAAAATCATTGATGATGAGCAGGTGCAAAAAGAGGTTGCCGATATTCTTGAAAAGTGTGGTAAGCTTGAAACCGAGCTTTACAATGCAGGTAACAAGATAAAGGATATGCCGGATATAACCGCTGTCCCAAAAGACGATTACGATAAGTGGTTTGAAAGTTCGGCACAGCCGACTGCGTTTACGTCTATGAAGGAATTTTATGAATCGGAAAAGTCGGTATATTCCGATATTACGACATTTGAACAGTTTGAAAAGGACTTTGACACATTCACATATCAGGACGGTAAATTCTGCGTGAAAGGAATTTCAATCGGCAGGTGCAATGAGACGGGATTGCACGGTCCGGCTTTAGAAAGTTTATCACAGCGTGAATGCCTTTATGATTGTGCCAAAGCCTATAAAGACGGTGATAACGTAAAATTGGCTTATATGGTGCTTAATTCTCAGACACCCGGTACAAGCTGTTATATGGTTTTCTCCGCCGACCTTACTAAAACCGACAGCGGTTACAGAATCGCCCGTAACGTTGACTGGAGCAAGGCATTCGGTAAAGGCGGCAAATAACTGCGTATAACTATTATAAGCTATAAACAAACAGAAAGCCCGGTATGGAAAAATCCGTACCGGGCTGATCTTATTCTGTTGTGCTCGGAATTAATACATTCCGCCCATACCGCCCATGCCGCCTGCGGGCATTGCGGGAGCAGGATTTTCTTCCTTCTTGTCGGCAACAAGGCTCTCTGTTGTAAGAACCATAGCTGCAACTGAAGCGGCGTTCTGTAAAGCTGAACGTGTTACCTTTGCAGGATCTACGATACCTGCGGCAATCATATCACCGTATACTTCGTTCTGAGCGTCAAAGCCGTAGCCTACCTTGCCTTCACGGCGGATAGTGTCGATGATGACAGAGCCTTCAAGACCTGCGTTAGCGGCAATCTGACGAACAGGCTCTTCAAGAGCACGGAGAACTATCTTAGCACCTGTCTTTTCGTCACCCTCAAGTGTTGCGATAAGAGCTTCTACAGCGGGCATAGCGTTGATAAGCGCTGTACCGCCGCCTGCTACGATACCTTCCTCTGCGCCTGCCTTAGCGGCTGCAAGAGCGTCTTCGATACGGAGCTTCTTTTCCTTCATTTCGATTTCTGTAGCGGCACCGACCTTGATAACAGCAACACCGCCTGCAAGCTTTGCAAGTCTTTCCTGGAGCTTTTCCTTGTCAAATTCGCTTGTTGTGTTTTCGATAGCGGCTCTTATCTGAGCGATTCTTGCCTGAATCTGCTCTGTTGAACCTGCGCCGTTTACAATCGTTGTGTTTTCCTTTGAAACTGTTACGCTCTTAGCACGGCCAAGCTGTTCGATAGTTGTATCCTTAAGTTCAAGACCGAGTTCGGATGTGATAACAGTACCGCCTGTAAGAATTGCGATATCCTGTAACATTTCCTTACGTCTGTCGCCGAAGCCGGGAGCCTTTACACCTACGCATACGAATGTACCACGCAGCTTGTTGAGGATAAGTGTTGTAAGAGCCTCGCCCTCGATGTCCTCAGCGATGATAAGCAGCTTCTTACCTGCCTGTACGACCTGTTCGAGTAAGGGCAGAACGTCCTGAATGTTGCTTATCTTCTTGTCTGTGATAAGGATGTAAGCATCGTCAAGGTTAGCTGTCATCTTATCTGTATCTGTTGCAAAGTAAGGTGAAATGTAGCCTCTGTCGAACTGCATACCTTCAACTACTTCGCTGTATGTTTCTGCTGTCTTGCCTTCTTCAAGAGTAACAACACCGTCTGTTGTAACCTTTTCCATAGCCTCTGCAATCAGCTTACCTACTGTTTCGTCACCCGATGAAACTGTAGCTACACGGGCAATGCCATCGCTGTTCTCGATAGCCTTTGAATTCTTCTTTATCTCTGCTACTGCCGAGTCAACTGCCTTTGAGATACCGCGCTTAACATCCATAGGGTTAGCGCCTGCGGCAATGTTCTTCATACCCTCTCTGATAAGAGCCTGAGCGAGCAGAGTAGCTGTTGTTGTACCGTCGCCTGCGGCGTCGTTTGTCTTTGTAGAAACTTCCTTAACGAGCTGTGCGCCCATGTTCTCAAAGGGATCTTCAAGTTCAATCTCCTTAGCGATAGTAACACCGTCGTTTGTAATCAGCGGAGCGCCGAACTTCTTGTCAAGCACTACGTTTCTGCCCTTAGGGCCGAGTGTAATCTTTACTGTGTTTGCGAGCTGGTCGATACCTGCCTGTAAAGCCTTGCGGGCTTCTTCACCGTATATAATCTGTTTAGCCATTGTGAATGTTCCTCACTTTCAATTATTCTACAACTGCGAGGATGTCTTCCTCACGGAGTATTGTGTATTCTTCGCCGTCAACCTTGACTTCTGTTCCTGAGTATTTGCTCATAAGAACCTTGTCGCCGACTTTAAGCTGTACGGGAACGAGCTTTCCGTCAACTGTCTTTCCGGGACCTACTGCTACTACTTCTGCTACCTGGGGCTTTTCCTGTGCGGCACTTGTAAGAATTATACCGCCCTTTGTTGTTTCTTCTGCTTCGAGCATCTTGATAACTACTCTGTCCGATAACGGTTTGATCGTCATTTTGAATGACCTCCTTGTTATATTTGCTGTCACTTTTTAACTGTGACGGTGCTTTTGATTTTCAAGTTGTTAGCACTCTTACGTTATGAGTGCTAACCGCTGATTATTATTGTAATCACTTTACGCATAAAAATCAAGGGGTAAAATGTGAAAAGTGATAATTTTGTTACATTAATATAAAAGTCGTTCGGATAATTGATAATTATTTATGCAGATTTACACATAAAATTGACGGAATTTTTGAAAAAGGTGTTGAAAAAAGGCGTGTGGGGCTGTATAATATAAATAGAAACAGGGTGATAAGGATTTATCGCTTTAATATTTAATATTGTGTACTTTACGGAGGCACTGAAATGTCAAAGAAGATTATAATAGCCTGCGACAACGAGCATATATGTGATTTTATTGAGAACTATGCCGAAAAAGAGGGCTTTACGGTAAAAACGATATGCGATATAAGCGAGGATACACAGCACGTTGTGCGTGAATGTCTTGTTGCGCACCCTGATATTATAATACTCGGCGGTTGCTATCTTGATGCAGAGCAGGAATGCCGCCATACATCGCTGATGGCTGATATCTATACGCTGAAGAATGACGGCGGCGAGCACGCTCTGTCGCTTCCTCTTGACATAGCACAATTGTCAAAGATATTTGAAAAGTACAATAAAAAGAAGACCGGAGAGTATGGTACACTCGTCATTGACAATGAACATAACTGCGTCAGAGTAGGTGACAAGGAATATCAGATCGGGCTCAACGAGCTTGAGATACTCCGCTCGTTTATAGCAAATCCGAACCGTGTGTTCAGCAAGGAACAGCTTGCTTATGAAGTATTCGGTCCTGACGCAAAGGGTAGTGACGCACTGGTCGAAGAATCGGTCAGTCTGCTGAAATCCAAACTTGACGGTTTATCTTCAAAATGGAGCATAAGGCTTATATGGGGTGTAGGGTATAAGTTCGAGGTGAATGAATAAGAAAAACGGGGAGCGTTTCCAAGTGAAATGCTCCCCGTTTTATTATCGGTAAATTATTAAATTATTCAAACAGCTTTTCAAACTCTGCAACACATTCCTGATTGTATGCTTCATAGTCAACGTTTATCGGCTTGATTTCGTTGTTATAAAGCATCTCAAGTCCTTTGTAAACGCCGTCCTCAGAATTTTCTACCAGTGTTCCGCCGTACTTGTTCATGAATGTTCTGGGTCCTGTAATATCTGTTGAAACAATCGGCAGACCGAGAATGTCCGCTTCGGCAAGAACAAGTCCGAAGCCCTCATATAACGAGCTTAATACAAATCCGTCGCAAGCCTTGATTATAGGATAAGGGTTGCTTACCGCAAGCAGAAGAATTACATTTTCGGAAAGACCCATTTCGTTTACTTTTGCGATAAGTGCTTCGTACTTCTTTGCTCTTGAGTTGCCGCCCATAATTATAAGATATATGCTGTTATCCTTCTGCCAGAGCTTATAGAAAGCGTCAATAAGTCTGTCGTGACCCTTTTCCGGTGAATAACGACCGACATTTATAAATTTCTTTGCGTCCGACTGCATTATCTCATAGAACTTTTCGGGTTCTACAGAACATTTTGTAGTTGGGTCAAGGGCTATAGGCTGTTCGCCTTTTTCGCAGATTGTCTTGTAGTCGATAGTGTTTTTTACAATGTCTATCTTCTTGCCTGCCCCTGCAAGTTCCTGAGTAGGTGCAACTATATCGTCGGTTACGGCTACAACCTTATCGTAGTTGTGATAAGCATATTCAAGAAGGTCTTTTCTCTGATTGCTTCTTGTCTTGATTTCGGCCAGCATATCATTATGCACCCATATTATATTTTTACCTTTGAACTGGCTGTAAAGAAGAATAATTTCATCTTCATAACCGCAGAACTGGACAGCAGCGTCAAATTTGGCATTGCCGTAAGAACGCAGGAAATTCTGTTCTATACGCTTGCCAAGTGATTTTATATACTGTTTTGTTGAGATCATGTGTTCCTTATACAGCTTGTTTACTGTCTTGTTTGCGGCTGTCAGATTGAAATATTCCGCTACAGCGAAGAAGCTTACCTTATCGCTGAATGTAGCAAGCTGTTCGCCGTGTCTTTTTGCTTTTCCCTGACAGAATGAAACATAATAGTTACGCTTGTCAAGGTCGATATTGTTCATAAGAGATCTGAGCGATGTGGTGATACCGTTCTTGTCAAGATTACCTGCATAGATCAGAACATTTTCCTTACCATTGTTCGGCACGGGCGCTACAGTAAGTCCCGTATCAATACCGAGGATAGTTCTGTCGCAAAGCTGTGCGGTTGCGTCAATGTTGTCCCATGTGCAGAAGGTCTTTACAAATTCTGCATCGTCATAGTTCTTTTCGCTCCTCAACTCGTTTACAAGGCTGTCAATATCGAATACCTGAGGGAATGGCAGGTCGTCCATATCCATGTACATACCTCTGTCGCAGAGATATTCGTCTTTATCATAAGGAAAAAGAACAACCTTTTTGCGTGTGCAGGCGTAATCAAAGAATACGCTTGAATAGTCGGTAACAAGAACGTCTGCAATGTTAAGGAAGTCGTATGTTTCATACTCTGCCGGGAAGTTCTTTATATGCCTTAGTTTGCTGACTTCCGCCGTGTTCTTGGCGTGCATTGCCATAGGGTGGATGTTGATATAGAATATCTCATCATCGGTAAGTCTTTTGTCAAGCTCGTAAAGGTAATACATAAGATATGCGTCGTTTTTCGATACGCCGACCTTGTCAACTGTACCTCTCCATGTAGGCATATATGCATATATCTTCTTGTCGGTGATTTCAAGCTCTTCTCTTATCTTTTTTTCTGCGTCCCTGTCAAAGAAAACGGTGTTTCTGGGATAACCGCCGAGAATGTAGGAATTTGAAGAAATATTCTCAAGCATATAGTCCCTTATCATTACGTCTTTCGTAAAGACATTGGGGTAAAGCAGATAGTCGGCATTTACAAGGTTCTTCTGAACGTTTCCGAAGAATACATCGTTATGCACCTTACGACCCATAGCTTTTAGAGGTGTGCCGTGCCATGTGTTTATATATACCTGTCCCTCTTTCTTTATCCAGTAGTTAGGGAAGGTAGCGTCGTTTATCAGATATTTTGCGCTTGCAAGCAGACGCATATAATCATCGGAAGCATAAACAATAATGTTTACATTTTCAAATCCGTAGTGTTCAAGAATAGCCTTAATGCTTTTTACATATCTTCCCCATGATGAAAGGTAGACCGTATATCCGGCGTATTTTTCATCGGTCAGAAGATATTTCAGGATATAGAACAGGTTACCGCTGATCTTTGTGGCGGTCTGCGATTCAAGCAGTATTACCTTCTCATCTATCGGTAACTGCTCATAATAGGTTATATACTTGTTTTTCGCTACCCAGTAAGGATCCTTGAATTTTTTGCGTACCTTATTGGCGTAGGTAAAGGGGTTGCTCATTTTAGTTCCTCCGTGAAATCAGGCGACTGTCTGTTTATCTTTATATTACTTGTCGCTAAGGTCGTGCTTTATCTGCGTAGTTGAAATTTCGGGTGTTCTGGGCAGATAAACTACTTCGCAGTATTCCTTGAGAAAATCAAACTTTCCTTTCCAGTCGTCACCCATTACGAATGTGTCAACGTGGTATTCCTTTACGTCGCTTATCTTCTGATCCCAACAGGTCTCGGGGATAACAAGATCAACGTAGCGGATAGCTTCAAGAAGCTGCTTTCTTATTTCGTAGCTGAAATAGCACTTCTTCTGCTTTTCGTTCCAGTTGAATTCATCTGTTGAAAGCACTACTATAAGATAATCGCCGAGTGCCTTTGCTCTCTTGAGAAGCTCAATGTGTCCGTAGTGAAGCAGGTCAAATGTTCCGTAGGTAATTACTCTTTTCATTGTTTTTGTCCTTTCATATAGATCCTTATTCTGATACTTATATGTCACTTTCAACGCTTGTGAAGTGACCGTTTTTTTCATCATCTTCCGGCGGTTTCATATAGTCGCCGTACATATTGGTAAGAAGTCCGTCATATCCTTTGGGTGCGGGATATTCGCCGCTCTCAAACGGGAGCATTATCTTCTCCTCAAACCATTCGCTTTTATATGTTTCTCTCGGAAAGCCGTGCGCACCGCTTACTGTACACAGCTTTTTGCCCGAACAGAATATATTGAAGATACCGACAACAAAGTCACGCATCGCAATAACAAAACCTCTCGGCATCTTTATCATAAAGTGATAAAGCATACGCGCCGATTTTTTTGTATAGTCAAAGTCGAAATCCTTGTCCTGCTTTGCTATAAGCGCATAAGAAGTTGTGCTTACCCATTTGAACATAAACTGTGCAAGCTTGTCGTTCGTTGGACACTTGTCCACAGGAAATACATCAATATATATGCCCTTGTGAATATTGACGCCCTTGAGGAACGGATCGACAACCTCTGTATTGTCAAGCCTTATCTTGTCAAAGTGGAACGGGTAACCCTTGTCATTCTTCTTGTCCTGCAGAAAAAGACCATTGGGCAATGCCTTCCTGCAGACACGGTTCAACCTGTTGAAATCCTTTCTGAGCATTACAACATCAATATCATCGTCCCACGGGATAAATCCTTTGTGTCTTACCGCACCGAGAAGCGTTCCCGCTGTAATAAAATAGCGTAAATTGTTTTCCTTGCACATCCTGTCGAATTTTACGAGTATGTCAAGTTCCTTTGCTTTAAGGTCGGCAAGCTCTTTTTCTGAAAGCTGTTCTTCCAAGTTTTCACCACCGTGATAATTATTAGCCATTAAAACGGCAAAAATGAATTTATAATTTTTTTGTACAGTTGATGTAAAATAAAGATAAATTTTTGTCAATAAAAAACTGTTTATTGTGTAAATCAAACTCATATTATTATACAATGAAAACCGCATTTTGTCAATAATCAGAGCCGTTTTGACATTAGTCGTAATGCACAATAATAACGGCAACGATGTGTATTTGTTTTATCTGTTTATTATACGCTTCGATATAATGAATAAACATTTGCATAAGAAAACAGCTGCCATAAAGACAGCTGTAATAATCCGATCACACGCCCATTTTCTTATTGTATGCGGCACATACTTCTTTTGCCGTACCTTGCATTACTGGTACTCCGTGGTCGAGCCACAGTGCCTTGTCGCAAAGCTGTTCGATAGACTTCATGTTGTGCGAAACATACAGCAGGGTAGTGCCGTTTGAAAGCATATTCTGCATACGTTCAGAACACTTTTTCTTGAAGCGGACATCGCCTACCGAGAGAATTTCGTCTGCGATAAGTATATCGGGCTGTACTGATGTAGCTATCGAGAAGCCGAGCCTTGCTTTCATACCCGATGAGAAATTCTTTACGGGCGAATCAAGAAAATCCTGAAGCTCAGAGAACTCAACTATTTCATCGAACTTTTCCTGTATAAAATCCTTTTTGTAGCCGAGAAGCGTTCCGTTGAGGAAAATATTCTCCCTTGCGGTCATATTTGGATCAATACCTGCGCCAAGTTCAATAAGTGCGGCAACAGAACCCTTTACATCTACAGTTCCCTTGTAGGGCTTGAGAATACGGCTGATTACTTTAAGAAGTGTGGATTTTCCTGCACCGTTTGTGCCGACAAGCCCCCACGCCTCGCCTTTTTTTACCTGAAGGTTGATATCCTTCAGTGCAATGAATTCCTGAAACATCAGTTCACGGCGGAGTAATCTCACTACATATTCTTTTATATTGTCAACTTTCATGTTCGCTTTATTGAAGCGGACTGTTACGTTGTTAACGTCTATGATATAATCTTCCAAACCGATACCTCCGTCAGATATACAGAATAAACTTGTCCTGCTTATCTCTGAAGATAACAGTACCAAGTACAAAGAAGAGTGCGGCATATGCAACACCGAGGATAATTGTTTTCATATCAGAGATGCAGCCTGTATAAGCGATATCTCTGAACTGCTTGATGTAGATATAAAGCGGATTGAGATTCTCAACTATGAACTTCAGCCAGTTCGGAAGAATGTCAACCGGATAGAATATAGCCGATGCATACATCCACGCCGTCGTAAACGCGTTGTATATATATCTTGTGTCACGGAAGAAAACGTGCATCTGAGCGAGGAAGAATCCCATTCCGCAAGCGAATATATACGCTTCGAGCGTTATAAGAGGGAATAAAAGCATCGTCCAGTAGAAAGGCGAGCCTGTGAAGATAAGGACTATCAGCAGTGCGCCGAGCGACAGGACATAATCGACCATACAGCTTGTGACCTTTGCAAGCGGGAACATATATTTTGAAACATATGTCTTTTTCAGCAGAGCGGCGTTCGAGGTTATACCGTCCATCGCCTTGTTTGTTGCGCCGACGACGAAATCATACATAGTTCTGCCGACAAGCAGATAAACAGGAAAGTTGGGTATGTTTCTGTCGAACAGTTTCGAGAATACAACGTACATTACGAGCATTATAAGCAACGGATTCAGTACGCTCCAGACGTATCCCAGTACACTGCGTCTGTATTTCAGCTTCAGATCTCGTGAAACGAGCTGGATGAGCAGATCCTTGTAATTTCTTACCTCAAGAAATCCGCCTGTTTTATCCTTGCGAACAAGTGTCATTTTTACCTCCGTCATTCAAAACTCTTGTTGTGTCTTACTTTGTTGTAGAGCTTTGAATTAAGGATTCTGTTGTATCCGTTAAGCCCTATATGCAGTCGGTTGAGTGTTTTTAGTATCTTGCAGTGCTTTCTGCTCATTTCATAGACAATATGATATTCTTTATCCATAAAGTCCATCATTTCATCTGCTCTTTTCCTGCCTGCTTTTCTGTCTTTGTCGCAAAGCAGTGAAGTAACCAGAAAACTCAGCAGCAGAAGATGCGTTTTCTTTGCGCAATAAAGCGCCGCCGCACCCGTAAAGCTCTTGCCCTCTGCGGTCATACGCTTAAGCACGGTTTCGGTATGACCTATACGCTTAAGCTGATTTTCGGCAGAAACGCTTTGCGTCACATCGCCGATGCGGTATTCATATATGAAAAGATCGAGCGGCAGTATGCTTTTTGCCTTGCTGCAAGGGAATGTTGCATATTCGTGGTCTTCATAGAAAACCTTTTCGCTCATCTTAATGCCTTCGCTTTTGTAGAATGCCGTGCGGTAGGTTATACCGTGGAATGTCAGACTGCGGTCAAAGTTCTTCCACTGCGACATTACCTCGTCCATTGTGTATATTCTGTCAAACTGCGGCGGAAAGCAACGCCAGCTTTTTACTTCGCCGTTTGAAATGTTTATCGTATGATGTGGCGTCAGCACAACATCTGCGTCTGTATTTTCAAGCGCCTTTATAAACTGCGGAATATTCTCGGTAAGAAACCAGTCGTCTGCGTCCAGCACTTTCAGATATTTGCCGACAGCCTTTTCACTGCCGACATTTATACCGGAGCCGTGACCGCCGTTTTCCTTGTTTATAAGGCTTATCGAGGCGGGATATTTTGCAATATATTCTTTTGCGATTTTTTCGCATCCGTCTGTAGAGCCGTCATTTACAACTATTATATCAAGCTTGTCCGTACATTCGCACAGGAGCGAATCAAGGCATTTTGCCAGAAACGGCTTGCTGTTGTAAGACGGAATAATTATACTCAGTATCTTTTCCATTAATTGTTACCTTTTTTCAGTTTATTAAGTCTGTTTTCCTTTATTCCTGCGAGCGTATATGAAAATGCCTTGAACATACTTATGTCCGTCAGCTGTTTTCTTTTGGCAAAAGCGTAATATGCGGCATAGAGAACGGACAGGGGAAGCCCCATTATATATCTTGTCGTATTTCCTCGGTTTACAAAGAATTCCCTGTCGAAGCCCTTGAACCAAGTTGATTGCGTCTGAGCCACCGTTGCAAGCTCATAGGGGTAGTGATATATTTTCAGTCCTGCCTTACGGCACTGCGTCAGAAATCTGAATTCCTCCTCCGCACCGTTGCCTGAGCCTGCACCCATGTTTTCGTCAAACCGAATGCCTTTTGCGAGGAGTTTTTCACGTCTGAACGTTATCTGCCACGAGCTTACGCTCATAATATCCCTGTAGCCGAGTTTTTTTATGCTGTCACCCCATTTATGAGGTCTTTCTGCCATATCGAATATGATAATATCCGCTTGCGGAAGACTGCTGTAAGCCTTCTGTACCGCTTCTTCGTACCCTTGCGAGAACACCTCGTCATCATCACAGATAATGCACACATCGGCAACGGATTTTGATATGGCGAGGTTACGGCTTTTAGTCAGCCCTCTTTCCTTTACCGAAAAGGTACGGACAAAAGCATCGCCGATATGTTCCTCCTTATATCTTTCCTCATCGCACTGATTTATTATAATCGTGTCTGAGGTGATATGAGAACGCTTTATCATTTCTTCGCTGTCGTTCAGAAACATACACGACAGAAGTATTTCGGTCTTGTTCAAAAGTTCAGCTCCTTAATTTCAAAATGCCATATCATACTTTTGCTGTAAGCCACATTTATTTTATTATACAACCGTTGCATAAAAAAGTCAATCGACATAATTTGATAGTATTTTGTCGCATAAACGCTCGATTATATGCGTTTTACATAAAAAGACCGCCGGAAAGGCGGTCTTTCAGACAGTCGATAAACCTCTTGATTATAAAAAAATGGGGTGTCGAGTGTTGCTTGCTCTGCTGGTTTTGCATCGTGCAAAACTTTTGGCAAGCAACCAAAGCATCCTTGCTTTGGGGCGGAGCCCCCGACAGGGACTAGGGGCGGTAGCCCCAGTAAAATCCCCCTTTCCCGGGGAAAGGGGGCAGGGGGATAGGGATAATAAATCAGAAGTTAATTTCAAAAACAGACTTTTTCTACAAGCTGAAAGACCGCCGGAAAGGCGGTCTTGCTGTTTTATGTTACTCGTCGGTCTGGGATTTATCCTTGTTGTAGTCATGCAGCATTCTTGTTCTTTTATGCGATTCCTTTTCAACGTACATCTTTGAGTCGGCTTTATTTATATAATAGTCTATATGGAGCTTTGAACCTTTCGGCAAAATACATCCGCCGAAGCTGCCGTGTACATTGTACGGCTTTTCGCTTGTCAGGTTGTATTCCGAAAGATATTCGTTGACCTTGTCGATATACGCATTCATCTCGCATTCACCCTTGCCTTTGCCGAATACGACATATTCATCGCCGCCGAAGCGTGCGCATATATCGTTCTCGTCTGCGGCGGACTTAAGTGCGTTTGCTATAGTGAGAATAGCGTTGTCACCCTCGTTGTGTCCGAAGTTGTCGTTTATCAGCTTCAGATTGTCAAGATCCACCGAAATGACCATACAGTCATCCTTAACTCCGTCCTCGGCATAATCGTTGTATATTCTGAAAAAGCCTCTGCGGTTGTACAGTGAGGTGAGCGGATCGGTGATATAGAGCATATCGATCTTCTTTGCGTATGCGTACAGCTCGTTCTGCCTGCGTACCGATTCTAAAAGCTGTGACATTGCCATAGTGAGATAGTTCAGCAAATAGTTCATGCTGCTCCACGGATAGAAATTGAACGCAAGGTATCCCAGCGTATTATCCCTTATGTGAATAGGCGTGTACAAAATGAACTTGCTTTTGTCGGACATTTCATAGAAGTCGGGGAGCATTTCAGAAGTGGGAAATTCGGTTTCGCTCTGCGGCTTTTTATCTACGTATCTTGCTATGCACTTCATAGTATCGCAGTAGCCGTGTCTGTGTACGGGACAGTTGTCTTCGATATCGTCGATTGAATCGTTTACAAGCGAGCTTTCCATAAAGTCTTTGCAGATACATATCCAGGAATTGTTGCACCATATTCTCGAAAGTGTCGCCGAAATATTCCTGCTTGCATCGTCAAATGTAGAGCAGTTTGCAAGCTCCTGTGCAATAGCCGCAGTTCTTATCGAAAAACGCCTTGTGTCATATAGTTCTTCAAACAGATCGTGCCTTTGCTTCGGCAGGAGATCAAGGGCGTTCTGCATATTCGTACAGCGGCAGGATATACCGTAAATTATGTTGGGCGGAGTTATGCCGAGCTTTGCAGGCTTCTTGCCTCTGAGAAGAAGATCAGCCACGATATTGGCGGCCTCCTCGCCGGCTTTGTCGGCGAGTATCTTTGCGGTCGTGATATATCCGTTGGCCTCGTCTGTACCGTCCATTCCGGTGACGGCAATTTCGCCCGGCATATCAAAGCCCAGCTCAGACAACTTTATCATAACAGCCGACGCCATTGTATCATTTGCACAGACAATTGCTCCGCAGTCAAGATTTCCGTCCTCGTTCATCTTTTCCACCTGCTGAATTGCAGGGGCGCTCCACAGATTGCCGTAATATATTCTTGACGGCTCTATAGGTATGTTGTGGCTTTTGAGTGCGTCAAGGAAGCCCGCAAGACGTTCGTCACTGGTAAAGTGGTTCTTTAATCCTCCCAGAAAATTCAGCTTTCTTATGCCGTGTCTTTCTATAAGATGATTTGTTATCATCTCTATCTGGCGACGGTAGTCGGGCATTATGCAGTAGCAGTTGGGGTAATCATACTGTTTTCCGATTGTCAGCACGGGTACGTTCTTTTCTACCGCACGTTCGATAGTATGCCGTATCACTTCTTCGCTGCTGCTCAGATAAAAAGGAGCAATGACAAGCATATCAATAATATCATAGTTAGGCAGAGTGAAGATGTTTGTCTGACCTATATTATGCGGCGCTCCATCGTAGAAGCAGGTACAGCAGTTGAAGATATGTACATTTATAAGATTATCGCCGAGTACTTTACAAAAACCTTGTAAAAGCATTTTTCCGCCTTCAAGATCTCCGATACAGAAGGCAACATTTTTTCTGCCGCTTTTATTTTCCACAGATACGTCCTCCTTCTATGAATTAAAAAATACTGAAAGTTTCCTCAAATCAAAACGTATCACACAATGTTTTATCGGGGATATAATATAAATTTAGTATACCACATTTGTATGCAAAAATCAAGAAGATTCGCTGAAAAATGATTATATCAGACACAGTTTTCACTGCTTTGCACCGCCTCTGTCAATGCTTGTCTTTCGTTGCACAACGAATTTCGGCGGTACGCCTAAAATCACACAAATTTATTGCATTTTCCGCTGATATGTGATACAATAAATTCTATAAAATTGTATAAACTTCATCGAGGAGTGTTGAAATTGGAAAACGGTAACAAAAACAACAATAATTATAAAAGCAACAAGCCGTCAAAGGATAACAGACCGTCCTTCCCGAAAAGAGCGGTAATCACAGGCGGTATGCCTTACGGTAATAAACAGCTTCATTTCGGTCATGTCGGCGGTGTGTTCGTATTTGCGGATACCTACGCAAGATTTCTGCGTGACCGTATCGGTAAGGATAATGTAATTTTCGTATCGGGTACAGACTGCTACGGCTCGCCTATTGCAGAAAGCTACAGAAAGCTGAAGGAAAGCGGAGAGTTTGACGGTACTATTGAGGATTTTGTAAGGAAAAATCACGAGAGCCAGGAAAAAACGCTCAGAGATTACGATATAAGCCTCGACCTGTTCGGTGCGTCCGCACTGGATGAGCCTGCAAAGATACACAACGTAGTATCCGACAAATTTATCAGAAGGCTGTACGAAAACGGTCAGCTTGAAAAAATTACCACCTCGCAGTTCTATGACGAAAAGGCAGGCGTGTTCTTAAACGGCAGACAGGTAATAGGCAAATGCCCCGTTCTCGGCTGTCAGTCGGAAAAGGGCTATGCGGACGAGTGCGACCTCGGACATCAGTATATGCCGTCAAGCCTTATCGACCCCAAAAGTACGCTGACAGGCGAAACACCGGTAATGCGTGACGTTGTGAACTGGTACTTCCGCCTTACCGAGTACACAAAGCTGCTCGGCGAATATGTTGACAGAATAAAGAAGATGCCGAATGTCCGTTCTCTTGTTTCAAAGACTATCGGCGAGTTTCTTGAACCGCCCGTTGTTCATATCAAGAAAGAGCTGCGTGAGGATTATGAGAAGATAAAGGATCTGCTTGCGCATCATACGCTGACGGACGACCCGAAAAAGCCTTCGTTCACGATATGCTTCGACACGCTTGACGAGCGTGATGCGGCAACGGAGATCATGGCACATCACGGTCTGCGTTTCAGAACAGGCAAGACGCTTGTTCCGTTCAGACTTACAGGTAATATCGAGTGGGGCGTAAAGGCTCCCGACCTTGAGGATGAAAAGGGACTTACCGTATGGGTATGGCCCGAGTCGCTCTGGGCACCTATCTCATTTACTTGCGCTTATCTCAAGAGCAAGGGTATTGATATGGAGCATTACAAGGATTACTGGTGCTCAAAGGATTCACAGGTATATCAGTTTATCGGCTCGGATAACATCTACTTCTACGGTGTTGCGGAAATGGCAATGTTCATGGCGCTGAAAAAGGGCGAGATAACCTCCGACCCTGAGGACGGCGAAATGCAGCTTCCTATCCTCGTTGCAAACAACCACATTCTGTTCCTTGACAAGAAAGCAAGCAGCAGCGGCTCAATAAAGCCTCCTATGGCGGCGGATCTGCTGAACTACTATACAGCCGAACAGCTCCGTATGCACTGGCTCGGACTCGGACTCGGCACAAGGAGCGTCAGCTTCCAGCCCAAGCCCTATAACCCCGATGCAAAGCCTGAGGACAACGACCCTGTTGTAAAGGAAGGCTTCCTGCTTTCAAACGTGTTCAACAGAGCTATACGTTCCTGCTTCTATTACGCTCAGAAGTATTTTGACGGCAAGATGCCCGTAGGCACACCCGATGCGGACGTTGTCGCAGAGTGCGAAAAGGCTATTCTTGAATATGAGCGTTATATGTATAAGTTTGAGTTCCACCAGGTGACCTATGTGCTTGATTCGCTTGTAAGAAAGTCGAGCAAGGTATGGTCAAAGCTCAGTCGTGAGGCTGATGCGGCAGATGATAACGAGCTTCGTAAAAAGACGCTTATCAACGTGTTCCACTATATAAGAACAGCCGCACTCCTTCTGCACCCCCTCGCTCCCGAGGGTACGGAGATGCTCAGAGAGTATCTCGGATTCGGCGAGGACTTCTGGAGTTGGGATCATGTGTTTGAAGGAATGGACTACTTCTGCAAGGGCGAAAGCGAGCATCAGCTTAAGTTCCTTGAGCCGAGAGTTGACTTCTTCAAAAAGCATCCATCACAGCTTGCAGGCAGTGAAGAAAATTAAATTATTGCATCAGCACCGCCGCCGTGAAAACACAGCGGCGGTACTTTGTAAAGGATTTTTTTATGAATATAAAAGACAGCAACATTGACAATGGTAAGGTGTTTGACTGGGGCAGAACGTCGCATGATTACGCTAAGTACCGTGATATATATCCCGATGAGTTTTACCGCAGAATAACTGACAGAGGACTTTGTGTGTCGGGACAGAGTGTGCTTGATATAGGAACGGGAACGGGTGTAATTCCCCGTAATATGCTACGCTTCGGTGCAAAGTGGACAGGTACGGATATATCACCCGAACAGATAGAACAGGCGAAACTGCTGTCGCAGGGTACGGATATAAAGTATTATGTCTCAGCCTCAGAAGAATTGTCGTTTCCTGACAATTCGTTCGATGTTATAACCGCTTGCCAGTGTTTCTGGTACTTTGACCACGAAAAACTTATTCCTGAGTTCAGACGTATGCTTAAAAGCGGCGGAAGCCTTGTTGTTCTCTATATGGCGTGGCTACCGTTTGAAGATAAGATTGCAGGTATGAGCGAGGAGCTTGTATTGAAATATAATCCCGACTGGAGCGGCAAGGGCGAAACAATACACCCGATACATATACCGCAGTGCTATGATGCTTATTTTGACAATGTCTACAGCGAAGAATATCCTCTCGATGTGCATTTCACACGAGAGAGCTGGAATGGCAGAGTGAAAGCCTGCCGGGGCATAGGAGCATCATTGCCTGAAGAAGAGATAAATTCGTGGGAAAAAGAGCATATAAAACTCCTTAAAACAAATGCACCGCCCGAATTTGATATACGTCATTACGGTGCAATCGTACATTTAAGACTTAAAGATAAAGGATAAAAATATGGAAAAATTAGCGATAGCGATGAGCGGCGGAGTGGACAGCTCGGTGGCGCTTGTGCTGTTGAAGGATAAATATGATGTCAGCGGCTACACGCTGAAACTGCACGACAGCAGAGGAACGGACGACAGCGGACTTTGCGGTTCGGCAAGTGACATCGAGGACGCAAAGGCGATAGCGGCAAAATTCGGCGTACCTCATTATCTGCTTGATATGAGGGATTTGTTTTCCGATACTGTACAGAAAAGTTTCGCACAAAGCTATCTTTCGGGAAGAACGCCTAACCCCTGCGTAGAGTGCAACGAAACGATAAAGTTCGGCGCACTGCTCGATGCAGTAAAAAACCGTGGTATAAACCACATTGCCACAGGTCATTATGTACGCAGTTGTTACGATGAAAAAAGCGGCAGATGGCTTTTGAAGAAAGCAATCAACGCAGACGGCACAAGCAACGCAAAGGATCAGTCATATGTGCTGTACCGATTAAGTCAGCAACAGCTTGCCGCAAGCGTTTTCCCTCTCGGTGAAATGACAAAGGACGAGATAAGGCATATTGCGGCAGACAGCGGACTTATCAACAGCGACAAGCCCGACAGTCAGGATATATGCTTTGTGCCGGACGGCGATTATGCCGGCTTTATCGAGCGTTATACAGGCAACGCCTACCCCGACGGCGATTTTCTCGATGAAAACGGCAACGTTATAGGCAGGCACAAGGGCGTTATATTTTACACGATAGGACAGAGGAGAGGAATAGGCACAGGATTTGGTAAACCAATGTATGTCATCGGAAAAAATGCCGATAATAATACCGTAACGCTCGGCAGTAACGAGCTTCTTTTTACCGATACGCTGTATGCAGATAATCTTAACTGGATAGCGTTTGAATATCCCGAAAGCGAGTTTAAATGCAGGGCAAAGACACGTTACAGACAGACCGAACAGCCGTGTACCGTATATCCGCAGGGCAGAAATAAGGTCAGGGTCGTGTTTGATGAAAAGATAAGAGCGGTAACTCCGGGACAGCACGTTGTGTTCTATGACGGCGATATAGTGCTCGGCGGCGGTGTAATAATGTAGAATTGTGAAAGTTTGACAAAAAGCGAGTTCACTTTTCATCTAATTTACACAAAACTATTCTTTTAATTTCACGAACAAGCATTATTATATAACCACAGTCAGCAAGGAAACAGAAAAGCAAACAAGCTGACAGATTAAATTGCTATCTTCGATTTTCATATATATTTCCCCAAAGCAAAGAACTCCGGTGTAACAGCCGGAGTTCTTTGTTTTTATGCGGTTGTCGCTACGGTGCTTTTTCTCTTTGGAATATTGAATTTTTTGTTTCTGCCTATTGACAAACCATCAGGTTCGTGTTATCATATAACTGTACTAAGGAGAATAGTACAGTTATTACGAAAGGCGGTGTGATATGTTTTCATTACGACTACAGGGCGGATTGCCTTTGTCAGAGCAGCTTGAGGCACGGATAGCTGAACTGATAATCAGCGGGGAAATGGCTGAAAACGAAAAACTGCCTGCTGTGCGTGAAGTCGCAAAGGAACTTACGATAAATCCGAATACTGTACAGAAAACCTACAGACAGCTTGAACAGAGGGGGCTTATATATTCTCTTCCGGGCAAAGGCAGTTATGTTGCCGAAAGATCGCAATATTCTTCAGCTGTATTGAAAAAGGCAACGGAGGAATTCAGCCGTGCTGTAGGCGACGCAGTGAAATCCGGACTTACGAAAGAGATAATGACGGCGGTGATAGACGCTGTTATAAATAAGGAGGGTGAAATATGATAAATGTTGATAATGTAACAAAACAATTCGGCGATTTCTATGCACTCAAGGATTGTACGATTAAAATAGGGAGCGGAAGCGCTTACGGATTGCTTGGCTCGAACGGAGCGGGAAAATCAACACTGCTGCGTATCCTTGCAGGAATATACAGACAGGACAGCGGAGAGGTAACGATAGACGAAAGCGCTGTATATGATAACGTTGCCGTGAAGCAGAGAATATTCTATGTCAGCGATGATGTTGAGCAATATGCGAATATGACCCCCGATGATATGAAAAAAATGTATGAGATATTCTATCCGACTTTTTCAACAGAAAAGTTTGAAAAGCTTATGAAGGCTATTGATCTGCCGAAAGATAAGCGTATGTCAACGTTCTCAAAGGGTATGAAACGTCAGGCGGCGGTTATATGCGGACTTGCGGCATCGACCGATATACTTCTGCTTGACGAGGCTTTTGACGGACTTGACCCTACTATGAGAATAAGCGTCAGAAAAATGCTTTTTGATGCTATGGCAGAAAATAACGGCACGGTTGTTATTTCATCACATAATCTGACCGAGATTGAGGAGCTGTGCGACAGCGTAGGTCTTGTTCATAAGGGTAGGGTCGTATTCGATCGTGAGCTTGACAGCGTCAAGGGAGATCTTCACAAGATACAGGTATCGTTTGAAAACGAGATGAAAATAAATGATTTTCCTGAGATCAATATAATTTCAATGAACACCCTGGGAAGCGTACAGAGCTTTATTGTAAGGGGCGACAGCGAAGAGGCCTGCCGCATAATGCGTGAAAAGGGCGCAAAATTCTGCGATGTGATACCGCTAACGCTCAATGAAATATTTATATATGAAATGGAGGGACTCGGATATGACTGCGGCGTGCTCGACGACTAAAAAGAACTTTTTTATAAGCTACTTATGCTACAAATTATTCAGAAACAAGAATCTGTTGATCATATCGGCACTTTTCAGTGTACTGTGCATACCGCTGTTCAGCGTATGTATGTCGATCTGTATAGAAATGGTAAATGCGACTATAAAAAACCAAAATTTCGATACATTGCATACTACAAAAATGTTCGGCGATATTGATATGATTATGGCGGCGGGATTTGTAATTGCTGTTGCTTCGGCGGCTGTGGTGCTCATTCTCGCTTTTGTAACAGTAAATTCAATGTTCAGTTATAATCTCAAAAAATGCGATGCGGATATGTATCTCAGTCTTCCGCTCACAACTACTCAGAGGTTTTTCAGCGATCTTCTGACCGGTGGCATTGTAAGCGTTCTTCCTATGGCAATATCAGGCGCGATCAGTGCTGTAATTATGGCAGTAACGGGAATCAGTGTAGACGCAGGTTTCACAACATCATATCTGAATACCCTTTCAAGCGGGGACTATGAAAGCGAAATCAACATTGCAATGCAGCAGATCTTCTCAAGGACAAATAATATTCTCTACAGAGAGCTGCCCCAAATTATAATATATGTATTTATTGCTATGACTGTCGTACTCGTTTTTACATACCTTTTCTGTGTGTTGATAAATTCGTTCACCGGAAAAATGTCCGACTATATCGTATACACGATAATAGCAATGGCGGCATTATCGGTGATAGTAACTACTATTGTCGGAACAGCAATTATGATGGTTACCGAAGCGGCATCGAGCGAGGAACTTTCTTCGGCGGTAATGTTTGCTTCCCCTGCGGGTATGATTTTTGCTTTTATTCTGTCTATCGTCAACTCATTTGGTGAAAATGTTTTTGCCATAAGTGAAAGCAAAGGAGTATACAGTGCGGTCAGAAACGATGATATAGATATATTCTGTACATTCAATACGCGAAACGTAATTATAATGATATTGGTATTTGCTGTACTTATTGTGCTTGCGTATGTTGTCACACGCTTAAGAAAAGCGGAAAAGACGGGTTCACATTTTGTCTTTGAGCTTCCGTATCATATCATATCACTGAGCATTGTGTGTGCGTTGATCTGTATAGCTATAGGCACAAGCCCTGTGATGATTGATCCTACATTACACATGACTTTTATGATATGTATTGCCATTAGCGCAATTGTTTATTTCTTCGCTGAAATTACCCATGGAAGAAAAATAAATAAATTATGGCAATCACTGCTCAGATATGTCGGTGCGATACTTGGTACATTGCTTATTTGCACTGTTATAAGACAAACCGATATTTTCGGACTGGAGCGTTATGTTCCCTCAACCGACGGCATAAAGAGCGTGGAAATGTCAACAAAAAAGGCATTCAGTGATAACGGTAATTCGGACTACTACACGATAAATTTCAAAAATACCGATAACATACGTGCAATAACGAAATATCATTCTTTTATTGTCAATAACGGATGCGCACATCGCTACAGTGATTACGGCGTTGAGCCGGGAAAAGACTACTATTCTGTCAGATTGGTTTACAAGATGAAAGACGGCAGAATGATAACACGTTCTCTCGGAATTGCCGTAAATCAGAAAACGTACGGCGAATACGCCAAGGCACTTTATGATATGCGATATGTTTTATCAAAGACGGACGAATACGCCGAGGAGATAAAAAGTGTCGGTGCAATGGCAGAGAAAATAGATTTCTATACAAGAAACGGTAATTCCTACGGCAGACTGCTTAATAATGATCTTAATGATAAGTTGATATCAGCCATAGAAAATGATTATAAATCAGGCAGAAATACCGGAAAGCTTGCGGCAGTAGTTAAAATAAAAGCCAATTCCAACATCGGCGAATATATGAGCCTTGAAATCAGAGAGGACTGCTCCGAAACACTGGCAATGCTTAATGATGAAACAAATTCGGTTTCCTATAAAAAGGCACTGATAGATGACGCAAAGAAAGAACTGGAAAACTATAATAACAACAAAGATAACGAGTATGATACCGACGGTTCTTACGCAAGCTATGTGTCATCTTTGTATACTATATATGATATGTATAATGCGAATGACAATTATATATATTTTAACTATTCAAACGTTTCGGTAAGTTCGGCTAAACATACGACTGTTACCTGTGAGTTTGCCGAAAGTGAAAGCGTTTCTGAGCTTGAAAAACTGTTTGTGATGTATGATTACTATACAGACGGTCTGCTTGCGGATATGGATTATGTAATTCTCTGCGAAACCGGACATGACAATTCTTTCGGCGGTGCATATTTTGCTCCGCACGAAAACAGAAAGCGAGTTGCCGATCTGATATATTCAATCAGAAAGGAATTCAATATTCCGATAGAACAGTAAGCTGTATATAAAATTCTCCTCATAATATATACCGACGCCCTGTACTGCATTATGCGGTGCAGGGCGTTCTGTGTATTATAACCAAAATATGACGGTCAAATTAGTGCAATATTTCTATTGAGCGTTATTGCAAATATGTGATAGAATTATATCAGAGAACAATTGAATATCTATATGCAAAATTTTATTATCTGATCAAAAACATTCCGCTTTACGCCAAAGGAGCTATTTATGAGAAATTCAAAGAAATTATCCGCAATTATTTTATCGGCAATTATGCTTGCGACGGGTTGTGCGGACAACACTGCACCCGGAGAAAGTACGGAAATAAAAGAAAATTCATCTGTTATTACAGAAAATAACGGAACAGGTGACAGCGGCAACTCAGAACCTGATACAAAGTCGGTTGTAAATGCCGTAAAGGATATCAGTGTCGATACCAAGGTGAAAATACTGTCGTGGTACAGCCTGAACGATAACGGTATAGCAAAAAATTATAAGGAGCTTTTCGGTGTGCCTGAAAATATTCCGCAGGGGTATGAGGAAAGCAATTCATGGGATAGCGGCAATGATACGGAAAGTTCGCCCGATGAAAAGCCGTTTGCCGAGATCCGTGTCACTTCTTATGCAGGCAGATATTCTGACCTTGCCAAGCTTATTCAGGCTGATGATTCACCGGACGCATTCCCCGCTCAGCTGTACGCAATGACGTATTTCAACTCCAATGACAAGAGCGACAAATATTTTGACGCTGTGGACGGTGTTATTGATTTCGGATTGTCTGAGCTTGCGCCATACAGCAAAATTCAGAATGATATAAGAATGTTTGATAAAAATTACTGCCCCATATATAATGTTTCTTCCTCATCGGTTTTATGGTACAGGAGCAGTGTTATCAAAAACGCGGGGCTTGAAGATCCGTGGACGCTTTACGAAAAAGACGAATGGACGTGGAACAAATTCCTTGAAATGTGCGAAAAGTTCTCTGACGGCAAGCAATCGACAGAGGATATAGTTAAGTACGACGGAAATATAAAATTCGGCATCGATGGTGACAATGTGCCGACTAATCTGCTTGCGACGACCGGAATACATCTTTTTGGTAATGATAACGGATTGTATATAGATAATTCAGGTACAGATAAGATGAAAGCGGCGATGGAGTTCCTGAGGCAGTTTGACACGACGCAGAAAAGTCTGCGTTATCCGAGAGACCTGTTGAACAACTGGGCTCCGAACTATCGTGAGTGGGCGAAAGGCAACACGTTGTTCTTTGAAGACGGTATATGGAGATACGAAGAAAAGTGGATAGAATACAAGGAAAAGGAAAAATGGAGTGAAGATGAAATAAGCTTTGTTCCGTTCCCAAGATACGACACAGAAAAAACATACAGCCAGAATATGAATACAACATCATTCCTGCTTCCAAAAGGCTCAAAAAATAAGGTCGGCTATCAGTCGCTTATATATACGGACATATATGCACGCAACAATACCGAAATGCAGAAAGCGTCAAGACAATATGACAAGACAGAGTACGGATGGAATGACAGACTGCTTGACAGAATAGAAAAGATAAGTCAGCCTGACGCTTTCAACTGGGTATGCGACTATAGCAGTATTGCCTTATTTATAATAGGCAGTGGGTGCGGAGAAGATGTATCCGGTGCGTTGCTAAACAATACTTTCCTGACCGGAGTTAAATACGATGAGGTCCTTGAGGAATACGGACCTGTAAATTCCCGGGAGGCAGAAATGCTGAATACGCCGCCTGAAAAAAGCACAAATTGAAATTAATAATATTTTTCTATAGTTAACATCAACACTACATCAAAGGAGCTATTTATGAAACACACAAAGAAATTATCCGCAATTATCCTGTCGGCGGTAATGCTGACGACCGCCTGCGCGAGTAACGTGTCACCCGGAAAAAGCACGGAAATAAAAGACAGCGAACCCGCCGCTCCGCAGAATTCCGTAACAGACAACAGCAACGGCGGTAATACGGACACTATTCCCGAAAGTAAGTCGGTAAAGGACGTTATAGGGGATATCAAGGTCGATACAAAGGTGAAAATACTGTCGTGGTACGACCTTAATGATCAGAATGTAGCTAAAACGTACAAGGAGCTTTTCGGAGTGCCGGAAAATATGCCGATAGGGTACGAAGAAAGCGGCTCAAAGAATAACAGCTCAGAAGGCAATGGAAAAGAAAAGCCGTTTGCTGATATACAAGTCACCAATTATGCGAGCAGATATATGGATCTTACAAGGCTTGTACAGTCGGACAATTCACCGGACTGTATACCGTTCCAGGAAAGCACATTTATAAGAATGCTGGGGAAAAAAGAAGAGCTGTTACAGAATGTTGACGATGTTATAGACTTTGGTATCAAAGAGCTTGCTTTATATAAAAGTGAGAGCGATAAGCTTTCTTTCGAGGGAAAACATTATGTTCCGATCACGGATCTGTCGGTCGATCATATGATCTGGTACAAAATGTCCGTAATAGCCGAAAGCGGTCTTGACGACCCATGGGAGCTTTATCAAAAGGGCGATTGGACATGGGATAAATTTATGGAAATGTCAAAGCAATTCGCCGACAGCGAAAACGGAAAATATGCTTTCGACGGATATCTGCATATAATATCCGATGCGTTCCTTTCCACGACGGGCGAAACCTTTATCACGCTTGACGATAACGGCAGATATAAAAATAACTGCAAAAACGATAAGATCTACGAATGTATGGATTATCTTCGTCGGTTTGCCCCATCGGTTGACGGTTTGCGTTATCCCAATGAACGCGAGAACGGCTGGAGCGCAAACGAGCACGAATGGGCAGAAGGAAATACCTTATTCTATATCGGCGATCAATATAATTATGAAACCCAATTTAGTTTATATAAGAAAAGAAACAAGTGGAGCGATGATGAAATAAAGATAGTTCCGATGCCCTCGCCGGATAAGGAGCAGACTGAATATCAGCCTATGAGCGCAGAGGGTTATCTGCTTATAAAAGGCGCAAAAAATACAGAGGGATATAAGTCGCTTGTTTACGCTTTTGCATATCATAACAATTATCGCAGTGATGAAGAGATGAAAGCATACAGAGAAGAGATGAAAAGCGAAAGCGGCTGGAGCGATATGCTTCTTGACAGAATTGACGAGATAAACACTCCCGGAAAATATCACACTGTATTTGAAATAAGCAATCCGGATAATGTTTATGACAATTGCTTTTACTCAACTCCCTACAGTGAATGTGTGGACAATTGCCTTGCGAACGGTTCTGCGTACAAGGCGTATCTCGAAAATAATCCGGATATAGTTGAATATTTCGATCGCCTGGTCGGAAGTGCAAACGGAGAAGAATAACCCGTCGCTTTTGTTTGGACTGCAATATGCCGAATAGTCGGCAGAAACGATCAATAAACATTTCACACTACATCAAAGGAGCTATTTATGAAACACACAAAGAAACTATCCGCAATTATCCTGTCGGCGGTAATGCTGACGACCGCCTGTGCAAATAATGTATCGCCCGGCAGCAGTACGGGAATAAAAGACAGTTCCTCTGACACTGCAAACAGTTCGGACGTTAAAGAAAGCAACGGCGGTAATACGGACACTGCTGCCGAAAGTAAGTCGGTAAAGGACGTTATAGGGGATGTCAAGGTCGACACAAAGGTGAAATTTCTCGGCTGGTATGACCTTAATAACAGCAACATTGCCGATACATATAAGAAACTTTTCGGAGTGCCGCAAAAAAATCCCGAGGGCTACGAAACAGACCATTCGGGTAATGATACCGAACCTTTTATAGATGTTTACCTGAGCAGTTACGTTGACAGATATTATACACTGGCAAAGCTGATCGGATCCGGGGATTCTCCCGATGCTTTCCCTGCCGAGATATCAAGAATGCCTTGCTCTGTCGGAGCAGATAAGCTTTTTCAGCCGATAGGCGATATCATAGACTTTGAAACGGATGAGTTTGCACCTTACAGCAAGATACAACAATCGTTAAAATATGTCGGAAACGATTATGTGCCGATATTCAGCAGTACCCCGCGTTCGCTTCTGTGGTACAGGAGCAGTGTTGTAAAAGAATCCGGACTTGAAGACCCGTGGGAGCTGTACGAAAAGAATGAATGGACGTGGAGTAAATTCCTCAGTATGTGCGAAAGCTTCAGCAGCAGCGAAAAGAAGAAATACGGCGTTGACGGATATTTTGTTGAACGTGAAATCCTTTCTACTGTCGGAAAAGGACTTATCGGTATAGAAGACGATCTGCTTACAAGTAATGCCGATGATGAGAAGATAATCTCTGCAATGGATTATTTGCGTCAGTTTGCCACATCGCAGAAAAAACTGCGATATCCCTGTGAAGAGGAGAACGGTTGGTCGCCAAGCGATTCCGAATGGGCAAACGGCAACACACTGTTTTATCAAGACGGTTTATGGAGATATGATGAAACCTGGCGGCTTTATAAGAAAAAGAATAAATGGAGCGACGATGAAATCAATTTCGTTCCTTTCCCTCGCTGTGACGATGAGCAGTCATATTATCAGGGGTATAACTGCGCTGAAAATACCTATATGCTCCCGATAGGTTCAAAGAACCCCGAAGGCTATAAGGCGCTTGTATATTCGGCGGCATACTTATATAACGACAGCTCCGCACAGACACGGCTCAGAGAGGAAAAGAAAACCGAATATGATTGGAATGACAGGCTTCTTGACAGAATGGATAAGATAAACAGCCCCGATGCTTTTGAGTGGGTAGTTGACTGCCGTGATTATTTCGAGGAAGTACTGCCTACCGCATCGAGTGATACCTTTACCGGTATACTTTCGAGAAGTTCGTATATATATGGTAAGGACTACAGAACGTTTATTACCAAAGAAAGCTCGGATATTATTGAAGAGCTTGACAAAGCGATAGACAGAATCAATAAATCGGCAGAAAATATCGGAACTGAACAATAAAAACCATTTCACACTGCATTGTACGTCAGAATGCAAAATCCGAATATGACCGGACCGACAGATCGCTTGACAGAATGGACAGGATGAACGATCCGGAAACATTTGTACCGGTTATAGAATTCAAGCAGATGTGCATCGGTACGAATCCTTTGTCCTGCGGCGAAAGCTATATGCACGCAATGGAGGGTTGGTGCTATATGGAAGGTCAGGATTACAAAAAGAATCCGGAGGATGAAGTAAAAGGGGAGTATACGCCTGCCATTGAGGCGTATCCGGATGATCTGAATGGCATAATAAGTTGAAATTTAGCTAATTAACCTAAATTACCATGCTTCGATTGTGCTATTTTCACAAAATCGTTTAGCTAAATTACTGCAAATTGTTTATTGACGGTGTGACAGCAATTTTGTTATAATAGTAATTGTAATAATACGCAAATCTGTACTCAGGTACAGAAAATCTACAGGAGGATTAAAGATGAGAAAATATACCAAGGCTATTGCAGGTGCATTAGCACTCGTATCTGCTGTAACAGCTTTTTCAGGTTGCACAGGCAGTTCGACAACAAGCGGTACAACAGCAGACAACAGCTCAGCGGCTGCTACAACAGGCGAAACACAGAAGCAGATGTCTGAGAACGAGGGCGTTCAGAGCGCAGTTAACAATGTTTCTGCCGGCGAAAATTATAAGGACATCAAGGTTGACACAAAGATCAAGTGGATGGCATGGTGGGACATTCAGGAGGCTTCCCCTGCAGTAGAGGTATTCAAGAAGCTCTACGGCACACCCGAAAACAAGCCTAAGGGCTATGAGAGCGTTGCTGATGAGAACGTATTCGTAAACGTCAAGGTTTCAAGCTATGCGGACAGATATACCAGCCTTTCAAAGCTCGTACAGTCAGACGATTCACCCGACTGCTTCCCCTTTGAGATCTGCAACTATCCCTACAGCATTTATCAGAACCTTTTCCAGCCCCTTGACGGTATCATTGATTTCACAACAGATGATTGGGCTGATTATAAAGAATCTATCGACAAGTTCAACTGGGGCGGCAAGAACTACTGCCCTATTATGAGTCTTGTTCCCACAAGCTTCCTGTGGTACAAAAAGTCAACTGTTGAAGAAGCAGGTCTTGACGATCCCTGGGAGCTTTATGAAAGTGGCAAGTGGACATGGGAAACATTCCTGACAATGGCAAGAAAGTTCTCAGATCCCGATAACGGCAAGTATGTACTTGACGGTTACAACCCCGAAAACAACTTTGTCTGCACGACAGGTACACCTCTTATCGCACTTGAAGGCGGTAAGCTTGTAAGTCACCTTAATGATGCTAACATCGAAAAGTGCCTTGATATGCTTCGTTCATTCGATAACACACAGGAACAGCTCCGTTACCCCAGAGATGTCGATAACAACTGGTCACCCAGCTATCCCGAGTGGGTAAACGGCAACACACTGTTCTTTGAAGACGGTACATGGAGATATGAGGAAACATGGAGACTGTACAAGAAGAAACAGAAGTGGGATGACGATGAGATCAACTTCGTTCCCTTCCCCCAGATGGACGGTTCTGATAAGTATTATCAGAGCATGAAGCAGGATTCTATAATGCTCGTTGCAGGTTCTAAGAACATAGACGGTTACAAGGCGTGGATCTATGCTAACTTAGTAGCTTCAAACGATCCCGAAATACAGAAGGCAGGCAGAGAGCAGTCCAAGGCTGAGTATGACTGGACAGATACACTGCTTGACAGACTTGATACAATGAAGGATCCCGCGACATTCACAGGCGTATTTGACTTCAAGAACGGTATCGGTTCAGATATTGCCGATGTGAGCAGTCAGGATAATCCTGTAGAACAGCTCACAAAGGGCCCGTACATGACAGGTGAATCTTATACATCTTTCCGTGAACAGTATCAGGGTCAGATAGACGCTCGTCTTGCAGAACTCAACAAGACTGTTGAATAATTCTTAAAATTAATAATAATGACGGCTCTGCTTTTGCAGAGCCGTTGCTTTTATCGCCGGTCAACGTATATAAAAATCCCGCCGCATTTCATTTTGCGGCGGGATCATCTGTATCTGACCGATTAAACCTTGCTTATATTATCTATCTTTTTGGAAGTTTCGGCAATCTTATCGCTGAGATCCTTTACTGTAGCAACGTTGGCTTCGATCTTGCCGACTGCAGTTGTGATTTCCTTGTCGATTGCAGAAATTGAAGCACGAACACTGCCGAGTACATCTTCAATACTGCGCGTCTGGTTGGATGTCTGTTCTGCGAGCTGACGCACTTCCTGTGCGATGACGTTGAAGCCTGCGCCTGCCTCGCCGACGTGCTTTGCCTCAATTGAAGCGTTGAATCCGAGCAACGTCATCTGTGTCGCAACATTCTGTATGTATTTTAAAATAGAGTCGGTCTGTGCAACAGCCTTTGCGGATTCTGCCGCTTTTTCACGCAACAGGTCAAACTCGGCGGATAAAGCCGCTATTGTTGTATTGACTTCTTCTACATTTGCATTGATATCCTTGTAGTCGTCCTGAACCTCATCGAACATTGCGTCCGTGTTCTTGTGTTCTTCCGTGATGCTGTACTTTTCGTATCCAACCTGTGAAAGTGCCTGAGCCATTTTGAAAAGAAGCTCTGCGGCGTTGTTTACTTTCTCTTCGGAAACTATCGGAACTTTTTTTACCGCCTCGACATATTCATCGGGGTCTACATCAATCTCCTTTGCTATGGCACGGAACTTGTCAAGGTCCGGCTCTTCCGTCAGCACCTGACCGCCAATAAGAGAGCCTATCTGCTCACCGTTTACAATAATCGGGGAAGCAAAGTCTACAAGTCCGCCGTGACAGTAGTAAACAGCCGGTCTTCCTGTTTTGCTTGCCTGTTCGCCGCCTTTAAGGTCGCAGAGATTGCAACGTTCACAACCTACACTTGATTTCCTGGTGTAATTCATACAGAAGTCCGTAGGACATGAAAGCTGGGTCACAGGACCGTTCTTGTCGGTTGCGAGAGCCGCCATGCCAGTTGCCTTTGCAAATGCGTCCTGCAAGGACTGTAACTGCGCTCTGTCTATAACATCAAGTAATGTAATCTCTTTGTTTGCCATATTAATGACACCTTCCCTTTTTCTATGTTGATACAAGACGGACAGCCCTTGAAATTAAGACTGTCTTTATATAGAATTATACTCTGTTTTAAATAAAAATGCAATACCATAAGTAACTGATTTTGTTAATTTGAACAATAGAAATTGAAATATTTAGTTATTATTTCCGATTTTTCTTTTTTCGGCAGGAACCGCGATAAATTTTGCTTGATTTTGGACACAAAATATGCTATATTTTTAAATAGGAGTAAGAAACTATAAAAGAGCCACAGGCTGTATTGTCAGAAGTGTGGCTGAAAGGCGGAAAAAAACATGAAGATCCTATATGCGGCAAGTGAGGCTCAGCCCGTAGCGGCTTCCGGAGGACTTGCAGATGTTGCCGGCTCGCTTCCTAAGGCGCTTGTCGAAGAAGGCCACGAGGCTTGCGTGGTAGTACCTCTGTATGTAAATACAATTAAACAGCAGTGGCGTGATCAGATGACCTATATTACAAATTTTTCTGTACCGGTAGGTTGGAGAAATCAGTACTGCGGATTGTTCACAGCAAAGATAAACAACGTTACATATTATTTCCTTGATAACGAGTATTATTTCAAGCGTGATTTCGGACTTTACGGCTATTATGACGATGCCGAAAGATATGCGTTCTTCTCACGTGCTGTTCTTGAAATGCTCAGGGTTATCGACTTCAAGCCGCAGATTATCAATTCAAATGACTGGCAGTGCGCCCTTATCCCCGTATATTATAGCATTTTCTATAGAAATGACGAAAAGCTCTGGGGTATCAAGAATGTATTTACTATCCACAACATTCAGTACCAGGGCAGATACGGTATGGAGATACTTGAAGACGTTCTCGGCATACCGAAGCATTTTGCGTCGCTTATGGAATATGACAGAGATATCAATCTTATGAAAGCGGCTATTGAGGTTTCGGACAAGGTCACAACCGTTTCTCCGACATATGCGAGAGAAATACTCGATCCGTGGTTCTCACACGGTCTTGACAGAGCGCTTGCTGATAAGCAGTATAAGACCTGCGGATTCCTTAACGGTATTGATACCGATATGTACAACCCGGCTACAGATCCCGCAATTCCCGCAAACTTCACGGTTTCAAAGAAGGCAGGCAAGAAGGTATGCACGCAGAAGCTGCTTGAAGAAGTAGGACTTCCCCAAGGTGATGAACCTGTGCTCGGTATGGTATCAAGACTTGTCGAACACAAGGGCTTTGATCTTGTAAAGTGTGTGTTTGATGATATAATAAATCTCGGCTACAAGGTAGTTATATTAGGCTCGGGCGAGGCTCAGTACGAGCAGTTCTTCCACGAGATGCGCTGGAAATATCCCGACAGAGTAGCATTTACCTGCGGATATATTCCCGACCTTGCAAAGAAAATCTACGCCGGAGCGAATATGTTCCTTATGCCCAGTAAGAGCGAGCCGTGCGGACTTGCACAGATGATCTCTCTGCGTTACGGCACTATCCCGATAGTCCGTAAAACGGGCGGTCTTGCAGACAGCATAGTTGACTGCGGAGATGAGAACGGCACAGGCTACACATTCCAGTCGTACAACGCTCACGATATGCTTTATGCTATCAAGAGAGCAAAGGATTGCTACTGGGACAAGACTGAGTGGAACAAGCTGGTTACAAGAGCTATGAAGGCAGACTTCAGTTGGAAGCAGTCGGCTAAGCTGTATATCGGCCTTTATAAGGAGCTTGCCGGAGAGCAGTAAACGATAAAAATCAATATGTACGGGCAGTCGCTTCTATGAAACGTCACTGCCCGTCATTCGTGTAACCGAAAATTTAATGTGTTAAAAGAGAAAGAGGACAAAATGTTAATTGCGGTAATCGCTCTTGTGATAGGCGCTGCACTGTATGTTATGAACATGGTCGGCGTGAACATCAATGCAAATGTTATATGCTCGCTTTGCGTGCTGATAGTGGGATTCGCTATGCTGATAAAGGGTGCGGATCTGTTTGTTGAGGGTGCGTCAAAAATTGCGGCTAAATTCAAGATCCCCCAGATAGTAATAGGTCTTACGATAGTGGCGATGGGTACTTCTGCGCCTGAGGCGGCTATCAGTATAAGTGCGGCGTTTCAGGATGCGGCGGCTATTTCGATAGGTAACGTGGTGGGCAGTAATATTATGAACATACTGCTGATACTCGGCGTCAGTGCACTGATAACAAACCTTAAGATAAAGCCGAACACACTTAAATTCGAGATACCGTTTGTTGTATTCATTACAGCCGTATTACTGCTGCTCGGTTGGATAGGCGGTGGACTTGACAAGATAGACGGCGTGATTATGCTGGTGCTTTTTGCGGCGTTCTTAGGCTATCTGTTCTACCTTTACAAGAAGGGTGACGACAGCTCGGCAGATGAAGTGCCACAGCTTACCGAAAAGGACAAGTTGCCCATACTGATATTGATAACTCTTGTCGGACTTGTGAGTATCGTGCTCGGAAGCGACCTTACGGTTTCGTCCGCAAAGAGCATAGCACAGGTTATCGGCGTTGATGACAGAACTATCTCGCTGACCGTTGTAGCATTCGGTACGTCGCTGCCGGAGCTTATAACCTGCATTGCGGCTTCGCTCAAGAAGAAATCCGATATTGCTATAGGCAATATAATCGGCAGTAACATTTTTAATATCTTGTTCGTTGTAGGTCTGGCGTCAATATTCTCGCCGAGCGTACTGACCTTCGGTGAGGCATTTATCATTGACACGATAGTTGCGATAGCTACCGCTGTACTGCTGGGTCTGCTCGTTTTACGCAAAAAGGAGCTTACAAGAGCCGGCGGTATAATTATGCTCGTTGCTTACGCAGGATATTTTGCGTATCTGTTTATAAATCCGCTCGGACTTGCTTAAAAGGGAGAAAAACATGATATTCGATAAGATAAGAAAAGACGACCGTGATGAATTTCTCGCTATGGAGCATGACTTTTATCATTCGCCTGCGGTGCTTCATCCTATCCCTGACGCAAATCATGAACTGACATTCAATGTGCTTACGGAAGGTTCGCCGTACGCAGTGTGCTTTATATTCCGCAGCGACGATAAAAAAGAGGTTTACGGTTTTGCTCTGCTTGCGCTTACTTATTCAAACGAGGCAGGCGGTATGGTGGTGTGGCTTGAGGAGATATATGTAAAGCCGGAGCATCGCTGTAAGGGCATAACCGGAGAGTTCTTCAAATTCATCGAAAAGGAATATGCCGATGTTGCAAGAATCCGTCTTGAAACAGAGCCTGACAACGAAAGAGCGGTAAGGCTGTACGAAAGAAACGGATTCACAAAACTCGGTTATTCGCAGATGTATAAAGATAATTAACTTAAAAAACGTGTAAACGGTGTGAAAACGCAAAATTCGTTGTTGTAATTAAACAAAAATATTTTTTAAGTTTGGATCAACTAATAGTTGAATGACAAGAGGAAATTTGTTATAATAATTAGGTAATTAAGCGGCAGTGAAAGACCGTACAGGAGGTAAATGATGAAAAATACGACCAAAAAGATTTCAGCAGCAGCTCTTGCTCTGATAATGGGTGCTACAGCATTCACGGGTTGTTCAGGCGGTACAGCAACAAGCGGCGGAACAGCAAACGGCGCTGATTCTTCTGCAGAGAGCACAACAGCTACAGGCAGCCAGAAGATAATGTCTTCAAACGAAGATGTCAAGAGTGCGATCGACAACGTTTCGGTAGCAGAGGACTACAAGAATATCAAGGTGGACACCAAGCTTAAGTTTATGGCATGGTATGACATTCAGGAGGCGGCTTCTTCTGTAGAACTCTTCAAATCGATGTACGGCACACCCAAGAACAAGCCCGAAGGCTATGAGAGCGTAGCGGATGAAAACGTATTTGTTAATGTAAGAGTTTCAAACTATGCAAACAGATATGTTGACCTTGCAAAGCTTGTACAGTCAGATGACTCGCCTGATACATTCCCATTTGAAACCTCTAACTATCCCTATGGTATTTACCAGAACCTGTTCCAGCCTATCGATGGCGTTATCGATACCACGACAGATGACTGGGCAGATTATAAGGATATTATAGATATGTTCAACTGGGGCGGTAAGGTCTACACACCTATCGTTGACGTAAACCCCGCAACGCTTCTTTGGTACAGAAAGTCGATAATCGAAGAGAACGGCTTTGACGATCCCTGGGAGCTCTTTGAAAAGGGTGAATGGACATGGTCAAAGTGCATAGAGATGGCAAGAAAGTTCACAGATCCCGATAATGCCAAGTATGCATTTGACGGTTACGGACTTGACCACGCATTCATCGCTACAACAGGTAAGCCACTCATCGGTCTTGAGAGCGGCAAGCTTGTAAGCAACCTTAACGATGCCAATGTTGAAAAGTGCATGGATATGCTCCGCACATTTGATGATACACAGGAACAGCTCCGTTACCCCAGAGAGATCGAAAACAACTGGGCACCCAGCTATCCCGAGTGGGTAAACGGTAATACTCTCTTCCTTGAAGACGGTACATGGAGATACGAGGAAACATGGAGACTGTATAAGAAAAAGCAGAAGTGGGATGATGATGAGATCAACTTTGTTCCATTCCCCCAGATGGACGGTTCTGATACATATTATCAGGAAATGAAGCAGGATGCATTTATGTTCGTTTCAGGTTCTAAGAACGCTGACGGTTATAAAGCATGGATCTATGCTAACCTCTTGGCTTCCAAGGATGAAGAAGTAAAGAAGGCAGGCAGACAGCAGTCTATAGATGAGTTTGATTGGACAGACACACTGCTTGACAGACTTGATAAGCTGAAGAATCCCGAAACATTCTCAGCGGTATTCGAGTTCAAGAACGGTATCGGCGCAGATATCGCTGACTCTTCAACAGGTGAGAACCCTGTAGGTCACCTCACGTCAGACGTTGTAATGGGCGGTAGTTCATTTGCAACTGTTCGTGAAGAAAACAGAGGCGTTATCGAAGCAAGAATAAAGGAACTCAATGCTACTGTTTCCTAAGCTTTGAATAATCATTGCATAAAAAATTCCGACGGTATTTTGCCGTCGGAATTTTTGTATATTACAGCACACTTGAAAAGGTTAAATGCTGTCTTGTTATATATAGTTCTATAAGCCTTTTAAGGACTGCGCATTCCGAATAGATATCGTCCTCTCCGCTCTTGGCAAATACCTTTATCCGTGACAGACACATAGCTATCTCGTTATCGCATTCGGTATCCTCAACGAAGATAGTATCCTGCGAAAGCCCTCGCCAGATATCCTCGGCATACGCCGCCATTTCGGCGGCTTTTTGTTTGTCATCATTATCTATAGCCTGTGTTATCCCATCGGCTGTGATATATATTTCTTTAGCACGATTATCGGAATAGTTATATCCGAATATCGCAAACGCTACCATAGCCGCAACTATTACGGCGCAAGTTACCATTCTTCCCATTACTGTTTCTCCTCGGGTCTGCATATTGACTTTGTACCGCTTTCGTTGTCGGATTTAAGCACGGTGTAAACGCCTTTATCAACGCTGTCTGTAAGCAGGAATATATCCTTTATATCAAGTCCCATTTCCTTTATCATACTGCGCAGTTTCTTTTCGTCACCGTTCCAGCGGCGCAGTCCGGGATAATTGATATCTCCGTCCTTGATAAGCAGGCAGGGAGGATCGCAATTCTGAACTTTTATATCCATATCGCCGTTTTCAACGTTTCTGTAACAGCTTTTCTGATAGAAGTTGATCTTGCCGGTGGTTTCAACTATAGCATACTGCACCTGTGAAATGTCAAATATCATGCACTCACGCATAGATTCCATCAGCTCGTCGACACTGTAGCGCAGGTGTTTCATCACTCTGCGATCGATAATGCCGTTTGTTATGATTATCTGCGGTGTTCCCGTGACAAGACGACGGAAGCGTGAGCTTTTCAGCATAATGAACGACATGAATACGTCAAGACAAACTATCATCAGTATCGGTATAACGCCGTATATCATCGGAACTGTCGAGTCCTCAAGCGAAAGTGTTGCAATGTTTGAGATAAGTATGGTAGTAACAAGTTCAGACGGCTGGAGCTGTGCCAGTTGTTTCTTACCCATAAGCCTGAGTGCAAACATTATAAGAATGTACAAAAGTACCGAACGAATAATTATTATCAGCATATTGCCTCCATAGTCGGGAAAGATAATTGATAGATTTTATTTCAACGCTATTATTTACAGATTACTTTTTATTATGCGAGGACTTGTGATGAGGAATATAAAAAAGCCGGATTTTTCCGAAAAGAACACCGAACCCGTAAACAGATCCGATACCGCACTGTCGTCAAATCTTGATGAAAACTGCTGTGCCGTAAGGGCACTTATGAACAATAGTTCGGATCTTATAATAAAATATTTTACCGCAGGGGGTCACAAGATGGCGGTTATCACCTGCGAGGGAATGATAGGCAAGGCTGACCTTGCAAATCTTATCTTCCGCCCGCTGGTATCATCTCCTCCCGGAATAGCCGATGATAACGAGTTTTTCTGTGCGGTATGCGCCGATATGCCTATAGCGGAGGAACAAAAGCAGGTATATGACATTGGCGCACTCTGCCTTAATATAATGTCGGGATTTGCCGTTCTGCTTTGTAATGGCGCTTCGTTCGGAATAGCGATAGGGATACAGGGCTTTGCACACCGAAGCGTAGACGAGCCTTCAACGCACATAAATCTGAGAGCGTCAAGAGAGGGCTTTATTGAGGTGGTAAGAACCAACGTTGCTATGGTAAGGCGGAGAATGAAATCCCCGACGCTGAAAACGATGATGATGACCATAGGGGAACGTAGCAAGACCGATGTTTCGGTTTGCTATCTTACCGACAAGGCGGATATGAATATCGTAAACGCCGTGACGGATAAGCTGAAGAACATTCCGCTTAACACTATTGCAGGGGGTGAGTATTTACAGAGCTTTCTTGAAGATGATGATTCTGTCCTTTTCTCACAGATATATACAACCGAACGTCCAGATGTATTTGTATCGAAGCTGTACGAGGGCAGAGTGGGGATAATCGTGGACGGAACGCCTTTTGCGCTTGTTCTTCCGTGTCTGTTTGCGGAGAACTTTGTAACGATGGACGATTATACGCATAAGCCGTACTTTTCGGCGTTTCTTCGTATCATACGTTTCTTTGCGTTTATTGCAGGGGCTGTTCTGCCGGGTCTTTATGTCGCACTGTGTAACTTTCACCCGGAAATGTTCCGCTCGGCGCTTTTGCTGAATATTTATTCATCGGAGCAGACTACCGCCTATCCCGTATTCGGAGAGTGCCTTATAATGTATATCCTGTATGAGATAATGAGGGAGGCGGGGCTGAGGCTGCCGCAGAGCATAGGTCACGCAGTAAGCATAGTCGGAGGTCTTGTGATAGGAGAAATCTCGGTATCGGCGGGTCTTATGAGCGCACCTGTGGTGCTTATCATAGCGGCAACCGGACTATGCTCGTTTGCCGTACCGGATCTATACGACAGCTGTATGATACTGAGGCTGGTATTTATAGTCGCAGGAGGTACGTTTGGCTTGTTCGGAATTACAGCCGTCGGTGTTGTTATATTTTTCAGAATGTGTTCAAAAAACACATACGGAGTGCCGTATACCGCACCGTTTGCGCCTGTGACGCTGAAAAGCATTATCCGTGATACGTTTCGCAGGGAAAGCTGGAAGAAGCTGTCTGATACGGATATGACGGTACAGCAGTTATCGGGCAAGGCAAAGAGCGGTCACGGCGCAGAAAGGACGGGAGGCAATGAGCAGGATAAGTAACAGACAGCTTGTTATCACGTTTCTTGCCTGCAGGCTGTCGGCGGAAATGATGACTCTGTCTGCCGAAACCGTATTATACGGACCGGATCGCTTCACGGCGATATTTCTTGCAAAAATTATTGCGGCACTGCTTTATATTCCTCTTATCCTTGTGACGCTGAGGTTCAAGGGGGATAGCCCTATAACCTGTGCTTTCAGAAGAAATAAGATCTTCGGGGCAGCTGTGGGGGTTATTCTGGCTGTTACCCTGACGGCGACCGCCGTGCAGACGGTCATAAGCATACAGCATTATATAACCGATACGCTGTTGAATAACATTCTGACAATATCGGGTATTGCTGTGCTTGTCGCCGTGTCGGTATACGGTGCATTGAAGGGGCTTAGTGCGGTTACGAGAAGCTCTGTGTTTGCGGCGGCGGTATTCGGTCTGCTGATTTTTCTTATCGGAGTCACTATGTGGGACAAGGTCAATCCGGATTTCATATATCCCGCCTTTATTGAGGACGGGCGGTACTTTGTAAAATGTACACTTTCTGAGATAAGTATGAACAGCGAAATTCTGATTTTTGCGGTGATAACCGATGAAATACGCAGTAAACCGCATAAAACGGTACTTTATTATCTGCCGCTCCTGCTTGTGATACTGGAATTTCTTAACCTGCTCTACAACCTTATATTAGGTCCTTATATGAGTAAAGTTGAATACCCTCTGTATATTATCGCAGCTTTATCCGATATTGTAATATTCCGCAGGCTTGACGGAATAGACGCTATAGTGTGGCTGATGTGCGGAATTATTAAAACGGCGCTTATTATATATTGCGTAGGGCGGATATATTCTGTGTGCAGTAAGAGACCCGACACGAAAAAGGCGGTTGTGGTATACGGAGCGTTTATATTTATGCTGTGTATGGTGCTTGGCAGTGACAGAACGGTATACGAGCATTTCAGGAGCGTTATGTCGGGCGGAATACACATATTGCTCGGCGGTGTTGCAGTTCCGCTGACGGCGCTTGTTGCAGGCAGAAAAAAGCAGAGCGAAGGAGAAAAGAAATGAGAATGATAAGAGCGGTTGCTATAATGCTTGCGCTGACTGTGACAATAACCCTTGTCGGCTGTGTCAGCTATGTTGACCTGTCCGACAGGGCGATAGTGCAGGCGATAGGGATAGACTATCTTCCTGACAAAAAGGTATATCGTATAAGTATGCAGTATTTCAATCAATCGAGCGAGGGCGGACAGAATCAGATAGACAAGACGCAGGACAATGTGCTGAAAAGCGTAGGGGAGGGCGAAAGCATATTTGCGGCGGCGAAAAACGCTTCGATGCTGACGGGAAAGGATCTTCTGCTGAGCGAAAACAGGCTGATAATCATCGGAAAAGAACTGAGGAAGTATAAGCTGGGCGATACGCTTGAATTCTTTGTGGGCAATTATCATTCGCATCCGCAGGCATATGTTGCCGCCGCAGAGGATACGGCAGAGGAACTGCTCGATATACGCTTCAAGGAAGGCTCGACCTCTTCGCAGAGATTGGCGAACCTTATACACAACGCATCGGTCGAAAGCAGGAACAAAAGCACATATCCCTACCAGGTGATGACTATGCTATGCACATCTACGGAGAGCGCATTTCTTCCGCTGCTCAGAACCGCAACACTTAAAACAGATGTAACTATTCCGAAGGAAACCGGAGGCGGTAAGGGCAACGGAGGCGGAGAAGAACAGAGCGAGGACGGAGAAAAGACGATAATACTTGACGGAGGAGTGGTTTTCAAGGGTGGCAAAGAGCTTTGCAGAGTTGACGATGATGGGGCAATGGCTATATTCTTTATGAATGATACGCCTTCGGAATATTCGTTTACCGTGCCTTTGGGACAAAACGCAAAGCCGAGCGTTACGCTTATTGAAGTTACAAGGAGTATAAAAGCTACAGAATATAACGGTAAGGTGAAATTTGATGTGACATTCAGCGCATCGGGAAAGATAGGGTCGAAGGGCGGAATGAAGGAAGATGATAAAAAAGCCGCCGAAAAGGTAGCCGAGCCTGCCGAAAGGGAGCTGAAGCGGAAAATAGAAAGCTCGGTGATACCGATTGCAGAAAAAGGCTGTGATGTGTTCGGACTTGAAAATACGCTAAGAAGATGCTGTAACAGATTTTACAGAGAGAATATGGACAGGGTAGGGGAAATAATAGCGGAAAGTGAAATTGAGGTCAATGTGAATATTGATATTTTTTCGCAGGGAATAGGCGGTGCGTGACGGGTGACAGCAAAGCTCCCTCACTGTTTGTGAGGGAGCCGGACTGTATATCACTTACTTCAGGAGAAATCTTGTTAGTTAAATCAGAAGATTGCTACAACTGCACCGTTGTACTTTTCGTTGATGAAGTTCTTTACATCGTCTGACTTGAGAGCCTTTATAAGAGCCTGAATCTTGGGGAGGTTTTCGTTACCGCTCTTTACAGCTACAATGTTTGCGTAGGTCTGAGCCGCATCGCCTGAAGCATCTTCAACTGCGAGAGCCTTGCTTATGTCAAGACCTGCGGCAAGAGCATAGTTACCGTTGATGACTGCTAAAGAACCTGCATCGCTGTTTGCAAACTGAGCGGCAACCGTATCAGCCTGAACTGTTGTTATCTTGTAGCCGTGGTCATCCTTTATATCGAGCGTTGTAACACCGTCCTTAGCGTTTGCACCCTCGGGAAGCTCGATAAGACCTTCCTGCTGTAAGAGAAGAAGCGCTCTTGTTTCGTTGCTGTCATCGGCAGGAATTACGATCGAAGCGCCTTCCTTGACATCTGCCAGCTTTTCAACGCCGTTGCCGTAAAGACCGAACGGCTCATAGTGAATGAGTGCGGCGGGAACTATGTCTGTTCCGTTCTTCTCATTGTAGTTGTTGAGGTAGGGTGTGTGCTGGTGGTAGTTTGCGTCAAGCTCTCCGCTTGCAACTGCGTTGTTGGGCAGTACATAATCATCGTAAATGGTGATCTGAAGATCGTAACCGTCCTTAGCAAGCTTATCCTTTACAAATTCGAGTATCTCGCCGTGGGGTGTAGCTGTTGCGCCTATCTTGATAACCTTATCATTATTCGCTGTGTTGTCTGCTGAGCTTTCAGCGGCGCTTGATGTTGCAGAAGATGTATCTGTCGAAGAAGCATCGTTTGATGAAGCTGTTGAGCTTGTGCCGTTTGAGCTGCAAGCTGTAAGTGTTGCGCCTGCAAGAGCCGCCGTGAGTATCAGTGATAAAATCTTTTTCATGTTAATTCTCCGTTTCTGCGGTTTTACCGCCTGTCAATGTTGTATTTTGTTTATCTTTCTTTGTTCTGCACCGTTAGTTTACGGGTTTTATCTCTTTATATACAACATCGGCGCATTCGTCCGAAACGGAAATTCTGTCTTAAGAGCTTTATGAAAAGCAGTGACATATTATATCTCTCCTTACTTGTTTATACGTTTGTCTGCCTTGCGTGCTATCAGCATACCGAGCTCCTGAATAAGCTGTACTATGATAACCGTGAGCAGAACGCATATCCACACAATATCGTTATTGAAACGCTGATAACCGAATGAAATAGCTATCATACCAAGTCCGCCGCCGCCTATCGTTCCTGCCATTGCCGAGTAGCCGAGAATGGTTACAAGGGAAATGACTGCGCCGACCATGAGAGCGGGCTTTGCTTCGGGGATAAGCACCTTGTATATTATTCTGAATGTTGAGCTGCCCATTGCCTGAGCCGCTTCAATAACGCCTTTGTCGACCTCTTTGAAAGAGGATTCTGTCATTCTTGCCACATAAGGTATAGCCGCTATAACGAGCATTACTATCATTGCCTTATTGCCAAGACTTGTTCCGACAATAACCTTTGCCGCCGGTAAGCAGGCAACCATCAGAATGATGAACGGGATACTGCGGAAGATGTTTACTAAAATACCGATTATTTTGTTTAGCCACGGGATAGGGTGGATTCCGTCCTTATCCGTCACTGTAAGCAGTACGCCTATCGGAAGTCCGAAAACGTAAGCTATGAACGAAGAGATGAACGTTAAGTATATCGTTTCCCATATACCCTGTAAAAGTACGCCTTTATCCCACAGCTGTATAAGATCGTCTGACATTTTTCTTCCCCCTTACACCTGTGAATAGGTAACGCTGTTGGCTTTAAGATATGCTGTTATCTTTTCTGTCGATGCATCGTCATCGGGCAGCTGTACCAGAATCTGACCGTATGCCTTGCCGTCAATGTCCTTTGTATCTGCGTGAAGAATATTGACGGGAGTGTTGCATTTTAATATCATATCGGATAACAGCGACTTTGAAGAATTTTCACCGTTGTAGATAATTCTTATCTTCTTTCCGTGTTCGCTTGTAACCGGAAGCTCGCCTTGCGGCATGATAAGCTTTCTTGCTATATCAGACTTCGGATTTGCAAATACCGTTCTTACATCGCCTATCTCTGCGACCGTGCTGTTATCAAGCACTGCGACCCTGTCGCATATACTGTCTATTACCTTCATTTCGTGAGTTATCACTATTATGGTAACTCCGAGTGTGCGGTTGATTTTTTTAAGAAGCTCAAGCACCGACCTTGTTGTGTCGGGGTCAAGTGCGCTTGTTGCCTCGTCGCACAGAAGATAGTGCGTTTTTGCGGCGAGCGCTCTTGCTATCGCTACTCTCTGCTTCTGTCCTCCCGAAAGCTGTGACGGATACGCCTTCGCTTTATCGGAAAGTCCTACAAGCTCAAGCAGGCTTTCGGCTCTCTTTACAGCGTCTGCCTTTTTCATACCTGCGATCTCAAGCGGATAACAGATGTTCTTTATTACGTTTCGCTGTGCGAGAAGATTAAAGCCCTGAAATACCATTCCTATGTTTTGTCTTGTTTTAAGAAGCTCTTTTGTTTTAAGGCTTCCAAGCTCCTTGCCGTCTATTATTACCTGTCCCGAGGTTGGGCGCTCAAGGTAATTTATACAGCGGACGAGTGTACTTTTGCCGGCTCCCGAAAGTCCGATGATACCGAATATCTCTCCGTCGTTTATTGTTATATTGATATCTTTTATCGCAGTAACGCTGCCTTTCGAGGTGCGGTACGTCTTTTCAAGGTTTTTAAGCTCTATCATATATCCTCCCATAAAAATAACGGACGTTTATTTTACGTCCGTGCGTTTGAATATCCGACAGGCTCAGACTTTCTTTCGGGACAGACGTATTATATTATTTGCACACATTCGCATTTTATTGTTTGCGGTTGTCGGTTTCATCCGGTCAGCCCCTTTCGTTTTCGTTGTTATGAGTATAACATATTAAACCTACGTTGTCAATAGGTTTTGTGGATTTAGTTTGTCGAAAATAATTGCACAATCCTTATCACTTTTGTAGGTTTTGTATAAACGAGGCTGAAATAAATATTACGGTAATTATTGACTTTTAAGAAGAGGTGTGTTATAATTGAGTAAACTCAAGACTAAACTGTTGATTATAATACTGAGGCTGATAAGGAGGATACAAATTGAAGGGATTACAGCCAAAGGGCATAGCAAGACGGAATAAGATGCTGCTTGCGGCTATTCAGTTATTTTTAGAGCAGGGGTACGAAAAGACAACCACTGCACAGATAGCAAGGGCAGCAGGAATGTCACCGACATCGTTCTTTGCGGCATTTGAAAATAAGGAAGCGTTGCTTCTGACGCTAACACAGATCATGTTTGAAAATCAGTTTGCAAAGGCAAGGGCATTCGCAAAGGATATGGAGCCGCTCATGGTGTACTGCCTTGAAACGTCATTGCAGATATATATAACCGAGCTGTCCGAGCCGCTGAGGGAGATATATGTAATGGCGTATACCCTGCCAAGCACTACGGAATACATTTTAAAAAGTACAGCCGTACAGATAAAGGCTATATTCTCGCCGTTTATGCCGGAAGCGGAGGATAAGGATTTCTACGAGATGGATATAGCGTCGGGAAGTATCATGCGTGGCTTTATGGCAAAGAAGTGCGACATATACTTCACGGTGCCAAAGAAGATAAGCCGTTTTCTTGAGTGTTGTCTTAAGCTGTATGATGTGCCTAAGGAAAAACGTGCGAGCCTTATAGAAGCTGTACTTGCGTTTGATCTGCACTCGGTAGCAAAAAGACTTATAGATGAGATAATCGCAAAAGCGGAAACAGGGCTTGAAAAAGCAATCGAAAGTACGATAAACGAAAACGGATAATTACGGAGGTGGGTTATGTTCAGAAAGATGAAAACAAGGAAAAGGCTGGCGGCGTTAATAACGCTCATCACGCTGTTTGCGTTTTCAAGCGTGATGACGGTTATGACGGCGGCGCAGGAAGCGTCGCTTGTATCCGTAACGCTTACTACGGACAAGGAGAGTTATGAAGAAGGGGAAAACGTTAATATTGCTCTTACGGTGAAGAACGGCAATATTTACGGGATTGATAAGGTAAAGTCTGAAATCGGATTGCCGGATGGACTTACACTGAAGAAGGGTGAACTTACCGACGGTGAATATACACTTGCGGCGGGAGAGAGCAGGTCAAATGAGATAACGGCTTATATAGAGAAAGCCTCAAAGCCCGGCGATACTACCGACCCTGTAAATCCCGGCAATCCCGAAACGGACGGTTCTCTGTGTCCACTGTGGCTGACGCTGAGCATTTTATCGGGCGGTACTCTTGTCGCACTCGGTATAAAGAAGAAACACGGCAAGAAGATATTGTCACTGTTCTTATGTGCTGTAATCTCGCTGACTGCACTTCCGACAGATGTATTTGCAGACGAGATCATAATGCCGAATGCAAGCGGAAGTGTTACGGCAAGTAAGGACATAACCGTAAACGGTGCTAAAAAGACGATAACCGCAGAGGTTACATATAACGAGAATAAGCCCGCTGAAGAAGAGGTCACAGTGACCTTTGATGCTGGTGACGGTACACCGGTAGCCCCGATAACTTTAAAGAAGGGCAAAACGATAAGCAAACTTCCCGAATCATTCGGTGCGGGCAAGGCGTTTATGGGCTGGTTTACCGATACGGCATTAACAAACGAGCTGTTTACCAATACTCCGATAAACGAGGATATGACCGTATATGCCTCGTTTGTGGAATCTGCCGATGATTTCCAATCAGGCGTGAGAACCACCTACTATGTGGAGGACTGTGCGGAATATCAGCCGATCACGCTTATATGTGACGAAGAAATAACGGCAGATAATGTATGGGAGTATATCACCTTATTTGCGTATACGGGTGATACTCCGGAAAATTTCGTTGTAACATCAAACGAGAAGGATGAATATACACTCGTTCCCGAAACCGCATACACAGCCGGCTGTATGTACCGTATGACAGCAGCCGAGGGAGTTACATTCAAGGGCCTTGACGATACGGTAAACGAGTATACATTCAAGATATACAAAGAGCAGACTAATATAATCGAGGTCAGGGACAATATCAAGTATCTCGATAAAGCCAAGCTGTTCGCTACGGATAAAACCGATGAGTATATGGTTCAGGCGGATTATTTTGAAGAAAATTCTCTTGCTGTGGGCGATGTGCTTTGCATTGACAACGGCACGAAGAATTTTACCGAAAACTGCCTGTTTGTAAAAATTACAGATACAATAAAGGACAGAAACATTTACTACATTCAGACAGCCGATTGCGAAGCGGAAGATGTTTATGACAATGTTGATGTTTATTTTGTCGAGCCTGCAAAAAACAAGTTCCTTGAGGAGCAGATCGACACCGAGGCAATAGCGGAAGAAGTAAAGAACAGCGAGGGCGTACAGCAGCTGAACCTTGTGCTTGCGGCACTGCTTGCCGAGGATGAAACCGTAAACGAGATAATGGAGGGCGAGCCGCTTGTTACCGATACAGTAACCGCCACTGCTTATGCCGCTTCGGACGATGACAGATTAAAGGATTTCTCGGACTATTCACGTCCTAAAGAGGATACGCTCAAGAGCATCGCCGCAAGTCTTGCTATCGGTCTTTCCGTATCCGTAAAGGTCGGTGAAGCAGAAAATGATAACTTTACTACCGTTAATCCGGATTACTGGTCGGTCATTACATTCGAGTTGAATTATAAGACTACCATTAAGAAAAAACTCAAGGTAGATGCAACATTTACAGTAAGCGAATATCTTAATGTTTCATTCCAGGGCTATAATTCATTCGAATTCAAGTGGTTTGAGCTGCCTGAGCTTGAATTCAACTATGCGGCTAATATCTATACGCAGACGGATATTGAACTTAAAGTTCTTGTCTGCTCGGTAGGCGCAAACAGCTACAGGAATATCACGAGCGAAGTCGCAAAGATGCTTGGCAGTGATGAGAAGAACGATACCGCAGGTCTTGTAAAGGATGTCAAGGATATGCTTAACAAGAAGGGCGGAGAGATAGAAATATGCCGTATACCGTTCTTCACGGCATTTAAACCGCTGTCGCTGTTCCAGCTTAACTTTGAACTTAGCTTTGTTGTAAAGATGAATTTCGCAGGCGGTATAGGAAGTAAGTTCTCAATACTTGACGCAACGCAGGTAGGTACGCACGGCAACTCAAAGGATAAAGAGTTCAGTATGTACAAAAACAAGCTGCTCGAGGGCGACAGATACAGCTTTGACCTTACGGTATTCGGATATGTCGGCGTCAAGATGGGCGTATCCGGACAGCTTACCGTATCGTTCACAGGACTCAGACGACTGGGCGAGGTCGGCGTTGAGGTCCAGGTAGGCGCATATCTCGATATATACGGTCTGGCAAAATATCACGTCGTCAAACCGGATCACCGATACAGTACGGTATACCGGACGCTGACAGGCGGATTCTATCTTGAAGCGGGAATTTATCTCGAAGTAAATCTTGTCGCAGAATCAAAGGTATTCAGATTGCGGCTTGAAGCACCGCTGATACCCGAAATCAAATGGCCGCTGTTCTCAATGGGCGACAAAAACCTGGTTATATGCCTTAACGATGTGACAACTCCGATATTATTCAGCTCAAACGGCACTTACTGGGGAGAAGTCGATATTGATAATCTTCCGGCAGTGTCCGCACAGACGCTTGATATTACAACAGGCGTGATAAATTACAATGCGTCTGTACCGTGGAGCAAGCTGTCGATGAATGTTTCGGGCGAAGGCTTCAGAATGCTCTATGACAGGAGAGGAACATTTATCCGTTACGAGCAGCCATTCAGTATGTCCGGCTTCTACAAGAACAGTACAGCCGAAGGTGTCGGTCAGATACACTATACAGGCACGTCACTTCAGTTCACAAAGACCGCCGACCCCGAAATGAGCCTTACAAAGTCGGTAAAGGTCATCTGGTACGATGAGTCGAGAGTTAAGGAAGAGGACGTAGGCAAGATATTCACTGTCAATTTCTACAGAGAGGTTGACGGAGTTAAAACTCTTGTTGAAACAAGAAAAGTACCTGCGGGCAGTTTTGCAGGCTCTTACAATACAAATAACGCTCCCGACAGCTGGAAGTACATTGACTGCGAGTGGAAGGACAAAGACCCGTACTTCATAGCCGTAGACCACGACAACTATGAAATAGTATACACCGCAACAAGAGCGCAGACTCTTATGGAGATGGAATACTATGATACCGTAAACAAAGAGTGGGTAGTCGAATTATGGGCGGTGAATGCCGGCGATGAACTTGAAGTACCCGATAACGCAAGTGACGAGTATATGAAGCTAAGCTCCTGGCACGCAACCTACGGAGTACCGTTCGGTTTTGAAAAGATGTATAAGTATGCCGGAAATAAGCTGAGAGCGATAGACTCCGGATGCCGCAAGGATTACTATACAAGCGGTCAGCCTACAGATAAACCGCTTTACAAGGTTACGGGCAACACCCAGAGAGCGGCTTCCGAAAACTTCTATTTCAATCATCACAACGACTATAAGAAGGTTGCGCTCCACTTCAGTGCAAATTACGACAGAGCGCTGATGAACGTAACGTACAATTATTATGATTATAACGGCAATAAGAAGTCTACAACCGTAAAGACACCTTACGGCACAAGACCGGAATTCTTCCTGTCCAGCTGGCCTTACGGTAAGACATTCATGGGCTACAGTCCTGACGGCGGCAAAACCGTATACGACGCTGATACCGTATATTCGGAGAATTTGCCTTATGTATATGAGGATGTAACATATGATGCGGTTTACGAAGCCGGAATATTCGATGTTGAGATACAGTATTACGATGACACAGCCCGTGAATTCAAGACATATAAGACGCTGAAAATAGAGGGCGGCTCAAAGGTGCCTCAGTCGGTATTTGACGAGGCGTGGAGCAAGAGCAACTGGCAGGAGGGTACAACGATACAGTTCATCGACTGGAGCGATGTATACCTGAGTGAAGAATACGGCGATGCTTACCTCAATGAGTTTATACCCGACAAGACGCTCATTTACAAGAGTATTATACTCCGTCCGAGGTTCAAACGTAATGTTACAATTAAGCTGGACGCAGGTGACGGCAGACTGATATTTGAAGAAAGCAAAGAGTTCAAGAGCTACAGTCAGGATAAATACGAGGTAGAAATTTCACGTTGGGCAACCAAGGATGCCGACAAGTACAACGATTATCAGCCTACAGGCTGGAAGGACAGCACTACAGGCAAGATATACGCCTTAGGTCAGACGGTTAAGCTCGATTATTCGACAACGCTGACAGCAATCTATCAAGCTACGCCCAAGACCTATACGGTAAATGTATCCACACCGTACGGTGCACTTCTGAACGGAGAAAAGACCGATAAATTCAGCGGCGGATATGATGATTATCTCGCATTCGTTGAAAAGTACAACAATTATACTCCTGCCGATGTCGAGGGCGAGGGATATACTCTCGTGTTCAAGGGTTCATCAAGCAAAGCGTCCGAGGACGGTCTGACGCTTGATATAGTCTTTGGCAACTGGCAGAAGAATGTTCACAAGCACACATTAAAGCTTGATGCAAACGGCGGTAAGCTGACAGGAAGCAATGAACGCACGGCGGATTACGGTACTCAGATCAAGCTGTCGGATATGGCTGAAGCGTCAAAGACGGACGACCTGAGAGATTATATCTTCGGCGGCTGGAAGGACGAGGATGGAAATATCTACGGCGCTGACGATATAATAACGCTGACTAAGGATACGACATTGACAGCAGTATGGACAGACGGTGCATACAAGGAATACACGATAACCTTTGTCCTCGATAGTAAGACGATAAAAAGAGTGACCTATCACTATGGCGATGCACTTCCCGTATTTGACGCACCAAAAGAAGCAGACGGATATATCTTCGGCGGCTGGTCGTGGTACGGCACTGAGGGTGCATTATCCAGACAACCCGACACGATGCCTGCGTCAACGCTTACTGCAATAGGTACGACCACAAAGTGTTATATATCTTACGAATTTGACGGTACGGTATACGGCACAAAGGAGGTTGGCAAGATAGGCGATACGATAACCCTTATCGCAAAGCCGACAAAGGATTATTACGATGTGACCGAATGGTCTGCAGACGGTATCACTGTAACAGACGGCAAGTTTGTAATGCCTGCTCACGATGTTATATTCAAGGCAACCTCATCGCCCAGGTTCTATAATGTCAATATGACGGTTGACGGAAGCATAAGCTCCGACAGCCCGATGAAAGCACAGTATATGAGTACAGTAACGCTTCCCGAACCTCCCAAAAAGAGCGGCTATACTTACTACTGGCAGTCCGATGATGTTGATATTTATGAAGAAAACGGCGAATACAAGTTTACAATGCCTCATAACGATGTAAGCGTTGAGTGCGTTTACACAACGGCAACCTACAACGTCTACTATATGATAGACGGCGAAGCAACGCCGTATAGGACTATCACCGATGTCCCTGTAGGCAAGGAAATGTTCGCTTATATCGACCCGCCGCGCAAGGAAGGCTATCTGTTCAACGAAAAGTGGATATGCACGGACGCTTCTCTTGTGAATAAGGAAGGCAGATACACAATGCCCGACAGAGATGTTTACTTCTGTGGAAGATTCGCCAAGAACGATGACACTATGGTTATGCTCGGCGTAGAGGTGTATGTTGACGGCAATCCGGAAACGCATTATATGCTTTACACAAACAGAGGCGAAACCGTAACGCTCCCCGATATATTCATGGACGGATATACAAAGTCATACGAAAGCGACACGCTGACAGTCACAAACGGAAATGTCGCAATTCCGACAGGCGACGATGTCTTTGAGGTATCGCTCAGGATAAATTTCACCAAAAGCTGAGAAGCTATGGATAAAAGCCAAATAAGAACATACAGCCCCGACCGCAAGGTCGGGGCTGTTGAATTGTAAATAAAAAAGCACTTGACAAATACCCTGAGGGGGTATATAATAAAAAATACCCCGTGAGGGTATATTAAAGCTACAGCAAAAATTCAGAGGTAAAGCTATGAGTGAAAATAAAACATCGGTAAAAAAAGTCTGTCCGTGCTGTCAGAAGCATACCGTAAGGGACGAAAAGCACAGAAAAGCGCTTCTCAACCGTCTAAAACGCATAGAGGGACAGGTGCGCGGGATTGAGGCTATGATCGAAAATGACGCTTATTGCAACGATGTACTTATCCAGTCTGCCGCAGTCAACGCCGCAATGAACGCTTTCAATAAAGAACTTCTTGCAAGTCATATCAGAGGTTGTGTTGCAAGAGATATAAGAGAGGGCAGGGACGAGGTTATAGACGAGCTTGTCGCAACTCTGCAAAAGCTGATGAAGTAACACAAAACGGACATAATAGATAGAAAAGAACTAAAGAAAAGAGGTCTTGATATGGAACAGTATGATGTTACAGGTATGAGCTGTGCCGCCTGTAGCGCAAGAGTGGAAAAAGCGGTAACGAAGGTAAAAGGCGTTACTTCCTGTTCTGTCAGCCTGCTGACAAATTCAATGGGCGTTGAGGGTACGGCGCCACCGCAGGAAATAATCTCTGCCGTTGAAAAGGCAGGCTACGGTGCCAAGCTTAAAGGCGCAGGAACAAAGAAAACCGATACCGGCGCCGATTCACTCCGCGATACGGAAACGCCGAAGCTCAGGAAAAGACTTATAGCTTCGGTTATATTCCTTGTAATTCTTATGTACTTCTCAATGGGACATATGATGTGGGGATTTCCGCTTCCGTCATGGTTTGAAGGAAATCATGTGGCTATGGGACTTGTACAGCTGCTGCTAAGCGCAATTATAATGGTTATAAACAACAAGTTCTTTGTAAACGGATTCAAGGGATTTATTAACCGTTCGCCGAATATGGATACGCTTGTGGCGCTCGGCTCGGGGGCGTCATTCGTATGGAGCGTATACGCTCTGTTTATGATGACGGACGCACAGCTTCATGGAAATACAGACGCTGTTATGATGTATATGGACGAGTTCTATTTTGAATCGGCGGCTATGATACTTACGCTTATCACGGTTGGTAAGATGCTTGAAGCCCGTTCAAAGGGAAAAACCACCGACGCACTCAAAGGTCTTATGAAGCTTGCACCCAAAACAGCAAACGTCATAAGAAACGGCGCAGAGCAGACAATTCCTGCCGAAGAAGTTGTAAAAGACGATATTTTCGTTGTACGTCCGGGTGAAAGCATCCCTGTTGACGCAGTAGTGACTGACGGCGAAAGCACGGTCAACGAATCCGCACTGACGGGCGAAAGTATTCCTGTTGACAAGACGGTAGGCGATAACGTTTCGGCGGCAACTATCAATCAGACGGGTTTTATCACCTGTAAGGCAACCCGTGTAGGCGAGGACACCACATTGTCGCAGATCATAAAAATGGTGAGCGATGCGGCGGCAACCAAAGCGCCTATCGCAAAGATTGCCGACAAGGTATCGGGTATATTTGTACCGACTGTTATCACGATTTCAATCATAACAATGATAGTGTGGTTATTGCTCGGTCAGGATTTTGCATACGCTCTTGCAAGAGGTATTTCGGTGCTTGTGATAAGCTGTCCTTGTGCACTCGGACTTGCAACTCCCGTTGCGATAATGGTCGGAAACGGTGTGGGTGCAAAGAACGGTATTCTTTTCAAGACTGCCGTTTCGCTTGAACAGGCAGGCAAGACGCAGATAGTTGCACTTGATAAGACGGGTACTATTACTAAAGGTGAGCCTCAGGTTACGGATATAGTATCTGCCGATGGTGTGTCGGAAAGCGAGCTTTTAAGCCTTGCGGTATCGCTTGAAGCCAAGAGTGAGCATCCGCTTGCAAAGGCAATAAACGATTACGGTGCGCAACACGCAGTTACCGCACGGAACGTTGATAACTTCAATGCGCTCAGCGGTAACGGGCTTACAGCAACTATTGACAACGATACGCTTTACGGAGGAAGTCTTAAGTTCATCGGCGAAAAGGTTGCAGTAAGCGATAAAATAAAGTCGGAGGCTGACAGGCTTTCAAACGAGGGTAAGACGCCCCTGCTGTTCAGTAAAAACGACAAGGCTCTGGGTATGATCGCAGTTGCGGATACGATAAAGGAGGATAGCCCGGACGCAATAAAGCAGCTGAGAAATATGGGTATAAAGGTCGTTATGCTGACGGGCGACAACGAGCGTACCGCAAAGGCTATCGGTGAAAAGGCAGGCGTTGACGAGGTCATAGCAGGTGTTCTCCCCGACGGCAAGGAAGCGGTTATCCGCTCGCTTAAAGCTCAGGGCAAGGTTACAATGGTCGGTGACGGTATAAACGACGCTCCGGCGCTGACTGCCGCAGATACAGGCATCGCTATAGGCGCAGGAACAGACGTTGCAATAGACGCCGCCGATGTTGTGCTGATGAAGAGCAGGCTTACAGATGTTCCGGCGGCAATAAGGCTTTCCCACTCGTCACTGCGTAATATACACGAAAATCTTTTCTGGGCGTTCATCTATAACGTTATCGGCATTCCGCTTGCCGCAGGCGTATTTATACCGCTCGGACTTACGCTGAACCCGATGTTCGGTGCGGCGGCAATGAGCCTTTCAAGCTTCTGCGTCGTATCGAATGCATTAAGGCTCAACTTCTGCAGGCTGTACAGCACAAAGCACGACAGGAAAGCAAAGCCGATGAACAATATTGCAATACAGCCGTCCGACACGGCGAAAATAACAAAGACTATAAAAATAAAGGGTATGATGTGCGAAAAATGCGAGCATCATGTAAAGACTGCACTTGAGGCTATTCCGCAGGTGGTAAGCGCTGTAGCTAGCCATACAGACGGTATCGCCACTGCAATACTTTCGGGAGAGGTTCCCGACAAACAGCTTAAAAAAGCCGTTGAAAACAGCGGCTATAAAGTAATTTCAATAAAGTAACGGAGGAATTTACAATGGTAAAGACAACACTTAAAATCGACGGAATGATGTGTGGAATGTGCGAATCACACGTCAATGACGCTATCAGAAATGCTTTTCCTGTAAAGAAGGTCACTTCTTCACATTCAAAGGGCGAAACCGTAATAATCAGTGAGGAGGCGCTTTCCGCAGATAAGATCAGAGAGGTTATGCAGCCAACGGGCTACGAGCTTAAAGACATAACAAGCGAGCCTTACGAGAAAAAGGGCTTATTCTCAAGAAAGTAAGCCGGAAAAACAAAGATTATGTGCCACAGCATCTCACTGCGGCACATTTTTTATATGTATTTTACACAAAAAAACGAAAAACTCTTGCTTATTGTAAAGAAATGCACTATAATATTAACGATAGCGCAAAAGCGCATACTAAAACAGAAAGAATTTAAAAAAGAGGTATTTTTATGAAGATCAAAAGAATAATTGCAGGTATACTCGTAGCCGCAACCTGCGGTCTTGCTATGGCAGGCTGTCAGTCAAACACAACAGGCGGCAAGCTCATTATGGCTACAGAACCCGGTTTCGCTCCTTATGAATATATGAGCGGTAACGATGTTGTAGGTATCGACGTTGATATTGCAAACGAAGTTGCAAAGGAGCTCGGTATGGAGCTTGAGATTCAGACAATGGACTTTGACGGTGCGCTTTTAGCCGTACAGCAGGGCAAGGTTGACTTTGCAGCAGCAGGCATCTCGGTTACTCCCGAGCGTCAGGAGGCTATGGACTTCTCAATCGAATACGCTAAGTCAAAGCAGGTTATCGTTGTACTCAAGGGAGCAAACAGAGTAAAGAGTGCCGATGATCTCGGCGGTGACACAAAGATTGCCGTTCAGATGTCAACAGTTGCCGATACATATGTAACAGACGATCTTAAGAAGGAACCCTCACGTTATACAAAGTACGTTCAGGCGGCAGAAGACTTAAAGAACGATAAGGTTGACTGCATCGTTATGGACGAGCTTCCCGCAAAGGAAATGGTAAAGGGTAATGACAACCTTGAAATTCTTGACGGCGAGGTATTCACAGACAAGTACGCTTTTGCTTTCAAGAAGGGCAACACAGAGCTTGAAGAAAAGGTAAACAAGGTTCTTCAGAAGCTGATTGACGAAGGCAAGGTTGACGAGTTCACACTTAACCACACTAAGTAATAATCAGAAAATCGGGCGGTGAAATGCCGCCCGTCTTTTTTGAAAGGCATAAGACGGAGGAATTAAGAATTGGACTTCTTTCTTGGTATATGGGATGCCATTGATAAGGCGCTTATAAGAGAAAACCGTTATGAATTCTATTTGAGCGGTATCGGAAACACACTGCTCATATCGCTGTTTGCGGTTATTCTCGGTTTTCTTATCGGTGCATTCGTGGCAGTAGTAAAGCAGTTATGCGCAGGCAGGAGAGGTATCGGCTGGATAGCTAAAATATGCGACCTGTATGTATTTGTGATAAGAGGTACGCCCGTACTTGTACAGCTGTTGCTCATAAACGCAGTTCTGTTCAACTACAGAGGCGCAAACGCAATAGTTGCCGCAGTTTTGTGCTTCGGTATAAATTCGGGTGCGTATGTTGCGGAGATTGTCCGTGCAGGTATCGAGTCTATAGACAAGGGTCAGACAGAGGCAGGAAGATCGCTGGGTCTCGGCGCAGGTCAGACAATGTGGCTTATCGTGCTTCCGCAGGCTATAAAGAACATACTTCCCGCACTCGGAAACGAATTTATCGTACTGGTAAAGGAAACCTCGATAGCAGGCTACATTGCGGTAACGGATATTACCAAAGCGGCACAGTATGTAGGCTCAAAGACATATGACCTTATTACCCCGCTTCTCATTGCGGCGGCATTCTATCTGATACTGGTATTTATTCTGACAAAACTCCAGAAACTGCTTGAGAGGAGGCTTGGCAAGAGTGATAGACGTTAAGGATCTCAGTAAATCGTTTGGCAATCTCCACGTCCTCAACGGGATAAACGAGCATATCTACAAAGGCGAAAAGGTAGTTATCATAGGGCCTTCCGGTTCGGGTAAAAGTACGTTCCTGCGTTGTCTTAACCTTATGGAAAAGCCGACAAGCGGAAGTATCTGCGTTGAAGGTGAATACATCACCGACCGCAAGGCTAACGTAAACCTTATAAGAAGAAAGATGGGTATGGTGTTCCAGCACTTCAATCTGTTCCCCCATCTGACGATAAAGAAAAACATAACCTTAGCTCCCGTTAAGCTCGGCCTTATGACAAAGGAAGAGGCTGACGCAGAGGCAATGCGGCTTTTAGAGCGTGTTGGTCTTGCAGACAAGGCAGACGCTTATCCTCCGCAGTTATCGGGCGGTCAGAAGCAGAGAATCGCTATCGTCCGTGCGCTTGCCATGAAGCCCGATGTTATGCTTTTCGACGAGCCGACCTCGGCACTCGATCCCGAAATGGTAGGAGAGGTTCTCGATCTTATGAAAAAGCTTGCCGACGACGGTATGACAATGGTTGTCGTAACTCACGAAATGGGATTTGCCCGTGAGGTTGCGTCAAGAGTAATGTTTATGTCTGACGGTCAGATAGTTGAACAGGGTCCTCCCGATGAATTCTTCGCAAACCCCAAAAATCCAAGACTTAAGGACTTTTTATCAAAGGTGCTTTAATATGAAACAAACCCGACAGGTACGATTTAATAAACGTATCTGCCGGGTTTTATATTTCTTTATAATAGATTGGGTTATCGGTAAGCCCGAGGATATAAACTACGTTAGTCCTATAATATCTACCGGTTTGATGAGCGTTGCCGATTTTTGCCGTCCTTTCTCCCGGACACTGCTTCCATATCAAACATAGCAAGCGCCGTGTTGACTTTATCCATACGCACGGTTTCCTTGCCCTGCTCAAGCTCACGGACAAAGCGCAGATCAAGCCCCGAACGCATTGCAAATTCTTCCTGAGTGAGTCCGGCTTCTTTTCGCTTTGTTTTTATGAACTGAGCTATTTTGTTCAAGTATATCATTTTCGCTGTTATAATATGTAATGCATTTTACGCCCTTTAGGGTATAGTGTCAAGGTGATTTATATATTATTATACCCTAAAAGAAAAGGTGCAATTTATGCGACTGTTGTTCAGATTATACCCTATAGGGTGTAATTCTGATTTGCGGTGACTATTTTATACCTTTTAGGGTATAAAAATACGGACGGCAAAAGCCGTCCGCACCAGTCAGTCGATAAACCTACATAACTTTTAAAAATGGGTTTGGGGCGTAGCCCCAATGCGGGTTATCAGTCGTTGGTGTCGCTGCGTCGTGCAGCGACTGTGTGCGACTGACTGCAAGCGTCCTTGCTTGGTGAGGGCGGCAGCCCCACATTCAGCACCTTTCCGAGGGGAAGGGGTTAGGGATTGAGAATGAGCTACATTTCTCAAAAACAGACTTTTTCTACAACCAGATACGGACGGCAAAAGCCGTCCGCACTTATATTTACATTTCGGTGAGCTGTCCGTCTACCGTTACGATAGCAACGTGCCACGGAATGAACTTACCGCTGTTCTGTAAAGCTGTCTTAACGGCATTTTCAATGCCTGCGCAGCACGGAACCTCCATTCTCACTACCGTAACGCTCTTTATATCGTTGTTTCTGATTATTTCTGTCAGCTTTTCGGTATAATCAACGCTGTCGAGCTTTGGGCAACCGATAAGCGTAATTCTGTTCTTTATAAACTTGTTGTGGAAATCGCCGTAGGCATAAGCAGTGCAGTCGGCGGCTACCAACAGATTTGTTCCGTCAAACCACGGCGCAGAGGTCGGGACAAGCTTTATCTGTACAGGCCACTGTGAAAGCTCACTGCGGATCCCGGTATGTCCGCTTTCATGCTCATGACATGAGCAATCTTCATTGTGATGTTCTGTTATGAGCGCTTTTGCGTGAGTTCCGGGACAACCGCAGGGCAGGGGCTTTTCTGAAATGGCTTTTTCCTGCTTTGCTTTTAATACCGCCTGTTCGTCATAAGCGGGTGCTTCACGCTTCTCAAAGCTTATAGCACCTGTCGGACAGGCAGGTAAGCAGTCGCCCAGACCGTCGCAGTAATGCTCTCTCACAAGCTTTGCCTTACCGTCAACTATATCAATCGCACCCTCGTGGCAGGCTGTGGCGCAAAGTCCGCAACCGTTGCACTTCTCTTCGTCTATCTTTATTATCTTTCTTATCATACTTTTTCCTTTCTTGTCATAGAGTTTTAACCTGTGACTGTATTGTAACACAGAAAGTCAATAATGTATGTTGTTTTTACAACAAAACTCACATTGGCTTAACAGATTTCAAAATGCAACGTCTGAGAAAAAAGTACCACATATTGTACAGGACGGACAAGAAAATACACTTTATATAAAAACGCCGTTGAAAATGACTTGCGGTTGTGCAATTCAATGAAATTTCGACTTGATACGACATTTTGTAAATTTTATCTTGAAAAAGTGCAAAATCAGCATTATAATTAAGAAAGTAAATGACCAACGATCGGTTTTAATATATAATTGCGGTAACATTTACGCCGCATACAGAATAAGGGATTTTAATGTACTATAATAAATTTGGCTCCGTTTCGCCTACGAAATGGTTTTTGCTGTTGTGTCTGCCGCTGACTGCGGCTATAATCTGCACAGCCTGCAATAACGCTTATGCCGCTGCGGCTTCGGATAACGGTATAAGCTATGACAACACTGTTTCTGAAGAAGAAATCTCGTCTTCTGCCGAAACGGAAACGACAACAACAACGACAATAAAAGAAGAACCCAAGCCTCAGCCTGAACCGGATTATACCATTACAAAGGCTATGTATAAATACTTCGACCAGTTTGCACTGGTTGGCGACAGCGTTTGCTCCGGCTTTGCAAGCGCAGGATATTTCAAGCAGGAAAACAATCTTGCAAGACCCAGTATAGCTGCATGGAATATTCACCAGTTTCTTATAACATCAAACGATCTAAGTACGGATGTGCTGGTTCATCTTTATAACAAACAGCCCAAATACGTACTGTTCTCTATGGGACTGAATGATGTGAATCTCACCACTAAAGAACAGTTTGTTGAAAATTATATGCAGCTTTTGTATCAATGCAAGCAGGCGAGTCCCAACAGTGAGTTTATCATTATGGCAATAACACCTGTACGCAGTAAATTCTGCAAGAACGAAAAAATCGATGAATATAACACAGCGCTTGCAAATGCCGTGAAATACAGTTATTGTAAGCATTATCATTTTGTCGATCCGACCGATCTGCTTAAGGGCAATGATAATAAGCTCAGGGAGAAGTATGCCTTTGAAGACGGCACTCACCTTGAAATGAGCGGCATGAAAGTCTGTCTGTGGTATATGTATAATCAGAATATAAGATATGATTTTACAGAAGATGAATTAAAAGAACCTCGTTGTCCCGATATTTCACAGTATGAGTATCTTTATTGATAATCTTGATTGTATAATGGCACAAAAACGGCGGAAATTTGCAGGATTCAAGCAAATTTCCGTCGTTTTATTCATTTTGCCTATTTACTTTTTCGTATTTGTGTGTTACTATATTAAAGTAATTTTTTAAGGCGTATAAAACGCTTAGAAAGGAAATAAAAATGAAAAAATTAAATTTTAAAGCTATTGCTGTTGCTCTGACAGCAGCTCTTACACTTGGTCTTCCAGGCTGTAGTTCAAGCGGTAATTCTTCAACCGCAGACAGCAGTGCAACAGCAGGCGACAGCACATCTGTTGCAGAAAGCTCCGCAGAGGGTGATCAGTCACTCCAGAAGGTAAAGGACGCAGGTCAGTTTATATTAGGACTTGACGCTACATTCAAGCCCATGGGCTACACAGATGAAAACGGCGAGATCGTAGGCTTTGATATTGACGTAGCAGAGGAAGTTTGCAACAGACTCGGCGTAAAGCTTGTAAAACAGCCTATCAACTGGGATACGCTCACAACCGACCTTAATGTCGGCAAGTGCGACTGCATATGGAACGGTCTTAGCATAAACGAAGAACGTCAGGAAAAGATGAATCTTTCAGAGCCTTATATGAAGAACACTATGGTATTCGTTGTAAAGGGCGATTCTACAGTTGCAAAGATGGACGACCTCAAGGGCAAGAAGGTATCTGTTCAGAACGGTTCTTCTGCACAGACGATTCTTGAAAACAGTGCTATCAAGGACGATATAACGATCAGCCCCATTGCTACAAACGTAGAAGCTTTACAGCAGCTTGAGCTTGGCGTTGTTGACGCTGTATTCCTTGATGAAGTTGTTGCAGATTATGAAATCAAAAACTCTGCAAAGGACTACAAGAAGCTGGCGGAAGGCCTTGAAGAAGAGCAGTACGCTATCGCATTCAGAAAGAACGATCAGGCACTGCGTGACGCAGTTCAGAAGACACTCAGCGAGATGAAGGCTGACGGTAAGCTCGGCGATATCTCAACAAAGTGGTTCGGCTCTGATATTACAATCGTTAAGTAATTTACTGTATAATATGCAAATCCCTCACGCAAAACGTGGGGGATTTGTTTTGTATAAAACCCGTTTCCGGAAAATCGAGGGGCATATTGTTCTTTTTGTATTTCAGGGAAAACATCCGGCATCTGTGGCAGGCTTTACACATAAAATTCCGCCATATCCTCAAGTCTGAGACACGCAAGTTTTCCGCCGAAAGACGCTCCGCAGTCGATTACTATATTATTGTGAGAATGATATATCTCCCACTTACCGCTTATCAGCTTTGTAGGGGTATGGCCCGAAATGATGTATACGCTGTCATCGTCAAAATATTGCCGTTCATAGTCGGGACGAAGTTCAAGCAGTTCATAAAGAGCGTACTCGGATATCTTCTTGCCTTTTCGGAAATTTCCCAGTCCTGCGTGCACAAGAATGAAAGTCTTATCTACTATGTCTATTGCTTCATAAGCGTAAAGGCTGTCAATTAAGTCGATTATTTCCTTTCGTTTAACCGGCGGTAGTGCCCGAAGCTGTTTCATAGTCGTGGTGCCGCCATTGCGTTTGTATATTGAAAGCTCGATCAGAAAATCGTCATCAACTGAATTTATATTTTCCTCAGTTATTTCGGTGGTTAAACGGCTCAGAAGATCCCTTGCCATTACCTCGTGATTACCGAGAAGTACAGTGATGTTCGGCTTATCCATAACATATTCCAGTATATCGACAGGGCGTTCTCCGCGGTCGATTATATCGCCTATAATAAACAGCTCATCGCTGTCTGAGAAATCAATCTTTTCCAGCATTGCGATGAATTTATCATACATACCGTGCAGGTCGCTCATAACGTAGGTCATATCTTTTCCTTTCTTTATAAACCAAAAACAAGGTGATATAAAGTATAGCACAAAAGCAAGCGGTTTTCAAATAAAAAACACCTCCCGACTTTACAGCCGCTGCAGAGTGTATATTTATAGCAGACTTAAACAGCGAGAAATAAAAATGTCCGTTTATCAAATTCCCGCATAAAAGATCAAAACGTTTATACAACCGTTTTTCTGCTATATACCCAAAAACGCAAGTAAATGAAAACTGAAAATCGTTAATATTTAAGCATCCGACTTGTTGACTTCAAGGTTTTATTGTGGTAAAATATTTTTTGGAGATATTCGTGAAAAAGACGGATGTGATGCACTCGAGTTAGCTATAACTAATTAAGTTAGCAATATATAATACGGTTAGTTATTGCTAATCAAGCAATGCTGTACAATCTGTGTGAACGGAGCAATATGAAAGGAAAAATGTAAAATGTTTCTTACTGTCAAAGAGATAAGAAAGCACTTCGGTGAGGGCGACAGCCGTGTTGAAGTGCTGAACGGAATTGATGCCGAAATCGAAAAAGGAGAGATATGCGTACTGCTCGGTCCATCCGGCTCGGGCAAGTCCACCCTTCTGAATATCATAGGAGGCATCGACAGTGCCGACAGCGGATATATTGCCATAAACGGCGAAAAGACCGCAGATATGAACGAGAAAAGGCTGACGCTGTACCGCAGGAAGCACCTCGGATATATCTTCCAGCAGTACAATCTCATACCTAACCTCAACATCAAGGAAAATGTTGAAATAGGCGCATATCTGAGTGACAATCCGCTTGACACGGATGAAATACTGAAAACGCTCGGTCTTTATGAGCATCGTCACAAATTGCCGAATCAGCTTTCGGGCGGTCAGCAGCAGAGAACGGCAATAGGCAGAGCGATAATCAAAAATCCCGATATTCTGCTTTGCGACGAGCCTACCGGTGCGCTTGACTACAAGACCTCAAAGGATATACTCAAGCTGATAAGCAATGTAAATAAGAAGTTCGGCAATACAGTCGTAATGGTTACCCACAATGACGCTATCAAAAATATGGCGGACAGGGTAATAAAGCTGCGTGACGGCACGATAAGAAAGAATTATCTCAATGAAAACAAGATCGCCGCAGAAGATCTTGACTGGTAAGGAGGATAACGATGGGAAATCCTCTTGTTAAACGTCTGCCGAGTGAATTCAAAAACGAGCTTGGCAAATATATTGTAATCTTTTTATTCATGACGCTTTCGGTATCTTTTGTATCGGGCTGGAGTGTTGCAGGCGGAAGTATGGCAACGGCTTATGATGAGAGCTTTGAAAAGTACAATATAGAGGACGGTAATTTCGAGCTTTATGCAAAGGCCGATGATGAGCTTATAAAGGCTGTTGAGGACAGCGACAAGTATGACGCTAAGATATACGAAAACTTCTATGTTGAATTTCCGACCAAAGAGGTCGACAGCACACTGCGTATATTCAAAAAGCGTACCGATATAAACCTCGAATGCCTTATGGACGGCGAATTTCCGTCAAGTGACAGCGAAATTGCCATCGACAGAATGTATGCAGACAACAACAGCCTAAAAGTCGGTGACAAGCTGACCCTTCACGGCAAAGAATACAGGATATGCGGACTTGTCGCGCTGTCGGACTACAGCGCACTGTTTTCAAGCCCGTCGGATATGATGTTCGATTCGATAAAATTCGGTGTTGCGATAGTGACAGCCGATACATTCGGTACATATCCGGAGGATAAGCTGCATTATGTCTATTCGTGGAAATATGCCGAGCGTCCCGCCGATAATACTGAGGCAAAGTCGTTGTCGGAGAACTTCCTTGAAAAGCTGTCCGAAGAAGCTCCGAAATATATGAATGCGGTCACCGGCTACATTCCCGAATATACAAATCAGGCAATAATCTTCACGGGCGATGATATTAAGGGTGATACGACCTTTGTACAGATGTTCCTTTATATAATCGTGGTAATCATCGCATTCATATTTGCGATAACCACGTCAAACACCATCGCAAAGGAAGCAGGCGTTATAGGTACGCTCCGTGCTACCGGCTATACAAAGTGGGAGATAGTAAGGCACTACCTTACCCTTCCTATGCTGGTCGTATTAGCCGGTGCGGTTGTCGGAAACATACTCGGCTACACGGTTTTAAAGGACTATGCCGCAAGCGCATATTACGGAAGCTACAGCCTGCCGACCTACGTTACGCTGTGGAATCCGCAGGCATTTATAAGCACAACGGTAATCCCGATAATAATCGTATTCATTATCGACCTGTTGATGCTAGCAAGAAAGCTGAGCCTGTCGCCGCTTCAGTTTATCCGCCATGACCTTTCACGGAGAAAGAAGAAAAAGGCGTTCAGGCTTAACACCAGAATCGGCATTATGAAGCGTTTCAGACTGCGTGTGCTGTTCCAGAATATGCCTAACTACATTATTATGATCATCGGTGCGTTGCTTGGTAACGTTCTTGTGATGTTCGGACTTGTTTTAGGTCCTGTGCTTGACAACTATCAGCAGGAGATAACCTCCAATCTGCTTGCGGATCACCAGTATCTTCTGAAGGCTCAGGTCGAAACGGAAAACAAGGATGCTGAAAAGTTTTCCGCAACAACTCTCAAAACTATCGAGGGTGCGCTCAAAAGCGAGGAAATAACCGTTTACGGCATTGCGAAAAACAGCAGATACGTTGACTTGCCGCTCGGTGACAACGAGGTTTATATTTCAAATGCCTACTCGGAAAAACACGGTATCAAAGCAGGCGATGAAATAACGCTCAGGGAACAGTTCGGCTCAAAAGAATACAAGTTCAGGGTGGGCGGAATTTACTACTACCCGTCAACGCTTACGGTATTTATGGACAAGGACGCATTCAACGAAAAGTTCGACTGCGATAAAGACTATTTCACGGGCTATTTCTCAAAGTCGGAAATAAGCGATATAGACGACCTTTATATTGCGACCGAGATAACGGTTGACGATCTTACAAAGGTATCACGTCAGCTTACAAGGTCGATGGGCAATATGATGAATATCTTTGTCTTTTTCGGCGTTATAATGTATGTGCTGATAATCTATCTGCTGTCCAAGATAATAATCGAAAAGAACGCACAGTCCATTTCTATGACAAAGATACTCGGATACAGGAACAGTGAGATAAACGGCATATATATTGCGACCACCGCTATTGTAACGGTTGTCACACTGCTTGTCACCATACCGCTGTCAGACTATCTGCTCGGTCAGCTGTTCGTAATATTCATGCGTGATTATCCGGGCTGGCTTCCCTACAGGTCTTTTGTTCCGGTATATGTAAAAACCGCTCTTATCGGCATCGGTTCATTCGCCGTTATCGCACTTGCTCTTACAAGAAAGATAAAGAAAGTGCCTCTTGCCGACGCTCTCAAGAATGTAGACGAATAATGGCAGTATAGCCGTTAAAACGCCGTTTTAATAGCATTTACCGATAATATATGCATTCCGCTGTTTGCCTGATGGCAGACGGCGGATTTTTTATTGTGTTGCGATTACAAATCCCGTCAGACGCACAGAAACACTTTACAGTTATTTTTCTTGACATCACAGCGTAAAAATAATATAATAAACAATGGCGGAGTGTGTGAAAATTCCGTCCGATATTTAATTTTAATCAAACCGAAAGGTAAGAACGACCTTGTTTATTGATATAAACGATTTAAGAATAAACTATATTGATGAGGGCGAAGATAACGGCAGAGGGGTAATTCTCCTTCTTCACGGCTGGGGCAGTAATATTACGCTGTTCAAAAATATTGTCGATATGCTGTCGCCTCATATGAGAGTGGTTGCGCCCGATATGGCGGGCTTCGGTGAAAGCGACGAGCCGAAAAAGCCGTGGTGCGTTGACGATTATGTTGACTTCATCGGCACATTCTGCAAAAAGCTCGGAATCGTACCTACCGTTGTACTCGGACACAGCTTCGGCGGCAGAGTTATAATAAAGGCTGTTACCCGTGAAAAGCCCGTGCTGACTCCCGAAAAGATAATTCTTACGGACAGTGCCGGAATCAAGCCGAAACAGAGCGTATCCTCAAAAATCAAGACACGGACATATAAAATGGGTAAGGCGGTAATGAGTACCGCACCTATGAAAAAGCTGTTTCCCGATGCCGTTGAAAATATGAGGAACAAGCGAGGCAGTGCAGATTATCTTGCGGCATCGCCTGTAATGAGGGCAACGCTTGTAAAGGTAGTAAACGAGGACTTGACTTATCTCCTGCCCGAAATAAAGCAGTCTACCTTGCTTATATGGGGCGATAAGGACGACGCTACTCCCCTGTCTGACGGGGTTAAAATGAGCGAGCTTATAAAAGACAGCGGACTTGTTACTATTGAAGGTGTGGGACACTATGCTTTTCTTGAGGGTTGGTACACATTCTCAAGAGTATTGGCATCATTCCTTGACATTAAATAAAACAGAACGGAGAATTTATTTTGGATATTTTACGTTTAATCGCCGTTGCCGTACTCGGTATGGCACTTGGCGCATCGTGCGGACTTAATTTTATACACTATATGCATATGTTCCAGCTGAACTCCTATCATGCCGATGAGCAGTTCAAGTGGATAGGAAAGAATATAAAAGATGTTATAATGCGCCATGTGTTTACAATAGGTGCGATACTTACATTTATTATATGCGGCGAAACAAATGCGTCCACCTGCTTTATAGCGGCGGCTTTTCTGTTCCTTGACATTGTGTTCTCTGCGCCGAAAAAGGCAAAGAAAAAGCTGGTGTTCACTCCGAGAGTAATGAGAATGACGGTGACATCGGTTATCCTTTATGTACTTTTGATACTGCTTGTATTCCTGACGCTCGGAATGGGTTACGCTTCGCTTGCAATAACAATGTGCGTACAGATTTTAACGCTTGTTATGGCAATGATTGCAAACCTTATAAATAAGCCGGTCGAACTTATGATAAACCGTCATTATATCAATGACGCAAAGCGTATAATAAACGGTCTTCCCGACCTTACCGTAGTAGGACTTACAGGAAGCTACGGAAAAACAAGTACAAAGTTCTATCTTGAAAAGCTGCTCGGTGCAAAGTACAACGTGCTTATGACCCCCGAAAGCTACAACACGACTATGGGTGTTGTAAAGGTGGTGCGTGGACAGCTTAACGCAACGCACGAAATATTCCTGTGCGAAATGGGCGCTAAGAATGTCGGCGAAATCAAGGAAATCTGCGATATAGTAAAGCCAAAGCACGGAATCATCACGTCGATAGGCCCTCAGCATCTTGAAACATTCAAGTCAATCGACAATATAATAAAGACAAAATTCGAGCTTGCCGACAGCCTTCCCGACAAGGACGGCATTATATTCCTCAATTACGATAACGAATATATAGCAAAGCACGAGTGCAACAAGAACAAGGTGACCTATTCGCTCGGCGGCGGCACGGATTATTATGCGGACAATATTTCCGTCAGCGAGAACGGCACACAGTTCACGGTTCACAACGGTAATGAAGAAAAGCAGTTTGCGACAAAGCTCATCGGCAGTCACAACGTACAGAATATAGTCGGTGCGATAGCCGTTGCAAATACGCTCGGCGTTCCGTTTGCTGACCTTGTTATGCCCGTCAAGCGTCTTGAATGCGTTCCGCACAGATTGCAGATAATCAAGGGTACAAACAAGACGATAATAGACGACGCTTTCAATTCAAATCCTACAGGCGCAAAGGCGGCTCTTGATACGCTCGCCGTATTCGACGGCTTTAAGATACTTGTTTCTCCGGGAATGGTGGAGCTTGGCGAAAAGGAATACGAGCTTAACAAGCGTTTTGGAGAACAGGCGGCTGAAATTTGCGACTTTGTTATCGCAGTAGGTGAACGTCAGGCAGTGCCGATAGTTGACGGTCTTAAGGCAAAGGGATATCCCGAAGAAAAGACATATGTTGCAAAGAATCTGAACGAGGCTCTTGCAAAGGTTGAAAATATAAAGACAGGCGGAGAAAAGAAGATAGTTCTTCTTGAAAACGATCTGCCGGATAATTATTGATATTGCGTGTAAAGCAAAGGTTTAAAACGAGGGAGATATTATGGACGTATTTTGCGATTACTGCGGAGCAAAGCTTGATGTAGAACACGAAAACTGCTGTACACAGTGCGGCGCACCGTTTGACAACAACGCAAGTGTAAAGGAATACCGTGAGGCAAAGAAAAGGAAAGAGGAAGAATACAGACGCAGACAGGAGATGCGTCAGAATGAGTATAATGCCTCGCAACAGCCGTCACAGAGCAATGTAAACAGCTCTCGGAATAACGCTTCTCAGCAGCAAAAAATCGTAAAGGCAATTATAACAGTTTTCATTATAATGTTCTTTGCGCCTACGGTAATAGGTATCATTATTTCCATATTCGGCGGAATTTTCTCGGCAATTAGCGACAACATCGGTGACAACTTTGACAACAACAACGGTTACATAGAAGAAATCTCATTTGCAGAAGAATCCTCAGCAACTCAGGAGGTACAGCGTGTAAACTTCAACGAAACCGCTCAGACTGCCGAATACAGCTTTATCTGCGATGAGGTTTTCAGAACGGATATTATGTACGGCGGAGCGGATAAGGGCTATATGTATGTTGCGTTCCACCTGAAAGTCAAGAACACAACCGATGAAAAGCTGTGGCTTTCCAATGACCTTAATTGCATCTATGACGGCGATATAGGCTGCGACAGAGCGTGGGGCTTTGACGAAGGAAAGAGCTTCAGCACTTCAGTGGCTCTCTCCGCAGGGATCGGCTCGGACGGCTATGTCTGCTACATAGTTCCCGAAAACGCAAAGAGCGTTGTACTTGCATATGGCGATTACGTCAGGGTAAATATTGACCTGAGAGATCTCAGCTACAGGACGGAAAGCTCGCAAACAAGCACAGATAATACTTAATTGACATAAAGAAAGGATAAGACCATGAAAATCAGAGTAGGCGTATTTTTCGGAGGAAAAAGCGTTGAGCATGAGGTGTCCATCATATCCGCACTTCAGGCTTGCAATTCCATAAACAAGGATAAGTACGAGGTGATACCCGTATACATTACAAAGAACAATGAAATGTATGTCGGAGAAAAAATAGGAAACATCGCATCGTACAGGAATCTGAAGTTGCTCCTCAAGGAAAGCCGGAGGGTGATACTTGTAAACGACGGCGGAAAGGTACAGCTTGTGCTTTATCCCGGAAAGAAGTTTGGCAACAACGTATATGCAACGATAGACGTTGCGTTCCCGATAGTACACGGTACGAACGTTGAGGACGGCGTATTCCAGGGATATTTACAGACAATCGGCGTTCCTTATGTCGGCTGTGATGTAATATCATCTGCTGTAGGTATGGATAAGTATGTTATGAAAACCGTATTCAAGGATAACGGCATACCCGTCCTTGACGGAACGGTAATCCATATAAGCGACTACGCAAAGGACGCAGACGCTGTAAAGGCGGATATTAAGGCGAAGATAGCATATCCGCTTATAGTAAAGCCGATAAATCTCGGCTCAAGCGTAGGAATTATGATAGCGCACAATGACGAACAGCTTGACGAAGCGCTTGACAACGCATTCACCTATGCCTCAAAGCTTCTTGTCGAACCTGCTATAACAAACCTCAAGGAAATCAACTGCTCGGTATGCGGCGACTATGCTACCGCTCACGCATCGGAATGCGAAGAGCCTGTAAACACCGACGAGATATTAAGCTACAAGGATAAGTATATCGCAGGCGATAAGGGCGGTAAGTCAAGCGGTATGGCAACTCTCAAGAGAAAGATACCTGCCGATATATCCGATGAAACAAGAGAGCAGATACGCACCCTTGCGGTAAAGGCGTTCAGATGTCTTGGCGCATCGGGTACGTCAAGAATTGACTTTATGATAGATATGGACAACGGCAACGTTTATCTGAATGAAATCAACACGATTCCGGGCAGCCTTGCGTTCTATCTGTGGGAGCCTGTCGGTGTGAAGTATTCCGAGCTTTTAGACGAGATGATTTCGCTCGCATTAAAGCGTGAACGTGAAAACAAGGCGCTGACATTCAGCTTTGATACCAACATTCTTGACGGATTTACAGGCGGCAAGCTCGGCGGAACAAAGGGCGGAAAGCTGTAATCACGGCGAACCGTCAAAATTACAGGTGAGTGGGCTTGCCCCTCCCGTATTCAACTGCTTTTCTGAAACGAAAAATTCGGCAGGAATAAAAAGGAGAAGTATGAAAAAAGCATATATAATCAATCTTAAATACGGTATCTGGGAAAACCAGCTCTGGCTTGAAGCTGACGATAACGAGGTAATGCAGGAAAAGTGGGAAATAGCCAAAGCGAAGCTTGCCGATGTTGCAACGACTTGTCAGAGCTCGGGGGATTACTTCAACAAGGCGATAGAGCATTTCTCGCAGTACGGCTTTACAAGAATACAGAAGTGAGCCACCGATGAAAGAAATAAAGGTTACAAAAAACGACAGCGGTCAGCGTATTGACCGCTTTTTGTCTAAATCATTTCCGCTGGGGCAGGGGCAGATTTGCAAGCTTGCCCGTAAGAACTGCATAAAGCTAAACGGCAAGAAATGCAAGCCCGACACTCATATTGCGGAAAATGACATAATAAAGCTGTTTATCCCCGATGAAATGCTGATTCCGAAAGCAAAGTCGGACCCCGATGATTTTACGGGTGTAAGCGATAAGATAGACATTGTCTACGAGGACGAAAACATTCTGCTTGTGGATAAACCCGTCGGAATGGTAGTCCACGAGGACGAGAGCGGCGACAGCGACACGCTTATAAACCGCATCAAGAGCTATCTTTATCACAAGGGCGAATATCATCCGGAAAACGAGCTTTCGTTTGCTCCGGCGCTGTGCAACCGCATAGACCGCAACACCTGCGGTATAGTGATTGCGGCGAAAAATGCCGAATCGCTTAGAATACTCAATCAGAAGATAAGGGACAGAGAGCTTACAAAGCTGTATCTGTGCATTGCCTGCGGTAAAGTAACTCCCGACAGCGCAACGCTTACCGCATATCTTGAAAAGAACAGCGACACCAACACGGTAAAAATCAGCGACAAAAAGACAAAAAGCAATCTCACGATAAAGACAAAGTACAAGGTCATAGCGTACAACGGCGAAAACTCGCTGTTAAAGGTCGACCTGCTCACAGGCAGGACGCATCAGATAAGAGCACACCTTGCGTATATCGGTCACGCTCTGCTCGGTGACGGAAAATATGGGAACAACAAGCTGAACAAAAAGTATGGCTTCAAATATCAGGCGCTGTGCAGTTATGAGCTGCAGTTTAAATTTACTACCGATGCCGGCTGTCTTTCCTATCTTGACGGAAAATGCTTTAAAGCAAAAGCTCCCGATTTTGTTAAAATGTTCGGCAGTAACATTAAGCTCTGACTAAGTGCCGTTCAGTCCGAAAGCAGTATTACGGACAAAAATGCAGGAATTTTAAAAAAATCCGAAAAAAGTGTTGACAAAACTAAAAATCCGTGCTATAATATCATAGCACGATACGGAGAGGTATCGAAGTGGTCATAACGAGGCGGTCTTGAAAACCGTTTGGGGGCAACCCCACAAGGGTTCGAATCCCTTCCTCTCCGCCATGCTAACCCCGACTGAAACCAGTCGGGGTTTATTTTTTGCTTTTGCACATTTACAGAAGGATATGTACTTATCTTATTTGATTATATGATAAATTCCAAATAAAGAGCTTTTAAGATTAGTTTATATTGACAATTTTTCAGGGTTATGATATAATTAAAAATGCGATAAAATGTGAAATTTGCCAGAAATACTACTATTTTGTCATTTGAAATCGAACAGAGCCACTTGACAAAATATCAATAGTTGGATGTATTAAAACTTATTTGCATAAAAGGAAGGCGTAAAATAATGAATAAAAAATATGTTGCAATGATACCCGCGAGACTTGGCTCACAGAGAATTCCTAAGAAAAATATCAGAT
>UQBC01000008.1 GCA_900539195.1 uncultured Oscillospiraceae bacterium
CAAATGGCTGTCAATGCACAGATGCAGTGGCGCAAATGGCTGACGACCTGTACGGGGGCTACGCCCCTGCGACCCCATTTTTATCAACGATAGAGATTTATAGACAGACTAACAGTCCGGAAAGTTTTGTTCTCCCCGGACTGTGTGTATATAATTTTACGTTTTGTTCTTTCTTGTGAGCAGCATTTCAGCATTTTCAAGCGATATCGGATCATTTTCATCGCCCGAAATGATCCTTGCGATCTCCTTTTTTCTGCCGTCAAAGTCAAGTTTTGTGACTGCTGTATATGTACGTTTATCATCGCTTGTTTTTTTGATAAGAAGCTGTGTGTCAGCCATAGCCGCTATCTGCGCAAGATGTGTGACGCAGAGTATCTGCCTGTTCTTTGCCGCTTCGTGAAGCTTTATTCCTACCTTTGTTGCAGCTCTGCCGCTGATACCCGTATCTATCTCGTCAAATATCATTGTATGCAGTTTATCGGTATCGGCAAGTACATTCTTTATGGCAAGCATAATTCGTGACAACTCACCGCCGGATGCTATTTTGCTCATCGGTTTCAGCTCTTCCCCCTTATTTACGGATATAAGAATTTCAACCTTATCCATACCGCTTAGCGTGACCTTATCCTGCGATATATCGAATACAAGCCTTATATCAGGCATATCAAGAAATGCAAGCTCGGAAGAAATCCGCTTTGCAAGTTCATCCGCCGCCTTTTTCCGGCTTTTTGTAAGCTCTGCGGCTAGTTGCTTTACTTTCTCTCCCGCTTCTTTTTTCTTCTCGGTAAGCTCTTCTATTATATCGTCACCGTTGTCTATTTCATAAAGTTCGTTGCGCCATTTTTCCGAATTTTCAAGTATTTCGGAAAGCTCTGCGCCGTACTTTCTGCGAAGCCTTAATATCACACTCAAACGTTCTTCATAAACGCTAAGCATACCTGCCGTATCTTCATCGTCGTCGGGTATGCGCTGTACTATTTCCTCTCTTATATCTTCAAGCTCAATGAGCATATCCGATATTCTTTCCGACAGCTTTTCAAGCTCAGGAATAGTATCGCTGAGTGACAAAACGCTGTCACGACAATGTTCAAGCAGTGAATATGCACCGTCTGTATCATCATCACCCGAAATCGCCGTCTGCGCATTATACAGATTTTCGCTTATATACTCGGCATTACGCAGTTGTTCAAGCTTCTGCTTGATCGTTTCTTCTTCATCGGCAGAGAAATTGTATCTGTCAAGTTCTTCAAGCCGTTCTCTGAGCAGCTCTGCCTTTTCAAGCGATTCGGTCTTTTTGCGGCTGACTTCCTTTATTTTACGCGACAGCGCAGAAAACTCCTTGAAAGCTACACCGTATTCTCTGAGGAGTTCACCGTTTCTGCCGTAATTATCGAGAATTTCACGCTGATTATCGCTGTCCATAAGCAGACGGTTATCGTGCTGTCCGTGAATATCAATAAGTTCAGACGCTATATCACGAAGTATTGCCACTGTTGTTGCTCTGCCGTTTATTCTGGCTGTACTCTTCCCGTCCGAATGTATATCACGCTGTAATAAAAGTTCATCCTCGGCAGTAAAACCGTTTTCGGAAAGCTTATCAATGACAGTCTGCGGCAGGTCATCGAAAAGACCCGTCACAACCGCCTTGTCAGCCCCGGCTCTTACAATGTCCTTGCTCACTCTGCCGCCGAGTATGGCATTGATTCCGCCGATAAGTATACTCTTACCTGCGCCTGTTTCACCCGTAAATACATTCAGCTTATCGTCAAAGGCAATCGACGCCTTTTCTATGACAGCAAGATTTTCAATAGACAATTCTCTTAGCAAAACGCCGACCTCCTTATTTAAAGCAATTCTTTCAGATGACGCGTCAGCATTCTTGCGTCGCTCTCTGTGCGCGTCAATACAAAAATAGTATCATCGCCTGCGATAGTGCCGACAACATATGACAAATTCATCATATCAAGTCCTGCACACGCCGCATTTGCAAGTCCGCTGTGACACTTTATCGAAACAATATTCATAGCATAATCAATGCTGACGACAGCTTCCGAAATGATATTGTGAAACTTGACTGTATGTACCTTTTCAGCTTTAGCATAACAGTTTACGCCGTTTGCCGATACGGTTTTCTCAATGTTCATCTCATTGATGTCACGCGAAACGGTAGCCTGTGTTACGTCATAACCACGCTCACGGAGAAGATTGAGAAGCATCTCCTGCGTTTCGACCTCATTTGTGGATATTATCCTCAGTATCTCTGCCTGCCTTTTCTTTTTCACAATATCACCACCCCTGTCAGTGTTATTTAAGCGGACGCATAAGCTTGTTGTGTACAGCTTTGTAGAAACTGCTTCCGTTTATATCAATAAGCGAAAGCTCCCGCTTTGAACGTCTTATCTTTATCGTTTCTCCCTCGTTAAAGTCCATATCGTCATTTCCGTCAATACTCAGCGAAACACCGCTGTTTTCATATGCGGAAAAGCGTACCGTAATCTCTGAGTTTGATGAAAATATCATCGGTCTGCCGAAAAGAGAATGCGCACACAGCGGAGTAAACTCAATACACTGAGCGTCCGGCGATATAATAGGACCGCCTGCCGACAGCGAGTAGGCGGTAGATCCTGCCGGTGTGCTGAAAATTATACCGTCTGCCCTTATCTTTGTAACTTCGTATTCTTCTACCGATACGATAAACTCAGGGAGCTTTGAGTAACGGCACTTACTGAACACGACATCATTTATCGCGCTGAAATTACCTTTACCCTCATACTCAATGTCAAGGAGCATTCTTCTGCTGATATTGTAGTCGCCTGTTCTGAGCCGTTCAAGCGTTTCAAGCTCATCACTTTCAATAGAAGTCATAAATCCGAGCCGTCCGGTGTTTATTCCGAGCAACGGTTTGCCACATACTGCCGCTTTCTGTCCCCATTTGAGAATAGTACCGTCACCACCGATAGTCATTAACATATCGCACTCATTTACAAGCCTGTCCGTTTCAGAATAGAACGCTTTGTCTACTTTTATAGCATTTTCGTATTGCTTTTCGATAAGTGGCTGAAAGCCTATGTCAATAAGCTTTGAGCAAGCGTCAAGAGCAGCCTTGCGGCTTCTCTCCTTATCAAGGTTGGCGCATATCATTACTTTCAAAGCCTATCACCTGCTTTCAGTCGTTTTAAATATATCAGATACTCGGTATTGCCATCTCCGCCCGTTATCGGGGACGGTATGATCTCGCTGCGTTCAAAACCCACAGCTGATGCAAATTCCGCTATATCGTCACAGACTTTCTTATGAACCTTGGCGTCACGCACTATGCCGTTTTTGCTCAGATGCGCTTTTCCCGCTTCAAACTGCGGTTTAATAAGCGCCACGCACTCGCCGCCGTCTTTAAGAAGCGCAAATGCGGACGGAAGTACCAGTTTCAGCGATATGAATGATACATCAATGCTGATAAAGTCAACCTGCGGCAATGTGCCGACGCAGTTTCTTATATCGGTCTTTTCCATAGAAATTACTCTGCTGTCGTTCCTGAGCTTTTCATCAAGCTGATCCGTACCTACATCTACAGAGTATACCTTCGCTGCACCGTTCTGGAGCATACAATCGGTAAATCCACCTGTAGATGCACCGATATCAATGCAGACAGTGCCGTCAAGATGCAGTCTGTAGTGAGCCAGCGCCTTTTCAAGTTTAAGTCCGCCTCTGCCGACATATTTAGGCAGTTCACCGATTATTTTTACATTATCACCATCACCGACCGTAAATGACGGTTTTGTGCATATCCTGCCGTTTACCTCAACGCTTCCCTGTTTTATCAGAGTAGCGGCAAGACTGCGGCTTTTTACAATATTGTTATCGGAAAGATAAACATCCAGTCTTTTTGGCATATTATCCTCCTATGATTTCTCTCATACCGTCAGTGTCAAGCTTTGCGTTGCGAAGTTGTGTTGCAACGCTTGCGTGACGGATAAATCCGTCAACGGCAGTTATAGAAAATTTACCCTTATATCCTGCAATAACTAATGCAGTGCAGAGCTTCTGTGCTATACCGCCATCTCTTTCGCCCTCTTCAAAGACATATATCTCATCATACTCAAGGCATATTTTTATGATTTCATCAGATATGGGATAAATCTTTATTGCTTGTAATATATCGGCAGTATCGCTGAGATCTTTTGCATATGCGGCTATTCTACCGTATACGAAAACAAGCTTTTTATTTCCGCCTGAAATATATTTATAATCACAGTATTTATCGGTATCGGAATGCGAAAGCTCACAGCCGCGCGGATATCTTACCGCCGATATACCTGTATCACTGTACAGTGCTTGCTCAAGACAGACAGAAAGCTCCGATGTATCACACGGCGAATAAAGCGTTGCTGTAGGAACAGTTGACAGCATAGCCACGTCAAACAAACCGTGGTGTGTTTCTCCGTCCTCACCGACAAATCCCGCTCTGTCAATTCCGAGCACAATATGACGGTTCTCTATTGCACAGTCGTGTATAAGCTGGTCATACGAACGCTGTAAGAATGACGAATATACAGCGAAAACAGGAAGTTTGCCCTGACTTGCAAGTCCCGCACAGAAAGTCACGGCGTGCTGTTCCGCAATTCCGACGTCAAAAAATCGTTTGGGAAAAGCCTTTGAAAAGTACTGAAGCCCCGTGCCGTATTTCATTGCAGCGGTCACGGCGCATATATTATTATCCTTTTCGGCAAACGAAAGAAGGGTCTTTCCGAATACTTCGGTAAAGCACTCGCCGTCATTACCGGATTGATTTTTTGGCGGTAATCCGTGATATTCGCCTGAATTGTTTTCGGCAGGCGCATAGCCTTTTCCTTTTTTCGTGTAAATATGAACAAGGCACGGCTTGTGCATCATCTTCGCAACCATCAGCGCCTCTGTAAGCTCATCGAGATTATGCCCGTCAATAGGGCCGAGATATTTAAAACCGAAATTCTCAAACAGATTTGAGTGGTAAATTGCATATTTCAACAACTGCTTTGTACCTTTTGCCGCCTTACCCAGTCCCTTGCCTATTATAGGGGTTTTGTCAAGTACATTCTTGACAGAAGTCTTTGTGCTGTAATACTTCCTTGTTGACCGTATCTGCGCAAGATATAACGCAAGCGCTCCGGTGTTTTTGGATATCGACATCTCATTGTCGTTGAGTACAACTATAAGATTACAGTCGCTTTTACCTGCGTTGTTCATACCCTCGTATGCTTCGCCGCCGGTAAACGCGCCGTCGCCGATAACCGCAACCACGCTGTGGTCGTCACCGTTTAACTGCATACCTTTTGCAATGCCGAGCGCCGCAGAAATAGAAATACTGCTGTGACCGCCGATAAAAGCATCATGTTCCGATTCTTCGGCTTTCGGAAAGCCTGAAAGTCCACCTTCACAGCGCAACGTATTCATTTTCCCTGCTCTGCCTGTTATTATCTTATGTGTGTAGGACTGGTGACCTACATCAAAAATAAATTTATCCTTCGGAGAGTCAAATACAGTGTGCATTGCAACCGTAAGCTCGACCGTTCCGAGATTGGACGCAAGATGACCGCCGTTTACCGTTACCGTTTTTACAAGAAACTGCCTAATCTCTGAGCACAGTTTTTTACGCTGTTCGGGGGTAAGTGTCTTCAGATACCCGGTGGACATATCGTTTTTCAATATCAATTTTATTCACCTGATTGATGTATTATCAGCCGACTACCTGTATCGGTACAGCCATAGCTATAAGTATTCCGAGCAAAGCTCCGCAAAGCACCTCAAGAGGAGTATGACCAAGGAACTCCTTGAGTTCATGTATCTCCTCCGGCTTTTTTTCTTCTATCTCATCGACCTTATCGTCGAATTTATCCATAAACTCTTCGTCAAGTTCGTTTACCACACGCCTTAAGCGGTTGATTTCCTTTGCCTGAAGACCTGCCGAACGTCTGACGCCCATAGCGTCATACATTACAACCATTGCAAGTATCATTGCAAGCGCAAATTCGGGCGAGCATATTCCGCATACTCTGCAAGTAGTTATTGCAGTAGCACAGACAGTAGCAGAATGCGCAGACGGCATACCGCCGGCACCTGTAAGACGTTCAGCCTTGAAGCTTTTCGTCTTGATAAAATGTATGAATGTCTTTATTATCTGTGCCGTGCCCCAGCTTATCAGCGCTATAAGTAAAATTACATTTATCTGATCAGTTCTCATTTATATTGAACTCCTCAGGGTATAACTACCCTCTTCATTTCTTTCTGCTTAAAAGCAGATCCGTCAGTTTATTCAGAAATACGGTATCATCAAACTCGGTAAGCGCCTTTTCAGCACCGCAAGTATACTTTTTTGCAAGCTCCTTTGCCTTTTCAAGTCCGAGTAAAGTAACGCTTGTCGTCTTGTTCTGCTCTTCGTCGCTTCCGACAGGCTTGCCGAGTTCTTCGGAAGTAGACGTTACATCAAGTATGTCATCCACTATCTGAAATGCAAGTCCCAGATCATGAGCGTATGCAGTTGCTGCGGATATCTTGTCCTTATCCGCTCCCGCCGCTATACATCCCATAACACAGGCGGCTGTAAGCAGTTCCGAGGTCTTCATCTCATACATTGAAAGAAGTCCGTCCAGCGTATCAAAGTTACCGTCTATATCAATTGTCTGACCTTCTATCATACCGATGGTTCTGTCATAAAGCACCTGTATCATAGCGGCTTTCTTGTCAGCAGAAAGGTTGCTGTCGCATATGACCTTTCCCGCATATGCCGTAAGTACGTCACCCGCAAGAAGTGCTACCGCCTCGCCGTGAGCCTTGTGACAGCTTGGTCTGCCTCTTCTTATATCATCATTATCCATGCACGGCAGATCATCGTGTATAAGAGAAAACGTGTGTATCATCTCAATGGCGATCGCCGCAGGGAGTGCGTCACACGGATCTCCCCCGCATACACGGCACATCTCAAACGCAAGCACGGGTCTTATGCGCTTGCCGCCTGCCTCAAGGCTGTATGCCGCCGCATCATAAAGCGCCCTGTATTTTGCACCGCTTTCACAGAATGAATCACAAACAGCTTTCAGCTGTTCCTCAAAATATACACAATATGCCTTGAACATAAAGTCAAACTCTTCTTTGGTTTTGGGTGTACCGATCAGGTTCATCTGCATATTACGCCTCTTCCAGCTTCTGTACCGTAAGCTTGGCTTCGTCAATATACTTGCGGCAGAATGCAATAAGCTCAACCGCCTCTTTATAACATTTCATTGAGTTGTCAAGCGTGATATCCGGCTGTTCCATCTGAACCGATATCTCATCAAGTCTTTTCATAGCTGTTTCAAAACTCATTTAAAACGCACCTCGCTGCTCTTTTCAATTTCTGTTATTGTTGCCTTTGCAATGCCGTCAGACATCTGTATTTCCGCATTGTCGCCGACAGACATATCATTGATACTGCCTACGTTTCTGCCGTTTACGGTAACGGCACTGTAACCACGCCTTAGTACATTTACCGGACTTAGCGCCTCTATCTTGTCCGTATAGCTTTCAATAAGCGCCTCGTTACTGCGGATATGACCTGTTACAGATGCCTTGACTCTGTTGTCGAGCAATTCAAGCTCCCTTAGCAATCTTTCAAGGCGCTTAATGGGGCTGTATGCCGCTATGTGCCTCTGATAGCTGTCAATAAGCTGTTCGTACCCCTCTATCTGAGAATGTACAATGTCACTAAGCCTGTCATAAGTCAGCTCTATATGTTCGCTCAGATCATCACAGGTAACCGATGTGGCGATTTCAGCAGCCGCTGACGGTGTGGGCGCACGCAGATCCGCGACAAAATCCGATATTGTGAAATCCGTTTCGTGTCCTACCGCCGATATTGTCGGTATTTCACTGTTATACAATGCTTTTGCGTATCCGATATCATTAAAGCACGACAAGTCCTCTGCCGAGCCTCCGCCCCTGCCTACTATGATCAGATCTGCGCCTGTCGTCTGTGCCGCCTCAATGCCGTTTATAAGCGTTGCAGGCGCATATGCGCCCTGTACAGTCGCAGGGATAAGCACGACCTCAAGTATCGGTCTGCGCCTTGCAATGATATTGAGCATATCCTGTAATGCCGCACCTTTTTCAGCTGTTATAAGACAGACCTTTTTCGGTTGTTTCGGGATCGGTCGCTTCTTGTCAAAATATCCTCCGGCTTCAAGCTCACGTTTTGCCTTTTCAAAGGCAATCGCAAGTTCACCCTGACCTTTTTCGATGATCTCGCTTACATATATCTGATTTGCGCCGTCACGCTCATATACATTCACGCCGCCGCGGACGATCACGCTCTGACCGCTGTACGGCATAAATGTAAGCCCTGCGGCTTTGCCTGCGAACATAACGCACTTAATTGACGATATTTCGTCTTTCAAAGTGAAATACATATGACCGGATGCTTTGTGCAAAGTAAAATTTGATATCTCCCCTGCAACATATACATCAGAAAGAGCCTTATCGCCTTTTACTATCATCGAAAGCCGCCTTGTAACCTGAGATACGGTTACGGTGAAAAAATCAGGCATCAGGCTGTTCCTTATTGTTAAGGCTGTCCTTATAATACGAATTGAGTACGCCGTTTATAAAACGCACGTCTGCCTTGTCTGTATATTTCTTGGCAAATTCTATTGCCTCATTTATAGCTACTTTATCAGGAACAGACGGACAGTACTTCATCTCATAAACAGCTATCTTCATAATAGCAAGGTTTATGTAGGAAATTCTGTCGAGTTTTCTGGAAGGCGAATAACTCTCGATTATTGCATTCAGTTCATCCTCGTGTTCTTCAACTCCGTTTGCAAGCTTCACCGACTGAGAGTTATATTCAAACTCAAACGATTCCTTGCAGTCCTCAAGAAGCTCATCAAGCGTTTCCGGGTTAAGTTTTCTCTGGAAGAGAATCAGCAATGCCGCCTCTCTCATTTCGTGACGTGTAAGTTTTCTTTCTGCCATTTAATTAATTTTCCTTTATTTATTCAGCTGATTTTGAAAGCATAATATCAGCAATTTTTACATTGACCTTAGATACGGAGATACCTGCCATATTCTGTATAGCAGACTTCACACTCTCCTGAACCGACTGAGCAACGTTTTCAGCTTTAAAGCCCTGCAACACAACGATATTGACCGTTACTTCAACAGCGTCATTTTTAAGCACTGCCTTTACCGGAGAAGGAGTCATAATTTTACCTGTGATCTGTGCCATATTCTTGTCGCTTACAACAAGATGTTCGCCTTCAGACGCAACACCTCTGATTTCGGTAGCGGCAACTTCTGCTATTTTTGTAAGTACGTCGTTTGATATTCTCAGACTTGCACCTGTACGATTTGTTTTTTTATCCATAATAATACACCTTTCCCGCAAGCAAACAAGTGCCGCGTTACAAGTTATTGATCACAAATGTGCCAAAAGGCACACTACACTACTATAATGCTATTATATACATTATACACCAGGCGCAAAAAAAATACAAGTATATCGTGTATATTTTATATCAGCCTTAAAAGTGACGAATCAGAATCCGCAGTCATCAAGTAACACACGCAAAGCCGTGACGGCAAGCACGGAATATACGCTTTCATCATTATAGCGGTAAACAGGTTTTTCAAACGGCTGGATTTCTTTGCCGGATAATGTTGAAAAAGTCCTGCCGAATGAAACAGTTACCGTGTCATCGGTAACACTTGTATATGACACTGTATCCATTATGAGATTTCCACAGGTGATTACATTACCGGTAACGTTTGTCAATACTGACATCTGTTCTTTATTCATGGCATTTGCGATAATAACGGTACTGTCCGGCATTATCCGGGGCACAGAAACACAGGTTTCACCGAGTACGATTATAGATTTCTCCGATGCCATTCCGTTCAATCTGTCGGTCCGCCAGATATTAAGTATCTTCCCTTTTCCGGTTTTGTAAAGCGACTTATCACTGCAATAACGTATTTCAAACGAATGCGACAGAATTTCAGCCGCAAGCAATGATAAGGATTCATGTCGATCTATTATTACAATATCTGTCATATATACCTCCGTTTTTTATAATTATATTTTCTGCCTGTAAGAAGTATATATACAAAAAAATCCGCCCTGACGACAAAACATCAGAGCGGTGCCGGAACTGCCGGAACAATTCTCCTCTTAAATTACCATAAATACAAGCTTATCGGCATTCAACGATAAACTTCATTGCTGTGCGCTCCTCACCGTCAATGCTTACGGTAGTGAAAGCAGGAATGCACACAAGATCAACGCCGGACAGTGCCATATAGCTTCTTGATATTGCTATAGCTTTTACTGCCTGATTAGAAGCACCTGCGCCAACAGCCTGAACTTCAACTTCGCCGTTTTCACGGATAACTGCTGCTATTGCGCCTGCAACCGACTTAGGAACGGATTTTGCTGAAACTTTTACTACTTCCATTTTAAACCTCCCGGTAATTTATATTCAGTATCTGATTCTCTTTATAGAAGTACAGATACCTGTTTTCTCGTCAACCGAAACAACCGCACCGCAGATATAATATCTGCCTTCTGCATATTCATATCTTTGCGGATAGCCGGTTATCATATTATTTATAATAATATCTTTTTTGATGCCGAGAACCGAATCGGTAACACCGGTCATGCCGACATCAGTGATATATCCTGTATGACCGCCGAGAATCTCTTCATCGGCTGTCTGAACGTGAGTGTGAGTACCAAGCACAGCAGAAACCCTACCGGTAAGATAGTGACCGAGCGCTCTTTTCTCTGATGTTGCCTCCGCATGGAAGTCAACGATTATTACCTTTGATTTTACCTCATTCAATATCCTGTCAATGCAGTTAAAAGGATTTTCAAGGTTCTGCATAAACACGACGCCCATAAGATTTATTACGCATATTGAGCATCTGCCGCGATCAAGTATCGTGTATCCTTTGCCGACCACCTCGTCCGGAAAATTTGCAGGACGGATCACTATGTCCGATGTTTCGTAAAAAGCGTCCATTTCTTTCCGTCTGAAACAATGATTGCCGGTAGTTACACAGTCGGCACCGCTGTCAAGCAGGTATTTTGCCGTTACAGGCGTTATGCCGTTTCCGTCGGCGGAGTTTTCTCCGTTTACGATAACGGTGTTTATATTATACTCTCTCTTGAGCAAAGGTAATTTTTCTCTGAGATTTGCACAGGACTTCTGCCCTACAACATCTCCGATAAAAAGGATATTCAATCAAACACGTCCTACAGTTTTGTTATCTTTCGATGATCTGCTCTCTGTCAGGTCCGACGCCGACCATAGAAATATGGCAATCGCAGAGCTCTTCAAGTCTTTCGATATACTTCTTGCAAGCATCGGGCAGTTCGTCAAAACTACGGCAAGCAGAAATATCATCGTCAAAGCCCTTGAGAGTTTCGTAAACAGGCGTGCAGTCTGCAAGTTCTTCAAGTGCTGCAGGGAAATTCTCAACGACAGTACCGTCAGGCTTCTTGTAGGCAACGCATACCTTAAGATCGCCTATACCGCCGAGTGTATCAAGCTTGTTAATAGCAAGTGAAGAAAGTCCGTTTACTCTTACCGAATGACGTACTATAACAGCATCGAACCAGCCTGTTCTTCTGGGTCTGCCTGTCGTTGTACCGAACTCGCCGCCCTTGTTTCTGATTGTTTCGCCTGTTTCGTCGTTAAGCTCTGTCGGGAAGGGACCTTTACCTACTCGTGTAGTATAAGCCTTTGCGACACCGATTATATTGGATATGATCATCGGACCTACACCTGTGCCAACGCAGACGCCTGCTGAAAGCGGATGCGAAGATGTGACGTAAGGATAAGTACCGAAATCAATATCAAGGAGTGTAGCCTGTGCACCCTCGAACATTATCGTCTTGTTTGCCTTTGCAGCTTCATAAACGATGACAGATACATCGTCAACGTACTTTGCAAGTCGCTTGCCGTATTCTGTGTATTCCTTTATGATAGCTTCAATGTCATGAGCCTCGCCGCCGTAAACTTCTGTGATTATCTTGTTCTTGAGTTTACCTGTCATTCTTGCCTTCTCAGCGAAAACTTCAGGGTGAACAAGGTCATAAACACGGATACCGCAACGCTCGTATTTATCCATATAGCAAGGACCTATACCGCGCTTTGTAGTACCTATATCGGAGTTGCCTCTGAATTTTTCTGAAAGTCCGTCAAGAGTAATGTGCCATGGCATAACAACGTGCGCTCTGGGGTCTATCTTGAGGTTGTCGAAAGAAACGCCTCTGGATGAAAGGCTGTCGATTTCACCTAAAAGATCCTTAGGATCAAGAACTACGCCTGCACCGATAAGGCAGGTAGTGTTTTTATAAAGAATGCCTGAAGGAATAAGATGAAGCTTATAAGTCTGTCCGTCGTTTACTACTGTATGACCTGCGTTGTTACCGCCCTGTGAACGGACTACTACATCGGCTCTTGAAGCGATAATATCAATGATCTTACCCTTACCTTCATCGCCCCACTGAGTTCCTACAACTATATTTGCTGGCATTGGAAGTCCCCATTTCTTTTTTTAAAATTAGATTTGCACCGGGCAACACAGCCCTTTGCATAGTACATTAATATTATATCAAAGACGAGCGTAAATTGCAAGTATTTTTTTGCTCCTTTCATAAAAAAGAAAACACATAACATAAAATGCGGCAGGCACACAGCCTGCCGCATTTACAATTGTCAATACGAAGAAACTCCGCTTCTTGTTACGTATTCCTTTATACCGTCAACTATGCTCTGTGCTATGCCTTCCTGATCCGAGCTGCTTGCAAGAGCCATAGCGTCTTCATAGTTACTTACAAATCCCATTTCTATAAGTACCGACGGGAAATCCTGCTGCTTTGTCGTCCACATATAGCTGTACTGAGCGCCTCTGTTGCAATTTGCTCCGTCAGAATAAACATTATTGCTGAAATATGACGAAACGTGCCTTGTAAGCGACTCGGCGAGCGGCTGCGAGTACGATGTATAATAATAGCACTCTGTTCCTCTCGGGCTTTCCGAGCCTGCCTTGTTTGAATGGATTGCAATATACAGATCGCAACCGTAATCACGGGCATAGTAAGGTCTGCGCTTTGTATCATAGAACTCACTCTCTGTTTTCAGTCTTACAACATTCACGCCGAGAGCCTTGAGCTTTGATTCTACAAGTTTTGCGACAGCAAGATTTGCACCGGCTTCTTCAATATGACCTATCGCACCGGGATCGTCATAACCGTACTCAGATACGCCGTGACCCGGATCAATTACTACCGTCATATTAGTTATGTCATTTGTGAGGATTTCAAACTTGAACATGAGATTACCGTCGCTGTCATAGGTAGCGCTGTTTCCGGCATACACACCGGGCTGACGGAGCTTCAGTATCAGTCTGAATTTCATCACGCCGTCCACTTCAACCTGTTTCCACTCACCGGCACTGAACACAGTACAGTTGTTGAAATCAGGCAGAGCCGTTACCGAAGTGATATTATCAAATGTAATATATATATAGTCTGCCGTAAAATCATCAAGATTGAAATCACCGTCTACGCCCGTATAATAGTCGTTTCCAACAGGAGTTACCGTAAACGATGAGCGGTCTTCCAGTGACATCTGAATGAAGGAATCGCCGCCGACGTTACCTATTGCATTGACAACGAGCGGATTTGAACCCATTCCGTAACCGCTGACAAGATCTGCGTCCTCTTTGAGAAAACGTTTGCCGGAATCGGTAACATAGTATTCATCCCATTCACTCTTGTAATAATCAAGAGTGCCTTCCGGTAACTGTCCGACATTCGGAGGATTTACAGAGTCGGTGTTGGTTCCGTCATAGATATAGGCAAAGTTCTTGTTCAGCTTTACGTAATTAACTTCCGTATCGTCCGAAACCGCAGCGGAGAGTTTTCCGACAACTTCTCCGTTTCCGAAAGAACTCTGATCTGCAGGTATTTCGTCTATAACTTCGACATTCTTATCGGGTAGCTTGACAGCATTGACTATTACTTCCGCACCTATGTATGTGCGTGAATAACCCGCATAAGAAGCGGAAATCTCTATGTTTCCGAGATACTGTTCTTCATCGACAATACCTTCGGGGACGGTAATCTTGCCGGTAAACGCCGCATAGGAAGAGTTAATGTCGACTGCATCTGACTTAGCATTCTCGGTAAGTTCGACAGTCGTACCCCCGAGAGTCGCAGTGGCATATGAACCTTTGTACGCAACCGCAAGTACAGATACCGACATACCGCCGTCAACGTTAAGCGTTTTGCCTTCAGATATCGAACTGCCGATTGATTTAAGTACATTGATGGTTCGCTCAATATTATAATATATCGTCTTTCCCTTATGAGTTATCACAAATGTGTTCATTCCGACATCGAGCTGTTTTTCAAAGTAGAAATTACCGGCTTCGTTAAGCGATAATTTTTCGCCGTCGAAATATACATCAAAGTTCTCGTCAAAAGTACCCATGAACGCAACGGAAGTATCGTCGGTAGAATAGCTTGTATAGTACGGCGATGTCATTTCAAGATCTTCAAAAAGGCTGTCAACGTTTATCTGTTCGTTAAAATACTTTGTAAGAGTGTCGGTTGTACCCATCGGGTTTTCTTCGAGCGATTTTTCCGAATAGAAAACACTGCCCGAATAATTATCAAGTTCATCTGCTTTTGCAAGCTGTTTGAGAAGCTGATCCTCAACGCTCCATCCTGCTTCATCCGTGCCTATTTTTTCATTATGATGAACAACATAAAATGGTATATCGGCTTTTTTTGCAACATCGCTCCACCACGAGCAGACATTGTCAAACGCCAGCGTTTCGTCATCAAGAGAGCCGGACGCATTGACTACGATAAAATCCGCAAGACCTTTTTCGGCAAATGCCTTTGTATCCGCATAGCCGTTATAATAAGCGGAATACTTTGCCGAGGTATCGCTGCCGTTTTCGTTTTTCGACGAGTTTGCCCATATATCCTTTGCGTCAAGACCTACCGCTACAGAATTATCAGACATATGAATAACATCGCTTACCGTCGTGAATTTATATTCCACGCTGTCATAAAGCCAGTTCTTATAGCCGATACCCGAGCCGTTCTTCATATATTCGTCATAAACGGCATTGGTGTTTGATCCGTAAAAACCGGTAAGAATTATACCGTTGCACCTGTATCTCAGCGCAAATTTGTGAGCTTCGCTGACAAGATAATCATACTTGTCCTCGCCCTCGGGACAAGCCGACATCGTTCTGTTCACATCAAGGTACACAAATCTCTGCATACCCTTTTTAGTGGCAATATCAAGCGCTTTTTCAAGCCTGTCTCCACTTTTGTTCATATTTGTAGAATAATATGAAACATCTTTTGCGTATGGGTTTATGTATATTCCGTTCATTCCATAGCCGATAAGCGTATCAAGCTTAGCTGAAAACTTCTCGCTGAACTTCTCAGCCTCAAAATCACCGAGGTTTACCACAGTTGCCTTGAGTGCGTCCGACAACGTGAATTTTGATTCAGACACCTGCGGAGTGGTTTTCTTTGACTGCTCAGTTGTTTCAGCAGACGAAGCCGTGTTGTCGCTTGCGCTTTCCTCGGCAACGGCGCTGAACTGCGACAAAAGCATAAAAGCCGACAGCACTCCTGCCATTATTCTGATAAATTTATTTCTCATCTTCTGCTCTTCCTTCCGATATCACGGCAATTATTGCGTAAGGAGCGGTTTAAACGCTGTAATCTCCTTGTTTACCGCCTGCTTTACATCACTGTCCGGCTCAAAAATAAACTGATAGCTGTAAAGTATAACGCCGCCGTAATTCGACGTTTCCTGCGATTTTATAATCTGTCTTTTTATTATTTCCTTATCGTTTTGCCATTCATATCTCCCGCTTCCTGCCCATTCATCCTCAGTGCCTATCTTGTACACTGCAAGACCGGGTATAAGCGATTTTCCGGTACCGGCGAGCATTTTATCCCACTGCTCGACCACCTGTTCAAACGGCTGACCGCCGTTATCAAAACCGTAATAAATCTGAGGAGCCATGTAATCTACATATCCGTCCTCTTTTGACCATTTCTCAACATCAGCATAAAGCTGAGTTTCGTTGTTTGTAACATTGCCTTGTGCGCTGACCCCAAATAATGCAGTCGGATTGTGTGACTTGACAGCATTATACATTCCCGACACCATACGACTGCAATTATCCAGTCTGAACTGAGATAAACTGCTGTATGATGAAGCGTTGAAAGCAATGCTGTCAAAATACGCTTCCGTTGTGGGGTAGAAATAATCGTCTATATGAACGCCGTCAACATCATATTTTGAAACAAGCTCCGCCACACCGTCTGCAATCAGGTCGGTTACCTCTTTATATGCGGGATTGAGCCACCAGTAAGAATTGACCTTGACTATGTAGTCGCCGTCCTTCGTGTCATACCACTGACCCGTTTTATACGTTGTGCTTACATTCGGTGCGTCATCTTCCTGATAGCAGCGCAAAGGATTGATCCACGCTTGAAATGAAATACCGCGTGCGTGCGCCTCGTCTATCATAACCTTGAGCGGATCATAGCCGGGATCTTCCCCGATATATCCCGTGCAGTACTTTGACCACGGAAAATAGTCGGATTTATATATTGCGTCACCGAAGGGACGGACATGAACATAGACCGTATTGATGCCCAGTGAAAGACAATTATCGTAATACTCGCCTATACCGCTTCTGAGCTGTGATTCGCTTTTTCCGGTAAGAATCGGGTACAATTCGGAATACCATATCCATACGCCCTTCACCTCGTTATAATTCAGTGCCATATAGCTGTTTACAGGCAGATTATCGGTGGTGGCAGGAACATTATCATTCTTTTTTGATGTTACAGTCACATCTTTTTTTGTTGTAGCAGCCGATGTCACAGTTTCCACAGACGGAATCTCCTCATCGGGAACGGGCGGTTCGTCATAAGACGTATCGACAGACGGCTCATAGGCGGATGAATCTTCATTCGGTGAGGTTTCTGTTTTCTTTTTTGTTGTTGCGGTCGCTGTGGCAGTAGTATGCGAGCCTGTCTGCTCAGGTATGCCTTCGGCAGGCTTTATAACAGTTTTACTGACAGGTGCGCCGCTTATTATATTATCATTCCGGTCTGTGCCGGACGGTTCATTTTCAAGCACCAGAGCTTTACCGCAACCGCTCGCAATCAACAAAACAGCTGCAGCAAATGCAGTAAATGCAACTTTCTTTTTTACGGACATATGTTTTCCTTTCGGGTAATTTGTTTGGTTCGCATATAATACGCCTCGTAAAATCTCCCGTGAAACACGGGATACATAGTAGATTATACAATATCTCTGTGTATGAAGTCAACCGCAACGGGTTTATTTTCTCAGTTTTCACCCAATTTGCACTTTTGTGAACGAATTTCTATAAATCCGATAATAAACCGTTCAGCCACTTGTGCAACATTAACAAATATTTTTTGCAATTTCACGCACTCATTCTTTCATAAACAGTTGCAGATTCTTGACTTTTACTTTAATATAATGTATAATTAACTGTAATCTTTTTTTCAGGAGGACAAAAATGGGAAACAACGAAAGCAAGGGACTTACCCTTACCGAAAAAATCATCAAGAACCACATAATTGACGGTGAGATGATAAAAGGCACTGAAATAGGTCTGCGTATCGACCAGACTCTGACACAGGACGCTACCGGTACAATGGCATATCTTCAGTTTGAAGCTATGGGTATCGACAGAGTAAAGACAGAGCTTTCACTCGCTTATATCGACCACAACACGCTCCAGTCAGGCTTTGAAAACGCCGATGACCACAGATACATAGGCAGTGTTGCAAAGAAGCACGGAATCTATTTCTCACGTCCCGGTAACGGCATCTGCCACCAGGTACACCTTGAGCGTTTCGGCAAGCCCGGCAAGACGCTTATCGGCTCTGACAGCCATACTCCCACAGGCGGCGGTATAGGTATGCTCGCTATGGGTGCAGGCGGTCTTGACGTTGCGGTAGCAATGGGCGGCGGCGCATATTACATAACAATGCCCAAGGTCGTAAAGGTAAACCTCACAGGAAAACTGAACGACTGGGTTTCCGCAAAGGATGTAATCTTAAAGGTACTTCAGATAATGTCCGTAAAGGGCGGCGTTGGCAAGGTCATCGAATACTGCGGCGAAGGCGTTAAGAGCCTCAGCGTTCCCGAACGTGCAACTATCACGAACATGGGTGCGGAGCTTGGTGCTACAACATCTATATTCCCCTCCGATGAAACAACTCTTGCTTTCTTAAAGGCACAGGATCGTGAAGAAGACTTCGTTGCTCTCAGTGCAGATCCCGATGCCGTATACGATGAAGAAATCAACATCGATCTCTCCGAGCTTGTTCCTATGGCAGCTTGTCCTCACAGCCCCGACAACGTAAAAACCGTAAAAGAAATCGGTGCAATCAAGATAGATCAGGTATGTATCGGATCATGTACCAACTCCTCATTACAGGATATGCTCAAGGTTGCTCATATATTAAAGGGCAAGACGGTACATCCCGATGTAAGCCTTTCAATAGCTCCCGGCTCAAAGCAGGTATTCAATATGCTTGCAGACTGCGGCGCATTATCAATTCTTATCGGTGCAGGTGCAAGAATACTTGAAAGTGCCTGCGGTCCGTGCATAGGTATGGGTCAGTCGCCCAACTCAAAGGGAATCTCTCTGCGTACCTTCAACAGAAACTTCTTAGGCAGAAGCGGAACAAAGGACGGTCAGATCTATCTTGTATCTCCCGAAACAGCCGCAATCTCGGCGCTCACGGGCGTATTCACAGATCCCAGACTTGCAGGAGATATGCCTCCCTATGTAATGCCCGAAAAGTTCCTTATAAACGACAATATGGTAGTTCCTCCCGCTTCACCTGAGGAAGCTCCCGATGTTGAGGTTCTCAGAGGACCGAACATAAAGCCCTTCCCTATAAACGTTCCTCTGGCAGAAGATATAAAAGCCGAGGTTTCACTCAAGGTCAGCGACAACATCACCACAGACCATATTATGCCTGCAGGCGCAAAGATATTACCTCTGCGTTCAAACATACCTGCGATTTCGGAATACTGCTTTACAGTATGCGATGAAACATTCCCGACAAGAGCAAAGGAGCTTGGCAAGAGCATTATCGTCGGCGGTGCAAACTACGGTCAGGGTTCTTCAAGAGAACACGCCGCACTTGCTCCTCTTTATCTCGGCGTAAAGGCTATAATCTGCAAATCGTTTGCCCGTATCCACAGACAGAACCTTATCAACAACGGTATTCTTCCTCTGTGCTTTGTAGACGAGGCTGATTATGACAAGATCGACCGTGACGATGTTCTTGAGCTTCCCGGCATAAGGAATGCTATAGAAAACGGTACTGAGATAACCGTCAAGAATATAACAAAGGGTACAGAATACAAGGTTACCTGCGAATTATCCGAGCGTGGCAAGGGTATGATGCTCGCAGGCGGTCTGCTTAACTACACAAAGCACAACAAGTAATATCGAAAGGAACGGCTATAATGGCAAAGATTCAGATGACCACCCCCATCGTTGAGATGGACGGCGACGAAATGACCAGAATTATCTGGAAGATGATCAAGGATATACTTATCTGCCCGTATGTTGACTTAAAGACAGATTATTATGATCTCGGTCTTGTTCACAGAAATGAAACAAACGATCAGGTAACGATTGATTCCGCAAACGCTACAAAGAAATACGGTGTAGCGGTAAAGTGTGCAACAATCACTCCCAACGCACAGAGAATGACAGAATACAACTTAAAGGAAATGTGGAAGTCGCCCAACGGCACTATCCGTGCTATCCTTGACGGTACCGTATTCAGAGCCCCCATTATCGTAAAGGGTATCACTCCTCTGCTGCCCGGCTGGAAAAAGCCGATAACCATTGCACGTCACGCTTACGGCGATGTTTACAAAAACTCCGAGATGAAGGTTGCCGACGGCAGTACAGCAGAGCTTGTTGTGACCGATAAGGACGGAAACGAAACAAGACAGCTTATCCACAAGTTCAGCGGTTCTGACGGTATCATTCAGGGACTTCACAACATAAACGCAAGTATCGCCAGCTTCGCAAGAGCCTGCTTCAACTTTGCTCTCGACACAAAGCAGGATCTCTGGTTTGCGACCAAGGATACTATTTCCAAGAAGTATGACCATACATTCAAGGATATTTTCCAGGAAATATTCGATAATGAATACAAGGAAAAGTTTGATGCCGCAGGTATCACATACTTCTATACACTGATTGATGACGCTGTAGCAAGAGTTGTACGTTCTGAGGGCGGATATATCTGGGCTTGCAAGAACTATGACGGCGATGTAATGTCCGATATGGTAGCAACAGCTTTCGGAAGCCTCGGTATGATGACGTCAGTGCTTGTTTCTCCCACAGGCGTTTACGAGTATGAAGCCGCACACGGCACGGTAACACGTCACTACTACAAGCACTTAAAGGGCGAGGAAACCTCAACGAACTCCGTAGCTACCCTGTTTGCGTGGACAGGTGCATTAAGAAAACGCGGCGAGCTCGACGGCAACAAGGAGCTTTCCGACTTTGCAGATAAGCTCGAAAAGGCTACTATAAAGACGATTGAAGACGGTGTTATGACCGGTGACCTCTATGTACTTTCAAATCTTGACAACAAGAGAAAGGTAAACACAGAGGACTTCCTGCTTGAAATCAACAACAGACTTAAAGCAACGCTCTGATCTCAATAAAAAACTGTAAGGAGGCAGTATCTTGTCGAAAAGCATCAACATATCTAACTCAGTAATACGCAGACTTCCCCGCTACTACCGCTTTCTCGGCGAACTGGAGGATCAGCAGATCTCCAAGATTTCTTCAAGAGAATTATCGGAGAGAATGCACCTTACCGCATCACAGATAAGACAGGATCTTAATTGCTTCGGCGGCTTCGGGCAACAGGGCTACGGCTACAATGTTTCCGAACTGCGAAAGGAGATAGGTCGTATTCTCGGTGTTGACAAGCACAGAAAAACGATTCTTATCGGTGCGGGCAATCTCGGCACTGCACTTGCCGTTCACATTAACTTTGAAAAAAGCGGATGCAGTCTTATCGGTATATTCGACTCCAACAAGAAAATAGTCGGAAATCCTCTCGGAAAGCTGACAATAACCGATATTGACGATCTTGAAAAGTTCTGCCATGAAAATAAGCCGGAGGTTGCTGTTCTTTGTATACCGAAATCGGTTACAAAGGAGATAGTCGACCGCCTTACAGAGCTTGGTGTGAGATCGTTCTGGAACTTCTCGCACTACGACATTAACGTTGAGCATAAAAACATAATCGTTGAAAACGTTCATTTGGGCGACAGCCTGCTGACGCTTTCATACGGTGTCAACAACAATCTTGACAATGACAAATAAAATCTTACCGGGGAATTTATTTCCTCGGTATTTTTTTGCAATCTTCACAATTAATTTGAATATTACAATAGACAAACAGCTTTGTTTGTGGTAAAATAAAATATGTATAGATATAGAACAACCGCAAAAGGAAGGTAGCAAATATGAACGAATCAGAAATTCTGATGGACGTACACAATCACTCAAATCTGTCGCCCGACGGCAGTAACGATCCGGAAGAAATGGTCAGACGAGCGACAGAGCTTGGTATCAGATATTACTCGCTCACAGATCACCTTGAAATAAATAAATTCTACGATGAGGAATACCTCTATGAAGAACCTGTAAAACGAGCGTCGGAGATCTCTCCCGCCATTATTAAAAAGTATGCGGATAAGATAAATATGGCATACGGTGTGGAGCTGGGTCAGCCTTTACAGGATATGGAGCTTACAAAAAGAATGCTGTCAAGCTATGATTATGACTTTATAATCGGCTCGCTTCATATGTGCAACGGCTGGGAAGATTTCTATCTTCTTGATTATAATGAGGTACAGCCCGAAATGATAATGAAGCTGTACTTTGAAGAAATGCTCGAAATGGCTCGGTGGGGCGAATTTGACGTACTCGGTCATCTTACATACCCACTGCGCTATATTGTAGGCGAATCCGGACTTTATATAGATATGAGCCGTTATCTTCCGATAATCAAGGAAATATTCTCTGCCCTTATCAAAAACGATATAGGCATCGAGATCAATTCAAGCGGGCTCAGACAGAAGATAGGTCTTACGCTGCCAGATGAATACTATGTAAGACTTTATAAAGAGCTTGACGGTAAGATACTTACTGTAGGCTCGGACGCACATTGCACGCAAGACCTCGGAAAAGGTATTCCGGAGGCTATAGAACTCGCAAGAAGTGTGGGCTTTACAGAACTTGCATTTTTCAAGAAACGTAATCCCACATTTATAAGCATAAAATAATTCGGAGGATAAGATTATGACAAAGAAAGAAAAGCTTGTTGACCTTTTAAGACAGGACGCCAGACTTTCAAACGAACAGCTGGCGGCGATGCTTGATACCTCGGCTGACGATGTGGCGGCGATGATAGCGGAGCTTGAAAAGAGCGGAATGATAATCGGCTATACCGCGATCATCAACGAAGAAGAATTCGACAGAAACTCCGTCTGTGCCTTTATCGAAGTCAGAGTTTCCCCCGAAATACAGTGCGGTTATGATGATGTAGCGGCAGTTATCGCTCAGTATGATGAGGTTTCATCGGTATACCTTATGAGCGGCGGTTATGACCTTGCCGTAACTATCAAGGGTACAAACCTGCGTGATGTAGCTATGTTCGTAACGGACAGATTAGCGCCTTTAGGCGGCGTTCTCAGCACAACAACGCATTTCATTCTGCACAGATATAAGGAAAAAGACAAGATGTTCTTAAAAAACACGGACGAAAGGAGTTTGGTATCTCCGTGATGGATTATGAAAATATACTTTCCCGAAAGGTGCAGGATCTGCAGTTTTCGGGTATAAGAAAGTTTTTTGACATAGCCGCAAGCTATGATGATGTTATATCACTGTCAGTCGGTGAGCCTGATTTCAAGACACCGTGGGCAATAAGAAAAGAAGCTATCAGAGTTCTTGAAAAAGGACGTACAAACTATACCGCAAACGCAGGTCTTGCTGACCTTCGCATTGCTATCAACGACTATATCAACGACAGGCTGCACGTCAGCTACGACCCCTTGCACGAGATACTTGTAACGGTCGGCGGCTCGGAAGCAATAGACCTTGCTATAAGAGCACTCATTGATACGGGCGATGAGGTACTTATCCCTCAGCCCAGCTTTGTCTGTTACGGCCCTATCGTAACACTTGCAAACGGCACACCCGTTGCTATAGAAACAAGCGTTGAAAACGGCTTCAAGCTGACCGCCGAAGCACTGAAAGCGCATATAACCCCGAAAACAAAGGCTCTTGTACTTCCCTACCCGAACAATCCCACAGGTGCGGTTATGAGAAGATCCGACCTTGAAGCAATTGCGGAGGTAATCAGAGGCACAGATATAATCATTATTTCCGATGAGATATATTCAGAGCTTACCTATGGCGATGAAGAACACTGCTCAATAGTCGATATAGACGGAATGAAAGAACGTACCGTTCTTATCAACGGTTTTTCAAAAGCGTTTTCGATGACAGGCTGGCGGCTCGGTTTTGCCGCAGCTCCCGCTCCTATTGTCACTCAGATGCTGAAGATTCACCAGTACGGAATAATGTGTTCGCCTACAATGAGCCAGTATGCCGCAGTAACAGCACTTAAGGATTGCAAAAAAGACATTGAATATATGCGTGGCGAATACGATATGAGAAGACGTCTTATCGTAAAAGGCTTTAACGAAATGGGTCTTGATTGCTTTGAACCTGAAGGTGCATTCTACATCTTCCCGTCAATAAAGAAAACAGGTCTTACATCACAGGAGTTCTGCGAACAGCTGATTGAAAAGCACAGAGTTGCGGTAGTTCCCGGCGATGCTTTCGGCAAGTGCGGAGAGGGTTACATCCGTGTATCCTATGCATATTCGCTCCAGCATATCAAGACTGCGCTTGAGCGCATAAGACTGTTCCTTGAAGATCTCGGTGTACTGTAATGAAAATTCAAGTAAGAGCGTATGCAAAGCTTAATTTGTTTCTAGATATAACGGGCAGACTGCCGAGCGGCAGACATTCTCTCAACATTGCGACACAAAGCGTTGATATTTATGACGATATAACCGTCAGCGTTATGAGTACGGACAGTTTTGATTGCAGGATAACCTGCAATAACCCCGACATTCCGTGCGATGAAAAGAACATCGTATGGAAAGCCGCAAAAGCATTCTTTGACGCAACGGATATGAATGCGGAAATTTCGGTAGACATAGAAAAGCACGTTCCTCTGATGGGAGGAATGGGCGGTTCGTCAGTCGACGGTGCAGGAACGCTTGTCGCACTCAATGAGCTGTTCGGTAAAAAGCTCGATACCGAAGCATTGTGTGCTGTCGGTGATAAAATCGGTGCAGATGTTCCTATCTGCATAAAAGGCGGAACACAGTACAGCATAACAAACGGCGATATGATAATCGCCGAATGCGAGCATGACTGCGTGTTTCTCTGCATTTATCCCGGGTTTACGCTGAGTACAGCCGAAGCCTATGCAAAGTATGATGAAAATCCGACTGAGATAAATCCTCATTATGCCGATTTTGTAAGCAGCATTGTCTGCGGAAGTCTTTCTGACGGTGCCGGCTTCATAAGCAACGTATTCACTGAGATCTATCACGACAGCAGGATCGAAGAAATGAAAAACGACCTGTTTGAAAGCGGAGCCGTCATATCGGAAATGACAGGCAGCGGAAGCGTAGTATTCGGTGTGTTTGAAAATGAAAACAAGGCTATTGAAGCAAAAAACACACTGTCGAAAAAATACAAAAGCGTCTTTATTGCCCGTCCTACCGACTGCGGAATTTATATCCTTAAACGGTAATTTGGCATTAACGCTTGAAATTTGCCGTGAAATATAGTATAATGATATAGTCCGATTTATAAGGAGGTTATACAAATGATCACGATAAACAACCACTTAGGAACGATTACCTATTCAAAGCAGTTCTTCTACACCCTTATCGGCGGAACTGTTACCAATTGCTTTGGCATAGTGGGAATGAATGCCGTAGATGCAAAACAGACATTCATTGAAAAAGTACCTCTGAAATTCATAAAGAAATTTGCCGACAAGACTATCCTTTCAGAAAAAGGGGTCACGGTAAAATATAAGAACGATAAGCTTTACATTGATCTGCATATTTCCGTTATGTACGGTGTAAATGTGTCCACGATAGTAAAGAGCATCATCCATAAGGTAAGATTTGCAGTAGAAGACGAAACAGGCTTTACGGTAGATAAGGTCAATGTTTTCGTCGATTCTGTCAAAGTATAATATCAAGGAGAGTATCTGACTAATGCTAAGCGGAAAAATTCTCAGAGATGCGATCATCTCAGGTGCAAACAATATAATCAATAATAAGGAAAACGTTGACGAGCTGAACGTATTCCCCGTTCCGGACGGCGACACCGGCACCAATATGTCTATGACCATAAGAAATGCCGTTGCAGAACTTAATATGCTCAGCGACAGCGCAACTGTCGAAACAGTAGCGCAGACGGCGGCTTCAGCTATGCTCAGAGGTGCAAGAGGTAACTCAGGTGTTATCCTTTCCCTCTTATTCAGAGGTCTTTCAAAAGGTCTTGCAGGCAAGCATGAAGCAAATGTAGAGGACTACTGCAACGCACTTAAATTAGGTGCAGAGGCAGCCTATAAATCAGTAATGAAGCCCACTGAGGGTACTATCCTCACTGTTGCAAGAGTTGCCGCAGAAAAGGCGAATGACGCTCAGTGCAAGGATTTCCCCGAACTGTTCGATGTTCTTACAACAGCCGCAAAGGAAACTCTCGATCAGACCCCCGAAATGCTCCCCGTTCTTAAAAAAGCAGGAGTTGTAGACGCAGGCGGTATGGGATACTATACTATCCTCAAGGGTATGGCATCCGTTATCTGCGACGGTGTTATGGTTGGCGCAAAGGAAGAAACGGTAACGGAAAAAGCGGTCGTAACAAATGCCGCAGGTACCTTTGAAACCAATATAGAATTCACCTATTGTACGGAATTTATCGTTGTGAAGAGCGACGTGAACAAGGATGCAACAAAGCTCCGTGCATTTCTTGAATCAATCGGCGACTGTGTTGTTGTCGTTGATGATGACAGCATCATAAAGGTTCACGTTCATACAGAGCATCCCGGCAAGGCGCTTGAAGAGGGTATCCTTTACGGCTCGCTCATAAACCTCAAAATTGAGAATATGAAAGAACAGCACAAGGGTGCGGCGGCAAAGGCAGAAATGCAGAAGAAGCAGAAGCTTGCTCCCGCAGAGCCTACAAAGGATTTCGGCTTTGTTTCCGTTACATCGGGTGCCGGACTTGAAGACCTGTTCAAGGATCTCGGCGTTGACGTTATAGTAAGAGGCGGTCAGACTATGAACCCCTCGACAGAAGATATTCTCGAGGCTATCAACGCAACCCCTGCAAGAAATATCTTCGTTCTTCCCAACAACAAGAACATAATAATGGCGGCTGAGCAGGCTGTAAAGCTGACCGACAGAAACGTTATAGTTTTACAGACAAGAACGATCCCTCAGGGTATCACCGCTATGCTCGCCTTTGATGAAAGCAACGATTTCAGAACAAACGGTGCGAATATGACAAAGGCGCTTGATAACGTAGGTTCAGGCTCGATTACATTCGCTGTCCGTGACAGCGACTTTGAGGGCAAGCAGATAAAGAAGGGCGAAATACTCGCCATGGAAAACGGCAAGCTTGCATTTGTTGAAAAGGATGTTACAAAAGCGCTTATCAAGATTACAAAGAAGCTTATCCGTTCAGGCTCGTCCTATATTACGGTAATTTACGGCAGCGACGTGACAGACGAAACCGCTCAGGCGGCTTTTGAAGCGCTCAGAGCCAAGATAAGCGACGATATCGAGATTGTACTTGTAAACGGCGGACAGCCTGTATATTACTACCTGGTATCAGTAGAATAATTTTATGAACGAAATAAAAAAAAGCCCCGACTCCCCTGTCTGTTATATCAAGGGCGTCGGCGAAAAAAGAGCAAAGCTCCTCGAAAAGCTCGGCATAACAACGGCTTTACAGCTTGCCGAGCATTATCCGAGAGGATATATCGACTTCAATGAAACGACTGCTATATCCGAACTTATGAACGACGGTGAAAACCACGTTGTTAAAGCATTCGTTACAAAGAAATTTCCGCCGTATTACGGCAGGATAAATATATTCAAAGTATTAGTCAGTGACGGCACAGGCGATATGCTTATAACGTTCTTCAACAGCGACTATTCTTTCACAAGGCTTAAGCTCGACAATGAATATTGCTTTTATGGCAAAGTGGCGGGTGATTTTCTCAGAAAGGAAATGAACTCGCCTGTTTTTATTGATTCATCAGAGCCGAACAAGCTTATGCCCCGCTACAACCTTACAACAGGAATATCACAGGGCATAATGTCAAACTGTATAAAAAACGTACTCAGTGACTTTACCTACGAGGATCATCTGTCTGAGAGTATGAGAGAAAAATATGACCTCATTGCTTACGATACCGCTCTCAGGTGGATTCATTTCCCGGAAAATAAAGAACAGTACGACAAGGCTAAATACCGCCTTACATTTGAAGAGCTTTTTCTTTTACAGCTCGGACTGAAATCAATGAAAAACCGCAACAAACGGCTTTCAGGTGCGACAATGCAGGACAAAAGCGTAGAAGCTTACTACTCTTCTCTGCCTTTTGAGCTGACCGGAGCGCAGAAACGTGCTATTTCAGACTGTTGCACCGATATGCAGAAATCGGTGCCGATGAACAGGCTGTTACAAGGTGATGTCGGTTCGGGTAAGACTGCCGTAGCGGCAGGAGCGGCATATTTTGCCTATCTTAACGGCTACCAGTCAACTCTTATGGCGCCTACCGAGATACTTGCAAAACAGCACTATGACACGCTTCACAAGTTCTTAGCTCCGCTCGGAGTGACTATTGCTCTGCTTACAGGCTCACAGACACCTGCTCAGAAAAAGCAGATAAGACAGCTTATATCCGACGGGCAGATTGACATTGCCGTCGGTACTCAGGCGCTTATTCAGAAAAGCACAAGGTTCAGCTCTCTCGGACTTGTTATTACAGACGAACAGCACAGATTCGGTGTGGAACAGCGTGCGGCGCTCGGTTCTAAAGGCAACGAGCCTCACGTTCTCGTAATGTCAGCTACGCCTATTCCACGCACGCTCGGAATGATAATCTACGGCGACCTCGATATCTCAATACTTGATGAGATGCCGAAAGGCAGACTGCCTGTAAGGACATACGCTGTGGATACAAGCTACCGTGAAAGACTGTATAAATTCATTCTTAAATACGTCAACAACGGTTTTCAGGCGTACATTGTCTGCCCGCTTATCGAAGAAGGTGTATCCGAAAAAGCGGCGGCGACAGAATATATAAATTCGCTTCAAAATACCTGCCTTGCCAATGTTCCGACAGGACTTCTTCACGGAAAGATGAAGCAGGCAGACAAGGACGCAGTAATGCAGGATTTCAAGGACAATAAGCTGAAAGTCCTTGTTGCGACATCGGTAATAGAAGTCGGTGTTGATGTTCCGAATGCCGTTGTAATAGTGATCGAAAACGCCGAGCAGTTCGGGCTGTCACAACTCCATCAGCTAAGAGGCAGAGTAGGCAGAGGCACAGAGCAATCTCACTGTATTCTTGTAACCGACAACAAGAGCGAATATACGAAACAGCGTATGGACACCATGGTACGAACCGCAGACGGATTTGAAATAGCTAACGAAGACCTAAAGCTCCGTGGTCCCGGTGACTTTTTCGGAAGTAAGCAACACGGTCTGCCGCAGCTTAAAATCGCAGATATTTATGCAGACCTTGATATACTTAAAATTACAGGCGAAGCGGCCGACGATATTCTGCGTGATGACAGCCGTCTTGAAAAGCCCGAAAACAGCTGTTATATGAAAATGATAAACAAATTATTTGAAAATGCGCCGAATGCGTAAAGGAGAATATATGGCTGAAGAACTCGAAAAATGGCGTTATCCAAGATTTTTCTCGGATACTATAGACGAAAACGACAGAATAATATATATGAACGATGAGGATTCAAAGCATATCGCTCAGGTACTCAGAATGAGAAAGGGCGACAAGGCAATAATCTGCGACAAAAACGGACACGATTATCTTTGCGAGCTGTCCTCAGCCGAAAACAAGAATTCCGTTGAATTTGCTATTCTCGACAAAAAGGACAACTTAGCAGAACCTGACATAGAAATAACGCTCTATCAAGCTATCCCGAAGAACGACAAGCTCGATTTCATAGTCCAGAAAGCAACTGAGCTGGGTGCAGTGAGAATAGTACCATTTCTGTCAAAGCGTTGTGTTTCAAGACCGGACGCAAAAAGTGCCGATAAAAAGGTACAGCGCTTACAGCGTATTTCGTATGAAGCGTCAAAACAGTGCGGACGCGGAAAAATTCCCGAAGTTGCACCGTTTACCGATTTTAAAACCGCTGTTAACAGCATCGACAGCGACACCTTGCCGATAATTTTCTATGAATGCGGCGGTAAGAAGCTGTCGGAGCTTGATTTGTCATATAAGAAAATCGCAGTGTTCATCGGCAGTGAGGGCGGTTTTGAAAAAGAAGAAGTCGATTACGCCCTTTCAAAAGGGTTTACCGCAGTTCACCTCGGTGAACGCATTTTAAGATGCGAAACCGCACCTGTTGCCGCACTTGCCGTATTGATGAATTTAACAGGAAACCTGTAAGAAATTTGTTAAAACTGCTCATATTGATAAAAAACACTTGAAATCCGACAGTCAATATAGTATAATAATTACAATAAAGTTGGTGTGAAAGCACCGGAAAGAGGTTTAAAATGAAAGCATTTACCGGTTTTGCCGTTGGCACTCTCGCAGTACTCGGTGCTGTTGCAGCTGTCTTTATATATCTCAAGAAGAAGACAGAAAAGGAGATCGAATACGATCAGTTCGATGATATAATGGACAGTGATGAAGATTTCGACGATGAATTCTTCGATGACGATGATGAAGTTCTTGATCCTTCAGATGTTATGAACAAGCCTGAAGAAGAAAAGGCTGAGGATAGTGCCGATTCAGAAACATCAGAAGAGAAAGAGCCTGAAGCTGAAACTCAGGAATAATCAAAAAGAATAATATTAACGGGGCTGTACAACTGATACAGCCCCGTTTATTTTGCCTCTATTCCGTTTCCTGTTTTTCCTGCCTGTCGATACAATACATCAGCTCTCCCGCTGTTACGCCCGTCTTTTCATAAAATCTTGTACCGCTGTTGTCAGCAAGCGTCATTCCGAGCTTCTGCATTACCTTTTCCGACGCCTTATTTCTTACATCGCAATGAGCTATCACCCTTTTTGCTGAAAGAACTTCAAACGCATACCCGACAAGTGCTTTACCTGCCTCTGTTACAAATCCGTTATTCCTGTGATCTTTACTTATTACCCAACCGATTTCATAAGCGCTTTCATCGACCGTTTCAAGATCGATACCGCCGATAATCTTACCGTTATACAGCATTACAAATTCTCTGACTGACGGATTTTCCTTTGCCCATTCCCTGACCGCATTTTTTGTAAATTCTATTGTCTGCTCTATATTATCATTTGGCAGAAAAAGCATCATATCTATTTCTTTGTCGCCTGCATACTTATGTATTTCTTCCGTATCGGAAACAGCCACAGGTTTTATAACAAGTCTTTCGGTAACGATTGTGTTATCTTCAATGTAATTCAATAATTTCACACCTTTACATAAGGATTTGTATACTGCAATTGTGTATCAGAAATGCTCTTTGCAACATACTTGCAGTTTACTGTAACCGAAAAAATATAATCATAATAATGCCGATAAATTTAAATTACTTCAGAGTATAAAGTCTGTAATAAACATTGACATATGGTACGGCAGAAGGCTTTCCGTCATCGTTGATTTCTATGCTGTAATAATAATTGCAATATTCCATTTCATTAACTGTCCGAGAAACTGTCAGGTCATATAATGTTGCACGCCGTACGAACGAATATATATTACGTCCCTGTTCTGTCTGCAATCTGCCGGTAATATTACTGTCGGCGCAAACTATATATCTGACCGGAGAAACTCCGAAGCCGACGCTTTCAAGCTCTTTTTCCATTGAACTGTCCTTGTTCATAAGATTTTCGAGTTGTGAAATTTCAGAAAGCGTAATTTCATTGATAGGATCGTGAAGCACTGAATTTACTCTTTGCAGACCGAATGACCTGCCTAGTGTTGTGCAGAATATTTTGCCGCTGTCACCCTTGCTTACCTTGTGTGTTTTCTGATATTCCTCCAGTGCGGCAAGACTCCTGCACACAGAACCGAAATCAGCGGCATTGTCTTCACTTCCGGAAGCAGAGATATATTCAATAACCGCCGCATTTATAATAATGCTCAGTGACATACTTCTGAACGTTTTTTTATCGTCTGTTCCCTGAGGATACCAGTTATAGATATTGTCGCACAGCGCATCAAAAGAACCTGTTGCACCACCCGTATATTCCGAAATGATCCTGTTTAAAAGCTCGCTGTAGGACATACCTTTGATATTGGCTGAATAGACCGACGTGATCTTTGCCGTCAGCTCTTTTGCCTCAGAACCGAGTGTTTCAAGCTCCTGTGCATCGTCTGTTACACTCATACTGTCATAAACGGCAAAAAGCTTCGCAGTGCTTTCACTGACCGGTCTAATAAGTGCGTGCATTGCCATAAGGTCATTCATATATCTTCTGACAGTATAAATGTCTTCAGCTGTTTTTACTCCCGACGATACATTTTCCGAATCCGGTAATTTATTTGTTCTGTTTATTGTTGCGTATATATTGCAATACTTATCGCTGAGATCTGTATAATCAACCTTGTCGTTGCCCGCAAAAATGTTTCCCGGTGAAAGTTCATCACCGATAGCCACACTGCCGAAATATTCATTCATAGCCGAAAGCATATCAAGCAATGTATCGTTATCCGATACATCGGGAATACTTTCTTCCTGCTCTGCGGCGCTATAATACAGCGGAAACGCCGAGATATTTGTCTGTATTCCCCAACGGCTCATAACAGCACCGGAACGTATTCCCACAGTACCGTACAGCTCGGCGTTTTCCAACGATGAAGTTTTCGGTATATCAAAGCTGACTGTTGCCATATCATCCTGTGCGGTTATTGAAGTTATCATCGCTTTGGAATAATCTCCGCTGAATATAAAGCTGTTCTTGCTGATTACATTAAATGTTCCGTCCACAACGCTGAACTGTGCCGTTACCCTGAAATCTGAGCCGTTTTCTTCGACCTTTGTTATCACTGCGCTTACATCGGGAGATTTCGGCAATACACTGAAATACAGCGGATAATTGATATTCAGCGCATTGTCCTTTATGCTGAATGTGCAATCGGATATCAATGATATAGCATTTGACGGCGCATCTGCATCAAACGAAAGATACAATACACCCTCGTTTGCCGACACTCTGTCAAAACGTGTTATTTCAATACTGTCATTATCACAACCAAACATACCTGCAGCAACACTGTCGCTAAACGAACAGTCAATAAGCGAAACGGGGATTCTTGCGTAATTTGTTGACGCTTCAAAACTGTTTGACTGAAACTGAACCGTCGGTGATACAATATCGACCGTTGTTGATACATCAACTGCCGCATCTGTAACAGCTCTGCGTTTTACGGTTATACAGCCGTCATCTCCGGATTTATAGCCGTTATCCGTACTTATTGTAAATGACAATGTATTTTCACCGATTTTTTCGATATTGCTGATACTACAGTTTTCAAATCCGCCTGACAGCACAATATCATCAGCGGAAATATCACCGGCAAAACTGCTTTTGTCAAGTGTCAGCTTAAATCTGTTTGTCGTGCTTTCGGAACGTATCTGCGTAGTATCGCTGACAAGTGAATATGACGGATATTTCACCGGTATCATTGAAATCAGATATCGTCCCGAAGTATTACTGTTGTTATCAAATAACACAAAGAAGCAGTCCGGTTTATTTCCGCTGAATTGACCGTCACTAAAAACAACGGTCACCGAGTGCTCGGAATTTACCGTGAGCGATGTAACCTTTGCATATACCGAGGAATATTCATCGGTATTCAGCCTTACCGGCTGCGATGCGTCTATATCAGGCAGTTTGTCGCTGTCGATGTATGAATAGAAAACCTTTACGTTGTCAGCCTTAATTTCCTTGTCAAGTGTAATATTATCAACCGACAGGTTAACGGAAAACTCACCTTTGGTGTTGTATGCAAGCTCTCCGTCAGACTTCATTTCGGCAAAACTTGTTTTATCACTGTCATTTCCCGCATCTGTACCTGAGCAGGCGCTGAATGAAGTCACAAGCACTGTCAGTGCGGTTATGACTGCGAATGCTTTCAGTATTATTTTTTTCAAACAATCACGTCCTTTGAGTATCACAGTGTCAGTTCACTAACATATTGGTTATGGTATATTTTGTTCCCCGTGCCTCGGGTATCGGATAGTAGTTGGAATCGCTGTACATATCAAGTATTGCGCTGTTATCCGAAAGTTCGGGTGAAACAGTGCGTTCGCCGTATGTTTTCAGATTTTTATCGTTGAACGAGAAGTAGTAATAATCAATCTCTCCGTTGTCGCCGTCATCCCATGTAAGGTCCGCATGATACCAGTCGTCACCGATCCTTACCATATTCCACATATGCGGCTCGTTGTCGCTCATTCCGACCACAAGTATATTATCAACACCTATGCACTGGCACAGATACTGATATGCTCTTGAATACGATTCACATACGCCGCTTCCCATATCAAGCACACCGAACGCTTCATATGATCCGTCGCCCTCAAGCGTATAATCATACTCAGCATTTTTAAGTATCTCATCGTGGATAGCAAGAAGATAGTCGATAAGCGTTTCAGAACCGTCAGCTTTTTTCAATATCTCTTCTGCCCTCTTCTCGGTCTTATTTACATAAAACTCTGTCTTTTCCTTTGAAAAATCGTAATTCAGCTTTATCGACCTTATGTCTTTCTTGTTGCCGCTCCAGCTTCCGAAAGAAAGCGGCGCCTGAAACATTAGAGGGTTGTCATAGTTTATGCATATGAATATTCTGTACAATCTCTGATAAGACACATTCATAAACGGTACATCAAATTTCGTTTCATAATTACTCATTGCGTTATAAAGACGGGAGTAGATATATCTGTCGTATTTATCAAGCGAATTGTACCCGTAACCATAAAAAGCGTCCTCGGTTGAACCAAGTATAACATAAGAACCGATATACACACGGCTCATTTTACCGTCCTTTTCCGCTCTTACACATATATTTGTTACACCTGTTTCCAGCCGGATACCCTTCTCCGGATTGTAAAGATAAGCGTTCTTATCTTTTTCGGGCAGTCTGCCATCGGTTGTGTACCATATTTTATCGCTGCATTCAAATTTCAGCGTGCGTGGCTTGTAATAATATCCGGACTTAATGTTAGGACTGAACTCATACTCAAATCCATTGTCAAACTCCTTTTCGTCAAAAGAATATGTAAAAGGAAGCTCGACCGGCATTCTTATATGATCTCTTACCTCATCATAGCTCAATTTATCCTCCTCGTCGGCTACTACATACGATGAAATGGCATTTGTAACATGTCTGCCTGAATTGTCCGGAATAACATAGGAAAAGACAATTGAAATCAGTGCTAAAATAATAAATACTGCAAAGCCTCTGCTCATATATACACCCCTTATATAATCAAGTCATCTTCTGCTTTTAAGTTTCATTCTTATATCATCGCCGCTGAACACAAGCGTTTTCATCGAATAAAGCCTTGACACGATTCGGTCGGAGTAACGCTTTTTTAGCTCCGTACCTGTCAGATTGGTATTGACTATCGTAGGTCTGCCGTAATTCAGCCTTGTATTGATAAGTTCATACAAACACGAAACATAAAACTGTGATTCAAACTCCGCACCAAGATCGTCAAGGAGTAACAGATCACACTCCTTGAGCGTGTTCATAACTTCTGCGTCATCTTCTGTCTTGTTGAAGTGGGCGTTCTCAATCTTTCTGAGAAGATCAGGTACAGAACCGTACACCACAGAATAGTTCTTTTCGATAACCTTTTTGGCAACCGACAATGAAAGGTGCGTCTTTCCGAGCCCTGTTCCGCCGGTCATAAATATACTGTCGCCGGGTACAAGAAAATCCTCCGCATACGAAACACAGAAGTCATAGTTGTGCTTCATTATATCTCTAGGCGACTTGTTCTTAAGCTCTGCCTTAGGCTGATCGCTGTAAAGGCTGAGATCGAAGCTTTCAAAGCAGGTAAGACCCATAGGCAGGCTTTTGCTGAGCTCATTTGAAGCAATCGTCTTGAGCGCATCGTTATAGCAGGAGCATCTGCCGTTCTCACCCATACCTGTGTCATGACACTTTTTGCAATTATATATCGGATCAAGATAATCCTCGGGATATCCGTGACTTCTGAGAAGCTCTCTCATTTTCCTCTGAAGTTCAAGATTTTCATTCTTGAGGTTTTCAATCTTCTGTGCAGTGTCAGTGCTGTTTGACAGTATGATTTTTGCCAGTACATCTATCGTACTGCTGAGCTTTCTGTCGATATCCACGATTTCGGGAATTTCCCTGTGGAGCTCTCTTGTGCGCCGCTCAATCGTGACGCTGTTGTCAAAACGGCGTTTGTCGATTATCTCCTGCGCTTTTGTATAATAATTTGACGGATAAGCCATATTTACTCCTTATGTATAATCTTCAAGCAACATATCATCAATTTTTTCTGCGTCAAATGATGAGTTGTTCTCGGTGGAAATCGGTCTGCTGTTCTTTTCGTCATTTACCTGCTGTTCGGTCGTAATACCCTTTGAGTGCCAGTTTTCGAGTATCTTGCTGATATACGGAAAAGCAAACTGACCCTTTGCATTTACATTGATCTCATAAGCCAGTCTGACCATATCGGAATTGAAATTCCATACGTTATACCATAAATCGACAAAGTCCTTTTCCCTCTGTGTCAATGCCCTGTTTATCCCGAACATGGACTTGACAGAACTTTCTGCAACGTTTTTTGATTGCAGCTTTGATATTTGTCTTTCCGCTGCGGCAAGGTCGTTTATGCCGTTTTCCATCCAGTTCATCGCTGTTTCTTTAAGATATGCCGGCGATGCTTTATTTATCGAAAAGCAGTAGTCGACCATCATAAGCGCAACCTCGGTAGGAAGTCCTATATGCTCCGTAATTGTGATAAGAGCGTTCTGCTCGGTATGCTTAAGAGGTCTGCCGTAAAGGGTTTCGCAGGTCTTGAAAAGAAAATCGACCTTATCGTCTTTCTTTATCGTGTCTGCAATCTCTGACGGAGAAAATTCGGGAGAGCGTAAAGCCGCTGCTTTTACTGCGGCAAATTCAGCCTGTTGTGCCGTAACGACCGATGAAGCCGTTACGTCTGCCGATACAGCTGACATAACAGGTTCTTTTGCTTGCGGTTTTGGAGCAGGCACACCCTGTTTCGGTGCATATATACCCTGATTCTGCGACAGAAGTCCTACCTGTTCCCAGAATGAAAGTGCGTCCTTTACGTCTTCCGCATTCATTGAAAGCGCCGCAGATATCTCCACGTCGCTGAGCTGTTCTCCGCAGTGCCGCAGAAAGTACAGCAGTACTTTGATACTGCTTCCGCTTGCTATTTTTATGTATTTGTCAACGACATCCGAAGGCACTGCAAACACACTGCCCCAGCTGCCGAGATTGATCATATAATTCATAATTGCTCCGTTTTCTTTTAGTTGTTCTGTATATGCTGTAAATACTGCCGGTTCATACCGACACAATATACGCCGTCTTTTGTCGTCAGACAAAAGGATTTGATGGTAAAATATTCTCAGACTTGCGACGTTCTGCAAGCCGTGCCTTTACACAGCAAAATTCGCTCTCAGCGAATTTTATGTCTGAGGTTATTATACCACAACCGCCCCGGAATTGCACTACTTTTAAGAAAATTTCCGTCCGACAGTTCATATAATCTTTTTTTACAGTTGACGTATATTGTATTCAGGCTATTTTTATGTTATTATATTCTAAGTGTTAAAATTCAGAAAGGCTGGTTTACATATGGGAGTAAAACTCAGGCTGTACAATTTTCTTATAAACCGTAACCGCATAGTAAAACATCACTATGAGCATTTCGTTCTGACTCACGATAATATACACGCAACTGCGCCGTTTGTATCGTGGGGATATGCCGTATGGCTCAATATAAAATATCCGCTTCTCCACCTTCCGGACAAAGAACTGAAATACAGACAGAAAGCGGCAAATGAAAGCTGTTCGGCTTTTGCGCTCACTGCCGATGAAACCGCAAAAGCACTTTGCAAAGCGGATATAGTATCATTCGATGTTTTTGATACGCTGATACTTCGGCCTTTTTCCGCTCCGGCCGACCTGTTTTATATCATCGGAGAAAAACTCGGAATACCTGATTTCCGCACACTGCGCAAAAAGTGTGAAAGTGACGCAAGAAAACAGAAAACAGCGACAGACGGTACTGCGGAAATAACTATAAAAGATATATACGAACTTGTGTCAAAGAAAACGGGCGTTGCGCCACAGCTCGGAATCAGGACTGAATGTGAAACGGAATTATCATTGTGCCGTGCAAATCCGTTTATGCTTGAAGTATATAAAAAGGTGCTTTCGGCAGGAAAGACAATTATAATAACTACCGATATGTATATGCCCGAAGAGTTTTTTGAAGAGCTTCTTCACAAGAACGGATTTGACGGGTACGACAGAATTTTTCTTTCGTGTGCTCACGGATGTGGGAAAAGCGATGGAAAGATATATGATATAATAAAAAAACAATACGGAAATAAGCGCTGTATTCATATCGGCGACAATCGGCATTCGGATATCAAAAATGCCGCAAAAGCAGGATTTGAAACGATTTATTATCCAAACATCAATAATTATGCCAAGGACTATCGACCGCACAATATGTCATACCTCATCGGCTCTGTTTACTCCGGTCTTGTAAATGCAAGACTTTACTGCGGCACGAATTGCTCCGAAGCTTATGAATACGGCTATAAATGCGGCGGCTTACTTATACTCGGATATTGTCATTTCATATATAAAATGACAAAGGAGAAAAAAGCGGACAAAGTATTTTTCTTTGCCCGTGACGGTTATATTGTAAAGCAGATTTTCGACCGCCTGTACCCCGATATCAAAACAGAATATATATACTGGTCAAGGACAGCCGCAACCAAGCTTTGCGCCGATATATTTCCGTTCGACTATGTAAGACGGTTTGTAAGTCAGAAAATCGGCAGGAACTATACCATGAAAGAAATTTTTACGGCGATGGAGCTTTCCTGCACAGATTACTCACTTATGCCGGATGAGATACTTACAAACGCCAACCGCAAGCGAGTGGAAGAAATTGTTTACAACAATATAAAGAGAATAGCGGATAGCTACTCTGCTATGACCGACTGTGCAAAGGCGTACTTTGCCGAAAAAACAAGCGGTTGTAAAAATATTCTCACTGTAGACTGCGGCTGGGCTGGAAGCGGAAGTATAATGCTTGATGCGCTGTTTAACCGGAAATTCGGTATGGATATAACCGTGACAGGCTTACTTGCCGGCACCAACACCAGATTCCAGCTTGACAGTGATTTCAGCGAAACATATTTTGCCGACGGCAAGCTTATTTCGTATTGCTTCTCGTCATCGCTTAACCGCAGGTACTATGAAAATCATCACCCCGATATGAAACACAACATCTATTTTGAACTGTTGTTCGGCGCTCCCGAGCCGTCGTTTGCAGGATTCGGCACAGATGGCACCTTTAACTTTGACAGCGAGTGTGAGAATGCGGAAACAGTCAAAGAAATCCATTGCGGCGAGTGTGATTTTATAAACGATTATCTTGAGGTATGCAAAGCAGTACCATATCTCGGAAATATCAGCGGAAGTGACGCATATGCACCGTTTTCCTCCGCAATATCCAACAGCAGATACCTTACCGAAGTATTTGCAGATACCGTTTTCGATGATACCGCTTCCGGAAGAAAAGACAAAATATAAAACTGCCGTCTGTGTGATGCGTACCCGTAATTGCAGGTGCGCATCAAATCAGACGGTAGTTTCTTTAACGTAGCGACATATTTCCGGGTAGCGACACAACGGCTTTTGACTTTGGCACGGAAATGCCCGACATCAACACGGCGTTCTTTATCATTTCATTGCCGAAACGGTTTCTTATGTCAAGTATGCAACGGTCGGCTTTTTCCATCTTGTCAAGCCTTACGGTATCGGTGAATAAATCATTCTGACATACCGTTCCGCCGTCAACCAGCGAGAACACCGTCACGGTAAGCGACCTTACGGGATTTGCCCAGTCGTAGTTGTCGCAGAACAGCCTATATGCGGTATCAGCAATTATCATAGGCGAACGTGTTGCTATCGGAAGGTCTGTCTGCCAGTCGACATTTCTGAGCTTGCTCGACCTTGCGTTCACCGATACCTTCAAAGCATATTTTTTCTGCGATGTAAGTCTTCTGCCGATATCCTGCGCCAGTTCAAGAAGTATGGGTTTTGCTTCTTCACAACAGGTTATATCCGCTGTGGTTGTAACACCGTGGCCGATGCTCTTTGCGGGCATTGAAAAATCCGACGGCAGAACGGGGGAATTATCATTACCGTTTGCATAGCACCATAGCATATATCCGTTTTTGCCGAGCAACTTCAATATCCAGTCGGGATTGCTTTGCGCAAGCTGTCCTAAGGTAATCACTCCGTATTCTCTGAGCTTTGCCGTGGTCGCTCTGCCCGCACCTATCATATCACTGAGCGGTAAGCCCCATATCTTTTCACGGAATGACGCCCTCGGTATCACTGTTACTGCATCGGGCTTTTTCATATCGCTCCCAAGCTTTGCAAAAACCTTGTTGAACGATACCCCGACCGATATAGTAAGCTCCAGTTCCTTTTTCACGACGCATCTTATCTCGTCCGCCACCTTTTCCGGCGGACCGAACAATCTTCTTGTTCCGCTGATATCAAGCCAGCATTCGTCCATTCCGAACGGCTCGATAAGATCCGTATACCGTTCGTATATCCTTCTTGCAAGCCTGCTGTACTTGAGATATTCCTCAAAGTGCGGCGGCACGATCACAAGTCCACTGCACTTCGACTGCGCCGACGCTATTGTTTCTGCCGTCTTTACACCCTTTGCCTTTGCAAGCTCATTTTTTGCAAGTACGATCCCGTGTCGTTCTTCCACCGAACCGCACACCGCAACCGGATAGCCTTTTAGCTCCGGGCGCAGTTTACATTCCACCGATGCAAAGAAATTGTTCATATCACAGTGCAGAATATCACGTTCCATTATCTCACCTCTTACACGTTTCACTTGACATGATACGCAATTTATGGTATCATAAATACGCAATTAAAATTCCAATCAAGATTATACGCAATTATTTTGCGTTTGTCAAGAGAAAATGCAATGTATTTGCATATTTTTGAATTTTACGGAGGATACGATTATGATCGAACGTTATGATGTCAACGAAGAATGGGCACACAGCGGTATTATAAAAGCAGGCGATTTCTGTTTTCTTAATTACTGCGTCGGAAATGTCGGCGGCAGTATCGAACAGCAGGTGAACGGTGCGTTTGACGAAATGGAAAAGCGTCTTGCGCTTGTCGGACTTACATTTGAAAATGTAGTACAGATGGACTGCCTTTTCAGGGATATATGGGATATTCCCGTTATGGAAAAGGTAATAAAGGAACGTTTCGGCGGCAAATACCCTGTTCGTAAATCCATACAGACCGAATTTGCGCATATCGGCGGAGAAAACGGACTTAAATTTCAGGCAGACGCAGTAGCATACTGCAAGTAAAAGGAGTAATTATGAAATTCTGTGATAAAGTAAAGAAAGAACGCCGTGCGAAAGGTCTTACGCAACAGCAGTTTGCCGATATGCTCGGCGTATCGCTGAGAACAATAACAAACTATGAAAAGGGCGAAAGCTATCCAAAACAGCGTGAGATATACGGCAAAATGGCGGAGATACTCGGCATTGATATAAACTATCTTCTTACCGAAAACGAAGAATTCTACATAAGCGCAAACGAAAAGTACGGCGCTACAGGCGCACAGCAGGCAAAGGCGCTCATGCAGGAGGTAACGGGACTTTTTGCAGGCGGCGAGCTTGACCAGGATGACATGGACGAAATGATGAAAGCCATACAGGATGCCTACTGGATAGCAAAAGAGAAGAACAAGAAATACGCTTCAAAGGGATAAGGAGCAAAAATGCTTAGTTGTTTTAACGAAGCGGTCGCAAAAGCAGACGAGTTGATAGCCATTTACGGCAGATGCAGTCCTAAAAGGCTCGCACGGGAGCTTGATATAGAGGTTCTCGAAAGAAATTTTTCAAAGCAGAAAGGCGCATACAAGCTGATACTGAAAAACCCGTTCATCTTTATTAAACGTGACCTTAGCGACAGCATGAAAAAAATTGTCCTTATGCACGAAATAGGTCACGACAGGCTCCACAGGGATAAGGCAGACGACAGCGGCGGCTTTGCCGAATACGACATATTCGATATGCTTGACCATTCAATGGAATATGAGGCTAATGTTTTTGCAGCACAGTTTCTTATATCCGATGAAGAGCTTTACGACTGCATAAATTGCGGCTATGATATTGACAAAACTGCGGCGGCGCTCTGTACCGACCGTAATATTATTGCTCTTAAAGTCGATATTCTGAAAAAACAGGGCGCAAAACTCTACTCTCAGCTTCACGACAATAAATTTCTTTCAGGCGACTGAAAAACGAGGTTACTATGAATAAATTTCTGATATATTTCAAGGCAAGCGAACATGGCAGTGCGTATCTTATGCGTTTTATCTCCGCATGGCTGTGCGCTCTTGTTGTAATGCCGCTGTTCAGCACCGTAAAGGTGTTTGATAAAGAATACGCCGGCAACATTTCTATACCGATACTTATAATATTTTTTCTTATATTCTTAGCGATATTTACTCTTATGCGTGCTGTAAAGCCGCTAAAAAATCAAAAGACAGATGCGGCGGCACTGCTTGCATCAATAACGGTTTTTGCCGTGACGCAGGCGTTAATGTATTTTGATGATAACGGAAAAAATACCGTAATATTTCTTGGTTTTGCACCGTTTCTCGCACTTGCCGTATGGTATACTCTCGGAAAGTTCCGGCTCAGGCTTCCCGCTTTTTCAAAAAAGCTCTTTCCGGCAGTGCTGATAATTTCGGCAATATTTATGCTGACGTTCACTGCGGGCGCAATGGCTATGAGGTACTTCAACCTGTATACGCCGTGCTTTGACTTCGGCATATTCACGCAGATGTTTGAGAATATGAAAGACGGAGTCGGACCGGTTACCACTGTAGAGCGTAACTATGAGCTGTCGCACTTTGCCGTGCATTTCTCTCCTGCCTATTATCTGATGTTGCCGTTCTATTTGATTTATCCGCACCCGGTAACACTTCAGATATTACAGGGCCTGTTTGTCACAAGCGGAATAATCCCGGTGTTTCTTATCGCAAGGAAATACGGTTTTTCTAAGATTCATTCCGCACTTATATCTGCGATATACGCTCTTTATCCTGCTTTTACAGGCGGCTGTACATATGATATGCACGAAAACTGTATGCTCCCTGCACTTATTCTGTGGCTGATATGGGCGATAGAACGGGAAAAGACTATACCGATATTTGTCTTTGCGCTGCTGACGCTCACGGTAAAAGAAGACGCGGCAGTCTATGTGGCAGTTATCGCATTGTATCTGCTTTTATCAGACCGCAGTAAGAAAATCAGAAAATTATCCGTTTTTATTCTGGCAGGAGCAATAGTATATTTCCTATGTGCCTGTCTGTATCTTAACAGCAACGGTCTTGGCATTATGGACTGGCGTTATAAGGAGTATATCTACAGCGGAGGCTCTACACTCATACCTATAATAGTAACTGCGTTCACAAATCCGGGATATATACTGTCAAACCTGTTTACCGATGAAAAACTCGGCTTTACCGTTCAGACGCTCGGCATACTCGGATTTATCCCGCTTGTAAGCAAGAAATTCGCACGTTACATATTACTGATACCGTTTGTGCTTGTCAATCTGATGCCGATGTACACATATCAGCACTCAATATTCTTCCAATATGTATTCGGTTCTTGTTCACTTCTGATATGGCTCTTTATAATGAATCTGTCGGAGCTTTCATACAACAAGGCAAGATGCTTTACCATATTCTCTCTTATCGCCTGTGCGGTAATGTTTGCGTCAACTATGTCGGGGCTGGCAAACAACTTTTATATTTCCGATAAGGAAACAAAGGCGGCGGTGATCGAATATCTTGAACAGCTCCCCGATAACGAAAACGAGAGCATAACAGCAAACACATTCTTTATATCTGCACTTTATAAGCAGAAAGAACTATATACGATAAACGACCGTAACGAACCGACAAACGAATCCGCACCGCTTGCCGATATCGTTCTGCTTGACAAAAACAATGCAAAGTTCGATGTGAATTATAAATACTTCATATCCCTCGGTATGAAAGAAACAAAAATAGATAATGAGCTTGTCGCAAAGAGAGTTGTAAGGCTTGAGATTAAAAACTGACAGAATATGAAACGAGCATCGGGTGACCGATGCTCGTTTCAATATTTATTTCTTTGTCTTTGTGGTTACTATAGTTGAATAAGCACTGTACTGCGTAACCGTACCGATTGTTTTATAAACTCTTATTCGGAATTTGTATGAAATATTTGCTTTTAAACTCTTGGCTGTGTAAGTAGCGGTGCTGTCCGGTAAATCTGAAGCGGCTCACAGCCGCCCGCTGTTTCGCTATTCTGCGAATAACTCAGACAACTCCAAAGGCGGAACTTGAAACGGCACATTGCCGCCCGCCGTTTCACTATTCTGCAAATAACTCAGACAATTTCAAAGGCGGAACTTGAAACGGCACATTGCCGTCCGCCGGTAACGGAAGTTGAGCCAAATTCAATCCATCAGAACGACAAATTTACAGTGGCTTTCAGCCACACGGCGAATTTGGAGCGGCACACTGCCGTCGTAACCGCCTTATCATATTGCATATTGCTTTATGTAACCCCGCCGTTTCACTATCCTCGGAAAACTGACAGCATTCCCAAAGGCGGAATTGTCAGCGGCGACCCGCCGCTTAGGGGTGGGGTTTGCCTTCTCTGTAGGCATTCATTATATCACGGAACACCTCGCCGTTTGTGGGCGGCGTCCAGGTGATAGCATTCGCACCGGCTTCAATAGTCGCAAGAATCGACTCGCTTGTAGGTCCTCCCGTTGCGATAATCGGAATATCGGGGTGACGCTTGCGTATTTCTCTTACAACATTTGTGGTCTTGCCTGCGGCGGATACGTTGAATATCTTTGCACCCGCTTCAAGCCTGCTCTCGATGTCCTCGTGCTCGGATATTACCGTGACAACTACGGGGATATCGATCGTGTCGCATACCTGACGCACAACATCATTCGATGTCGGCGCATTTACTACAACACCTATAGCGCCCTGAAACTCTGCGTGCATTGAGAGATTGACTACTCTCTTGCCCTGCGTCAGTCCTCCACCGACACCCGTAAAAACAGGTATATCAGCGGCGCTCATAATTGCCTGTGTAATTATCGGCTGTGGCGTAAACGGATAAACCGCTATTACCGAATCAGCATTTACATTTCTGATTATACATATATCTGTTGTAAATACTATAGATTTAATCAGCTTGCCCATTACTCTTATACCGCTTGCCTGCTGAATTTCCTCGGGAACCTTCAGCATAAAGCTTCTGAGCGGCCCGCTGATCTCGGGTATGTACAAATTTTCTGCCATATGAACTCCTTTCGATTAAGCGTCAGACGTATTCACCGCCGATTCCTCTCACTCTGACAAGACCCGAGTTGACTGTAAATTCACCGTTCTCGTTCTCGCAGATAAGACAGCCGTCAGGGGCGATAGCCTTAGCAAACGCAGTTGTTTCTGTATTGTTCTGCACCAGTTTCACTGTTTTTCCGAGCGTTACGCATCTTTGCGAATACTCGTCTATAACTGTAGAAAAATCCTCGTCAATGAGCCGTGTCAGCTCTTCGACTATATACTCCGCCGCAAGCATTTTATCGTATTTATTGCCCGTCAGCGTGTAAAGGGACGCCGCATTCACAAGACCGCTTTTTTCAAAAAAATCCGCATCCTGATTTACGTTCAGCCCCATTCCGCAGATGACATTGTTGTAAATTGCTCCGTCACAGGAACTTTTTAACGTGCTTTCGCATAAAATACCACATACCTTGCGTTCAGAGCAGATTATGTCGTTTGTCCACTTTATGCCTGCTTTGATACCGCTCAGCCGTTCGATAGCATGGCAAACCGCTACCGCACATATAACCGTAAGGTCGTGAGCGTTATCCGGTGCCTTTATAAGAATGGAAACAGGGAGCATATCACGGGTAGCAAGCCATGTGTTGCCAATCCTGCCCTTACCGCAGCTTTGCAGGTCTGCTGTCACTACCGTTCTGTCGGGAAGCTCGTTTGCGTGTTCCTTAAGATAGGTGTTAGTTGACGGTAAGGTGTCAAACGTCAATAAAGGACAGCCGGCTATATTACTGCTTATCTGCATGGTAATCAAGCGCAACTATGTTCATTGTGATTTTCTTGTTATCATCTATAGTGATTATACCGTATGACGGCGGACGTTTATCTCTCGGAGAATCAATGCTTCCGGGATTCATAACGTATATACCATCGATAAGCTCGGTACGGTAAAGGTGAGTATGACCGTAAAGTGCTATCTTACAGCCATTCTGCTTGGCAACAGAGATAAGCGTATCAAGACCCTGATGCACATGATGCTCGTGACCGTGCACGCAAAGTATCTTGATACCCTTTGCATTTGCGATCCTTATCGTTTTGTTATCGGCAAAGTCACAGTTGCCTTTTACGAATAAAAAGCTCTTTTCGGGATGAAGATTCCTTACATCGTTGAATTCGTGTTCGCCGTCACCCAGATGTATAAATGCATCGGCGTCAAGATTATTCTCAACCACCGAATTCAGCTTATGAAATTCCTTGTGAGAATCGGATACTACTACAATTTTCATAATTTCTATCCTTTCAGTCGGGTAAGCCAACAGGCTTAAATATGCCCATAGAGTAATTATAACACATAAAAAGGAAAAAGAAAAGATTAGTACCCGTATTTTTAGAAATTCTACACAAAACAAAAACAACCTTTTGTATATTTTTACAAAAAAACATGAACTGAATATAACGGGAATATTGCGTTCCCGTTGACAATATAATTTCAGGAGGCAGTTATGAGTAACAATGTTGATTCAATGCTTGAGGCAGTCAGCAAAAAGCTTGGCATTACACCTCAGCGCCTTAAAGAGGCTATGCAGAAAGGCGACCTTTCGATTGCACTTGAAAATATGCCCGAAAAGGACGCTAAGAAATTGAAAAGTATTCTCGGAAATCCGGAAATGATCAAGAAGATGATGAATTCAGCTAAAGCACAGGAACTGAAAAAATCAATGAATAAGTAGCAATGAACGGAGGGCGGCGTATGAGCGAAATGGAAGATTTACTTAAGGCTATGCTGTCCGACAACAAAAACGAAGAGCAAAAAGACAGCGATACTTCAGCAGAAAACAAAGAAAATTCCACCGACAACGAAAACAATGATGATATTTTCGGCGGAATAAACATAGATATGTTTATGAAAATAGGCGAGATAATGTCAAAGATGAGCGAGCAGGACAAGAACACCGAGCTTCTACTTGCGCTCAAGCCTCACCTGCGTGACGAAAATCAGGCAAAGATCGACACCGCAGTAAAGCTATTCAGGCTTATCTCTCTGCTGCCGTATCTCAAAGACAGCGGTCTGTTTGAAAACCTGTTATGAAAAGGAGTTACATTATGGAGTGGAACAGCATAAAAATGTCAAAGGCGGAATTTGAACGTTTGCAGAAAGAATACACAGCCGCCGCCATTAAAACCGCAGAAAAAGCAAAGCGCTCTGCTATCAGTAAGGAAACACCCGTTGCAACTCAGCAACCCGCACCGACAGTCGGGATAATCTATGAGGCTTCAAGCACCATAGCGGAAGCTACTGAAGAAAATGCGGCAGAAACGGAATCTGTCATAAATGAAATCGCCGATGTTTCCGAGCCGGTCGTGAACAAGGCGGAGAAAATCGCTATATCACCGGAAAGCAATGATATCGAAATTTCAGCCGAAGCGACAGAAAATGATACGGAAGAAATTTCAGCCGAACCTGAACCTGAAGCACTGGAAAATAATGAAAATGCGGAATTCAATGAACATAATACCGAAATGCCGCAGGATACATCGGATATTCGGCAGGAAGATAAAAATTGCGATACCGACAGTTCCGACAACAGCATCAATGAATGTGACACGGCAGAAGAACATACCGATGAAGAAATACTTGACAGTTTTGCAAGTGTGTTTATGAGTGAGGACGAAGCCGATAAAAAGGTTGAAAAGCTGTACAACGGCAAGCAGAAGAACTGTTCTCCCCCGAACTTCACTTCTGCCATACATAACCATAACAAAAATATGAGCAACAGTAAAAAGCCCTGCGGATGTGAGCACTGCCGCTGTCAGAGCGGCAATCGTATGCAGGAGAAAGGCGGGCAAAATCCAGACTGAAATGCTGCCCGCAGTATCGATATGGACTTGATCGGCAAACTGATGAACGACGACGATCTGCTCAAGGTCGCCGCCGTTGCATTTATACTATGGCGTGATAAAGCCGACTACAAGCTGCTGCTTGTATTGGCATACGTTTTTCTTTTAAAATAAACCTTGCATTTTCCTGTCTGTCAGTATATAATAACCTTATAAACGGCTTTGCCGCAATGGAGGTAAATTATGGCTAAGTGGCTGGAAAATGCAATTTTTTATGAGATATATCCTCAGTCATTCAATGATACTAACGGCGATGGTATCGGAGATTTTCAGGGTATAATCGAAAAGCTGGACTATATCAAGGAAACGGGCTTCAACGCAATATGGATGAATCCCTGCTTTGATTCGCCCTTCGGTGATGCGGGCTATGACGTAAGGGACTATAAAAAAGCCGCCGCAAGATATGGAACAAACGATGATTTAAAGCGACTTTTCGATGAGTGCCATAAGCGTGGGATGCACATTCTTCTCGACCTTGTACCCGGTCATACTTCGGTAGAACACGAATGGTTCAAAAAGTCGATGCTCCCCGAAAGCAACGAGTATACCGACAGATACATCTGGACAAGCAATATCTGGGAACAACCGGAGGGTCTCAACTGTATAAGAGGCATATCGGATCGTGACGGCAGTGCCGCTGTCAACTTCTTCTCATCTCAGCCTGCGCTGAACTACGGCTATGCCGAGCCTAAGTACGCTTACCAGCAAAAGCCTACAGATCCCGGACCTATGGCAACAAGAGCCGCAATCAAGGACGTTATGAAGTTCTGGCTTGATATGGGCTGTGACGGCTTCAGAGTTGATATGGCAGGCTCTCTTGTAAAATGCGATCCTGAATACAAAGAAACAATCAAGCTATGGCAGGATATAACGGGTTATCTTAAGAGCGAATATCCCGAAGCCGCTATGGTATCGGAGTGGGGCGAGCCTCAATATTCGCTGCAAGGCGGCTTTGATATGGACTTCTTACTGCACTTTGGTCCTGAGGGCTACAACTCAATGTTCAGATGTGCAGAGCCGTTCTTTTCAAAGAGAGGCAAGGGTACTCCCGCAATCTTTGCCGAGCAGTACAAGGGTTATCACGAAAAGGCAACGACAGGCGGCGGACTTATCTGCATTCCGTCAGGCAATCACGATATGGACAGACTTGCAAGAGGCAGGGATGAGGACGAGCTGAAATGCTGTTTTGCTTTCCTTCTCACAATGCCCGGCGCACCGTTTGTATACTACGGCGATGAGATAGGCTTACGCTATGTCGAGGGTCTTGTATCGGTAGAGGGCGGCTATAACCGCACCGGCTCAAGAAGTCCTATGCAGTGGGACAGCACCGCAAATGACGGATTTTCAACTGCGGACAAGTCACAGCTTTATATAAAGCAGGATGACGCACCCGACAGACCTACTGTCGAAAAGCAGATGCTCGATGACAAATCACTTTACAATGAGGTAAAAAAGCTGATAAAAGTCAGAAACGATAATCCCGCTCTTCACAATCTCTCTGCGTTTGAGTTTATAAGTAGCGAGGGATATCCGCTTGTATACAAGAGATATTGCGACAGCCAGACGGTTTATGTGTTTATCAACCCATCAGATAAGGCCGTAACTGTCAATGCAGATTATGCAAAGGGCGGAAAGGCAATTTACACGCTCGGCGAAAACGGCTCTGTAAAGGCAGATACAGTTACCGTTCCCGCAAGCGGTGCAATTTTTGTTGAGGTATAATTAATCAGATATAAATGCAAAGCCGCACAGATAGGATGACCTTTCTGTGCGGCTTTAATTTATTCGGTTTTTGCCTGTTCTTTTTTCTTCTGCGCCTGCTCTTTCTTTATCTTGGTACTCTTGATAACCTTCTGACGTGAGAATTCCTCACGTTCCTTTTCTTCAAGAGAGTTTGAGATAAATCTGACCTGTGCCTCGTACTTCGGAATAATTATATTTTTCAGTGCGTTGGCACGTTTCTGCGTCTTTTTTATAGCAACGGCGAGCCTGTATATACTGTTTTCAATCTCGGCGAGTACGACTGTCAGCTTTTTTGTTTCATTGAAGCAGATATAAGCATTGTCAAGATATGAATTTGTCATCGCAATATCATACTGCGGAACTATAGGCTTATCTGGAAGCTCAACTGTAGGAAGCTCAACGCCCATAACGCTTCTGAACGATATTTTAAGGTCGGTTTCTTCCGGTACGAACTGCGTCAGCGTTGATACCGAACCCAGCGTAATGTTAGCCTTCTGTAAGGCGGCATAAGCCTTCTCGTAAGTCTGTTCGATATTTCCTCGCACCAGCTTTGATTTATCGGTCAGCGCCACCATTTCTCTTATCAGAACGTTACGCTTTCTGTCCATAAGCTCAAAGCCCTGCTTTGCCTGCTGTAAGGAACGTTTAGCCTTGATAAGATTGCCTTTGGTCGGGAAAACCTGTTCAGCCATACACTCACCTGCCTTTCATAAGTAACTGTTATACAAATCTCTTTGCGTTTTCAGGATGGTAATGTTCTTTTATGAGCTGTTCATTTACACGGTCAAGCTCACTTGCGGGAAGAAGCGAAAGCAGATCCCACGCAAGATCCAGCGTTTCGTCCATAGAACGGTTCTCATCGAAGCCCTGATTGAGAAAGTACTTTTCAAACATCGTGCCGAACTTCATAATTGCCTTATCAGATGCGGAAAGCTCGTCTTCACCGATAACCGACGCAAGGGCTCTTGCGTCCTGCACTTTTGCATAGCAAGCAAAAAGCTGGTTTGAAACATCGGCGTGATCCGCTCTTGTGTACTGTTCTCCTATGCCGTCCTTCATAAGACGTGACAGCGAAAGCAATACGGAAAGTCCGGGATAAATTCCTGTCTGGTCAAGATTTCTGTCAAACACTATCTGACCCTCAGTGATATATGCCGTAAGGTCGGGGATAGGGTGCGTAATATCATCGTTAGGCATTGTAAGTATCGGTATCTGCGTAACAGAGCCTGTACTGCCCTCTACTACGCCTGCTCTTTCATACATAGAGGCAAGGTCGGAATAAAGATAACCGGGATAACCCTTTCTTCCGGGAATCTCTCCCTTTGATGAAGAGAACTCACGAAGAGCCTCACAGTATGAGGTAAGATCGGTCATGATAACGAGTATGTGCATATTCTTCTCAAACGCAAGATATTCCGCCACAGTAAGCGCACATCTGGGTGTCAGGATACGCTCTATGATAGGATCGTTCGAGAGATTAAGGAACATACAAACACGCTGTATAACGCCGGTTTCCTCAAAGGAACGTCTGAAATACTCCGCAACGTCATTCTGAACGCCCATTGCGGCAAATACAACCGCAAAGTCCTTTCCCTCGCTGTCGGCAATCTTAGCCTGCTTTACTATCTGCACCGCCAGCTTGTTATGCGACAGACCGGAGCCTGAGAATATAGGCAGTTTCTGACCTCTGATAAGCGTCATAAGTGCGTCTATTGAGGAAATACCCGTGTGTATATAGTTTCTGGGATATGAACGTGCAACAGGGTTCAATGCACGGCCGTTTATATCGCCGTATTTCTGCGGAAAGACTTCGCCAAGTCCGTCAATCGGCTTGCCTGCACCGTTGAACGTTCTGCCGAGCATTTCGGTAGAAAGCGGAATCTCAAGCGGCTTTCCCGTAAAGCTGATTTTTGTATTTGTGAGCGAGATGCCGTTTGTACCCTCAAACACCTGCAAGACGACTTTATCGCCCTGCATTTCAACGACACGGCCTAAACGCTTTGTGCCGTCCTCCAGCTTTATCTCTGCTATCTCATCATAAGAAACACCTTTGGCACCCTCAAGGCAGACAAGCGGTCCGTTTATTTCACTCAGTCCTGCATATTGAATCATAAAATAATCTCCTATCGGGTTTAATCATCGGCAAACTTGCTGTTTATCATATCAAAATATTCGTCAAACATTTCGAGCTTGTCGTTAGGTATATCGTACTTCATCTTTATCAGTTTATCGAAGAAACCGTATGAGATTATCTCCGATATCGGCTTACCGCCGTTTATAGCGTTCAGCGAGTTGTGATAAAGAAGTAAGATCGCTTTCATCATCAGCTTCTGCTTTTCAAGCGGAACGAATGTATCGTCCTTATGGAAAGCGTTCTGCTGTAAGAAGCCTACTCTTATAACACGGGCGATTTCTATTATCAGCTTCTGGTCGTCAGGCAGAACATCCGCACCAATCAGCTTTACAATCTCCATAAGGTTGTTCTCTTCAACCAGCAAGGTCGATATTTCCTGTCTGTAGCGGCAGAATTCTTCGCCGACGTGTTCGTTGTAATACTCGGCTAAATCGTCGCTGTACTCCGAATAGCTCATATTCCAGTTGATAGCCGGATAGTGTCTTGCGTAGGCAAGATTCTTATCGAGCGCCCAGAAGCAACGGACGAAACGCTTTGTATTCTGCGTTACAGGCTCAGAGAAGTCCGATCCCTGCGGAGATACGGCGCCGATAATCGTAACACTGCCCTCTCTGCCGTTCATCGTTTCGACATAGCCTGCACGCTCGTAGAATTCGGAAAGTCTTGACGGAAGATATGCCGGGAAGCCTTCTTCCGCAGGCATTTCTTCAAGTCGTCCGGAAATTTCACGCAATGCCTCCGCCCAGCGTGATGTTGAATCCGCCATTATAGCAATATGATAACCCATATCACGATAATACTCGGCAAGCGTGATGCCGGTATAGATAGACGCTTCACGGGCGGCTACGGGCATATTTGAAGTATTCGCAATAAGCACCGTTCTGTCCGTCAGCGGACGGTTCGACTTCGGGTCGATAAGTTCAGAGAATTCCTCAAGTACCTGAGTCATCTCGTTTCCACGCTCACCGCAACCTATATACACGATAATATCCGCATCGCACCACTTTGCGAGCTGATGCTGAGTCATCGTCTTACCTGTACCGAAACCGCCGGGTATAGCGGCTGTACCACCCTTTGCAAGCGGTAACACGGTATCTACTATACGCTGTCCGGTAATAAGCGGCTTTGAGATCGGCAGACGCTTATTTATAGGTCTTGGCGTTCTGATAGGCCACTTCTGTACAAGAGTAAGCTCCTGCACAGTTTCTTCGTCTATCCTGAGTTTTACTATCACATCGTTGACCTTATACTTGCCGTCAGGCGCAACATATTCTACTGTACCCTCAGTATAAGGAGGTACCATACATCTGTGTGTAATAAGCGGCGTTTCGGGACACTGCGCATATATATCTCCGCCGTGCAGTTTATCGCCGACCTTTACAGTCACAGTGACATCAAATTCACGTTCTTCATCGAGTGCGGCTATTGCACTGCCCTCAGTAACATATACGCCGCTGAGGGCCGTCATAGCTTTAAGCGGACGCTGGATACCGTCATAAATATTGGATATTATACCGGGTCCGAGCGTTGCGCTCATAGGTGTTCCTGTAGGCTCTACGGGGTCGCCCGGCATAAGTCCTGCCGTACCCTCGTAAACCTGAATCGTTGTCATTTCATCGGTTACGCCGATTACCTCTCCTATGAGCTTGCTCTTACCGACCATTACCATCTCACGCATTGAGAACGATTTTGTATCCCTGACCTTTACAACGGGTCCGTTAATCGCATAAATACAGTTCATTGCAACTCCTCCCGTTATAGTGACAGTTCGCCGTGACCTGCCACAAAAGCCTTTCGCTCCTGTTCTAAAGCAAGGTCAAGCGTATAGTCGATATATATATTTTCCGACGGATAGTAAACAGACAATCCGCCAAGCTCAATATTACGGTCAACAGCAACACCGATGCCGTATTTTTGCGCTATATCATCGGCAAGCCGTTTATCGTTTCTGCCGACATTTATCACGCAGTCTTTGCTGAAAGCCTGCTCTTTGTCTGCTTTTTCGGCAAGAGCGGTCATAAATCCGCTATATTTATCGCTCTTTGCAAATTCTTCAAGTTTATTCTTAATATCTTCAAACAAGCTGTCTACAAGCTCACATCTGTGCGCAAGCACCGACTTATGTGCGGCAAAGTCGCTCTTTGATAATTCCTTTGCGTAAAGAGTATGGGTCTTCTGCCTGTCGAGTGCAACCTCGTTTTCTTCACTGCGTCTGTACTGCTCTCTCGCCTGCTCTGTCAGCTCGTCAGCCTGCTGCTGTGCCTTGCTGATTATTTCTTCCGCTTTTTTCTGAGCGTCGGAAAGAATTGAATTGCCCAGCTTTTCTATTCTGTCCTGAACTTCCGGCATACAGCTGCTCCCTTCTGATTAATTATAGTTTCAGTCCTATTGCATCACGCACATAGCCGTCAATGGATTTGCTTATATCCGATGTTCCGTGTCGGTCGGGTATCTCCACTATCAGCGGCTTTGTGCTGTTCAGTTTCATATCATACACTGTCTGTTTGCACATATTGATGAGCTTTTCCGTCATAAGTACAACGCCGATGTCTTTATCGGCCTTTGCTTTTTCCAGTGCATCCGTGACTTCTTCGGGTCGGCTTACTACTATGCCTTCGATCCCTGCAAGACGCATACCCATCTGTGTATCTGTGTTATCACTGATAAGAAAAAATTTCATTTTTCTGTACCTTTCGGCTATTATGAATAAAGGATAAGTATCGAAATCAGAAGTCCGTAGATAGCGACACCTTCGCCGAGTGCAACGAAGATAAGAGCCTTCGTGAAGTTCTTGTCGTTTTCTGCGGTAGCTCCGATAGCTGCGGGAGCGGCACCGCCTACGGCAATACCTGTACCGATTGTTGCAAGACCTGTTGCAAGCGCCGCACCGAGATACTTAAGACCGTCGCCTACGCTGAGCGCTGTCTGTGCGGCTTCTGCGGCACCTTCAGCCGAAGCAAATGCGAAAAGCGGTACGAATACGCTCATCATGACCATAACGCCGATAAACGAGCCTGCATTTATAAGTATAGCTTTTCTTGTCTTTAAGGGCTTACCCTCTTTTCTTCTCTTAAGCATAACAAAGAACGGCAGCATAATCAGCGCCAGTGCAAATAAAGGCAGTAAAAACAGTAACATTTTTCAGTTCCTCCCGAAATTAATTCAAATTAGCCTTAAGCGGCTCAAAGCTCTTTCCGTCGCTTACATAGAAGCGACCGAATATCTCATAAAATTCAAGTCTTAATACCTGAATGCCTACAAGGAATCCCTCCATACCGATTACGAAAGCGTTTCCGAGTATCTGTACAATCACGGTACCGACACCGCCGTCACCGGCTAAAACGCCGACAACAAGCATCATACCTGCGTGGCTTAATATAAATCCGCCGACACGAAGAAATGACATCGTGTTCGTAAGATAGGAAAGACAGGTTTCAAATAATTCGATGATGCCCTCGATGATGAAGTTACCCACTGATTTCTTTTCCTTGGGCTTATCGGGGCTTTCCTGCGCCGGTTTTCCGGGCGAGGTAAGCTCTGCAGGCATCTTCATACGTTCAAAATACAATCCTGCGAATATATCATCTACCATTGTTCTGTGCTGTTTTGATACGAAATAAACGCCGTAGACGTTATCGTCGTTTTCGGTGATAGGAATGAACACAAATTCCTTGTCGGTAAAGTATCCGAGCTTGTCATAGCTTTCACGGGGCATCTTTCCGTAAACCGCACGGACAAATTTCAGATCGTTCAGCTTTTCAAGGTCTTCTCTTGTTTTTCTGAGCATTTCTTCACTGAGCGTATCTGAAGCCATTATTGCTGCGTCTGCAACTGTCTTGTGCTTGAGGTTGACTACATTATGCTTTATAGAATTTGCGACAAGATTTGCAAGAGGTTCCTTGAACATCATTATGACAAGCGGAAGAACAATCAGTAACAGTATATACGGCATCGTGAACATCTCAATGCCGAATCCGAGCTGAAGCCCTGCCGCCGCTACGACTGCGATATAGAATATCATACCGGTTATGCCGTTTGCTCCGAACAGTGCGGATGAATAATCCTTGCGCCTGAATGACAGCACGATATTCATCGTCATTGAAACCACTATCAATATGACACCTATCGCAAGTGCCGCTATAAGCAGATAGGTTGATATCTGGAATATGCTGTTCGGCTTTCCGAGTACAGAGTAAAGCGGTTCGATATGGAAGAAAGGTTTTATTATATCTTCATTTCCGAACACCGATCCGTAAAGACAGCCGAATATCGCCGAGCTTATGCCGATACGCTCCATTATAGGACCGAGCTTTACATTTTTCCACTTTGTAAGGATAAATCCGAAAAGCGAGATTACAAGCCCTTGTCCTAGATCGCCGAACATTATTCCGAATATCAGCATATATGTGATTGCTACATACGGCGTGGGGTCGATGCCCGTGTATGACGGTAAGCCGTACATATTGACGAACATCTCAAACGGTCTGAACAGCCAGTTGTTTCTGAGTTTTGTCGGAGGTTTCATCCTGTCATCGACGAAATATTTCTTTTCCTCGATAACAATATCTGATACGGTCGACATATGCTCCCTGAATTTTTCGACTTCTCTTGTCGGAACAAAACCAGCCATATAGAATTTATTGTTGATTACCGAAACCTGACTTCTCAGCTCATAGCTGTTGTTGAGGAACGTAAGCTTACTGCGGACTTTATCAAACTGCTTTTCTTCCGACTGTTTTACTTCGGTAAGTTTAGCTTCAACATCTTTCAGCTTTACATCAAACTCTTTTATCTGTCTGTTAAGCTCTGCCGTTGCAGTTTCACCATCGCCGTGAAGAAAATCAGGAAGACGTATACGTTCAAAATAAAGGCTTCTGAAGATATCGTCTATCTGCACGCTTTCTTCCACAGGGGCGAAATACAATCCCCAGACATAGCCGTCCTTTTCTTCAAGAGGCTCGAAAACGAAACCTTTTTCACTGTAGAACTCAAGCTTTGTATAGCTTTCGGACGGCAATTTACCGAAACGTATCTTGACGTGCTTACAATTGAACAAATCCTTGAAATCAACATTTATGTTTGACAGATTTCCTACCTGTCTTGATACCTGCCGGTATTCGTCTATAGATTTCTCAAGCTCGTTCTTCTGTTCAATGAGAGGCATCACACGTTGTTCAAGCTCTGTGAAGTACATATCAAAGTCGTGGATCGCTTCCATCTGTATATCATCATAAGGAACTGATTTTTCCTTGACGCCCAGTCCCGATGACAGTATATCCGCTCGTTTCATAAGACCGCCGTAGATATCCTTATCCTTGAGCGTCTTGAAGTGGGCGGAACCGTAAGTCATAGTGTAAAATGACGGCTCAATGTGAAAGCATTTTGTTTCACAACATCGCACAAGAGTTTTATTGACTTTTTTGAGAGGTCCGCTGACCGATATAAGTGACATCTTCTCAACTGCCATTATATCATTCCTTTCGCTGTATATTTGCTCTATAATATCAGCATTTTTTCTATCTGTGACGGCTCGAGCGAATATCTTACGCCCTCTATCACAGTTGTTAAATTTCTGTTTTCAATCTGCAAAAGCTCAGTCAGTGAATATATAACCGTGCTGTCGCACTGTGACAATGCGAGCTTTGCGTCATAATAACGTTTGTTAGACGTATATACTGCCGTTTCGATGTCCGTTGCCTGCTCCTCGTTAATATCCTTGAAATAAGGGAGCTTCAGCAGAAGCGGCAGTATCGGCTCGTTATCGGCTTTCGTCAGTATCTGTTCCATTGTCTTTTTGTCGAATCTGTCGCAAAAAGGCAGAGTATGCGCAACCACATCTTCGGTTGACATTTTGAAAAGTCCTTTCAGCCGATAGCATATCTTGATATTGTACATATCGCAACGTCTGCGCATACACTTTTCAACTTCCGAGCGTTCGCCGCCGGACATACCCTTTTTTATATATGCAAAAAGCGTTGCGTAAAGATATTTTGTAAGCTCATAATCAACAGAAACGATGGAAGGAAAAGTCTTAGTTCCGTCAGAAAGAGGAGCAAGAACATCATAATACGGCGTACCCTTCAGAACATCCAGTATTTCGTCATATGTTCTCGCATTTGAAAGTCCCTGAATATCGAACGAACAGATACCCGTCAGATATCCGGGAAAGCCGGGGATGAACAGATCATAAACGCCTGCGCCGATATACATTGCCGCATTTATTATCTGTTTTACCTCTTCCTGTATAAGCAGAAAATCATAGAACTTGTTTTTACTGCCCGGGCAGAATTTTCTCAGCTCGTCATATACTCTGAAAAGCCGTTTTTCCATAAGTCTTTCTGCCTGACTGCGCCTTACGGTATTGTCAACGCCCCAAAAATCCTTATCGAAATCATCGTATGTTTTCAGCTGTGTTACAATCTCGCCGACATTTGCCTTTGAGATTAAAGTCTTATATTCATCAAGACTCAGAAGTTTGCCGTACTTAGCTCTCGCTTTGGCTATGACCGCCGCTGAACCTGCCGACATGAAATCACCTCCGAATGCTTATTGTGTGCTGTCAGTTGACAGAAACAATACTTTTGTATATCTCGTCAGTCCATCTTTCCTTATTCTTTGAAAATTCATCGTCAAGACGGGTTATGACAGCATTACACTCGGCTGTTGTTGCCGAGTAATGCTCTTCTCCGCTCTTTTTAAGCTCATCGTGATAACTGTTTATCTTATCGCTGCGTTCTTCTTCGTAGCTGATACGTTCTTTTTCACGGAGAATCGCCGCATCCGAAAGAATAGCTTTAGCTTTTTTATCAGCATCTGCCACAATTTCTTCAGCGTGCTTTTCATAAGCGATAATCTCGCTGATTACATCCATCGGAACACCACCTTTCTGAAAGCTACATATAAATCTAAAATCATAATTAAGTTTACTACAAATATCCACAAAAAACAAGCCTAATTATTACCAAAAAGACTTAGAAAAATTTGTATGATAATATCATTGACAACACTTTTTCCTGTCGAACGCAAATACTGACATATTGAAAAACCGCAGGATGTCCTGCGGTTCAATGTTAGTTTTTAAGGCTCTGTAATGGTGCGGGAATACGTCCGCCTCTTGAAATGAATTTTGACGAGGAGAACTTGCTGAGCTTCATTACCGGACCGCTTCCGAACAGACCGCCGAACTCAAGCGTATCGCCCTCCTTCATTCCTATTGCGGGAATTACACGGACTGCCGTTGTCTTTGAGTTTACCATACCTATAGCGGCTTCGTCTGCGATGATTGCCGAGATCGTATCGGCTGATGTATCGCCGGGAACAGCTATCATATCAAGACCGACAGAGCAAACGGCTGTCATGGCTTCAAGCTTTTCTATTGATAATGCGCCACGGTTTACAGCGTCTATCATACCTGCGTCCTCTGATACGGGGATAAATGCGCCCGAAAGACCGCCTACGCTTGAGGATGCCATTACGCCGCCCTTCTTTACTGCGTCGTTCAGCATTGCAAGTGCGGCTGTCGTACCGTGTGCGCCGCAGCTCTCAAGACCGATCTCTTCAAGGATATGCGCAACACTGTCGCCTACTGCGGGAGTAGGAGCAAGTGAAAGGTCAACGATACCGAAGGGTACACCGAGCATCTTGCTTGCCTCAGCGCCTACAAGCTGACCCATACGGGTGATCTTGAATGCGGTTTTCTTTATCTGCTCTGCGACCTCGCTTATGCTTGCGTCGGGCATCTTGGAAAGTGCGGAACGAACAACGCCCGGTCCGCTTACGCCGACATTAAGAACGCAATCCGCCTCGCCGACACCGTGGAACGCACCTGCCATAAAAGGATTATCCTCAACGGCATTGCAGAAAACCACTATCTTTGCGGCACCGAAACAATGGTTATCCTTAGTTGCTTCAGAAGCTTGCTTTATGATTTTACCCATAAGAGCAACGGCATCCATATTGATACCCGCTCTTGTAGAGCCGACATTGACTGAAGAACATACGTTTGATGTTTCGGCAAGCGCTTCGGGTATAGAGTTTATAAGCTCAAGGTCACCTGCCGCAAAACCTTTCTGTACAAGTGCGGAATAACCGCCGATGTAGTTTACACCCGTACCCTCTGCTACTCTCTGGAGAGTTTTTGCGAACTTTACGGGGCTTCCCTTTGCGGCTGCCGCAAGCATCGAGATAGGTGTTACGGAAAGACGCTTGTTGATAATCGGAATACCGTAGCGCTTCTCTATTATCTCACCTGTTTCAACGTGATGCTCAGCAACACGCATCATCTTCTCGTATACCTTTTCGCAGGATTTGTCTATATCACTGTCGATACAGTCAAGAAGCGAGATACCCATTGTTATTGTACGGATATCAAGATTTTCTTCCTGTATCATCTTGATGGTTTCAAGAATATCTTTTGAATTGAACATTTAGTTTCTCCCGTTTGTAATTATATATTGTGCATCGAATTGAAGATATCTTCATGCATAACGTGTATCTGAAGACCCATATCGTTTCCGGCTTCTTTCAGCTTGTCCGCAAGTACGTTGTAATCAACGGAACACTTTGTAATGTCAATAAGCATTGTCATAGCAAAAAGATCCTGCATTATCGTCTGTGTAACGTCCATAACGTTTGCATTGCACTCTGCACAGATATTACTAACCTTTGCAAGAATACCGACTGTATCTTTACCAATAACCGCAACTACTGCTCTCATAAAATAAACCTCTCTTTTCAGGATAAAAATATATCTCTTGCTATTATACACCACTCAGCTCTAAAAGTCAAAGCATTTTTTAAACAGGCAGAAAAACACATTGCGCCGTTATTCGTCATTATTTTTAAAAAGTACTTGTAATCATACCTGAAAAATGATAAAATATAAATATCTATACGGATAATTTAATGTTTTTTTCGGAGTGTGATACCGTTGAACGAAAGACTTGGCTTTTTAAGAGATAAATCGAATAAGCTTTCGCTCTCCCCCGGAGTGTATCTTATGAAAGACAAGACAGGTAAGATTATCTATGTAGGAAAAGCCAAAGCACTCAAGAACCGTGTAACAACTTATTTCCATGCGCTTGAGAGCCATAATGCAAAGACAAGGAAGCTGGTCGAAAATATCTATGATTTCGACTTCATCGTCACACCGAGCGAGCTTGACGCACTTGTTCTTGAATGCAGTCTGATAAAGCAGTACAACCCCAAATATAATATACTGCTAAAGGACGATAAGGGCTATAATTATATAAAAATCACAAAAGAGCCATATCCGAGAATTACTTATGCGCTCAACTGCAACGACAAAAATGCGGAGTATCTCGGTCCGTTCACGAGCGGATTTACCGCAAAGCAGGCGGTCGATGAGGTCAACAGGATTTTTATGTTCCCGTCCTGTCACAAGGTCTTTCCGAGAGATTTCAGAAAAGAGCGTCCATGCCTTAATTATCATATAAAAAGATGTATGGGCGTTTGCACCGGCAAGATAAAGCAGGACGAATACAACAGCCTTATACGCTCTGCGATAGAGTATATGCAAAACGGCAGTAAGGCGAGCGTTGAGCGTCTTACCGAACAGATGTATGAAGCATCGGAGAATCTTGAGTTTGAAAAAGCCGCAAAGCTCCGTGACCGTATAAACGCAATTGAGAAAATGAAGGACGGTCAGGACATATTCTCAGACAAGACATACGATTTTGACGTTGTAGCACTGGCTCAGAACGTTGAACTTGCAAGTATTGCTGTTATGTGCTACCGTGGCGGAAGAATAACCGACAAGATGAATTTTTTCATCGGCGATGAATACGACCCCGGACAGATGCGGTCAGATTTTCTGGTTGAATACTACAGCGCAAGGACAGATGCGATTCCGAAACAGATCTATATAGACAAGGAAATGGAGGACAGTGCAATCCTCGAAGAATACTTCTCCGCTCTTTGCGGACATAAAGTTACTGTCACGGTGGCTCAGCGAGGCGAAGGATTGTCAAGGGTGCTTTTAGCAAAGCAGAACGCCTCTGAGTACCTTTCGATGAAGGTCGGCAGGACGGTAAAGGAAATAAACGCACTGGAGGATCTTGCAAAGCTGCTGGGCTTACCTAAGATACCTACAGTTATCGAAAGCTATGATATATCAAATCTCGGAGAGGACAGCAGGGTCGGCGGTATGATAGTGTACCGCAACGGCAGACCGTACAAGGCAGGCTACAGGAAATTCACAATAAAGAACGTTATCGGTCAGAACGACTATGCGTGTATGCAGGAGGTATTGCAAAGGCGCATACAGCGTTATCTTGACGGCGACGAGAGCTTTGCGCCGCTGCCGGACCTTATTCTTCTGGACGGCGGAAAGGGTCATGTACACGCTGTACAGCAGGTGCTTGACAGTATGAATGTTTCAATACCGCTATACGGACTTGTAAAGGATGATAAGCACCGCACAAGAGCGATTGCGGCACAGGGGGAAGAAATACAGATAAACGCCAACAGAAAGCTGTTTTCGCTGATGACAAATATTCAGGACGAGGTTCACCGCTTCTCGCTTTCATTCCAGCAACAGACGCATAAGAAAAAGACTTATGAACTGGAACTGACAAAAATCAAGGGCATAGGAGAAGCAAAAGCGCTCGCTCTGATAAAGCATTTCAAGACAAAGCAGGCACTCAAGGACGCATCTCCCGATGAGATTGCATCTGTAGCTAAAGTTAAAGAAGAAAAAGCAAAAGAAATATACGATTTTATACAAGAGAATTTTTGATTGACAAAGGAAAGGGAATAAGATGAGAGTAATCACAGGAACAGCAAGAGGCAGAAAGCTGATTGCACCGGAGGGGCTTGACGTGCGTCCCACAAAGGACAGCGTAAAAGAGGCAATATTCAGCGCTATACAGTTTGAAATTGAAGGAAGCGTTGTGCTTGATTTATTTTCAGGCTCCGGTCAGCTTGGGATAGAAGCTGTAAGCAGAGGCGCTAAAAAAGCGTATCTTGTGGACAGCAGTCAGAATTCGATAAAATTCATAAAGCAGAATGTAGCCCACGTCGGCTTTGAAAGTCAGTGCGAGATTGTCAATATGCCGAACTCCGCATTCTTAAGAACCACAGGAGAGAAATTCGACATTGCCCTGCTCGACCCGCCTTACGAAAAAAGCCTTATCCAGCGTTCTCTTCCGGCTCTTACGGAAAAAATGAAGGACACAGGCGTGATTGTTTGCGAACACGAACCCGGTTGCAGACTGCCCGAAGAAGTAAACGGATTTGTTATCACAAAATCGAAGAAATACGGCAAAAGCAGTCTTACATTCTACAGAAAACCACAGACGGAAGAAGAGGAATAAATCATGAAAACAGCCATATATCCCGGTAGCTTTGATCCCGTGACATACGGACACCTTGAAATCATTTCAAGGGCATCGAAGCTGTTTGATAAGGTGATAGTGCTTGTGTCGGTAAATCCGCTCAAGCCATGCAGTTTTACAATAGAAGAAAGAAAGCAGTTCCTGCGTGAAAGCGTGGTTGCCGAAGGTATCGGCAACGTTGAGGTTGACAGCAACGAGGGACTTCTTATAGACTATTTCAACGAAAAGAACGCAGACGTGATAGTAAAAGGTCTGCGTGCAATATCCGATTTCGAGTACGAATTTCAGATGGCTCAGGCAAACAGGAAGCTTTGCTACAAAGCCGAAACGATTTTCCTTACATCAAAGAGCGAATATACCTATCTGTCGTCAAGTATGGTAAAGCAGATAGCGATGTTCGGCGGAGATATAAGCGATTTTGTCCCTGAATGTATACTCGACAGAATAAACGAAAGATTGAAACGCTACTGATTGCGAAGAATATAAATGAAATTTTTGAAAGGACGGTATTAAAATGAGCATCGACGAAATACTTGAAGCAATGGACGACGAGCTTGACAGATCAAAGAATATTCCCCTTACAGGAGGCAGATCACTTATTGATGTTGAGCAGTTCAGAGAACTTGTAAAGCAGGTAAGACTTAATCTTCCGGGAGAAATCAAGCAAGCTCAGGCGCTTGTAAACGACCGCAGGGTCATTATCAACGACGCAAAGGCAGAGGCTGAGAGCATCATAAGAAAAGCTGAAGAAAAAGCCAAGGTTATGGTATCGGAAGAAGTAATAACAAAACAGGCTCAGCAGAGAGCGCACGAAATACTGACTGCGGCACAGACAAAGTCTAAGGAAATCAGAAACGCCACCAACGACTATGTTGAGAATATGCTCAGCAGAGTTGACGAACTGCTGACCGGCAATCTTGCCGATGTCAGAAAGACCCGCTCGGCATTAAAAGGCACTAAAGGCTGATAGGGGCAGATATTGAGCTATAAGACAATAAGAAAGCGTACCGAAGCTTCGTTTACCGAAAAGAAATCGGAGTTCATAGGCTACATATCCCCTGCCGCCACCGAAGAAGAAGCCGTGACTTTTATAAGTGAAATAAGAGCTATGCACAGAAAGGCGACGCACAACTGCTATGCCTATATACTGCGACACAATAATACAGGCAGGCACAGCGATGACGGTGAACCCGGCGGCACTGCCGGTATGCCGATTTATGACGTGCTGTCTAAAAACGGCATTACAGACGTTGTATGTGTTGTCACCCGTTATTTCGGCGGTATTCTTCTCGGAACAGGCGGACTCGTACACGCCTACTCAAAAGGTGCGTCAATGGCACTCGCAAACTCCGAAATTGTCACTATGGAAGTTGCGGACAGCCTTAAAATAAGCTGTGATTACACAATGTATGGTATAATCAGTTCGGTTCTGCCCGAATATGAAGCTATTATACGCAATACGGAATATACTGACAGCGTATGCGTTTTTGCAGATGTCAGGACAGAACTTACCGACAGTCTTACCACAAAGCTTATCGACAAATGCAACGGCAAGGTGAATATAGAAAAGCTTGCCCGCGGTTATGTCGAATTTTAAATTATATTAAAAAATTAAAGGACTTTTATAAAAATTCTCAGTATATTATTTATGAAGATGAACGATCCGGTATCGCTCATCTTCGATTTGTCACAGACAGTGATGAAAGGGTGTGTTCGGTATGGATAAATTACCCCGTATGATTACAGAGGAAATAGAAAATATGACTCTGTCGCCCTATGCCTGCAAGAGTACAGACTCAAAAGGCAGAAAGGTATACGAAACTCCCTGCGATATCCGCACAGACTTCCAGAGAGATCGTGACAGGATCATACATTGCAACTCTTTCAGACGGTTGAAGCATAAGACGCAGGTTTTTCTTATTCCGAAGTCGGATCATTACAGAACACGGCTGACGCACACTCTTGAAGTATCGCAGATCGCAAGGACGATTGCAAGAGCATTACGTCTTAACGAGGATCTCACCGAAGCAATAGCGCTTGGTCACGATCTGGGTCATACACCGTTCGGTCACGACGGCGAACGCACACTTGATCAGCTTGTCCCCGGACATTTCCGACACTATGAGCAAAGCAAGCGTGTGGTTGAGATTATTGAGAAAAACGGCAAAGGGCTTAATCTTACCGATGAAGTCATTGACGGCATTCTGTGCCACACCAACGCAACAGCGGAAACGCTTGAGGGACAGGTAGTAAAGTTCAGCGACAAGATAGCGTACATAAACCACGATATCGAGGACGCAATAAGAGGCGGTGTGCTCAGACAGGAGGATCTTCCAAAAGGACCCATCTCTGTGCTTGGCGAAACAAAAAGTCAACGTATAACAACGCTCATTAAATCAATAATTGCCAACAGCACAGATCTTATACGTTACGATGATGTAACAAAGCAGGCACACGACGAACTGAGAAAGTTTATGTTTGACTATGTGTATTTTGCACCCAGCACAAATGCCGAAAAAGGCAAGGCGTGCCATATAGTCGAGTATCTGTACAAATACTTTATAAATTCTCCCGGGAAAATGCCTGAACTATATATCAGTTTTGCGAAGGAGTACGGCAAAGAACGCGCAGTCTGCGACTTTATCAGCGGAATGACGGACGACTTTGCGGTTGACTACTTCAAGGAGCTTTGCATCCCGAAGAGCTGGTCATATTGATACAATGTAAATAAAGAAAGGAAAAACGATGCGTTTATCGGAGGACTTTCTTTTAAGAGTCAAAGAAAGCAATGATATATACGATGTCATCTCATCGTATGTACCGCTCAAAAAGACTGGTACAGACTATGTCTGCAACTGTCCTTTCCATTCGGAAAAAACTCCTTCCTGCCACATATACACTGCAACCCAGAGCTTTTATTGCTTCGGCTGCGGAGCGGCAGGAGATGTTATAAATTTCATACGACTTTACGAACATCTTGACTACATAGAAAGCGTAAAGTTCCTTGCGCAGAGAGTCGGCATACCGATGCCTGAAGACGGCGGAGATGACGGTGCAAAAAAGCGTTCAAGGACGCTTGAGATGAATCGCGAAGCAGGGAGATTCTTCCACAAATATCTTTACTCGCCCGCCGGCAAGGAAGGTCTTGATTATCTATACAACAGAGGGCTTACAGACCATACGATACGGACTTATGGTCTGGGCTATGCTCCCGACAGCTGGGATACGCTGAAAAATCATATGCATTCACTCGGATACGGAGATGCAGAGATGGAAGAAGCGTCATTGCTTTCAAAATCATCAAAAAGTGATAATTACTTTGACTTTTTCAAGTATAGGGTTATGTTTCCGTTTATTGATGTAAGAGGTAACATTGTCGGATTTTCCGGGCGTGTAATAGGAGGAGATGATAACAGGAAATACCTTAATACTAAAGCGACTGTAGTCTATAATAAGAGTACATTCCTGTACAGCCTGAACCACGCAAAAAACGCAGGCGAAAATACACTGATAATGTGCGAGGGAAACCTTGACGTTATCTCAATGTTTCAGGCAGGCTTCAAAAATGCCGTTGCGACCTGCGGCACTGCTATAACAGACGCTCACGCACGGACAATAGCAAACCTAGGTTTTAAAAAAGTCATTCTTGCATACGACAGCGATGACGCAGGTCAGAAAGCCACCGCCAGAGCGATGAATATTCTGGATAAGGTGGGAATATCGGCGAACGTTCTCACAATGCAGGGTGCGAAAGACCCTGACGAATATATTAAAAAATTCGGAAAAGAAGCGTTCAGGATGCTGATTGACGGCAGTGAATCAGGTATGGAATATGAGCTGAAAAAGCTACGCACCACCGTTGATTTGACAACGCCGGAAGGAAAATCGGAGTATCTGAAAAAAGCGGTCGAATTTATAGCGAATATAAACAGTTCTATAGACCGCGCCGTATATATTTCAAGCATATCGCAGGAGTGCGATGTAAACCGTGCAAATGTTGATATTGCAGTAAATCAGATATTGCGCAGGAGGTTTAAGGCGAAGGAAAACGATCGGCGTAAAGAGATACTGAGCGGAACACGCACAAGGGACAAGATAAATCCGGAAGCCTCGCGCTATCCTGTAGAAACACAGGCAGAGCGCGGTATTATAGCGTTTTTGTTTCACTCCCCCGACTTTTTGAAAAAGATTACCGACAAGATAACCTCAGACGACTTTGTGACCGAGTTCAACAAGCGTTTGTTCATTGACCTTACAGCTATGATATCGTGCGGTCTGTCAAATGACGTTGCTGTACTCTCCGAAAGATATACTGCGGAGGAAGTGGCATCAATATACAAGCTGATACACGATAACAACGATTTACCGTACAGCGTGGACAGACTGAACGATTATCTGAATGTACTTATAAAATACAGAGATAAAAAACAGACAAAGAAAGTGACAGATATGTCGGCAGACGAACTACGGCAATTTGCCGATAGAATAAAGAACAAAAAATCATGACGTCAAGTCCTGAAAGGAAAGATAAATATGGCAGACAGCAAAATAAACGAACTCATAAATCACGGCAAGCAGAACGGTAAACTCACCACAAAGGAAATTACCGATGTACTGGAAGAGCTTGACTTCGACGCCGATGAAATAAACAAGCTCTATGACGATTTTGAAAACAGCAACATTGAAATAGTTGATGACTTCACAGCAGACGAAGATCTTGACAGTGCGCTTGACTTTACGGACAGCGACGACTTTGAGTCTTCCCTTTCGTCAGAAGGCATTGCTATCGACGACCCTGTAAAAATCTATCTTAAGGAAATAGGCAGAGTGCCTCTGCTTTCCGCGGAAGAAGAAATTGAGCTTGCAACACGTATGGCTCAGGGCGACAAGTACGCAAGAAAACGTCTTAGCGAAGCTAACCTGCGACTTGTTGTCAGCATAGCTAAAAGATATGTCGGCAGAGGTATGCAGTTCCTTGACCTTATTCAGGAAGGCAACCTCGGTCTTATAAAGGCAGTCGAGAAGTTCGACTATACAAAGGGCTACAAGTTCTCAACATATGCCACATGGTGGATAAGACAGGCTATCACACGTTCCATTGCCGATCAGGCGAGAACTATAAGAATACCTGTTCATATGGTAGAAACTATTACAAAGGTAAAGAAGGTATCGAGCCAGCTTTTACATGAGAACGGTCATGAACCTACGCCCAAGGAGATTGCCGACAGGCTTGGTATAACAGTTGACAGAGTAAGAGAAATACTCAGGATTTCACAGGATCCGGTTTCCCTTGAAACGCCTATCGGTGAAGAGGAAGACAGCCACTTAGGCGACTTTATCCCCGACGAGGACGCACCCGCACCTGCTGAAGCCGCATCAAGAACACTGCTCAAGGAGCAGCTCAGCGAGATACTCGGTACTCTCACTCCCCGTGAAGAAAAGGTACTGCGTTTAAGATTCGGTCTTGAAGACGGCAGACCGAGAACTCTTGAAGAAGTCGGCAAGGAATTCGATGTAACAAGAGAGCGTATCAGACAGATAGAAGCAAAGGCACTCAGAAAGCTGAGACATCCATCAAGAAGCAAGAAGCTGAAGGATTTTCTGGACTGATAAGGAGTAACAGATGCACATTACTCTGGAAACCGACTATGCAATAAGGATAGTCGATTTTATGGCTAAGAACTCAGGAAGACTGGATGCAAAGACGATATCCGAAAAGACATCCGTTCCGCAGACATTCGCTATGAAAATACTCAGAAAGCTGGGTTCTGCCGACATAGTAAATTCATACAAGGGTACAAAAGGTGGATACGAACTGAGCAAAGCTCCGTCCGAGCTTTCACTTTACGATGTTGTAGAAGCAGTTGAGGGTACATATATGTTCAGCCGTTGCCTGGACGGTCACTATAACTGTAACCGAGCGGAAAAAGGTCTGCCCTGTAGCTACCGCATGGCTTTTGCCAAGATATCTGACATAGTTTGCGAAGAGCTCAAAAAGCTTAAATTTGATGATTTCACCGGAAAGACTTGACAAGGCAAATCCGATATGCTATAATATATAGCGTTAAGTTTTGGAGTAACGACCGAAAAGGAGAACATTATGACGTACAAAGAGAGTTTTATCAAATTCATGGTTGACAGCGGAGTTCTTACATTCGGTGAGTTCACACTCAAGAGCGGAAGAAAAGCTCCTTACTTCATAAACACAGGTAACTATAAGACCGGTGCACAGCTTGCAAAGCTCGGTGAGTTCTATGCAGAGTGCATTCACGATAACGGTATCGAAGCCGATGTTCTGTTCGGACCTGCTTACAAGGGTATTCCCCTTTCAGTAAGTGCTTGTGTAGCACTGTTCAACAAGTTCGGCGTTGATGCAAGCTACTGCTTTGACAGAAAAGAAGTCAAGGATCACGGCGAAGGCGGTATGTTTGTAGGTAAACAGCTCGCTGACGGTGATAAGGTAGTTATTATCGAAGACGTTATGACATCAGGCAAGGCTCTTAGAGAGGTACTTCCCAAGCTTAAAGGTGCAGCTGACATAAACGTTACAGCAATGGTAATAACAGTTGACCGTATGGAAAAAGCGCTTGACAGCGACTTAAGCGCAGTTCAGTCTGCCGATAAGGATTTCGGCGTAAAGGTTTACTCAATTGTTAATATCAATGACATAATCAGTGCCATTGAAAACGGTGTTATCGAGGGCAAGCAGTACCTTGACGCTATGAAGCAGTACCGTAGCACTTACGGCGTAGAATATTAATTGAATACTCTTCCCTCTTGAAAAAGAGGGATCATATCGAGGTGTGGCTCAGTTTGGTAGAGCGCTGCGTTCGGGACGCAGAGGTCGCAAGTTCAAATCTTGTCACCTCGACCATAACAGGACACCAATTTTGATACAATGCGTATCTTGATTGGTGTCCGTTTTCTTTATCCGAAAGTCCTTGTTTAATGGGATTTGTCAACACAATTTAACGAAAGCAGGCTCTGCGATGACTGAAAAACGGTCACAGCAGAGCCTTTTCTATTTTTTGCCTTTATACTATTTAACGAAAGGTCGTAAGGGTGTGCATTTTCGGCAAGGGGGTGTGTACTTTTTAATTATTCCTGAAATTAACCAAAAGTCGCAAGGCTTGCTCATTAAAATTTGAGCAGTCCTATGGCTCTGTTATTTTATGATACTAACCTTAGTGCCGCTTCCATAAACATCTACTTTTAACCCATTGCAGCAACATCTGCATATATTAAAATTCAATCTGTGGTTCAGAACTGTGAAATTTAGCCACTAACAATATATAAAGTTGTGGTGATAAGTATCAAAGCTTTTCAGAAGTAAGTTTGATGCAGAATGTTTAAGATTTACGCCAACTGAAAAGCCACTATACCCACAATGCAGATCATACTTCCGATCAGATTGAGCCGTGAACGCTTTTCTCTGCGAATCAGCCCTATTACGAAAAGCGTTACAAGGATCATCGGCTGAATGAACGAGTAATTTGCAAGGCTTATAGATATAACCGCATTTTCAAGCAGCATTCCGAGCGTATTTGGAATTCTGGCAAGCACTACCTTAACAACGCCGCTTTGATTATTCTTAATAAGCTCCTTGATATGAACTCTCGGCAGCATTATCAGCGAAATTATCACCATAGCCGGAAGAAGCTGCATTGTTGATGAAGCATACGGAGAGAAACTCCTTATAATAAGCCCGTACCCGTATTTTGAAACAAGATATAACACCAACGGCAGAATTATCTGTTTATAGTTTACACTGCCACATTTAGACGACTTTGCAATAAATACAAGGCCTGCAGCTGTTGCAAATATACAAATCAGTTTGAAAACACTGAGTTCAGACCCGAAAAAAATGTCGGTGAAATAAGACGCAAACAGGGTTATCCCGAGCCATGCTTTCAGCTCAAAAGCAGAAAGCTGTTTCAGCACCCGTGCGCTCATCTGGAATTCAAGCATTTTGCACGCCGCAACCAGCAATACCGCTAAAAACGACTGCCATGTAAAACTGAAACTCAGATTCTGGAAAGGCAGGCTTGCAGCAAGGAACACCGACATCGACGAGCACATCAGGAATGTAAATTCATCGCCGGAGAAGTTAGCTTTGGCAGCGGCGTATTTGTCATTCAGCGAGCATATTGTATAGCAGGCTGTCACAGCGAGCATCAGAATAATAACGTTCATAATCAACCTCTATTATGATGAATAAAACATACTGACACGTTTATTTACCTGTCCAGAATGCATAGTCGGTTCTTGATGTTCCGTCACTGAAATATGCTTTAGCACATATCTTGTTTTTCATGCCGGGTTTTATCTTTATATTTTCCCACACGAAAACAGTGCTCTCGTCATCGGGAAGTTCACACCGTGATATCCTGCCGTGCGAAACATCATTTATACATAGCTCCACTGCATCCGCATTTGAATAAACCTTTACAAAAGGCACATCACAAGCCCTGAATTCATGCCTGCGTTCAGTTATATAAACGGTTTTTTCGCCGCTCCATACGGACTTGTAAAAGAAATATACGTCCTTGGGAATACGCTCCCTTGTGCAAAGTCCCTTGTCGTTCTGCGACTTTGTATCTCCCTCTGTTCGCCCGTAGGACGCAAAATCGAACATACACCATATAAATTCAGCCCATAGGTACTTTCTGACCGAGAATTGTTTCCACAATATCTCGTGCAGCTGCGACTGATAGTTCTCATAATGCCGTACTCCGACAGGGTCTATATCGCTTTCCCAATTCACATTGTCCTTGTGCTGCGAAATTGCCCCACCGCCGCCGTATTCGGAAAGGCAGACAGGGCGCTTTTCCTTTTCGTTATGGTATAGGTCTAGCCATTCGCCGAAATTCTCTGCACTGCCGGCATCCTTATACCAGCCAAAATAGCGGTTATACCCGACCACATCGGCAGGAAGCTCCAGAAATCTGCCGTAAAACTGATTGTCTGCAAAGGTTTTCAGCCTTGTATCGTCCTCTTTGCAGGCAATTTCATAAAGCTCGCTGTAAAGCCCGAATATTTCATCGGTCATCTGGTGAAGTTCGTTGGACAATCCCCAGACAATAACTGACGGATGATTGTAATTCTGCCTGATAAGCTCACGAAGCTGTTGTTTTGCGTTATCTCCAAAGCCGTCTGAAAGAACATGAGCGTCGCTGTCATCGGCAGACATTTTATTGATTATGCCTATCTCCGTCCAAACGCACAGACCCAGCCTGTCGCATAATGAATACTCATGGTCACAATGCTGGTAGTGAGCCATTCTTACAGCGGTACAGCCCATGTCACGAATGATATGATAATCCCGCTCACGCTGAGCGTCAGTCATTGCCCAGCCGGATTCGTAACTGTCCTGATGGTAGTTCACCCCATGGAGCGGATATGGCTTGCCGTTGAGGAAAAAGCCGTTATCGGCATCTATGCGGTACGAGCGTATTCCGAATTCCTGTTCAATGCTATCGACGGGTTTCCCGTTGCAGAATAAGGTTATCTCCGCACGATAAATAGCGGGAGAGTTTACTCCGTCCCAGAGTTTCGGGCGGTTGATTTTTCCCGAAAGCGTTATCCTGTCTTTGTCCGCTCTGCCGAAAAACTCCGTTACAGGCTTTCCCTGCGGATCATATATCACAGCCTTAGCCTCTGCGGTTTCGGCTTTATCCAGCTTGACAAGTATGCCTATATCCGTAGATGTTTCTGAAATATTGCGTGGGGTTATATATACTCCGCAGGAGCCGCTGTCTTTCAGAGCAATATGAACAGGCTCGACTGCAATAAGCTTTACACCCCTGTACAAGCCGCCCATTTTCGTGAAATCGCCATTATCGGTTATCGGCGCAATATAATCGGTGGGAGCATTCGATATGATAACAGCTATCAGATTGTCTTTGTCCGGGTATATATAGTCCGTAATATCAAATCTGAAAGCCGAATACCCTCCGCTGTGCTCTCCTGCAAATCTGCCATTTATATAGACTTCCGCAACAGTATTAGCACCTTCAAATTCCAGATAGAGTTCTTTTCCGCTGCATTCTTCAAAACTCAGCGCAAGGTTTCTGCGGTAGCATACAGTTCCACGGTAGTAGTTTTCTCCGTCGGCAACTGCCATTCTGCCTGCACCGTCTTCAGAATTATATGTATGCGGCAGTACAACAGGCTGCCGTGACGCATCTTCATATTCGGGAGAGATAACGTTGTCTTTCGATATATTCATTCCTGCGGGAAGCTTTGTGAATCTCCAGAAATCGTTTAGTTCCCTGACTGTTCTCAAAAAATCACCCCTTCATATTTTAACAGATTATAACGCTTATTGACAAACAAGTCAATGAATGATATTATTAAGATATAACGATTTTAGCACAGGCGGTGAATTAATTTTGAAATTCTACGATTATCCGATAATCAGCAAAGAAAGCAGTCTTCCTGTCTTTTTGGTGAGCGTAGGGCTGAACGAATGGCAGTATCATGTTAAATGCGACAAAGGTGACAATTATGCCAAGGCTCTTTATTGTACAAAAGGCAGCGGCGTACTTATAATGAACGGAGAAAAACATATAATAAATCCGTACACCGCATTCTTTATTCCTGCCGGCTGTCCGCATGAGTATTATTCAACGGACGAATCCTGGGATACGCATTGGATAAAACCGTCAGGAAAGTCCTGCCCTGATATGCTTAAAGCACTCGGCTTCGACAAGCCGAAAATCTTCCCTCTTCCAAAGGAAGAAATTACATATCTTGACCACTGTTTCAGATGTATGCACGAAGCACTCCTGTCTGACAAGGTTGACGGAAATTTCAGAGCGTCGGGCTATCTGTACAGCTTTTTCATTGAATTGAGCCGTCTTGCGGCGAAAGGAAAAGGCAGTGTACAAATCACCCCTGCGGTGACAAAGGCAATCGCTTATATTGACGAGAATTATATGAAACAGCCCGGTCTTGAATCCATAAGTAAAGCAGCAGGCGTTTCTTCGCAGCATTTGTGCAGATTATTCAGGCAGACCCTGAATTGCCGACCGATGGAATATATCACAAAACGCAAGATACAGGCGGCTAAAATGCTTCTGGCGGAAACACAGAAAACTGTCGAGCAGATAGCTGAAGAAACAGGCTTCTGTGACAGCAGTTATTTTTGCAAGATTTTTAAAAGGTTCGAGAGTATTACCCCGTCGCAGTTCAGAAATGCAGAACAGGTTCTATGAAATCCGTAAATTGACCGCCGGCATCTTATGAAAAACAAAAAGGCATCACGTTTTGATACATGGTGCCTTTTTTTCTATTGTAGCTTTGCATAAACCTGCCGGATACGATCAGTTATTTTTGCGTCCGGCTCTGTTCAGCAGCAGGAGCGCTATCATAAGTATCAAGGGAAATGCACAGCCTGAAAGCATACCTTTCTGCATATCATTACCTGCATTTTGGGTGATATTTCCTACAATAGCAGGACCGAGTGCTCCGCCAAGGTCACCAGCCATAGCGAGAAGTGCAAACATTGCAGTTCCGCCGGTGGATATTTTGCCTGAGCAGATGCTAATAGATCCGGGCCACATGATACCTACCGAGAATCCGCACATTATGCAGCCGAGAAGTCCGATTACAGGTATTCCCGACAGGGAGGCAGTGATGTAACAGATCAGACACAGCAGTGCCGAGCCTATCATGAATTTCATAAGATCGAGCTTTTCGCCGTACTTCCCGTAGAGTGTACGGCTTATGCCCATCGTCACCGCAAACATACACGGTCCTGCAATATCGCCGACTGATTTAGTCAGTCCGAGAGCGGATTCTGCAAATGCCGACGCCCACTGCGCCATTGAAAGTTCCGAGGCTCCCGCACAAACCATAAGCAGTATCGCAAGCCAGAACAGCGGTACTCTGAGCAGGTCACGGATACGCATTCCCTTGCCGTTCTCGACAGGATGTTCAATGGGACATACTGAAAAATTGTATATGTTCACAAGTGGAATTATCGCCCAGATACAAGAGAGCCACTTCCAGTTTTCTATGCCGAAGACAGTAAAAAACAGTGTTGAAATGAGTATGACTCCGACCGAACCCCAGCAGTAGAATGAATGCAGCAGGCTCATTGCGGCTTCTTTGTGCTCAAACGGGCAGGCTTCAACTATCGGACTTACAAGCACCTCGGTAAGACCACTTCCCATTGCATATATGATTGTGCTTATGATTATTCCTGTGAACGGGTCCGGAAGCAGTTCAGGCAAAAAGGCAAGTCCGATAAGTCCCAGTGCCGAAAAAGCCTGCGAACCGATAACGCATTTCCGATAGCCGATCTTGTCGGCGAAACGTGCGCACAGCACATCTATGATAAGCTGAGTAACAAAAAATACCGACGAGATAAGGGCGATTTTTCCAAGCGGGATACCATAGCCGTTGTGAAATGTGAGAAATAAAAGCGGGGCGAAATTAGCCGCTATTGCCTGTGTGATGAATCCAAGATAGCAGGATATAAGTGTTTTTCTGTAATTCACAGCCATATTGACAAACTCCTTGACGATTGATATAATCAGATTATATAGCAAACATCATAACATTTCAATGCACAAAATCACATTTTTATTACACAATATCGTAAATCAGGTGAGAATATGAGCGAAGAAATCAAAAAGGACAGGATCATAACGGATGAAACCTTGCGTGAAACTGCAAGTCACGGCAGCGAAGAATATCCCTTCTGCTACTATTACGAGGACATCTGGGATTTCGACTTTCACTGTATCGACTGGCACTGGCACCCGGAGGTCGAATTTGTTTATGTACAACAGGGCAAGGCTGATTTTCTGGTGGGCGGAAACAGGTATGTTCTTAGCTCCGGCGATGGAATCTTTATAAACTCTCAGGTGATACACAGGTTTGAAGCCAAAGACAGCGCCATCATTCCGAACATTGTTTTTTCACCTGTTCTGCTTGCGCCGCAGGGCAGTCTGATATACAGCAGATACATCAGACCGATAATCGAATCAACTACTGAATGTGTGATTTTTTCCGCCGAAGAAACAGTGCACCGCAGCATTATAGAAACAATGAGGTCGGTATTTGCCGTGCAGGGTTCAGGCACAGCGTTTGAAATGAAAACAGCAGAACTGCTGCTGAAACTATGGCGTTTGTTATATGAAAGCATACTGATAACAGATTGCGGTTCTATGTCCGTACATTCCGCACAGACGCAGGCTAAGCTTCAGATAATGATGCAGTATATTCATGATAATTACAGCGGTCAGATAACACTTGACGATATTGCCAGAACAGTTCATATAAGCAAAAGCAGTGTTCTCAATATTTTCAGGACATACCTGCACACTTCGCCGATAAATTACGCTGTGGAATACAGACTGAAACGTGCGTCAAAACTGCTTGTTGATACCGAAAACAGCGTTTGCGCCATAGCGCAGGAAACGGGATTTGAGAACATCGGCTATTTCTGCCGCAGATTCAAAAAGCTGTACGGCGTTACACCGATATATTACAGAAATCATTGCCACAGTGCAGAGTAAAAATTAAGTTATGCTCCAATTTTTATTTTTCCGCTCTAACCTTAGTGCCATTGTAAAACACAAATGTTATCTCGCCGTTCTTGTGGACGATTGCTTTTTCTACCATCACAGTCCATAAAGTGTCGTTCCACTCGCTCAATACGGTCGGCTTTTTTTCAGAGTTCGTATGTAAAGCGCCATCGCTTTATCTTTCTGACTGCTGAGAGTACGGAGGTTTTGCAGACGTTCCAGTTCCGCCACCGCTGTTTCATACCTTTTGGTAAGTGCCTCATACTTTTCAAAGTACGCTTTCTGCGACTGTGTGGTGGTAGCATTTTCCTTAACTGCCGCCTTGACAAGTTCGGCAACAATCTGCGTTTCCTCAAACTGCCGCTCAATATCGGCGTCCAGTGACTTGAAGTCAGTCAGCTTTTTGCGCATCAGTTCACAGTCCTCGATGATTTGCGTTCTTTTCTCCATCATCTGATTATAGGCTTTTATGAAAAGCCGCCGTCCCCCTCGCCCTCTGCAAAGTGCTGTAAGCCGATGAAAATTCTTCTGTTGTTCATGTTTCTGTCCTTTCTCCGCCCACTGCGTTCATTGCCCACAACGTTCGGAATAAATTGTTTTTGGGTATAAAAATACCGCCCTCGTGGAGCGGTAAAATTATTAAGTTTGCTTCTGATCTGCACCGAACTTCACAATAAACGGCTGTTTTGCAAAGTTTGTGTTCAAGTCAAGTGCAATCGATTGCACACGGGTATAAGAAAACCGCCCTTAAAGAGCGGTCGTCATATTCAATTTCATTCTTCGTCCTCGTCATCTTCATTGACTATACTTACCGGGTTTTCAAAATCAATTCCGTCAAAAGTTGCGGAGTCCCAGCCTAAAATATCAGATGTGTTGGCTTCGGGATTATCCTTGATATATGCGATAATTTCATCTATCCTGTCATAATGCTCTTTTGCACTTTGTAACATAGCTCGAACAAAGTCATAGTATGAATCGCTGACATTCTCTAAAAGTGCTTTTAGTTCTTCCATAATTAAGATTTCACCTTCTTGAAAAATACATAATCAGCAAATCCGTTGTTTATAAAACGATACTGATAATACTCATTACGCCATAAAGAATAATGTACACATTTTTTCTTTCCTGCGTATCGGCTGTAATTTGTGCTTATCTCACTCGACACTTTTTTGATTTCCGCTCTGCTCATCTTAAGCGAGCCTGTGCCTGTCGCACTGCCGCCGCCCTTACTTGCAAACCGCCCTTTTTCATCGTGCTTATCGTTGTATCTCTTTTCTGCTATTATATCACCCTCACCGCCGTTTTGCAAGCCCGCATCATCAATTTTAGCGTGGCTGTCGGTATTCGGCGTATATATTTGCTTTGTTTTCGGATCATAAAGTACGTCGTTAAGTCCGAGCTTGATAAAGTTAAGACCGAGCGGCGCAAGGTTTTCCTTGAAGCGTATTTCGTCCGGCTGTAAGAAGTTTGCCGCAAGTCCTATCTGATACGCCTGGTAGCGTGTCAGGATATCCGCTTTCAGAAGTTCGGAAGTGTCTATGACAAAATACTTGCTGTGCTTTTCTTTCTCAAGGAGCAGTGCCCTGTTAAGCGCCATTTCAAACGCAGACACAACAGGCAGTACGGCTGTTCTTATGCTGTTGATATACGTTCTGTCATCGGCTCTGCCCGACAGCACATCGGAAGATAAGCCAAACAGCATTGCTATCTGCTCGGCATTTGTCACCTTGTTCTGATTTAACTGCATTTCAACGGCGGTGTGTTCATAAACATCCGTTGTTGCGCCGTTATAGCATCCATATCGGAATGAACAATATAGACGAGCGTATCGGCTATAACTGCAGGCAATCTGACCGTTTGCAAAAACGCAATTTAAAATCACCTGTTTTATTTCAATTTTTCCTTGACAAAACAGATTTATTATGATATAATAAATAACCGTCAGGAGTTTGCTAATATGGCTCAGTCGGCAGAGCACATCCTTGGTAAGGATGAGGTCCCCGGTTCGAATCCGGGTATTAGCTCCAGAAAGAAAGCCCCATTGCATTTATTTGCGGTGGGGTGTTTTTATGTTCTAAAAATCGGCTCTTTGTCATCTTAGTCAATATTAGGGGTACTAAAAACAGAAAAATTGCGTCAGCGTGTTCGGAATAATAATCCGCTGATAATTTTTGAAACAGCAAAACAATCGGTGAAAATTACAGTAATTTTTGCCCCGGAATTGTGCAAAATGGTGCAACATAAGTTAATATCGTGCAGTTTTGAATTGCGAATAACTTACACCTTGCTACAGAATTATACTGCGGCAAGGTGTTTTTGTTTGGGTGCGACATTGTGGCGCAGTTTTCTTTTGCTGGGATTGCGGGAGTGCTCTGCTCTGCTCGGTGAAGATTATGAGAGGTGTATTTGCTGAGTAACCGCACTGCTCTTTCTTTGATATTTTAGGAAGTGCGACACGGTGACGCAGTTATACGGTTTATTGGACAGATGTGGTGGTAGAATTCTATATAAACAATAAAGGTGAATTTAAATGTTATCAGGATTGCCTAAAAAGAAATCGAAGTCAGGTGAGATTGTTGGTATGTTATAAGCGTATCCTACTTAACATTTGACATAATTTAGATTTATTATTTTATTTCCATTATATCTGATTGAAAGTACAGCGGAAATGTGCTATAATAAATTAAAATAGTGAGTTATATTTTTACTGTTGAGTAATTAAAACCAACCTTCATCAGTAAAAACAATTTGATTATTCTATAAGGTGAATGCACTGTCGGGAAATTAGGATGGGTATGAAAAATGGATCAAATAAATAATACAACAAAAACACTAAAGGATGACTTATCAGTGGAAATAAAGCAAGGCAGCAAAATCTCCATTGCGGCGGCTTGCTTTTCTATCTATGCCTTTCAGAAATCGAAAATCTCGGCGCACTTTTCGTGACTTGTCGAGATGTGCAGAAAAGCCCGAAAATACGGCATTTTAGAATAATACACAAAAATTCGTTTACGCTGTTTTTGGCTAAGTTTTTGCACCCTTAGCGGACAAATAGCGGACAAGAAAACATTCGACATACCATTGTACTTATTCGTTTTTAAACGATGTGCAGATCATATCAGCGGACAAAATTAGCCTATTTATATGACCGCTCGCTGATACATCTGAACGATAAGTAGGAGGATTTTTTATGAGCAGATACACAAGTGAACAGACCGCATACAGCCCACTGAAAAAGAAATTCGTTCCGCTGTGGCGACTGGACACCAACACTGTGACCGTCACACATTTCAATGCCGATACTCAGACCGAGGAGATCAAGACCTATAACACCGACTTCATCAGGTATCATTTTCATTTCTCTGACAGCCACTGTCCGGACAGGCTTCGCAGGCTCGTCAACGAGGGTAAGATAGAGCTGTACCTTGATGATATGGAACTAAAAGTCAGTGAAGCAATCACTCGCCAGGTAGAACTTTGGAAGCAGACCGACAGTTGCTATCAGAAAGCTGTCATCAGCGGTGATACCGAGAAGATGCTCGGTCTGGAGAACTGCTTCGTCTATATGGCAAGAGAAGCTGTGTTTGAGTGTATGGTTTATATTTAGGATAATTTGTAATTCACATTGTATATAAAATACTTCAAAAGATACATAATCAGTGCTATATGTCAGCAATATATGATAATAATCTATCTTTTATGTATTCAATTGACGATATATTAAAATTTGATATAAGGAATCTTTCTAATTCTTCATATCCTATCTTCTTTTTATTTAGTTTAGTCCCTAAATAACGAGCTAAACTCTCTATTAAATATTTTCCACATACAAAACATGTTACATCCGTTCCATAAATTGATTCCAATTTTCCGACATTAGCAGAGATTTCATTTTTGACATTAGGTAAGCGCCTTTCAATATCTTCAATATATCTGTCTAGATTTTCTTTCTTTGGTAATCCATTGTTCTCTATAAAAAAGCCTACGCCTTTTGAAACATTCGGAATGTCCAATTTATTATTTTGAACTATAAAATGCAAAGCAAAGATCTGCTTGAAATATGAAGATATTTCCGATTTCCAGGAAGGAAAATCTATAATTTGTTTCGTTTTATCTAATTGTTCGTGAAGTATAGGACGCATAAAAATTCCAATACATGATTCATCAATTAAATAACTCTCTATATTATATTTTTCAAGATACACAAAATTTGAAGCGTTAATTTGTGTTCTACCTAAAGCCTTATCAAAATCTCCATCTGCAATAAAAAAACACTTCCCATACTCTTCTGATTTTCCAAATAATTCATATGCTTCTTCTAATCTTGGTTTTCCGCCGGTTGGAAAAATAAGATTTATTTTAATACTCTCGGGGAGTAATCTTTCTAATATTTCTTCATACTCATATTCTTTTCCATCATCCTCTACAAAAACATTCAATTCTGTAGACGAAGCAAGGAAAAGCACTCTGGATAATAAAGCTTCATCTGAGTGCACTAAATCAAAATTTTTACTCATTCCTAAATACCACCTTTAATTAGTAATTAGGAATAAGCTTAAATGCTTTATCTCTACGCTTGCCTATAATCTCTGGTGAATGAGTTGCAAATATAAGTTGTATATCTGGGTTTAGTTCAAGCAACGTATCCACAAATTCAAGCTGCCATTCTAAATGCAAAGACAATTCAGGTTCATCAACAATAAACAAGCTTTGATTTGTATTATTTAGACCAAATACTAAATACGCAAAGAAAGTAACTATTTGTTTTTCGCCTGAAGATAATAGCTGTAAATCTATTTTTGGTTTATGCGACGTCTTAAGGAATAGTTGTCCTTCCTTGTCAATACCTGTCTCTTATACACATCTGACGCTGCCGACGATAAG
>UQBC01000009.1 GCA_900539195.1 uncultured Oscillospiraceae bacterium
GTCGTTTTCCTAAGGAAATTTCAGATAAGTTAAACCAATTGAATTCGGAGAGTACTCTTGTAAATGTTGTAGAACTTTTCGGGGATCCTTTTGAAGTTGCTAATATGACTTATTGGAAATTTACAAATGAAGATGGAAATGAAGAGAATGGTATTATATATTTTGGAGATAATAAAGTTTCTTTATTTTTTGGATACACTAATGAATTAAAGGTATATATCATAAATAGCGTAAAATATGTTGATCGCATCGGAAATCATGATTATATGGAAGAAGAATAAGTATGAAAAACAAAAAACTGATTGCAATAATTATAACAGCGTCACTTATGCTTACCGCTTGTCAGAGCAGTAAGGCGAATATAGGTGCTTCTACGGAAGTGTCGGGAGATTCGACAAGTGTAACCGAAACTACTGTATCAACATCATCTGTTGAAACAAGCGAGGTTAGCACGGAAGAAAGCAAGGCAGAAGAACTTACTCCGGATGAGCAAAAGAGGAAAGAATATATAGATAAGCTTAAAACTTTTACGGATGATGATACGGCAGAGTATGTAATGGAAGTGTTAGGAGATGATTATGTAAATATTGGTTCGGGAGTTGACTGGTATGTATATACAATAAATGATAGCGAAATCATAGAAGTATATCCTGCTTTAAATGCAGTAATATATAATCATGATTATATACAGCAGATACAGTTAAACGGAAAGGTGGATATTTTTTCAGATGAGTTCAATGAAAAAGTAAATAAGCTTACGGATAAAAGCACTCTTGATGATGTAGAAAAAATTTTTGGGAAAGAACACTTTTATGGGGGTTTTGTCCCTAAGAATGAAACAGAGAAGATTAGCACATATAAATATGAGTGTTACTGCTCAGAGGATAACCGTTATAGCGAATATCTTGAATTTGCTTATTATAATTCAAAATTAGAATTATATATTTCTAAAATTATCAGTATTGTTGACAGTAGAAATCCGCGTTCACCGGACGGTTCGACAGAGCTTTCAAATTACAGTGAGTTTAATTGACAGGCGGAATATATTCGATACTGCCGCGCTGTAAAGCCGCGGCGGGTGTTGTATGAATGAGAAAGTAAAACTGTTGCAATTTTACAAGGAAAACTTTGAAGAGGGCACAAAATATGAATATAGCCAGACAGGCACTGTGCTGATTCTGATCTGCGTATGCTGTATACAGAGGTGAAAATTAATGGCACTTATAGATTTTCTTGTGAAAGTATTATGTGAAAGTCCTGATGAAAAGCCAAGAAGATTATTTCACAGACAAAAAGGACCAGTAGATGAATATAAACCGGATAATGTACTGATATGTCCTTATTTTACGACACCTAAAGTATCGGGATTATACGTGAAGTTCTTGTATTATCTGAGTGAAGGTCTTGAAAAGTACGGAGCTAAAGCTTCTGATGTTGAATATCATGCACGTGATGAGGGTGCATATATTCTTATGGATTGTGAACCTTTACCTGAAAACAATACGCTTACTCTCAGTGGAGCATATTCAACGATAATGAACAGCGATCGCAATGACGAAACTTTTAAAAGAATAGCCGAAGGCGTTGATTATGCTACGATGAAAACTCTCGGCGAAAAATATGAGCTGACCGATGTTGCAATTCGTAACGGATTCTATTCGAGAATATGGGAAGTGTATCGTAATGATCTTGAGTGGGAGAACAGAGAAGATATAAAGAGGCTCTGTGAAGAGCAGAAATGCTGTCCTTTTGTAACTGCTGAATACAAAGATAGTGTCGAGCCTTGTCTTGTGATGATATACAGCGATCCTATAAGATTGCAGACAGGTACACCACAATATTTCAAAGAGAGCTTTCAGCAATATGTTGACAATAAAATGCCGCATGACAATGTGAAAGTAAGATTTGACACGTTGATATGGTCGGAAATACACGACAATAACAAGTTGCTGACATATGATCCTGCAAGTTGGTTCTTTTTCAACGGGTGCAAGTTCAAGGATTAAAATTTTATCACACCATGGACAAACATAGGCGCTCAGTTGTAATATAAGCAAGTGGTGAAACTTGAATTACTGCCGCGGTGTAAAGCCGCGGCGGGCGGCTTATACGGAATGAGAAAGCGAGGGATTGGTATGAAGAAAAAGTGCAATGTTTTGGCGGCAGTTATGGCAGGGGTTATGTGCGTTACTTTACTCTGTTCGTGTCAGAGTAATGCCAAAAGCGGCATAAATAAAGAAACGATGTTTGCAAGAGATTTCATCAAGGTGCAACATGATAAATTTTCTGTCGGTCTTGGTTCGCCGGGGGACTTGAGCAACAGATACACGATAGACGATCTTGCATCGGTAACTCAGCTTGATACATACAGCTTTGACGAAAACAGTAACATCGAACTGTACAGTGAGGAAGGAATAAAGCAGGTCGATAAAGCGTTCTTTACAAGCAAGGATCATTCCGATAATGAGAATCAGTACGGTGAGAGCGTATGGTATGACAAAAATGACGAAACGTATAAGATTGCTTACGGCGGAGAGCTTTCATCTCCGGATATCAGTATATGGGTAAACGACAAGGGCATACTTGTTATGCGTATACAGTCGTTCAGCACAGATGATAATTCCGTGGCAGATATAGCCGGAATATATCCGTCGGAAACACTGTATGCATTGGCGCTTGAACACCGTAAAAATCGGACGGATTCGCTTTATGTTACCGATGAACAGCTTGGAAAGATAAAGGGTGAGTTTGCGGAGTATATCAAAAATCACTCGTCGGTTTTCGGCAAAGGATATGAGGAAAGCTCTTTTGAAACGTATGAGATAAATGAAGATAAAGCATTCTATCCCACGATAAGATATACGGCGAAAACGAAAAAGCCCGCTACGACAGAAGAGCAGATACTTGATTATAACGAAATGTTCTGCAAGACCGTCACTATCGATTATAACGGCTGTGATACTTATATAACGGTTGAAGGAATAGCACCGTATATCAAGAAAACAGGTACGGTAAATATTCTGCCGTATGATGAAGCCAAGAAGAAAATGGCGGCGAACGACGGCGTTTACGCCGTTCAGCCGGGTGTACGCCAGGACGGCGAGGATAATGATTATTGTCCGACACATAATGAGCTTCTGAAAACAGAGTACACGGCTGAAAATGATATGATACTTACTTACGCAAAAACAAAGGACGGCAGTATAATACCTGTTTATGCGGAGAAGAGAACATATAAGGCAGATGAAAACAGTATTACGACTGATTATATCGCGTTGATGCCGGCGGCGAAATAAATAATTGAATTTGGCACTGCCGCGGTGGACGTCCTGAAACGGATTTTCGGAAAATCGTACCAAGTTGAGTTTTTGCGTGCTGCTATGTTAATCATATTAAAGAATATTTATGATAATTTATTTTTTACTATGGACAAAACGCACTGCTGAATTGTAATATAATATAAAAGGCAGAAAAACTGCCGGGAGGTATTTGTATGAAAAAGATCTTGAAAAAGTCTGTGCTTGCGGCGGTTGTTATTTGCCTGTCGGCGTTTTTGCTTATCGGTTGTCAGAGCAATAAAAATCTTGTCGCAACGGTGAACGGTACCGATATCACCGAGGAACAGCTGCAGGAGCAATTAAGGACAAATGCGGTTTTCAAAGAGGTTATAAGCAGTCATATTGACGATATAACTACACCCGATAATAAGGAGATCACGCTCAAAAGGCTTGACGAGCAGTACCCCGATGACAGGGACAAGGCTATCAAAAAAATAGTGGAAACGACTTATTTCCTCGGTATGGATAACAGTATTTCAAAAGATGAAGCCGAGAAACAGTTAAAGCAACAGCTTGACAATCTTGATGCATATTCAGGTCAATATGACAATGTAAAAGTCAACCGTGAGATGATGGACGAATGCCTTAAAAAGCTGTCAATAACGGAAGATGAGTATATAAAAGACAGCGCAGATTCGTATATTGCGATGGTGAACAGGCAGAGAATGTACAACAAATTCCTCGATGATGAAAATATCACCGTTGATGAAAATAATGTCTATGAGGTCGGAGATAAATTTGAACAGTATATTGACGAACAACTGAAAAAAGCCGATGTTGTGTATTACAACAAATGATATAAAGCGTTGGGAATGTCGGGAAAACGCCGATACGGCAAGTGCAGATAACCTTTTGGATAAGTCGGAGGAAAAACTATGGCTAATCAGTCGGAAAACTATTTTGAAAACTGGAAAGATACGGCAAGTTGGACGACTGACGGCTCGTTGCAATACGATGAAAGAAACAACGTGCTGTATTTTGACAAGACTAAAGCTACGGGAAAAATGCCGGATGTAAACGAAGACTATGATGTTGCGGCAGTGCGGACGTTTGAAATTCCTGACGGCAGTCACGGATTTTATTTCTCGGTCACGCTCGGAAACAGTTCGCCGCTTGCCGATAACAACGGCGGACGTATAGACGTTGAATTTTATGACGCAAACGGTGTAAAAACGGCAGGAGATTATACAACTTTTTACATATATAATGCGGAGAATTTCATCGAGGCTTATCTGGGCGATGACAAGCCTGCACCTATCCCGGAAGACGCAAGCAGAATGGTTATAAAGGCGTACGCGGTCTCCGACACAAAAACGATAGAATTCTATATGAAAGACTTTAAACTGTCGTTTTCGGACAGTGAGGACTGTATGAAAACATTCGCTGATGTTTATCCGGCGTTTTTCAGCAGAAAGGTTGACGATTCTCCGATAAGAATAAGTTCACACTCGCAGATCATGACAGTAGTCAGCTTTGCGGCGATAATTGCGGGTGTTGCGATTGCGGCGGTGTTGCTTGCGAGAGCGGATCAAAGAAAAAAGAATAAATAACTACGGCGGTTAAGGAAGTTTTCCTTAAACTGACAGCCCGGGAGTGATATTGCTTCCCGGGCTGTATTCATATTCAGTTTGCTTTTGTGCGTTTCGGGACTAGGCGGTAGTGGGGCTTTTCTTCACAGAACATTTTCCAGCGGAGAATATCATCGGTGAAAATTCCGACGGCTGAGAGAAAGAACCAGAGTACCGTGAACAGCAGGCATATCTGACCGAGGAGATTGAACGGAAGCTGTTCGTAGTTCCATACCTTCCAGTCAAGCCACAGGTTGACAATACAACCGCAGATAAATTCAAGGACGGTGATTATAAGCGCCGATACAGCCATCTGAACGGGGAGCGAGAGGTCGAATTTTTCGTTCAGACCGCCGATGATCAGAAAGCAGATCCCACCTAAGATGAACATAGTCCAGTGACTGTTACCTCGAAACAGCAGTTCGGTTATCGTGTATGCTCCGCCGCCAAAGCAGAAGAGCATAAAAAGCTTCATAGGCAGACAGATTTTATAATTCATATTATTACCTTGCCTTTCATTGGGGTTTTGTACATATTTTTTACAACCGGCGTGTAATTTATGCAGAAAGGGAAAATTATGTGCATATAATTATCAGAGATTTATTAAAATGAGGCGGAGGTTTTTATGTCTGAATTTATAAAAAGAATAACTGCGGCGGTGACTGCGATGACGGTGACGCTTTGCGGTTCGGTAACTGCTTATTCGGAGGGAGAGGTTACAGAGATAGCCAAAGCGGCTATCGTTACCGAAGCGTCTACAGGTCAGGTGCTGTATGAGTATAATTCGCACGAAAGGTTACCGATGGCGTCGGTGACTAAGCTTATGTGTCTGCTTATCTGGGCTGAGGAGATGGAAAAAGGTACATTTAACATGGATACGGTGATTACAGCCACCGCAAGGGCTAACGCTATGGACGGCTCGGTAATATGGCTTAATGTCGGGGAGGAAATGTCGGCATACGATATGATACGCTCGGTGGTTATCGCATCTGCGAATGACGCTTGCGTGGCGGTATGCGAATATATAGCAGGGACTGAAGAAATGTTCGTTGAACGTATGAACAAAAGGGCGCAGGAACTTGGCATGAGTGATACGCATTATGATAATTGCGTAGGGTTTGACAGCGATACGCATTATACCTCAGCTTATGATACGGCAATTCTGAGCGCCGCTGTGTCGGAATATGACTGCTATAACGAGTTTTTCAACACAAGACTTGATTATGTGCGTGAGGGAGAGCGACAGACACAGCTTCTTAACACGAACAAGCTGATGCAACGCTATGAAGGAATCATCGGCGGAAAGACGGGTACAACCGATAAAGCCGGTTGTTGTCTTGCGGTATGGGCAAAAAGGGGTAATATGAAGCTGTGTGCGGTGGCACTTGGTTGCAAAGAGAGTGAACAGAGATTTACCGCTTGTACGGATCTGCTTGATTACGGCTTTTCGGGCTTTGAGCTGTACAGGACGGCGGTAGACTCTGATGTGCTGACACCTGTAACTGTCACTGAAGGGCTTGAAAAGCAGGCTGACATAAGGGTCAAAAGGCTAAATACTATCGTGATTCCTAAAGGAAGCTCAAAAAGGATAGAATATACTCATACAGTGGTCGATAGTCTGTCTGCGCCTGTTCAGTACGGCGAAAAGGTCGGCGAGGTCAGGGCGAGCCTTGACGGAGAAGAGATTTTTTACAGCGATATTGTGACTACAGGAGAAATCGGCGAACTGAATTTTTTCAGCAGTCTTGGAATAATCCTCAGAAGTTTATTCAGTATGTAAATTACACAGTTAAAGAATAAATTCTGCACAAAAAAATCAAATTTATTTTGTGAATTTAGACGAAAGTGTCAGTTATCTGTAAAACATCTTGCAAAACTCTGCCGATTTCGCTATAATAGAACTATATAAAGAACGGCATCGGCAGACAGAAAAGGTTATGAGTACCGTAGCTTTATAATTTAAGCTTTATAATTTATGTGTGGAAAGAGTATAAAAGGAGAGAATAGTATGGCAGTTACACTTAATGACAAGTACCTTAAGGGCGTTGTAAACGCCGATGAGCTTAAGGGCATGGAGCCTATGGTAAAGGTCGCTCATGAGATGATCGAAAACAAGAACGGCTTAGGAAACGACTTTTTAGGCTGGGTAGATCTTCCCGTAAACTATGACAAGGAAGAGTTCGAGAGAATCAAGAAGGCTGCGGCTAAGATAAAGGCTGACAGCGAGGTGCTTATTGTTATCGGCATCGGCGGTTCTTACCTGGGTGCAAGAGCGGCTATCGAGCTTTTAAGAAGCACACTTTACAATTCACTCGCTAAGGATACGCCCAAGATATTCTTCGCAGGAAACAGCATAAGCCCTACATATCTTAATGAAGTTATAGAGCTTGTTAAGGATAAGGACTTCTCTGTTAACATTATATCAAAGTCCGGCACGACAACCGAGCCTGCACTCGCATTCAGAGTATTCAGAGAAATGCTCGAAGAAAAGTACGGCAAGGACGGCGCAAAGGGCAGAATTTACGCAACTACGGACAAGGCAAAGGGAACACTCAAGGAGCTTGCAGACGCTGAGGGTTATGAAACATTCGTTATCCCCGATGATGTCGGCGGACGTTTCTCGGTACTTACAGCGGTAGGTCTTCTTCCCATCGCCTGTGCAGGCTGTGACATCGACGCTCTTATGGCAGGTGCCGCAAAGGCAAGAGAGGACTTCTCTGTATGCGATATTGAAAAGAACGATTGCTACAAGTACGCCGCACTGCGTAACGTACTGCGTAATAAAGGCTACAAGGTAGAAATGCTGGTAGCTTACGAAAACTCATTTGCTATGATGAACGAATGGTTCAAGCAGCTGTTTGGCGAGAGCGAAGGCAAGGACGGCAAGGGTCTGTTCCCGGCATCCGCTACATTCTCGACCGACCTTCACTCACTCGGTCAGTTCATTCAGGACGGCTCAAACATCCTGTTTGAAACAGTAGTTCATATCGCAAAGGCTCAGAAGGACTTCTTCTTAAAGAATGACGCAACAAACGGCGACGGACTGAACTTCTTATCAAATCAGAATATGTCAGTCGTAAATCAGAAGGCTTACGAGGGTACTATAATCGCTCATACCGAGGGCGGCACACCCAATATGGTACTTGAAATGCCCGAAGTAAACGAGAGCGAGCTTGGCTATCTCATCTACTTCTTCGAGAAGGCTTGCGCTGTATCGGGTTATCTGCTCGGTGTAAATCCGTTCAACCAGCCCGGTGTTGAAAGCTACAAGAAGAATATGTTCGCCCTTCTCGGTAAGCCCGGCTATGAGGACGCAAAGGCTGCCCTTGAAGCTAAGATAGGCTAAGGATAATAAATCGTGCTGAGCGACCGTGATCGGCCGAAGCGAGATCGGTCGCAAGGATGATTTTTATTATATTAAACGGCGACTCTGCCGTAAAAATACGGAGGACTTTACAATGATTAAACTTATCGCAGGAAAAAAGGGAACAGGTAAGACAAAGTTACTTATAGACGCTATCCACGAAGCTGAACAGGCAAGCAAGGGCAACGTTGTTGCTATTCAGATCGGTTCTTCACTCAACATAGACATCTATCACAAGGTACGTCTGGTAAACATTGAAGACTACAACATCGATAACTACGATGCAATGTACGGCTTCATCGCAGGTATGCTCGCATCTGACTACGACTGCACAGACATCTTTGTTGACGGTATTCTCAAGATCTGCGGCAGAGATATGGAAAAGGTCGGCGCTATGTTTGACAAGATTGCGGCAGTAAGCGGCGAAAACACACACGTTACATTCACAATTTCTGCTGAAGTAGCAGACCTCACAGAAAATATTAAAAAATATCTCAAATAAGTGTTGACAAATTTTGATTTTTGTAGTATAATATCACTCGTGTTAGCTTAGACGATGATAAATCGGCTTATTTTTGAGATAATGAACAACAGAGGGGGGTGCTAAAATGGCAGTTCCAAAGAGAAAAGTATCTAAGGCAAGACGTGATAAGAGACGTTCACAGGTATGGAAGCTATCTGCACCTGCATTCTCACGTTGCCCTCAGTGCGGTGAGTTAAAGCTCCCTCACAGAGTATGCGGCAATTGTGGTTATTACAAGGGCAAGGAAGTTATCGCTAATAAAGAGGCGTAATGCTTGTTGACGCAAACATTGTGGCAGTATGTCAGAAATGACCTACTGCCTTTTTGTTTTGCGGAATTTTATTATGATAGTTTGCAGGGCAGGAGATAAAAACTATCTTTTTTGATTTTATGTTGACGGTTACACAACAAAAGTGTATAATATATATGTATGCTTAATTGAGAATTTGGAAAGAAAGGACTGATAACGTGTCTGTAAGGATAACCTCCGTAGATAAAGGTTCTCCTGCCGATAAGGCGAGGATAAAGGCGGGTGAAAGCCTTGTTTCTATAAACGGAAATGCTATACACGACATACTCGACTATCAGTTTTATGCTTCCGATAAAAAGCTCGTGATAGAGCTTGAGGATAAGAAAGTCAAGGTCAGGAAAGGCGAGTATGAGGATCTCGGTCTTAACTTTGAAACATATCTTATGGACTGCAAGCAGCACTGTAAGAATAACTGTGTGTTCTGCTTCATAAATCAGCTTCCAAAGGGTATGCGTGAAACGCTGTATTTCAAGGACGATGATTCAAGACTGAGCTTTCTACAAGGCAACTATATTACTATGACAAATCTCAGCGACGAGGATGTTGACAGAATTATAAAGATGAAGCTGCCGATGAATATTTCGGTGCATACGACAAACCCTGAGCTTCGTGTAAAGCTGACTAAAAATCCGAATGCCGGAAAGTGCCTTGATTATCTTTATAAAATGGCTGCGGCAGGGATCGAGATAAATACACAGATAGTGCTTTGTCCCGGACTTAATGACGGCAAGGAGCTTGAAAAGACGCTGACCGACCTTTGTATGCTGTATCCTGCGGTAAAGAGCGTAGCCTGCGTGCCTGTAGGTGTAACAAGATTCAGGGATAAGCTGCCGAAGCTGGAGCTTTTCAATGCGGAAACGGCAGGCAAGGCTATAGATACGCTGGAGTTTTTCGGTGATATGATGTTTGAAAAGTATCACGACAGGGTAGTGTATGCATCCGATGAATTCTATCTTACGGCAAAGAGGAAAATGCCCGATTATGAGTTCTACGGCGATTTTGACCAGTTTGAAAACGGCGTGGGAATGTGTGCAAGCTTGCAGAAGGAATTTATCGACGCACTTGCGGATAAGCGTGAATTCGGTGAAACGGACGATAAGGAACGGCACGTTTCGGTGGCGACAGGGGTGCTTGCCGCACCGCTTATTGATACGCTTGGTAAGATGCTGAAAACAGATTTTCCGAATACCGTGGTTGACGTTTATACTATAAGAAACGACTTTTTCGGGGAAACTATTACCGTTGCCGGACTTATAACGGCGGGGGATATAATTGCACAGCTTACACCTTATAAAGATAAACTGGGGGAAAGACTGCTTATAACAGAGAATATGCTGAAAACAAACAGCGATATTTTTCTTGACGATAAGACGGTAAGCGATGTTGAACAGGCACTTGGGATAGAGATAATGCCGGTTGCAACGGACGGATATGAGCTTCTTGACGCTATTTTAGGGGAAGGGGCGGATATATGAAACTGAAAAAAAGAATATTTTCAGTTCCGGCGGTGCTTGCCGTATTGGGTCTTGCAATACTGACGTGTACGGCTTGTATGTCGGCTGAGGAAAAAGAAAAGGCGAAAGAGGATATAAGGGAGGCAAAGCCCGTTGCCGAGAAATATCTTGAAGATAATTTCGGAGGGGGTCAGGTAGTCAGCATTGAATTTATGCAGGCTAAGAAATATCCCGGACCTGTGCCGGACTTCAATAAATATGCAAGCGGTTACTGCAAGGCCGACGTGCGTCTTGAGAACGGGACGGAATTTCAGCTGATAGTTGATACCGATAACAAGATATGCTATGATAATCTGAATGCCGATAAGGTAATAAACGAGGCTGTTCAAACGATTGTTTTGCTGACGGACGGCACAAAGCCGGATGATATTGAGGTCAATGTTGCGGCAAGAGGCTTACTTGGTGCTGTAGGAAGCGGCTATGAGGGCTTTTTGTCAAGAGATACGGACACTGCGGAAAAACTGCTGAACGGCGATTATTACTTCAATGTTGTACTGAAATACGGCAGTTCGGTAAACGGTGTTGATGTATCAAGACTAGAGAAAACACCGTACAAGGCAAGTATTACTGTAAGGCTGATACAGCTTTCACAGTTTGCCGAAAGCGGCACCAAGACGGATATTCTCGGTAGCTCCGATTGTAATCTTACGCTCAATGACAGCCTGACATATCTGTATCTGAGAGAGAATTTATTTCTTGATAATTTCAGAATGAGCAATGACGAGAACTTCACACGCTTTCAGAAGGGCAATATGGTGACATATCTGCAAAATAAGGTCGATGATCTGATTCTGGCGTGGGATAGCAGTGCTGCCGATTTAAGCGTAAGCTCTGTCCCTGCGGAAAAGCAAATCGGCACAGAATATTACAGCGGTAAAAAATTCACGGCGTTGTGTGACACTGCGGCAAAGATTGATTATATATCAAAGACAGAATCAAGATATTCCAAAGTGTACGCATTTACAACAGGCAATTTCAATGATACGACGTATCTTGTTGGTGAGGGCAACGACAAAATAAAAGATGTTGCCGACTGTATGATGCTGATAAGCGGCACCGATTATCACAGCGCAGACTTTAATATAAAAGGCGTCGGCAGTATAACTGTCGGATTATATAAGAGATAAAAGAAAGGAATGAGTGAATGAACGGAATAGTAGCAGTAGTAGGACGTCCGAACGTTGGTAAATCAACACTCTTTAACCGTATTGTCGGCAAGAGAATGTCTATAGTAGACGATACGCCCGGCGTTACCCGTGACAGAATATATGCAAAGGCGGAGTGGCTCGGCAAGGAATTTATGCTTGTTGATACGGGAGGTATCGAGCCTGACAGCAAGGACGTGATACTTTCACAGATGAGAATGCAGGCACAGCTTGCCATAGACAAGGCAGATGTGATAATATTCGTGACCGATGTTACATCGGGAGTTACGGCGAATGACGCAGATGTTGCGGCTATGCTCCAGAAGAGCGGTAAACCTGTTGTACTGTGTGTAAACAAGTGCGATGGAATAGGAGAAGTTCCGCCTGATTTCTATGAATTCTATAATCTCGGGCTGGGTGATCCTATTGCGGTATCGTCCGTACACGGTCACGGTACGGGAGATCTGCTTGACGCTGTGTTTGAGAATATGCCTGAGGAAAATCCTCAGCGTGAGTATTCAGAAGATGCTATCAAGGTTGCGGTCATCGGCAAGCCGAATGCGGGTAAATCTTCACTCATAAACAAAATTGCGGGCGAGCAGAGAATGATAGTGTCGAATATCGCAGGTACTACCCGTGACGCTGTCGATACGGTCATTGAGCGTGACGGTCAGGAATATGTGCTTATTGATACAGCAGGAATCCGCCGCAAGTCCAAGGTAAACGAGCAGATAGAAAAGTACAGTGTACTGCGTGCCTATATGGCAATAGACAGAGCAGATGTCTGCGTTATAATGATAGATGCTACGGAGGGCTTTACAGAGCAGGACAGCAAGGTTGCAGGCTATGCTCACGAGCAGGGCAAGGCAAGCGTTATTGCTATCAACAAGTGGGACGCTGTTGAAAAAGACGGAAAGACGATGCAGGAGTTTACAAAGAAGCTCGAGGTCGATTTTTCATTTATGTCATACGCTCCGTTTGTGTTTATTTCGGCGCTTACAGGGCAAAGGGTGGATAAGCTGTTCGAGCAGATAAAGTACACCTATTCGCAGAATATCAGACGTATCTCGACAGGTACTCTTAACGATATGCTGGGATATGCTACCGCAAGAGTACAGCCGCCGTCGGACAAGGGCAAGCGGCTTAAGCTGTATTATATGACGCAGGCGTCGGCTAAACCGCCTACGTTCGTCATATTCTGTAATGATAAGGAACTGTTCCATTACTCCTATCAGAGATATATAGAAAATCAGATAAGAGAGAGTTTCGGGCTTGACGGAACGCCTATAAAAATAATTGCAAGAGAACGAGGAGAATAACGGATAATGATATATCTGTGTTATGCGATAATGATCGTAGTACCGTATCTGCTTTGCGGAATAAACAGCGCTATAATCGTTACAAAGATAAAAACAGGAGAAGATATAAGAACTCTCGGAAGCGGAAATGCGGGACTTACCAATACGCTGAGAACACAGGGAAAGCTAGCGGCACTGTTTGTACTGCTTGGCGATGTACTCAAGGGTGTGCTGTCAATATTGATAGTCAGATTTGCTTTTTTATGGCTTGCAGGCATTGATACGGCAGATCCCGTAAATTCAATGACATATGTCGGCTTTGCGGCGGCTGTAGCGGCAATACTCGGACATGTATTTCCGGTATATTTCGGCTTCAAGGGCGGAAAGGGAATACTTGTTTCCGTTGCGGTACTTATGACTGTTGAATGGATACCCGCCTGCATATTGCTCGGAATATTTATTATAGTGGTTGCTATTACAAGGTATGTTTCACTCGGATCGTGCATTGCGGCGGTTCTTTATCCGATAACGATACTGATATACAGTATGATAGTGGGAGATTCGTGCGTATGGGTAAATGTGATACTTTCAGCGCTTATCTGTGTACTGATACTCTTTATGCACAGAGGAAACTTAGTAAGGCTTAAAAACCACACCGAGAAGAAACTCGGACAGAAGTCGTAACAGAAAGAAGGATTACAATGGCAAAGATAACTATTCTCGGATGCGGATTCGGCACTGCGCTTGCGATTATGTGGGACAAGCGCGGACATAATGTGACAGCGTGGTCAAAGTACAAGGAAGAGATAGACGCTATACTCAATGACGGCGAGCATAAAAAGCTTCTGCCGGGTGTAATAGTACCGCCTACAATAAATCTTACGACAGATCTTTCCTGTGCGGGTGACTGCGACATACTGGTATTTGCCATACCGTCGAAATTTGTCCGTGAGGTCGTACAGATAGTAAAGCCTTATGTAAAGAAGGACACTGTAATAGTGAATGTCGGCAAGGGTTTTGAAGAAGGAACAGATAAACGTCTTTCACAGGTGCTCAAAGAAGAACTGCCGGATAACCGCATTGCAGTACTCACAGGTCCTTCGCACGCAGAAGAAATAGGCAGAAATGTGCCTACAACTATTGTTGTTTCTTCGGAAGATGAGGATTGTATGATGTATCTTCAGGAAACCCTGCAGAACGATCGTTTCAGAATTTACAGAAACAGCGATCTTATAGGCTGTGAACTCGGCGGAGCATTAAAAAACCCCATAGCCCTCTGCTGTGGAATAGTAGAAGGTATGGGGCTTGGCGATAATACGCTTGCCGCACTTATGACAAGAGGACTTGCGGAAATTACACGTCTTGGTGTTGCTATGGGCGGGCGAAGAGAAACATTTGACGGCCTGTCCGGCGTCGGCGATCTGATAGTTACCTGCACTTCTCCTCATTCAAGAAACCATCGTGCAGGACTGCTCATCGGTCAGGGTATACCGGCTTCAGACGCTGTAAAGCAGGTAGGCACTGTGGAGGGATATCAGTGTGCAAAGATCGCATATGATATCGCGCGTGCTCATAATGTTCAGGTGCCTATCATAGAACAGCTCTGTGAGGTATGCTACAACGGTCAGGATCCGCTTGAAGCAGTAACCAAGCTTATGGGCAGACCCAGCAAATCGGAAGAAGAGGTATTCTGATTATACAGCTTTGCGTGTTTCGCTATCTTGATATGAAAGCTTTTCTACAGAACACGAATGTTTACAGGCGGTTTTTGTCTTTTGGGCAAGAGCCGTTTTTATTTTGTCGGTCACGCACTGTAGCAGTGCTGCGCCTATAAGGCATAAGAACGGTGCTATAATAAGGTATACTGTTAAAAATTCCATTTTAATTTCCTTTCTCCGTGGGCTTGTTTATCTTATGTACATATAATAAAACATTCCATGTCCTAAAAAACGGACAGTGCGGCGTGTCGCCGCTGACAATTCCGCCTTTGGAAATGTCGGCGGTGGGCAAGGGATAGAGGAACGGCGGGGTCAAATTATACAGCTTATTTCTGCGTATACGATGTATTACCGGCATACGATGTATAGAATGTCGGCGGTATATTGTGATAACCCGAACTCGGCAGTATCGTTTATATCCGCCGTTAGTCGATGTTAAGAAAATAACAAGCATTTCAAAAGGCGGAACTTGGGGCGGCACATCGCCGCAAAGGTGGAACTTGGGGCGGCACATCGCCGCAAAAGCGGAACTTGGGGCGGCACATCGCCGCATGAATTTTTATCATAAATAACTTGCAAAATCTGAATGAATATGATAAAATATAAATTAATGTGCGGATTTACCGCTAAAAATACGAAGGGAAAAGTAAAAATGGAATTACAACAGATAATTATGCTGATAACAATAGCTGTTTATCTTATTATGATGGTAGTTGTCGGTGTAATATGTGCAAAGAAAACGGATAATGTAGGCGACTTCTATTTAGGAGGAAGAAAGCTGGGACCATTTGTTACCGCAATGAGTGCGGAGGCATCGGACATGAGCGGCTGGCTGCTTATGGGTCTTCCGGGCGTTGCGTATGCTACGGGTATTGCAGACGCTGCCTGGACGGGTATAGGTCTTGCGATAGGCACATATCTCAACTGGCTTATCGTATCAAAAAGAATCAGAAAGTATTCTCATGTATGCAATTCGATAACTATACCGGATTTCTTCTCAAACAGATTCAGGGACAGCAAGAAGATACTTACTCTTATCTCGGCGCTGATAATCATAGTATTCTTTATTCCTTATACAGGCTCGGGATTTTCCGCCTGCGGCAAGCTGTTCAACAGCCTTTTCGGTGCGGATTATCATATCGCTATGATAATAAGTGCGGTAGTAATCATCGCATATACCACTATCGGCGGATTCTTAGCGGCAAGTACAACAGACTTTATACAGAGCATCATTATGTCGGTAGCGCTTATTATAGTAGTGGTATTCGGCATTTCGTCGGTCGGCGGTGTTGTTGAGGTAATGAACCACGCAACATCAATGCCCGGATATTTCTCACTGACACATACGTTTGACGTTCTTAAACAGCAGACGGGCGATTACGGTCCGCTGACTATCTTCTCCACACTTGCGTGGGGTCTTGGCTATTTCGGTATGCCTCACGTTCTGCTGAGATTTATGGCTATAAACGACAGCAAGAAGCTCAAGGTTTCAAGACGTGTTGCTACCGTATGGGTGGTTATTTCGCTTGCAGTTGCAATATTCATCGGCGTTGTAGGTCTTGCTATGACAAAGAACAATGTAATAGATCCTCTGGCGGATCCCGAAACGGTAATAGTTGTAATAGCTAATCTTCTTGCAAAGGCAGGTCCTCTTGCGGCTATAGTAGGCGGTCTTATCATTGCGGGTATTCTTGCGTCCACTATGTCGACAGCGGATTCACAGCTTCTTGCGGCATCATCTGCGGTATCCGAAAATCTGTTCAATCAGGTATTCAAGATAAAGACAAGCGAAAAAACGGCAATGCTTATCGCAAGAATCACGGTCGTTGTAATAGCAATCGTCGGAATCGTTATTGCGTGGGATCCCAACAGCTCGGTATTCCAGATAGTATCGTTTGCGTGGGCAGGCTTCGGTGCGGCATTCGGTCCTGTTGTGCTGACGGCTCTGTTCTGGAAGAGAACGACAAAGTGGGGTGCATTTGCAGGTATATTCGCAGGCGGTGCAATGGTATTCATATGGAAGTTCCTTGTAAGACCGCTCGGTGGATTGTTCAATATCTATGAGCTTCTTCCGGCTTTCATAGTTGCACTTGTTGCTATAGTAGTTGTATCGCTTCTTGACAAGAAGCCCTCGCAGGAAATTATTGATGAGTTTGAGTCGGTGAATGCGGCTGAATAACAGGAATTAAATAAGTATGACAGCCACGATTAAGTTCGTGGCTGTCATTTTTTACCGCTGTATCAATCTCCTTTTTCAAAGCGTGAGCGGAGCTTTTCGAGGGCTTTCTTTTCTATTCTTGAAATATAGCTCCTGCTTATGCCAAGCTCGTCTGCGACTTCACGCTGGGTCATTATCCTGTCGGTGCGGTAGGATGTTTTAGACAGACCGTAACGCTTTGTGAGTATTTCTTTTTCACGCTCGTCAAGCTCCTCGTCTATATATCTGTACATTTTATCAAGCTCAATGTTAAGGGCGGCCTCCTCGGCAACGTCCGTTCCGTCCTTGAAAATATCGGCAAGGGTGACGGCGTTTCCGTCCTTGTCGCAGTCCATCGGGTCGTTCATATAAACCTCCGTCTGCTGATGCTTTGTTTTACGGAAGTACATTCTTATCTGATTATTTATGCATTTTCCGGCATAGGTGGAAAAGCTGATGTTCTTTCTGTAATCAAAGGTTTCTGCGGCACGGATAAGCCCGATTATGCCTATCGAGATAAGATCGTCCGCTTCCTTGCTGTCGGGGTAGTGCTTTTTTACGATATATGCCACAAGGCGAAGGTTGTGGTTTATCAGCTTGTCACGGGCGGCAAGGTCGCCCTGAGCCGCTTTTTCAAGGCATTCACGTTCTTCCTTTGCGGAAAGCTGTCGGGGAAATGAACCGTTGCTTTTAAAATGCAGAGCAAAGAAGATAAGGCTCTGCAGTGCGGTTTGCAGTATCGATATAAACATAATATCACACTCCGGAAAGATAATGATACAGTTTATTCCGGACATTCTGCCGGTTATGCAGGTACATTCTGCTTGACAGTGGAAATTTAACGGTGTATAATTAAAATATATAATTCAAGGAGCGTATGAGTATGAAGCAGAAAAATCGTGAAAGGCTCGGAATAGGTATGAAGATAGGTGCGGGGGTGCTTGCGCTTATTATGATCATAGGTGTTGTGATACAGGGATTTATGTATCTGAACTGAGTTGATAAAATATGTGGGTAATGCAAACCGCCGACTGTAAGGTCGGCGGTTGTTGTTTATTCGGTTTTTATGTAACTCAGCGAGAAATCGCAGCAGTCGTTTCCTCGTCCGAGAGTTTTTGTCCTGTGCCATCTGAGTTTAGGGTGAATGTCACCGTATGCTGTATCGTCGCTGTCACAGAAGCATACGCATAACTCGGGGCAACCGTACCTTACGGTCATTATGTGATAAGGGCATTTTATCATATCAAGTCTTGCTGTGTTTTTATCGGTGTCATATATCTTATAGTCAAAGCCTGCGTCACGGCCGAAGGTTTTCTGCGTGATTTTCAGAAAGATTTTCGGAAAACGCTTATACATTCCTGCAAAGCGGGCGGCTTTTGATACCGCTTTTTTCATTTTCAGTGAGTGTATCTCTACAATGCGGTGTATCTCGGCAAGCGCCTGTTCCTTACCCATAACGGCAGATAAAGTTTCGTAAGCCGCTATACCGGGTAGTATCTGGCTTTCAAGGTGGAACTTCATCGCTTTTGATTCGTTTTCGGTTTCTTTTCTGAGCTGTGCAAGTCTTGTATTCATATCCGATATAAGCTTTTCGGATTGTTCGGGACAGCGATTTTTACAGACCTCTATAAAGCCTTTTTCGATGTAACTTTGCTTTGACATTTTGATTTTCCCCTTATGTATGAATTACAGTTAGTTTTAAATAACTGTAATTATAATAGCACCGAATTCGGTGGTTGTCAAGGCTTGGAAAAGGAATTATTCCTGTCTTGTTCTGTCTGTTCTGTTGAAGATAAGCGATACCGCAAGAGCGAAAATCATAGCGGCGGTAACTCCTGCCGAGCAGGCGGTAAATCCGCCCGTGAAGATTCCGAGTAAGCCGTCTTCTTCGACAGCTTTTCTCATGCCCTTTGCGAGCAGATTGCCAAAGCCCGTGAGAGGTACGGACGCACCTGCGCCTGCAAAATCGACAAGCGGCTGATAAAGACCTACAGCTCCGAGAATCACGCCCGAAACAACGTAGGCTACAAGTATTCTTGCGGGGGTGAGCTTCGTAAGGTCGATAAGTAACTGACCTATAGCACAAAGCGCACCGCCGACTAAAAATGCCCATAAATACTGCATAAATTTTCTCCTGTTATAAAGCGTCTGAAATTTCTACAAGGTGGGATATGCCGGGGATGCTTTCGCCCTGCTGTACTTTAGTTGTTGACATAAGCGCACCGGTAGCGGCAAACAGCACTCTGTGGAGCTTTCCCTCGGCTATCTGCGGCAGGATATGTCCGCACAGTACCGAGGCACTGCAGCCGCATCCTGAGCCGCCTGCGTGTACGTCCTGCTTTTCACGGTCGTACAGCATAAGTCCGCAGTCCTTGTGCTTATGGCTGATTTCTGTTCCGTCACGGCGGAAAAGCTCGCACATAAGCTCCGAGCCGACCTGTCCGAGATCTCCCGTGTAGATTACGTCATAATCGGCAGGAGATGTTCCGGTGGCGAGCAGGTGTCGGTTTATCGTATCGTATGCCGCACCTGCCATAGCCGCACCCATATTGTTTGCGTCCTTTATGCCCATGTCGGTTATCTTGCCTATCGTGACACGCTTTACATAAGGCGGTTTTTCAGCTGCCGAGGTTATACAACAGCCTGCACCAGTAGCTGTCCACTGAGCAGTAGGGGGACGAACGCCGCCGTAGTTTATGGGGAATCTGAACTGCCTTTCGGCAGAGCAGAAGTGTGACGAGGTAACGGCGGCGAAATATTCTCCGAGCCTCATATCCGCAAAAAGCGAAGCCATTGCAAGACTTTCAGCCATTGTCGAGCAGGCTCCGTAAAGTCCGATAAATGATATATCGGTGTCACGCAAGCCGTATGCCGAGCCTGTGCATTGGTTAAGCAGATCGCCTGCAAAAATAAACGAAATATCCTCTTTTATGAGCTTGCCTTTTCTAAGGGCAATATCAAAGGCATATTGCTGAAAGGTGCTTTCGGCTTTTTCCCAAGTGGTAAGTCCAAGCTCTGCACCCTCTGCGGCATAGTCAAAGCAGTTGCCGAGAGGTCCGTCGCTCTCCATTTTTCCGACTGCGGCGGCACAGGAATAAACCGACACACCACGGTCAAGCTCTATTGTACCCTCTGAAATCAGTTTAGCCATATCAACCTCCGAAAAGACTTATAACGAACAGAATTATGCCGTAGACAAATGCCGCTGTTATGCCGTAGACTATTACAGGCCCTGCAATGATGAACATCTTTGCGCCCGTACCGAGAATGAGACCCTCGGTCTTGAATTCAAGGGCAGGGGAAACAACGGCATTCGCAAAGCCTGTTATAGGAACGAGAGTGCCTGCGCCTGCGTGCTTTGCTATCCGCTCATACTGACCGAAGCCCGTCAGCAAGGCACTTATCAGCACAAGCGTTATTGAGGTGTACGCTGATGCAGTATCTGCATCGTTTCCTATCATAATATATAAATCGGTAAAGAACTGCCCTGTACAGCAGATAAGTCCGCCTATCACAAACGCTTTCGGCACTGTTATATTTAGCTTGCTCGGTGCGGAATAACGGTCGGCAAGCTGTGCGTATTCTTTTTTGGAAATATTCAAAATATCACCGTCCTTGATGATATTTTTGATTTTATGTCGGAAAATATCCGTGTAAAATTCTGCTTACCGATACGGCAAGATAAAGCAAAAACAAGTCGCTTTGCAATTTTTATATTGATTTATTGCAGACATTGTGCTATACTTTAATAGATAAGACAGGAAAAAGCGGTTTTTTCAGCCGTATTTTCGGTCGGATTTTTTATGCAAGAAAGGGATAACAAAAAATGAAATACGCAGTATTACTTTGCGACGGTATGGCCGATCTTCCCCGTGAGGATATAGGCGGAACACCTATGAGTGTTGCTCACAAGCCTAATATGGACAAGCTCGCAAAGGTATCAAGAGTAGGTCTTGTAAAGACGGTCGAAGATAACCTTAAGCCCGGCAGTGACGTTGCGAATCTTTCCGTACTCGGTTATGATCCTGCAATATATTATTCGGGCAGAAGTCCTTTAGAGGCAGGCAGTATAGGCATTGATATGAAGCCTACGGACGTTTCTTTCAGAACGAATCTTGTAACGCTGTCGGACGAGCCGGTTTACGAGGACAAGACAATACTCGACTACTGTGCCGATGATATATCTACAGAAGAAGCCGCAGAGCTTATAAAGTTCATTGACGAAAAGCTCGGTACAGATGAATTCAGATTCTACAGCGGTGTAAGCTACCGTCATTGTCTGATATGGGATCACGGTACGACCGATATAGGCACGCTGACTCCTCCCCACGATATAACAGGCAAGCCGATAAAGACGCATCTTGGTGTGAACGAAAACGGCAAGGTGCTTATCGAGATGATGAAGAAGAGTTATGATCTGCTGAAGGATCATCCCGTAAACTTAAAGAGAATCGAAAGAGGTCTTCGTCCTGCAAACAGCATATGGTTCTGGGGCGAGGGTGTTCGCAAGGATCTTACTCCTTTTGCCGAAAAGTACGGAAAGAGTGCCGCTATGATCTCTGCGGTCGATCTGCTCAGAGGTATCGGCAAGTTCACAGGAATGGATGTTATCAAGGTTGACGGTGCGACAGGCTACATAGATACAAACTTTGACGGCAAGGCTCAGGCGGCTGTTGATGCACTGAAGAGCGGCAAGGATTTTGTATATATCCATGTTGAAGCTCCCGATGAATGCGGTCATCGTAATGAGGTTGACAATAAGGTAAAGGCAATAAGCCTTATTGACGAAAAGATACTCGGCAAGCTGCTTGACGAATTCAAGGATGAGGATATAAAAATCCTTATCTGTCCTGACCATCCCACGCCGCTTGAACTGAGAACACATACAAACGCTCCTGTGCCGTTCATGATCTATGACAGCAGAAAGAAGCTGGACGGTGTTGATTGCTTCTGCGAGGAGAGTGCGGCTAAGACGGGCGATTATATCGCTGAGGGTCATACCCTTATGAGCAGTTTCTTGGCTGACTGATAGATAATACTAAATGAATATTTTACCGCCCTGTGTTTTTCACGGGGCGGTTTGTTATAAAGAGAAGCACTGTAAACCAGCGGTGGTTTACAGTGCTTTATCGGTTTATTCAATTATGAGTTTATAATCGGTGCAGAAGTCGGAATATTCGGTAAATGTTTTTTTGAGAGAAGAGAGCAGAGGTTCTTCTCCGTGTTTTTCGTAATATTTCTTTATATCGCTAGATATTGTCAGTTCAAGAGTTGCTTTGTCACCGACAATGTAGGTGGCTGTGCTTTCGTTGATTTTCTCTTTGCCGTTGCTGTTGATAAAGCACTTGATAAAACGTACATCATCGCCGATGTTATTGAGCTTTTTCCATTCGGAAAAAATAACTTTAGGGTCGCAGGCAAGATATTTACTTGCTTTTTCCGTGCTTGTGCCTTTCAGATAATAAATATTAATATTACTGTATGCCAAAGCTGTTTCGTTTGTTGATTCGTTTGTGATTGCTGATGATGAATTGTTGAAATCATTATCGGCATTTTTGAGTAAACCGTTTCCGGTTGCGAATACTGCCACAAACACTGCCGCCGTAGCCGCCACCGAGCCGATAACAGCGTACAGCTTTTTTCTGTTGTTTTTGATTTTCGGCTTTGCCTGTTCGATGAAATCATCGTTTACATTGCCCAGTTCATTCAGTAAGCGTTTTTCTTTCATAACGTTATACCCTCCTTTATAAGATGTTCCTTAAGCTCGCTTCGGGTTCTGAGAAGTATCATTTTTATGCGGCTTTCGGTAGATGAATGTTCGGCGGCAATCACCTTAATCGGCATCATATACCAGTATCTTTGCATAAAGATAATACGTTTTTCGGGTTCAAGGCAGAAGAGAAAATCGTTGAGGGCGTGCCTTAGCGTGTTGTTGTCGGAAATATCTTCCGTAGTAACACCGGACGACACACATTCAGCCAGCTCATCAAGAACGGCGGCTGTCTGTCCCGAACCTCTTTTATCTGCTGTTTTCTCAAAGAATCTGTTAAGCGAAAGGTTGCGTGTTATCCTGCCGAGAAATGCCGACAGCTTTTTCGGCTTCTGCGGCGGAATTGCATTCCACGCCTTCATCAGCGTATCGTTTACGCACTCCTCGCAGTCCTCGTTCACGGCAAGTATGTTGTAGGCGATAGAGTAACAGTATCTGCCGTATTTGCCGTGGGTTTCGGTTATTGCTTTTTCATCTCTCGCAAAGAATAATTCTATAATCCTGCTGTCTTCCGTATTTCTCACTCCCTTTTATTTTTTTAAACAGCCTGTTCACCTATAAAGACAGGATATTTTTATAAAGGTCACGCTTTTTAAGAAAATTTTTCTGCGGATACAGTTACAGGCTTCTGCTTAATACAGAAGCCTCAGACTGTCGATAAACCTATATAATTTTTGAAAATGGGGTTTGGGGCGTAGCCCCAAGCGGGGTGAGGGCGGCAGCCCCACACTCAGCCCCTTCCAGAGGGGAAGGGGTTTGGGGATAGGGATAGAGAATTTGCTCTATTTTTATAAATACAGACTTTTTCTACAAACTGTACCGCCGTGATTTTTTCACGGCGGTTTTTCATATTTATACCTGCTGTTTTCGATTGACAAAAGGGCAGTATTTGTGTTATATTAAACTCAGTATAAGAAAAACTGTTTTCAGAAAGGCTGAACTATGGAAAGACGAGATAAGATAAATTACTACCTTGACATAGCCGAAACGGTATGTGAGCGGGGAACCTGCCTGCGCAGGAATTTCGGTGCAATAATAGTACATAACGATGAGATAATCGCCACAGGATACAACGGTGCGCCGAGAGGCCTTAAAAACTGTTCCGACCTCGGAATATGCACCCGTGAGAAGCTGAATGTTCCCAAAGGTCAGCGTTACGAGCTTTGCCGCTCGGTTCACGCAGAGGCAAACTGTATAATCAGTGCTTCAAGGACGGATATGATAGGTTCTTCGCTTTTCCTTGCCTGTCACGATATGACCTCAGGCGGCACGCTCTGCGGCGATGTTGAGCCTTGCTCAATGTGTAAGCGTCTTATAATAAACGCAGGTATCAAGGATGTATTTATCCGCACCTCAGCAAACGAATACAAGGTCATCAATGTTGAAAGCTGGATAGAGAATGACCCCAGCCTTGACGGCTCGGGCGGATATTAAGAGGTGATTTTACGCTCACAAAAAAGACAAAGAAAAGAATAGCTGTAGGCTGTGCCGCAGGCGTTGCGGGAGCGGCTCTTGCCGCTTTAGGACTTGTCGCCTGTGATATGCGGCTGCAAACAACAGCCTACGAGATAAAAAGCGGGAAAGTATCATCGCCTGTACGCATTGCATTTGTTTCGGATCTGCACAACAGCCTTTTCGGGAAAAATCAGTCGGAGCTTAAAAATGCGATAGACGGTGCAAAACCCGATATAGTCGTATTCGGCGGAGATCTTGCAGATAAAACGCAGGACGACCTGCCCGAAAACTCATACATTCTTGTAAAATATCTCGTAAAGCGTTATCCGTGCTTCTACACTATCGGAAACCACGAAAATGCAAGGGGCGACAGCGCAAGGATAAAACAGCAGATGTCGGACTTCGGAGTTACCGTGCTTGAAGGAAACGGTACGGTCATTAATATCAACGGAAACGAAACCGAAATCTGCGGAATATACGATGCTCACACCTATGACGAGGTAAACGGCGAGCTTGTAAACCAGCTTGATGCCGTGACTTCGGAAAAAGACAGCAAGCGTACAAGAATACTTATTGCACACTTTCCCGAACAGATAGACGAATATTTAAAAGGAAACTTCGATATAGTTCTATCGGGTCACGCTCACGGCGGTCAGTGGAGAATACCGGGCCTTATTGACGGCGTTTTTGCACCCGGTCAGGGAGTATTTCCAAAATACACGGCAGGCGTTTATATGCACGGCGACACCGCCCATATTGTCAGCAGAGGGCTTTGGAAGCCGTCGACATTGATAGCGGTACCGAGGATATTCAATCGACCGGAACTTGTATTTGTTGATATTAAAAAATAACATAAAAAACGGACGCTCTTTTGGGAGTGTCCGTTTTTATGTCAATAGAGTATCTTGGCGCTTTTATCAATCTCCGCCTTCGGCGGTGCCGTTATAAATCTTCACCAGCTTTTCGCCGATCTTCTTTATATCCATATTTTCAACAGCCTTGCGTCCGTTCTCACGCAGTGACGGGAGCTTGCCCTCATAAATCTCCTTTATCATACGCTCAAATTCGTCCTTATCCTTTGCCTTATAGCAATCCGTACCGCCGTTTAACCAGTCGAATACGGGGATATCACGGACAATAACGTTTGCCTTTGCCGCAAGCGCTTCAAGGAGCACTATACCCTCTGTTTCCTCTAAGGTAGGGAATATATACACGTCACAGCCGACATAAGCCTGTTTCAGCTCATCGGGCTGTACATAGCCTGCAAATGTGAGGTTAGGCAACTTTGTCTTTATCGCCTTTCTTATCTTGTGCGGTACGCTATAAAGCGGAGTTTTGCCGAACCAGATAAACTTATAGTCGGGCATATCCTTTGCCATCTGAACAAAATCGAGAAGACCCTTACGCTCAAAGTAAAGTCCTACGGAGATTACGACCTTGTCATCGTCTTTTAAACCGAACTTTTTGCGGAATGCCTCCCTGTCGTTTTCCTTAGGCTCATATCTCGCAAGGTCAATACCGTTGGATACGGCATAGATCGGAGCAGTCAGTCCATAGCCTCTTATCAGCGACTTTGAATACTCGGTCGGGGTCACTATAACATCGCCCCTGCGGTAGCAGCTGCATATCCACTTCTTGAAAAGCCCCGAAATAAGATTCGAGCCGATGAACGAATTACGGAAGTCCTCCTGCGTTGAGTGAGCGTGGTACACCACTCTCTTGCCCGCCTTTTTTGCTTTTTTCGCAAGATGCTTTGACTTAAGTCCGAGCGTGTTTATGTGAACAACATCGTAGCTGTCCTTAGGGTCGAGCGTATATTCTATGCCGTTAAGCTCCATAGCTCTCTGCTGGTGCATGATTGCTCTGCCAAGACCGGATATTTTGATAAGGTTCATACCTTCTGAAAACAGGAGTACCTTCATATTAGTTTCCTTCCATATAATTACTGTGTGCGTAAACGTATAACAGATATTTTATCATAATTGCCGGGTATCGTCAAGTAATATCAGGAATGATACCTTTCAAGGAACTGACGTGTACGCTCGTTCCGGCTGTTGTTGAATACCTCGTCGGGAGTGCCGTTCTCAATAACATATCCGCCGTCCATAAATATTACACGGTCGGAGATCTCGCTTGCAAACTGCATTTCGTGAGTTACAATAACCATAGTCATCTTTTCTTCCGCAAGGCTCTTTATTACCTTTAATATCTCGCCGGTCAGCTCAGGGTCGAGCGCAGATGTCGGCTCATCAAAGAAAAGAAGCTCGGGGCTTAGTGCAAGCGCTCTTGCGATAGACACACGCTGCTGCTGACCGCCCGACAGATTGCACGGGTATTCGTTTGCCTTGTCGGCAAGCCCCATTTTGCCGAGCAGCTCCATAGCCGTCTGTTCCGCCTGTGCCTTATCCTGCTTTAACACATGGACAGGTGCCTCTGTGATATTCTTCAGCACCGACATATGCGGAAACAGGTTGAAGTTCTGGAACACAAGACCGATCTTAAGCCTTATATCGTGGAGCGTTTTGTTGTCGGCATATACCGCCTTGCCGTTTTCATCGTTTCTTGTCATAGTGATGCCGCATATCTCGCACTCGCCGCTGTCTATCTTCTCAAACTGATTTATACAGCGAAGGAGCGTTGATTTTCCGCTTCCCGACGGGCCTATTATAGATATTACCTCGCCCTGCTCCACATTGAATGAAATATCGTTTAAAACTTCGAGCTTTCCGAAGCTCTTTGATAGATTCTTTACACTGAGTATTGACATTCCGCCTGCTCCTTATCTGTAGTAATTCAGTTTCTTTTCGATAAAGCCGAACAGTGCCGTGAGCACAGTAGCCATAACGAAATAGAAAACACCTGCAATAAACAGCGGAACGAGCGAGCTGTAGTTCATCATCTGCTGTTTTGCCGCAAGCATTATTTCCGAGTAAGCAACGACATTTGCAAGCGATGTATCCTTTACAAGCGTAATTACTTCGTTTGACGACGCAGGAACGATACGCTTTATTACCTGCGGGAGAATTATCCTGAAAAACGTCTGTGCCTTTGTCATTCCCAGAGCCGCCGCCGCTTCATACTGACCTCTCGGTATAGATTCTATACCGCCTCTGAATATCTCGGCAAAATATGCCGCATAGTTCAGCACGAATGCGATAATTACCATAGTGAACATAAAGCTCTCTGCGGCAGGATCGACACCACTCAGCAGGCTTTCCACGAATCCGCCCGAGCCTTTGGTAGCCGTCTTTAAAAACGGCAGTGCATAGTAGACAACTATGATCTGTAGCATAAGCGGTGTTCCGCGCATTATGAGTATGTATAGATTTGTAAGCCACGATATTGGCTTGAACCTGCACATCTTCAGCGCCGCAACGACAAGTCCGAGCGGTATTGAAAAAAGCAGCGTAAAGCCGAAAATTTTCAGTGTGGGGATAAGATTTTCGAGGAGTATCCCCGTAACCTTCATTATCTGTTCGCCGGTCATATTTCAATCATCCTTAATTTAATTATAATTCATCATGGTAAAGCGATAATTCGCTATTACGGCAGTATATTATTATTGTACCATAGATAAAGGGGTATTTGCAAGTAAAAGATGAAAAAACGCAGGAATTTAACAGAGGAAAAATATGCAGAGCGGCAGCAACAAATAGATTAGTCGAAATTTACAAAAATTTTTCTTCATTTTCGGTACATAAAAACAAAAAAATTTAAAAAAACACTGGAAAAGTAGAATAAAATCTGTTATAATACTTATTGTATGGCTGAGAAGTCTGTAATTCTGCCGGTTGTGGCAGAGATGGAAAATTCAGACAAACGGCCGGAATAATAATTTAGGAGGAACCCCCCAATGGCACATAAGTATTGCTACCTCTTCTCAGAGGGTAATGCTACAATGAGAGAGCTTCTCGGCGGTAAGGGTGCAAACCTTGCAGAAATGACCAACATTGGTCTTCCCGTACCCCAGGGCTTCACAATTTCAACAGAGGCTTGTACAAAGTACTACGAAGACGGCCGTAAGATCAACGATGAGATCATGGCTGAAATCAACGAATACATCGTAAAGATGGAAGGCATCACAGGCAAGAAGTTCGGTGATAAGGAAAATCCCCTGCTCGTATCTGTACGTTCAGGTGCAAGAGCTTCTATGCCCGGTATGATGGACACAATCCTTAACCTCGGTCTTAACGAGGACGTTGTTGCAGTAATGGCTGAAAAGTCAGGCAACGAGAGATGGGCTTGGGACTGCTACAGAAGATTTATCCAGATGTACTCCGACGTCGTTATGGAAGTCGGCAAGAAGTACTTCGAAGAGCTCATCGACAAGATGAAGGCTGAAAAGGGCGTTACACAGGACGTTGAGCTTGACGCTAACGACTTAAAGAAGCTTGCTGGTCAGTTCAAGGCTGAATACAAGGCTAAGATCGGCGAAGATTTCCCCTCTGATCCTAAGGAACAGCTGATGGGCGCTATCAAGGCAGTATTCCGTTCATGGGACAACCCCAGAGCTAACGTATACAGACGTGACAACGATATCCCTTACTCATGGGGTACAGCCGTAAACGTACAGTCTATGGCATTCGGTAACATGGGTGACGACTGCGGTACAGGTGTTGCATTCACTCGTGACCCTGCTACAGGCGCTAAGGGTCTGTTCGGTGAGTTCTTAACAAACGCACAGGGCGAAGACGTTGTTGCAGGTGTTCGTACACCTATGCATATTCAGGAAATGGAACAGAAGTTCCCTGAGGCTTTCAAGGAGTTCACAGAAGTTTGCAAGACTCTTGAAGACCACTACAGAGATATGCAGGATATGGAGTTCACAGTTGAACACGGTAAGCTCTATATGCTCCAGACAAGAAACGGTAAGAGAACAGCTCAGGCTGCTCTGAAGATCGCTTGTGACCTCGTTGACGAAGGCATGAGAACAGAAGAAGAAGCTGTTGCTATGATCGATCCCCGTAACCTTGATACACTTCTTCACCCCCAGTTCGACGCAAAGGCACTTAAGGCCGCTACACCTATCGGCAAGGGTCTCGGCGCTTCTCCCGGAGCTGCTTGCGGTAAGATCGTATTCACAGCTGAAGACGCTGTAGAGTGGGCTGATAGAGGCGAAAAGGTAGTTCTGGTTCGTCTTGAAACATCACCTGAGGATATTACAGGTATGAAGGCTGCTCAGGGTATCCTGACAGTTCGTGGCGGTATGACATCACACGCAGCCGTTGTTGCTCGTGGTATGGGTGAGTGCTGCGTTTCCGGTTGCTCTGCAATCAATATGGATGAAGCTAACAAGAAGTTTGAGCTTGGCGGCAAGACATTCGTTGAAGGCGATGTAATCTCTATCGACGGTACAACAGGTAACATCTATGACGGTGCTATCGCTACTGTTGACGCTCAGATCGCAGGCGAATTCGGCAGAATCATGGCTTGGGCTGACAAGTACAGAGTTCTGAAGGTAAGAACAAACGCTGATACTCCCGCTGACGCTAAGAAGGCAAGAGAACTCGGCGCTGAAGGTATCGGTCTTTGCCGTACAGAGCATATGTTCTTTGAAGCTGACAGAATCGCCGCTTTCCGTGAGATGATCTGCTCAGATACAGTTGAAGAAAGAGAAGCTGCACTCGCTAAGATCGAACCTATGCAGCAGGCTGACTTCGAGGCTCTTTACGAAGCACTTGAAGGTTGCCCCGTAACAATCAGATTCCTTGATCCTCCTCTGCACGAATTCGTTCCTACAGAAGAAGCTGACATCGAGGCTCTCGCTAAGGCTCAGGGCAAGTCAGTTGAAACAATCAAGAACATCATCGCATCTCTCCACGAGTTCAACCCCATGATGGGTCACAGAGGATGCCGTCTTGCAGTAACATATCCTGAAATTGCTAAGATGCAGACTAAGGCTGTTATCAAGGCTGCATTAAACGTTAAGAAGAATCACCCCGACTGGACAATCGTTCCTGAGATCATGATTCCTCTGGTTGGCGATGTTAAGGAGCTCAAGTACGTTAAGAACTTCGTTGTTGAAACAGCTGACGCTGTTATCAAGGAAGCCGGCGCTGACCTCAAGTATGAAGTTGGTACAATGATCGAGATCCCCAGAGCAGCACTTACAGCTGACGAGATCGCTAAGGAAGCTGAGTTCTTCTGCTTCGGTACTAACGACCTTACACAGATGACATACGGCTTCTCTCGTGATGACGCAGGCAAGTTCCTTAACGCTTACTATGACGCTAAGATCTTCGAGAACGATCCCTTTGCTAAGCTCGACCAGACAGGCGTTGGCAAGCTGATGGAAATGGCTATCAAGCTTGGTAAGGCTACACGTCCTGATATGCACATTGGTATCTGCGGCGAGCACGGCGGTGATCCCTCATCTGTTGAGTTCTGCCACAAGATCGGTCTGACATATGTTTCATGCTCACCATTCCGTGTACCGATCGCAAGACTTGCAGCAGCTCAGGCAGCTATCGCTGACAAGAAGTAATTAAAGTATAAATACGGATAACGTATGATACGCCGCCCTGCCCGAAAGGACAGGGCGGTTTTGCGTATCCGGAAAAGCAGGTAGGCATCATATTTGCAACGCCGGTATACCGGTGGAGAATGACTTTCCGCTTGAATACGGTTATATACTAACGCTGCTGCAAGGGTATGCAGTTTAATGGCAAGAAAGCAGGTCTTATCAATATCTGCGGCGCTCCGACAGACAGCCTATAGTATTAGCTGATAAGCAAACAGTTCAAGTACACGGCGGACTGTCTAATCTGGAAAATTGTATTTGATATGTGTTCAGTGCTGACAGAACAGATACCAAAGCTTTAAATAAGCTTGAAAATTCAGAATAAAACATTAAATATGCTATTTTTTCTTTTCAGCCGCCTGTTTTTCGGGCGGCTGAAAAATTTTTTTAAAAAAATGTCGATTTTATTGCAAGGTTTTTGCTTTTCAAACGTTATTATATATGAGGGGCAAAATATTTCCGCTGTTTTCAAAGAATTATTGCGTTGTCCGCACTGTTATGATAAAACTTATAACTTCCCGTCATTTTATGTTGACAATCGTTATAACTGCTGATAAAATAGATATTAAACAAACTATAGTATATTATACGGATTGTTGCTGAGTGGGGTGATGGTTTTGCTTTGTGCATATCTTGCAATGGTTGACAGCGACGACGAAAAAGAATTCGTTGCCTACCTTTACAAAAAATATAAAGCTTACCTGTTCAGTGTGAGCCTGTCTATTCTTCACAACTATCCGGACGCGGAAGACGCAGTGCACGAAACGTTCGTGCGTGTAATCAATAACCTGCCAAAAATCAAGAATACAGACCCGGATAAAACCAAAAGCTTTATAACCGTCATAATACGCAATCTGTGCTACGACATTGTAAGAAAGAATAATCATCGTTCTTTTGAAAACGATTATGAAACCGACGAGCGTTATTTTTCGGACACGGTCAAAGAAGCCGAAACCAAACTTGATTTTGAAACGGTTATAAAAAATATCAGTAAACTTTCACCGGCACTCAAAAATATATCAACATTATATTTTGTCTTACAATACTCAGTAAGTGAAATCTGCGAAATACTCGGCGTCAGCGAGGATGCTGTATATTCTGCTGTTTCACGTTCAAGAAAAATTCTGTCAGAAAAGCAACAGGAAGGAGATATCAATGACTGACGACATCATAATAGCACAGGCGCTTGAAGCGGAGCTTCGTGCCGATATACAAGCCTACGACAAACTGCCGCAATATAAAGTCCCCCGACGTCTTGACAAACGAATATCAAAGCTTATCAGAAACAGTGAGAAAACTCAAAAAACAAAGCGGCAACACAAACCTGTTACCATAAAGCGCCGCTTGCTGATAGCCGCCATAATAGTAGCTGTCATGGCGGTACTCACCGGCGGAATCACGGTTATAACCAGACATCTCGGAGCATTTACTGTAAAGCAGTACGATATTTTTTCTATGCTCACAATAAGCAATATAGAAGACAGTCCGCTTGTACTTACAGAAAAATACCGTCTGGTTATGGATGATTCGCAATACACCAAAAAGGTCGTAGACGATTACGAATTTGTTTATACTATGTTCTATTCCGATAAAGCAAACGAAAAGTACCTATGCTTTTCGCAGTCCGTAAAGGGTATGTATGAAACGGTGCGGCTGAATACGGAAAACGCAATAACTTATCCCGAAACGGTTAAGCTTGATGACAACAATAGAAATGCCATCTATTTTGAAACCTACAATCGTGAAAAAGTACTCATCTGGGAACTTGATGAGTCAATAATAGAAATCGTCGGCTCCGGATTTAGTAAAAACGAACTAATCGAACTATCGAAATTTGTTAAAAAAGTAGAATAATAAAAATTTTCTGATTTTATTGCAAGGTTTTTGCTTTTCATACGTTCTTATTATAGAGGGGTAACTCTCTGATATTAAAATTTAAGGAGAAAAAAACGTATGAAAAAGTTATTATCCGTACTTCTGGTTGTGTGCATTATGATGGGTATCTGCGTCACAGCATCGGCTGATGCTGCAGATACTTATGATCTGAGTAATGCGACAAAAGCAAGTTACCTGACAATAGCATCAAACAAAGCTACCTGTACCAGCAGATTTGTCAGCACCGACTCTTCGATCAAGGACATCACTATTGTCGCAACTCTTGAAAAGTTCTCATTCTTATGGTTCTGGGATTCTTTAAGAGAATGGAACATGACTTACTATGATACTTCATCGGGAACTCTTGTCAATGAAATGAAAAATCTTACAAGCGGTACATACAGGCTTAAGTCCGTATTTACTGTTAAGTACAAAAACGGTAAGAAAGAAAGCGTTACAGTATACAGCACCGAAAAGAAAATAGCATAGTAAACACAGTATAAGACAGCACACAGCGATATATCCGCTGTGCGCTGTTTTTATATGCTGTTGCTCCACCATTTACGGTTTTCTTTATACCAATCTACAGTCTGACGTATTCCGTCATCAAATGCAACTGTCTGTTTCCAGCCAAGCTCATTGCGGATCTTTGAACTGTCTATACAGTATCGTCTGTCGTGGCCTTTTCTGTCTGCAGTAAACCTTATGAGCGAGTTGTCCTTTCCGAGAATGGAAAGTATCAGCTTTACGGTATCAATATTACTCATATCTTCCCTACCGCCTATATTGTATATTTCACCGTTTTTACCATGATGTATTATCATATCGACCGCACTGCAATGATCCGCAACATACAGCCAGTTTCTTTTGTTGCTTCCATCGCCGTAGACAGGCAAAGGCAGATTGTCAAGCGCATTCACCGTCATAAGCGGTATCAGCTTTTCGGTATGCTGATACGGACCGTAATTATTAGTACAGCGTGATACGGTCACAGGCAGTCCATAGGTGCGATGATATGCCAGCACCAGAAGATCAGCCGCAGCTTTTGAAGCAGAGTACGGATTTGACGGGCACAGCGGCGCATTTTCTGCGCAACAACCACCTTTGTCAGCTGCTGTATCACCATAAACCTCATCGGTAGATATCTGATGAAAATGCGGCGTATTATGTTTAATACATACATCTGCCAGCACCTGAGTGCCGATTGTGTTTGTATATGTAAATAACGCCGGCGAAATTATGGAGCGGTCTACATGGCTCTCAGCAGCAAAATTTACAACCGTATCGGGCTTTTCTTCGCAAAACACCTTGTCTACCGCTGCAGTATCGGTGATATCCGCTTTGACAAATCTGAACCTTGGCGAATCCATTATTGGTTTCAACGTATTAATGTTTCCTGCATAGGTAAGGCTGTCAAGGCAGACAATGCGGTAATCCGGATACTTTTTCATCATATAGAATACAAAATTACTTCCGATAAAGCCCGCTCCGCCTGTAACAAGTATCGTCATTTCAGTTCCGCCTTTCACAAATTATGTTAAAAACAGTATAGCACATTATCATACCTATGACAATAAAAATTTGCGGCAGTCGCCCATGGGGAAACCGCCGCACTCTGATTTATCCGCCGAATTCGTTTTTAACACTGTCAAGCGCCGCTATTATAACCTTATCCATATCATAATACTTGTACTGCCCCAGCCTGCCGCCGAAGATAACGTCCTTGCGTGTATCTGCGAGAGCCTTGTACTTCTCATACAGTGCATTGTTCTTATCATTGTTTACAGGGTAGTACGGCTCAACACCAGGCTTCCACTCTGCGGAATATTCACGGCTGATAACCGTCTTTTTCTGCTTGCCGAACTCAAAGTGTTTATGCTCGATTATTCTCGTATACGGCACTTCCCTGTCGGTATAGTTTACTACCGCATTACCCTGATAATTATCCTCGTCAAGAATCTCGGTTTCAAAACGGACAGAACGGTATTCAAGCGAACCGTATTCAAATCCGAAGAACTCATCGATCTGACCCGTATAGACAGTCTTGTCGGCTATGTCGGGATTTTCATTTATGAACTCGAAATAATCTGTATCCGTCTTTACATCAGAACCTGCGAGCATCTTTTCGATTATCTGAGTATATCCGCCAATCGGGATTCCCTGATAGCGATCATTGAAATAGTTATTGTCATAGATAAATCTGAGCGGAAGACGCTTTATTATAAACGCAGGAAGCTCAGTGCAAGGTCTGCCCCACTGCTTTTCGGTATAACCCTTGATGAGCTTTTCATAAACATCTGTTCCGACAAGCTTCAGCGCCTGCTCCTCAAGGTTTTTCGGCTCCGCTATGCCGAGATCTTTGATCTGCTTCGCAATTATTGCCTTAGCCTCAGCAGGAGTTTTAATACCCCACATCTTGCTGAATGTATTCATATTGAACGGCAGGTTATAAAGCTCGTCCTTATATGACGCAACGGGAGAGTTGATATAGTTGTTGAACTCCGCAAACTGATTTACATATTCCCATATTGCCTTATCGGAAGTATGGAAGATATGCGCACCGTACTTGTGTACGTTGATATCTTCCACCTTTTCGGTGTAGATATTGCCTGCAACGTGACTGCGCTTGTCAATAACAAGACACTTCCTGCCTCTCTTGTTTGCTTCGTATGCAAAGACTGAGCCGAACAGTCCCGCACCGACTATAAGATAATCGTAATGTGACATACTAACTCCTTATCATTAAAATTGAAATCCGATATTATCCGACTTATTTTCGTATGAATCTATGCAAGTATTATACCATATTATCCCCTTATTGACAACATTAAAAGCGCTGTCTTTTCAACAATGTCTGTCTGCCGCTCAGATAACCGCTTTTTTTGGCTGTGCTATTGATTTTTGCTTTTTACTGTGGTAAAATATTATAGAATATAGTCCCATACTATAAAATCCGTAAAAATCAACATAAAAGGGACATAAACGGTATACAAGAAAGGAAATTAAAAAATGAGTAAGGTAGTCAAGTTCGGCGGCAGTTCACTCGCCGATGCAAATCAGTTCCGCAAGGTAGCTGATATAATCAGAAGCGACAAGGAACGCAGATATGTAGTTCCCAGCGCACCCGGCAAGCGTTTCAAGGACGATATAAAAGTAACGGATATGCTCTATGCGTGTTATGACGCAGTCACAAACGAGGGCAAGAACGCATATAACCAGTTTGCGCCTATCGCAGAACGTTTCAACGGAATTATAAGCGACCTCGGTCTTACTCTTTCGCTTGATGACGAGTACGAAACAATAATTGAAAACTTCCGCAAGAAAGCCGGCAGAGATTATGCCGCAAGCCGTGGCGAATACTTAAACGGTATCATTCTTGCAAACTATCTCGGATATGAATTTATAGATGCCGCAAAGGTGGTATTCTTCCGTCCCGACGGAAAGTTTGACGATACGCTTACAGATACCTGCCTTGCTTCTGTACTGCACGGTGTTTCACACGCTGTTATCCCCGGATTCTACGGTGCTAATCCCGACGGCACGGTACGCACATTCTCAAGAGGCGGTTCTGATGTTACCGGCTCTATCGTTGCAAAGGCTATCAACGCAGATATCTATGAGAACTGGACAGACGTAAACGGCTTCCTTATCGCAGATCCCAGAATAGTTGACGAGCCTAAGGTTATCGAGTCTATCACATATAAAGAACTGCGTGAGCTGTCATACATGGGTGCGTCGGTACTCCACGAAGCCGCAATCTTCCCTGTAAGAAGCGCAAAAATACCGATAAATATCCGCAATACAAACGATCCTTCGGCAAAGGGCACAATGATAGTTGCAGAGGATAACGAGCCTCCTCAGCACATAATCACAGGTATAGCAGGTAAAAAGCACTTCAGCGTTATCTCAATCGAAAAGGACGAGATGAACAGCGAGATAGGCTTCTTACGCAGAATACTTACAGTGCTTGAGGCTAACGGTATGTGCTTTGAGCATATCCCCACAGGCATCGACACAATGAGCATTATCGTTGACGGCAAAGACGTTGACAAGACCCCCGATATCGTTGAAAAGATATGCGAGGTTACAGACCCCAACCATATTGAAATAGAAAACGACTTAGCCCTTATCGCTATCGTTGGTCGTGGTATGAAGTCAAAGAAGGGTACTGCTACAAGAATATTTGCAGCTTTATCGCACGCAGACATCAATATAAAGATGATCGACCAGGGTTCAAGTGAGCTCAATATCATAGTAGGTATCCACGAGGCTGACTTTGAGAAGGCTATCAAGGTTATTTATGATATGTTCATACTCAGCGAGGATTGATATATCTATACTCAGCGAAGATTAATCGCTGAGTTGCGAATTGTGTTTTCGGGTTTAACTTAAAGCACAGTAATCGGGAGAGTTTGAGGTTTATAAAATTGAAAATCAGACTTTCCATTCATACTCAGCGAAGATTAATCGCTGAGTTGTGAATTGTGTTTTCGGGTTTAACTTAAAGCACAGCAATCGGGAGAGTTTGAGATTTATAAGATTGAAGATCAGACTTTCCATTCATACTCAGTGAAGATTAATCGCTGAGCGGTTTAAATGGCGGAAATTCAGAGAAATATATATTTTAAAAGGAGAAGTGAGCGGTTATGATGACATACGATTCTCTTACCAATGCCAAACTTACAAAGTTCTTCAAGGCAGGTAACTATAAAAAGCAGATTATCAGGAACATCGAGATAATCGGTCAGCGCAAGCTGGTCATACTCGGCGACGGACGCGGTGTTAACGCCGAGATACTCAAAAAGGTGCTCGGTCAGCTCAGAAAAAAGGGTGTGCGTGTTCCTGAGCTTGCATTTATGGCGACTAACGATGAACGTACACTGGTAAAGGGCGACAATTCACTGCGCAGTATCACAGAGCTTAAAGGTATGTCAAAGGCATATTATGTCCTTGTTTCTTCGTCATACGATGAGCTTGAGGTATATCTCAAGGGTATGACAGGACGTGTCGGAAGCGCACAGTCTATCGAAAAGCGTTTACAGCAGTACGGCTTTACAGAGCGTGACTACTGCCTTGTAAACCAGCCTGTAGGTTTCCTCGGCACATATATGAAGATGAAACGCTCGCAGTTCAACATTTCAGATAAATCCACACAGAACAAACTTGAAAAGGACGTGCGCCGTACCGAAGCACAGCTTAAAGAATGCAAGGATAAGTTCCGTGGTCAGCGTTGCTTTATCGTTGGCTACAAAGAAGGCGTAAAGCTTGATGAGCTGAATCTGCTGTTCAACGAAAAGTGCATAAGCTACAACGGCATATGCAAGTTCTTCAGCAAGACCCCGCTCCGCCCGACACAGTATATACTGTCAAATGCCGAACATTATCTCGGAAACGGTAAGTACATTGAGGCGATGGACAGCTTTGTTGCAAGCAATGTTACAGTATTTGAAGACAAGTTTGCAAAGAAGCCCACATACTTCAATATAATGGGCAACGGCTTTATCCCTCAGCTGCCCTCATTCGGCTCTACACAGCACAGCGAGGCATTAAGACGTGTCGATGATCTGTATATTGCTTTACAGCTTGCTTTGTATGAGGGCTTCTCGGAAATATACATCTACGGCTTTGACGGAATTTACGATGCTCAGATAACAAGCTATGACGAGGCTCTTGTAAACGATGAGAAAAAGTACGACTACCCTGAGGAAGCGCAGACACTGCTTAAAAACGTAAAGACATACGCATCGAGCGCAGGTGTTTCTATCTACAATATGAGCGGTATCGACAGCCTTAATATGTTTGAAAGCCGTACATTCGACCAGATAGACTTCTCGACAACAAAGCTGTTATCAAAGATTTAAGGAATCATAATGAGTTTAGCCGATAAAATTTTTATTGAAAACTGCCGTGACATAATAGAAAACGGCTCATGGGATACAAACAGCGAGGTAAGACCTCACTGGGAGGACGGTACACCGGCGCACACAGTAAAAAAGTTCTGCGTGGTGAACCGCTATAATTTACAGGAAGAATTTCCGGTAATGACGCTCCGCCGTATCTTCTACCGTTCAGCAATAGAAGAAATTCTGTGGATATACCAGAAGAAAAGCAACCGTGTTGCCGATCTGTCGACCCATATATGGGATTCATGGGCTGACAAAAACGGCACTATAGGCAAGGCTTACGGCTGGCAGCTCGGACAGAAAAGCATCTATCCCGAGGGCGAATTCGACCAGGTGGACAGAGTGCTGTACGACCTTAAGCACAACCCTGCGAGCCGCCGCATAATGACGAATATGTATAACCACAAGGATCTGCATGAAATGGGACTTGCACCGTGTGCATACAGCATGACCTTCAACGTGACGGGAGATACGCTGAACGCTATTCTCAATCAGCGTTCACAGGATATGCTGACTGCGAACAACTGGAACGTATGCCAGTACGCCGCACTGCTGATAATGTTTGCAAAAGCGTCGGGGCTTAAGGCGGGCGAGCTTGTGCACGTCATAGCCGACGCACATATCTATGACAGACATATCGACGCAGTAAAACGTATTATAGAAAAGGAGCCTTATCCCGCACCCGAAATGGTTGTCGAGGATATAACCGATTTCTACAAGTTTACAAAGAACAGCTTTACACTGAAAGACTATAAATATCACGACTTCAACGAGAAAATAGAAGTCGCAATATAAGCACATATGCCCCGCAAGAGCAATGCGGGGCTTTGAGTGTTATTATAAAGACAGAGGGGAGGCGCACGGGTGACATATATTGTACTCGATATGGAGTGGAGTCAGCCTGTATGCCGAGAAAAGACGCGGATAGCCGGCACAAAGGTATTACAGGTTGAAATAATACAGATAGGCGCCGTTGCTGTTACGGACGGAAAGATAAGCGAAAGCTTTTTTTCCGAGTATGTTAAGCCGAGATATTATACCGAGCTTAAAGGCAGGATAAAGAAGCTCACAGGCATAACCAAGAACGACCTTAAGGACGCTGATGATTTAATAATTGTCATGGAACGTTTCAGACAGTGGTGCGAAAATTTCGGAGACAGCGTTATAGCAACATGGGGTCCGGATGATATACCGACACTGCGCGGTCAGTGCCTGTTCTATAACTATGACGTAAGCTGGCTTCCCGGTTGGTTCAACCTTCAGCCGCTCATGACAAGGCAATATAATATCAACCGCCCGCAGATAACGCTTCAGTCGGCGGTTGAGATCACCGGTGTACAGCAGGAGCTTGATTATCACAGTGCGATAAACGACGCATACTACACAGCGCTTGTCCTTACTAAAATAAACGATATACCCAGCGAGATCGAGTGGCAGAGAAAAGTTGACTATGCGCATACAAATCCGTTCATAAGCATATGTCAGACATCTTACGGAACGGTGAAGACCGCGCGCATGAACAGTGTTCCGAGATTATCTCCGCTTAACCGGTACATCTGCCCTATATGCGGAAAACCGGCTACGCTGAAAGGTAAGCTCGTATGGCTCAGACCTATGAACTATATGGCGGTCATGCACTGCGCCAAACACTCGATAAAAGTTACGGTCAGATTTGAAAAAAAAGCGGACAGAGAATACCAATGGGTAAAACGGTATGCGCTGTCCGATGAAAAAGATGAGGAGCTGTACGCTTCTCTTACAAAGGATAAGCCGCCCTTGTCTGCTGCACCTGACAAAGCAGGCAGAACGGACAAAAGACCCGCAACAAGAAGAAACACAAGAAGAAAACCCGGAATATCAGACGAAAGGAAAAACAATGGCTAAATTTAAAGCGGCTGCGGTATTCAGCAGCAATATGGTTCTCCAGAGAGAAAAGAACGTAAGAGTATTCGGTACAGGTAAGGACGGCGAAAGCGTAATAGTTTCCATATGCGGAAACACTGCCGTAACTCAGGTTGCCGATGAAAAATGGTGTGTTACACTTCCTGCGATGAAAGCAGGCGGTCCTTACGAGATGAAGATAAGCAACGGCGACGAAACTATCGTATTCGATAACGTCATGATTGGCGAGGTATGGCTTGCAGGCGGTCAGAGCAATATGGAGCTTGAGCTACAGAACTGCACGGGCGGCAAGGACTTTCTTGCAAACGATAAGACCGAAAACGTCCGCTATTACTACACACAGAAGAACTGCAACATGGACGAAAAGTTCTTCCGTGACGAAGAAAACACAGGCTGGAGCTGTTTTGGCAGCGAAAGTGCAAGAGCATGGAGCGCAGTTGCGTATTTCTACGCAAAGGAGCTTGCCGCAAGGCTTGGCGTTACTGTCGGAATAATCGGCTGTAACTGGGGCGGTACAAGCGCAAGCTACTGGATGAGCCGTGAATCTCTCGAAAAGGATACAGACCTTAAGGCATACCTTGATGATTTCGACAATGCCGTAGCAGGCAGGTCAAGAGAAGAAATGGACAAGGAATACCTTGACTATGTTAAGTATGAGGAAGAGTGGCAGAAGAAGTCGGTAGAGTTCTACAGCGCACATCCCGACGGAACGTGGGACGAGTGTCAGGCTTACTGCGGCGTCAGCAAGTACCCCGGTCCTATGACGCCTTTAAACCCCTTCCACGCAACAGCGCTTTATGACAGTATGGTAAAGCGTGTATGCCCGTATACTATCAAGGGCGTTATCTATTATCAGGGCGAAACAGACGACAACAGACCGAAAACTTATTTCAAGCTGTTCAAGGCGCTTATTCAGCTCTGGAGAGATGATTGGGGCGATGACGAGCTTCCGTTTATGTTTGTACAGCTCCCGATGCACCGTTATAAAGCCGACCCCGACTGGAAGCACTGGTGCCTTATCAGGGAGGCGCAGATGCGTACCTTCAAGACGGTAAAGAATACGGGTATTGCGGTTATCCTTGACTGCGGAGAATTCAATGAGATACATCCCAAGAACAAGGTACCCGTAGGTCACAGACTGTACCTGCAAGCTATGCACCACGTTTACGGCGACAGCGAAACAGAGGCATTCGGTCCTATTTACAAGGACATGACCGTAACAGGCGACAGAGCAGTTATCAGCTTTGACCACGCAGAGAGCGGCTTTGATATAAAGGGCGACAACGGTATAACCGGCTTTGAGGTTGCAGGCGCCGATAAGGAATATAAGCCTGCCTGCGCCGTTATTGACGAGGACGGAACGATAAGCGTCTACGCTGACGAAGTAAAGAAGCCTGCATATGTACGTTACCTCTGGACAAATTACGGCGATGTAACGCTGTACGGCAAGAACGGCATCCCCGTTGCTCCGTTCAGAACAAGCATGAACGACGAAAAGTAAGATTGAAATCCGAAAGGCGATATTATGGAACTTAAACGCAGCAGCGGAGTATTACTCCATATAACAAGCCTTCCTGCAAACGAGGGCATCGGAACGCTCGGAAGACCGGCGTTTGAATTTGTCAACTGGCTTAAAGCGGCAGGACAGAAATACTGGCAGGTACTGCCGATACACCCGACGGGTTATGCGGATTCTCCCTATCAGTCGCCGTCTGCATTCGCCGGCAATCCTCTTCTTATAGATTTATGGGAGCTTGTCGAGCTGGGGCTTCTTATACCCGATGACATAAAAGGCAGAGAATACGGCGAGGATCCTTCTGCGGTCGACTATGAAAAGGTAATAGCACAGAAAAACGAGCTTTTACACAAGGCATTCTTCTCTTTCAAGGAAGATGTCGCTTATCTTGCGTTTGTGCAGGAGCAGGGCTGGTGGCTTGAAGACTATGCGCTTTTTATGGCGATAAAACAGCATAACGAACTGCGTTCGTGGCTTACCTGGGATAAGGATTTCCGTTTCAGAAAGCCGGAAGTGCTTGCCACATTCAAGGAAGAACATATCGAAGAAATCAAATTTCACCGTTTCGTACAGTATATGTTCTTTACTCAGTGGAACAAGCTGAAAGCATATGCCAACAAGAACGGCATATCTATAATAGGCGACATTCCGATATATGCCGCAATGGACAGTGCGGACGTGTGGGTAAACCCGAAGCTGTTCACGATAGATATTTCGCTAAGACCTACTCTTGTTGCAGGAGTACCGCCCGATTATTTCTCACCTACAGGACAGCTGTGGGGAAATCCGCTGTATGACTGGGACGCTATGGAGCGTGACGGCTATAACTGGTGGCTGTCAAGGATAGACCACGCAATGAAGCTGTTTGATATGGTAAGAATTGACCACTTCCGTGCATTTGACACCTATTACGCTATTCCTGCCGATGCAACAACAGCCGAATACGGCGAGTGGAAAAAAGGCCCCGGTATGAAGCTGTTCAACACGGTCAGGGAAAAGCTGGGCGATGTCAATATCATAGCGGAGGATCTGGGCGACATATTCGACAGCGTTAAAAAGCTTCTCAGCGATACGGGATTCCCCGGTATGAGAGTTTTACAGTTCGGATTCAACAACGAAGGCAATGATAATATCCATCTGTGCCATAACTATGTAAACAACTGCGTTGCGTATACAGGCACTCACGACAACGATACTATAATGGGCTGGCTTAAATCAGCAGATGCGAAAGCCGCAAAGATGGCAAAGAGCTACATAAACGCAAATTTTCTGGAGCATAAGAATGTCAGCTTCATAAGAAGCGTTTATGCAAGCCCTGCCGCACTTGCGATAATTCCGATGCAGGACATTCTCGGCATTGACGGCAGGGGACGTATGAATGTTCCCTCTACTGTCGGAGGAAACTGGACGTGGAGAATGAAAAAGCCCGCAAATAAAAAATCTGCAAGACTTATGAATAAGCTCGCAACAGCTTATCTCAGAAAGCCTGCGATAACAGTAAAAGCAAAGGACAAGTAAAAATGTCATTATCCGATATATTTGATAAGATAGCCGCAGGCAGAGAGCCTGCACCGCAGGGCGCTGTCGAATATCTCATAGTGGGACTGGGAAACCCCGGTACACAGTATGAGAATACAAGGCATAACGCAGGCTTTATGGCGATAGATACGCTTGCCGAAAAACTCGGAGTACAGGTAAAAAAGCTGAAATTCAAGTCGCTGATAGCCGATTGCACCATTGAGGGCAAGCACTGCCTTTTAATGAAACCGTCAACATTTATGAACAACAGCGGCGAGGCGGTAAGCGAGGCTATGAGCTTCTATAAGATCCCCCCTCAGAATATACTTGTGATGTACGATGATATTTCGCTTGATGTCGGCAGAACAAGGATACGCAGAAAAGGCAGTGACGGCGGTCATAACGGTATAAAGAGCATAATTCTTCTCACAAACAGCGATGCTTTTCCCCGCATAAAGATAGGTGTAGGCGCAAAGCCGCACCCTGATTTCCCGCTTGCCGACTGGGTACTGTCCGGTTTCAAAAAGGAAGACGGCGAAAACCTTGAAAAAGCGCTCGACAATGCCGCCGAAGCCGCAAGGCTCATAGTTGCGGGCAAAATAGACATGGCAATGAATAAATACAGTTCGTAGGAATAACCCTTAAAGCTACAGAAAGACAGACAATATGGAACTTCTTAAAAATATGGCTGACACGCTGACCGAGTACAAAAAGTCAGTCACTCATATTTTAAGCGATGAACCCGTCCCCTTGTTGGTGACGGGGCTTTCGCATATACACAAGGCGCACTTCTTAGCGTCTTTATGCTATGAAAAGATTCCCTCTCCGACACTTGTCATAACCGAGAGCGAGGCATCTGCGGCAAAGCTTACAGAGGATATAAACACGATGTGCGGTGATACCGCCGCATATCAGTTTCCTGCGTCGGATCTGACCCTTGCCGATACTGAGGCACAGTCGCAGGAGTACGAGCATAAGCGTATCGAAACGCTGTCTGCGGCGCTTTCGGGCAAGGCAAGACTGATAATATCTTCGTCCGAAGCGGCGGTACAGCTTACCGTTCCGAAAGACGTACTGGAGAAGCACACTGTTACGCTTAAAGCAGGCGATGAGATAAAGCTTGACGAGCTTGCAAAGACGCTTGTCAGCGCAGGCTATACACGCTGTGATATGATAGAGGGTAAGGGACAATTCTCGTTCAGAGGCTCGCTTGCCGACATTTACCCCGTCAGCAGTGATTATCCTGTCAGAATAGAGTTGTGGGGCGATGAGATCGACACGGTTGCGTCATTCGACCTTGATACGCAAAGAAGAATAGATACGGTAAAGAGTGTCAGCATAACACCCTGCGGAGAAACGATTTTCGAGGAGGGCGTTCTTTCGGGGACGCTGCAGACGCTTCTCGAAAAAACCGAAAAGAACAAAAAGAAGAACGATGAAGCGGCAAAGCGTATAAGGCGTGATATAGCAAGACTGCGTGACGGTATTTCCGTATGCTGTCTTAACCGCTATTTTCCGCTTTGCTATAAAGAGCCGGGCAGTATTTTTGATTATGCGTCCACTCTTATAGTCAGCGAATCATTTACTGCGGCAGAGGCGGCAAAGGGAGTTATTTCGGCTCACCTTGAGGATCTAAAGCTGCTTACCGAGGACGGAGTTCTGTGCAAGGGACTTGACAGGTACCTGATGAGTAAAGCGGAATATCAGAACACGGTAAAGAATAATGTGCGGCTTTATATGGATACGTTCATAAGAGGCGGCGGAATTGATCTCGGTGATATTCTGAAGGTGGATTCGATACAGCTTTCCGCATGGAGCGGAGAGTATAAAACGCTGTGCGAGGAACTTGACAACTATAAGAAAAACGGCTATACATGCATCATATTCGGCGGTACGGACAAAGCGGCAAAGATACTGGCGGACGACCTGCGTGACAGCGGATACCAGGCTGATTACGCCAAGAATCCGAAAAAATTCTATCTCGGCAGGATTACGGTAGTCGAGGGAATATTATCGGCAGGCTTTGAATATCCGGAAGAAAAAATAGCCGTACTCACCCGTACCAGCGCATCATCGTCAAAAACCTCCGCACCTAAGAAGAAATTCAAAAAGGGCGCACAGATACGTTCGCTCAGCGATATAGCACAGGGCGATCTTGTTGTACACGGCTCATACGGTATAGGCGTATTCGAGGGCGTTCAGAAGCTTACCGCCGACAAGATCTCAAAAGACTATATCAAGATAAAATACGCAGGTACGGATGTGCTTTACGTTCCCGTTACCCAGCTTGACCTCATTTCACGTTATATCGGAAGCGGAGATGCGGATACGATAAGGCTGAACAAACTCGGCACAGATACCTGGAAAAAGGCGAAAACAAAGGCAAAAGCGGCAACACAGGAGATGGCAAAGGAGCTTATCGAGCTGTATTCTCGCCGTATGAAAGCGAAAGGCTTTGCATTCTCTCCCGATACCGAACAGCAGCATATATTCGAGGATCATTTCAGCTATGTTGAAACGGACGATCAGCTTCGCTGTATAGAGGAAATAAAGCACGATATGATGCGTACTGCCCCTATGGAGAGGCTTCTCTGCGGAGATGTAGGATTCGGAAAGACGGAGGTCGCACTCCGTGCCGCATTCAAGTGTATAGGTGACGGTAAGCAGTGCGCTATACTTGTGCCGACTACCGTTCTTGCGTGGCAGCACTACCAGACGGTTTTAAAACGTATGGAGGGTTTTGATATAAGAGTTGAGCTGTTGTCACGTTTCCGCACAGCAAAGGAGCAGAAAGCAATCCTGAAAAAGCTCGAAGAGGGCGAACTTGACCTTGTAGTAGGCACACACAGGCTTGTGCAGGACGATGTTAAGTTCAAGGATCTCGGACTTGTCATAATAGACGAAGAACAGCGTTTCGGCGTAAACGACAAGGAAAAGCTGAAAGAAGCGTTCACAAACGTAGATGTTCTGACGTTATCTGCAACCCCCATTCCCAGAACGCTAAATATGGCGATGTCCGGAATAAGGGATATGAGTGTCATTGAAACTCCGCCCGGCGACCGTCACCCTATAACCACATACGTTGTCGAGCATGACAGAGGAGTTATAGCGCAGGCGATAAATAAGGAGCTTCGCCGCAACGGTCAGGTTTACTATGTCCACAACCGCATTGAAAGCATATATTCCTGTGCCGCAGATATTCATTCTATGGTACCCGAAGCGAATATCGGAATAGCGCACGGAAGAATGAGCGAGGAAGAGCTTCTTGATGTATGGAGAAGGCTTATCGAGGGCGAAATAGATGTGCTTGTCTGCACAACGCTTATCGAAACAGGTGTAGATGTACCTAACTGCAACACGCTTATCATTGAGAATGCGGATTGTATGGGACTTGCCCAGCTCCACCAGCTCAGAGGCCGTGTCGGACGTACAAACCGCCGTGCATACGCATATTTCACATTCAAACGGGGCAAGGTGCTAAGCGAGATTGCCACCAAGCGACTTGACGCAATAAGAGAGTTTACCCGCTTCGGTTCGGGCTTCAGAATTGCTATGAAGGACCTTGAAATAAGAGGTGCAGGCTCGGTACTCGGTCAGAGCCAGTCGGGGCATCTTGCGTCTGTCGGCTATGATATGTATATAAAACTGCTCAATGAGGCTATTCTCGAACAGCAGGGCAAAGCCCCCGAAATTACTCCGGAGTGTCTTATTGATATAAGAATTGATGCGTTTATCCCTGAAAAGTATATCTCTAATCAGGCACAGCGTGTTGATTGTTACAGGAAGATAGCGATGATAGAAAATGACGAGGACGCTTATGATGTGACCGATGAGCTTATCGACCGTTACGGCGATGTGCCAAGAGCGGTCGAGGGACTTATTGAGGTTGCAAAGCTGAGAAGGATTGCTCAGAAGATGCACCTGACCGAAATAATCCAGAGCGGCGACGTTATGATATTCTATCCCGAAAAGACCGATAAAAAAACGATGGAACGTGTTTCGGCTGTCGGTGGAAAATTCGGCAAGGCTATGATGCTGAACATTGCTACAGACAAGCCTAATTTCCGTGTAAGCGGCATTGATAAGTACGGCGGACCGATTGCAATGCTTGGCGATACACTGGCGGCAATGCAGTCGGTTGACGGCGATAAGGATAAAAAGACAGAAACTGAGGACGGTGAAATGAATGGCTGAGAAGAAAAGCGTCAAGCGTAAAATAATTACAGCCGTTATAATTGTCGGTGTGTTCGCACTGCTTATAGGCTCGTTCTTTCTGAGAGATATTTGTCTGAGAGCAGGTATCACCGAGTGCGAAAAGCGTGAGATACTTCAGGTAAAGTCTAAATATTCAGCGATACTTGACAGCGTTGTAAGCGCAGGCAACGATATTGCCGACTACAAGATTACAGCCGCTCACGGCGGACTTTTTGAAAAGTCGGTCATAAACGCTGATGAAAACGGCGAGCCGCTTTATGATAAGCTGGCGGAGGAGCTTGATGTGTTGTGCCATACTTACTGTTACGGTGTTGAAAAGCAGGATAATGCAGTGTATTTCAGCTTCAACACCGGCAATACAAAACAGCTTATCTATTCTGCAAAGGATATTTCCGACAACGAAACTTCATCGCTCGGCGATAACTGGTACTACTATGAAAAAGTAATGACAGCCGATAACGGCTGACACAAAGAACAAAAGAGAAGGACACAAAAATGAAAAACATAATTCTTATCGGAATGCCCGGCGCAGGAAAAAGCACTGTCGGCGTACTCCTTGCAAAATCAATGGGTTACGACTTTGTTGACGCAGATCTTGTGATCCAGAAACAGCAGGGAAAAAAGCTCCAGAACATAATCGACGAGCGTGGACTTGACGGCTTCAAGCAGGCGGAAGAACAGGCACTGCTGTCAATAAACGATAAAAAGGCAATAATTGCAACGGGCGGTTCAGCCGTATTTTCAGCCGCAGGTATGGCACATCTCAAAGAAAACGGCATCTGCGTATATCTCAGAGTTGACGAGCAGGAGCTTATCCGCCGTCTTACGAATATAAAGACGAGAGGTATAGCCTGCCGTCCGGGTGAAACGGTAGCGGAGATAATCGCCGAACGTGAGGTGTATTACAACCGTTACGCTGATATAACGATAGACTGTGTGAATACGACAGCCGAACAGGTAGTCGGAATGATAATGCATGAAACGGAAAGTAAATGAACAGAACCCTCTGCGGTTTATCCGCAGAGGGTTTTATAATTTACACCAGACAGCTTCTCAGCCACTTTTCAACTATCTGAAAATCGCTTTGCGCCATAAAAGGATGTTCGCTGTTTTCGCTTACAGTAAGTATTGCGCCGAATTTATCCGCAAACGTTTTTACAGCGCTGAGCGGCTGTAAATTATCTTTGCCGCCATAAAGTATAGCGGTCGGACTGTTCCATTTTTCGATCGGATGGGAAAGGATATAGCGATAATAATCCCAGCACAGGACATCAATATCAGTCTGTATCTCCTGCTTTTCAAAAAGCTCTTTTTCTGTTACACCGCTCCACATCATCATATGCTTTACAAGCCACTCCATATCAACTATAGGCGACTGAAAAAGGCACTTGTCAAAAACAATATCCTTATAGGCGTTAAGCGCAAAATAGGCGCCTATACTGCAAGCATGCAACGAAATATTCTTCCATTTGCCGTTTACATAGTCATATATCTGCTTAAGGTCAGCCATACCGCTCCACACGTCACAACGACTGCCGTCATTTCTTTCCCCGTGCTGTGCAAGATCAAAACTCATCGTATTGTAGCCGTGTTCCTGCACTATAGCGGCAAAGCTTTCGGCATATTCCTTGCGGCTCATTTTACCGTGAACGTGTATGAATATCCTTTCTGACGGCTCTCCCCATATAATAGCGGGGATTGTGCCGATATAGAATTTCGCCTTTTTCATACGCTTACCCCATAGCCGGAACAGCAGTTTCACTCTTTCTCAGCCTTGCAGTCTGCTTTTGTGCCAAAACAAGCTCGTAATATACACCCTTGCTTTGTAAAAGCTCGGTGTGTGTTCCGATTTCGGCAACTCTGCCCTTTTTCAGCACTATAAGCCTGTCCGCATTTGAAAGCGTTGACAGCCTGTGCGCTATCGCTATTGTCGTTCTGCCCTTTATCACTTTTTCCTATAATCTCCTTTTTCTGCAATTTTTAAGTATACTTCTTTTATAACAATTTTTATACTTTCTAATTTGCCGTTCCTTAAATTACGATTCCACTCCATGCCCATAATGTATGCTTTTCTTCCCATCGCTTCATAATACAATTGCTCTATGTACTGATACGGGCTTCCGAAGTTGGTTTTAATTTCTAAAATTGCACTCTTGCTAGATAAATCGCATAACGCAAAAATATTATGTTCGCTATCTATAGAAACTTCTTGCGAAAATATTACTTCGCCGTTGAATATTTCTTGCTTAATAAATGTAATTAGTGGTTTTATTTGAGTTTTTATTTTCATCAAAGTTTCATTAATTCTTTCTACAGTTTTTTCATCTTCTTCATCTACAGCAGTTATAGTTCCGTCATCATCAAACAGCACCCTCATATATTCTTGTGTGGATTTTATACGCCCGAGATATTCGAGCTTGCATTTATTTTTTAATGTAAATTCTTTAGAATCATTTTTTGTAATGTTGAGCATTGAATTTATAAGATGTTCGATTGTAACTCCAGTAATATTTCCGTCAAAACGCTCTATCGTATCATCACTTATAGATAATTCATAAATTTGTTGAAAATCACACTCTATTTCTGGCAGTGTTAGATATTTTCTTAAACGAGTGTGTGTATCAAGCAAAGAAACTGGTATCATATAATCTTCATTTAAAACGAATAAATTTATCCAACCATCTCCTTCGGTAGCAAGCAAAGGTCTGCCTTGGATTTTTTCAAAAAGTTGCCACTCAAGCTTACAATCATTTTTGCCCGAATGTACATCAGTTACATTTTCTATCCGAAACATTTTACATAAATTATCCTTGCTTAATTCTCCATTTAAAAAACGAGATGAGCAAATCAAACTTTTAAAATTATAAAACTTCAACCTACTAAACCCATATAATTTGTGCCGTTTGAAATAAGACTTTAAAAAAATCTTATCTAAATCACCATAATGTAATAAAATTCTTTTATCCAGTTCATATTCATCAAATAATCTATCTACTTCATTTTGCGTAAGTGGATTTTTATTTTTTACATCTTTTATTGTAATCCCATTTATTTTAGTTATGTGTTTAGGAATTATTTTATTCAATTCAAGAGGCAAAAATCTATTGTATAACTTATTATCATCTGGTTTATAAATAGAGATTGATAATAAATCATGTTCCTTACTACGTAAACCATTTGTTTCGACATCTAAAACAGCATAGTGTTTTGCTGAAGTATCAATTTTATCAAATGACATGCTCCACCTCGTATATATCTTTAAAATAGCTTATTTATATTTGCTAAACTACTATTAAGTCGCAAGCGCCGGAGTTTCACTCTTCCTCAGCCTTGCAGTCTGCTTCTGTGCCATAACAAGCTCATAATATACACCCTTGCTTTGTAAAAGCTCGGTATGAGTACCGATTTCGGCTACTCTGCCCTTTTTAAGCACTATAAGCCTGTCCGCATTTGAAAGCGTTGACAGCCTGTGAGCTATCGCTATTGTCGTTCTGCCCTTTATCAGCCTGTCGAGAGCGTCCTGTATCTGCTTTTCGGTCTGCGTGTCAAGCGATGCGGTAGCTTCGTCAAGTATAAGTATCTTCGGGTCGTGCAGAATCGCTCTTGCAATCGCTATTCGCTGACGTTCGCCGCCCGAAAGATTGTAGCCACGTTCTCCTACAACGGTATTGTAGCCGTCAGGCATACGGGTGATGAAATCGTGGCAGTTTGCCGTCTTTGCGGCGTTCACTATTTCCTCAAAGGTTGCATCAGGCTTTGCATAACGGATATTGTCAAGCACCGTACCGTTGAAAAGATACGTTTCCTGCAATACAACTCCGACCTGTGAACGCAATGAATTCTGCGATATGTCACGCACGTCCGTGCCGTCTATCAGCACCTGACCCGATGTTGCGTCATAAAGGCGCATAACAAGGTTTATAAGCGTGGATTTGCCGACACCGGAATGTCCGACTATGCCTATCATCTCGCCTTGCTTTATGCTGAACGAAACGTCTTTCAGCACCGGATTATACGCCTTGTAGCCGAAATATACGTTTTTAAACTCGATATCGCCCTTTATATCAAGGCTGACAGCGTTCTCGGTGTCGCTTATATCATTATTCTCTTCAAGTATCTCGAATACCTTTCCTGCGCTTACTCTCGCCTGTGCAAGCACTCTGGGCAGGCTTGTAAGCCACTGGATAGGACCGTAGAGCATAGCGACATAGGTCGTGAACTGTATCAGCTCACCGAGCTGCATCTCTCTGCCGAGTATCATACTGCCGCCGAAGAACAGCGCACAGAACTCACCTATGCTGAATATGTAACGGATAGGCGGCTGTACCATATACCAGAGTATATCGGCTTTCTTCACTGAGTCAGCCCATTTCGCAGACGCATTTCTGTACGCTTCTATCTCTCTGTCCTCGTTGCCGTAGTTCTTTACTACCCTTATACCGTGCAGAACATCGTGCAGAAGCTCGCTTGCACGGCACTGGAAGCGCCACACTCTGCCGTATCTTACGCTTATCGCATTGAACGACTTTACCGAAAGGAAAGCCGCAAGCGGTAAGGGAACGGTAATTACTATCGCCAGCTTCCAGTTTGTGATGAACATAATTATCAGAAGCGCAACAAGTGCGGTCGTCTGAAAAATCATATCCTTGCCCTGCCTTGTCATAAAATCCTGCAATGTTGCCGCATCGCCCGATACACGATTGATAAGCTCGCCCGGAGTTCGTTTTGCGACATTGCTCATAGACAGCTGCTGGGTCTTGTTGAAAATATCACGGCGCAGATCCCTGCCGTATGCCGTTGATATTTTATAGTTGCACACCTCCTGCAGCAGCCTGAATCCCATAGAGGACAGGTTAAGTACAAGAATGCACAGCGTTATCTTCCAGAAAAGTCCCCAGTCGCTGTTATTCGGCACTATAAGGTCGTCTACCAGTATACGCTGGAACAGCGGATTGATAACGTCAAAAGCATACAGCACAAATGTTGCGAAAAGCGACAAGCCAAACTGCACCTTGTACGGCGCAAGCCTTTTTACGAGTTTTAAAAACACACCCTTTTTCGCATCGCAGAACATACATTTACTGCTGCCTCTGAGTGCCGCTCCGCATTTAGGACAGCTCGGCTCATCTGCGTCCGTATGCTCGGTAAATTCGCCCGTAGCGATGTAATGCTCATATATCTTTGCAAGCTCCGCATAGCGCATATAATACTTCTGTGAGAACTGACAGACGCATATGTCCCTGCCGTGCATATCCCTTACGCACAGCATCGAACAGCCGATAAGCTGTTCTACCGTTATCTTGCTTATTTCCGATACGGCAAACTCCCGTACCGCTTTATCGTCATAATATACCGTGAGCTTGTCCTTTGTGGCGGTAAGATGCCCGTTTGCGTTTTTAGCCTTTTTGTCTATGTCAAACGGCAGGGAAAAGCTCACGCTGTCAATATCCACGCCTTTCGGTACTGACAGTTTCAAATTCATTTATACCCGCTCCTTTCTGTAAAATCAGTAAATGCGGTATCAGATGAACAGCTGGAGCTTTTTTATGCTTGCCTTGTCCAGCCTGTCAACATCAGGTACGCTGTAGCGGTTTCCGTCTGCGTCCGTCACGGCAAGCATCTTTCCGTGTATCACTCTGAAATTATGCCACCAGTCATACACGGCTATTTTCTTTTCGCCTGCCGTAGTATCGGCTTCAAGGAAAAGATACCCCATCTGATTATCCGTTATCCTGTGGATCTTCTTTATCTCTGGAATGTAGTATTTGAGCTTGAGATAATCATCGGCTGTCTTTCTGATATCAGCCGACAGGTCATCAAGATCCTTTATAACGCCTATCTCTTTCCACTCGTCTTCCTCATTCTTATAGCTTACGCTTATATACCTGTTTTCATCGTTGAACGGTACAAGCCTTGTAAGGTCGACCTTTTCATAATCCCTGCCGTCATATGAAAACTCAAGATAGCCGCTTTCGGTTTCGGTAAGCCTGATTTTATCGGGTGAAAGAATATTAAGCGTATCCACATCATAAATTGCAGTTGTATTCTGTTTCATAAGCGCTCCTTTCTGCATTAGTCAAGTCCGACAGATTTCAGCGACTCGCTTTGCAGCTTATACAGCTCAAAGTATTTTCCGTTTGTGCGTATCAGCTCATCGTGAGTTCCGCTCTCCTTTACCTCGCCGTGTTCGATAACATACAGCTTGTCTGCGTCACGGAGCGTTGAGAGGCGGTGTGCTATCGCTATTATCGTTCTGCCGCTCTTGAGATTATCTATCGCACTCTGTATCTTACGTTCTGTTGCGGTATCCATAGCCGCCGTGGCCTCGTCAAGTATAAGTATATTCGGCTTCTGTATCAGCGCACGGGCTATTGATATACGCTGTTTTTCGCCGCCCGACAGGCTTACACCGCCGCTTCCCGTTACGGTATCGTACCCTTCGGGGAGCTTCATTATAAAATCGTGAGCATTTGCGCTTTTTGCCGCTTGTATCACTTCTTCCATTGTCGCATCGGGTCTTGCATAACGGATATTGTCTGCGACAGTTCCCATAAACAGATATGTTTCCTGTGACACAACGCCGATATTCTTTCTGAGAACGTCAAACGGTATCTTCTTTACGGGTATGCCGTCTATCGTTATCTCGCCCGATGTTACATCGTACATTCTTGATATGAGATTGATGATAGTTGATTTTCCCGCACCCGTCTTGCCGACAATACCGGTAAATCTGCCTGCCTCGGTAGCAAACGACATATTTTTAAGCACCGGTCTGCCTGCTTCATATTCAAACGTTACATCTTTGAAACAAATATCGCCCTTTAAAACACCGTCCGGTATAACGGCAGGTTCAGCGGGCGGCTTCACTGTAGGCTCGCTGTCGAGTATCTCAAACATTCTGCCTGCGGCATCGGTACACCTTGCCCAGTCGTTGCCCATATACATAAAGAAAAATATCGGATCCCATATTACACCGAAATAGTTTATGAGCAGCGTGAGGCCGCCGAGCTGAAGGTTGCCCATCAGCACAAGAGCAACGCCAAGACAGTATATAACGCCGCTGAAAACGGCATATATTCCGTGCTGCACGGGGAAGAAATGAGCGCTTCTCTTATCCCTTGCGTATTCAGCCGAATAAAGATTATCATTCTTCCTGCCAAAACGGGATATTTCCTGTTCCTCACGGGAAAACGCCTTTACTACCCTGTGTCCGTTCAGTGCGTCCGACAAGGTAGACGTAACACCTCGTCTTGCAATATCACGGTTTCTCCAGTGCCTTCTCTGACCTCTCAGCCAAAGCACCTCGCACAACAGTACAAAGAACACCGCAAGGAACATCGACAGCGATATTATCGGGTTTACCATAAGCATAAGCACGACAAGTCCTGCTATCTTTATCATATTTGCAATAAACTGCGGAACTATATCCACAAAAAATCCGTACACGTCAAAGCTGTCACGGTCTACCCTGCCCATAAGCGAGCCTGTCTGCTTTGTTGTGAAGAATGACAGCGACAGCTTCTGCATAGAAGCAAAAATATCCGTCCTCAGCTTATGTATTACCTGCGGTGTTATCCTGCTTATAATAACACCGTAGATCATTGAAAATCCCGTAGACAGCAGTGAGAATGCCGCCATAACGAGTATCACGAACAGTATCTGTCCATGCAGGCTTCCGCCCTCGGTCAGAACATCATCGTACAGCATCTTTGTACCAAAGTACGGAGCTATAAGCCCCAGTGCCACCGATACAGCTATGAGCGCCAGAATTATAACTATCTGCTTTTTGTAGTCGCCGAACATACCGAGCAGTCGCTTGAACACCCATGTACGCTTGGTGCAGTACGGGCAGAAGGCTCTGTTCGGGTCGGGATATTTTCTGTTGCACTTCGGACAATACAGCGTCTTGTCGTCAAGCGCGGAATCGTCGGGCGTTTCGCCCTTTTTGATTGTTTCATAACGGCGGCAGAACTGCTCGAATTTTTCGGAAAACCCTCCCGAAAACATCGCAAGCTGTTTTTCCGTACCGTCCGTCATCTTAGCCATCAGCCTTGCCGTAAACTGATAGCGGTCAACATACAGTTTTTCAATCTCCTCCATAGGATATTCGCTGAAATCCTTGAAATCGAACTGTGTGTCAAACGTCTTTTTATTCTTTACAAGTCTGTCATAGCCGGATAACAGATAAAGCGTTTTGTCATCAAACGTAATGTAGGTGTCATAATAACACCCCTCGCCGTCCATATCTGCTTTTACGCAGTATAACAGCTTATCCGTATCGACCGCCCTGACAGAAAAAGCTGCCTGCACAGCGGCAGACAGCTTATCAAAATACTTCATTCATTCACCGTTTCTTTCCGACCGTAAAAGCGGTCTCGCAAAACACAAAAAGATACGGCATTCGAGCGACTTACCTTTTACCTGCCGTGCGTGTAGCAATAATATCTCTTTATGTATTTCAAACGTTACGCAAACCCGCATTCAGGCAAACCATCGGATCAACAAAAAAGTTAACCGACAGTACAAGGCTTGTTACAGGCTTCCGTCTTAGAATTTTCTTCTGACAGCTATGCGCAAAGGGCATAGTTACCCCTTTGCGGATTTGTCCGTTGTGGATAATATTTTTATTATTCCGTTCCTGTTTTCCTTGTATGTCGGTTACATTTACTGATAGTACTTTTATGTACTTATCTGTACATCGTCTTTGCTACTTCAGCAAGTATATCTACACCCTTTTCGATCTGTTCGTCTGTGGGAGTGGAATAGTTAAGTCTGAATGACAGACAAGGAGCATTTTCATCCGTTAAGAATGCATTGCCGGGAACTACAGCCACCTTGTTCTGTACAGCCTTCTTGCAGAAGTAAGGCATATCACCATCAGGCAGAGTGCCCCAGATGAACAGACCGCCCTCCGGCTCTGTGAACTTGATGGACTTGGGCATCTTCATCTTGAGGTTTGTAAGCATAAGATCCGACTTGTGCTTGTAGATGGCTCTCAGCTTTTCAAGATGCTCTTCAAAGTTATTCTCGGTAACGAACTTATAAGCGATCATCTGCGGCAGGATAGAGGTGTGAACGGTTGAAACCTGCATGCAGACTACCGCCTTTGCGATTACGTTCTTTGGTGCGCAGAGGTATCCCACACGCAGACCGGGTGCAAGCGTCTTTGAGAATGTTCCGGCATAGAGAACATGACCCGTCTTGTCAAGCGACTTTATTGTAGGTACGTCTTCGCCGAGGTAGCGCAGATCGCCGTAAGGATTGTCTTCAAGTATATATACGTTATACTTCTGAGCCAGCTCAAGCACCTTCTTGCGCTTTTCAAGGCTCATAGTCTTACCGGTAGGATTCTGGAAATTAGGAATAAGGTAGATGAAAGCTGTTCTCTGGTACTTTTCAAGAGCGGCTTCAAGCTTTTCAATGTTTATTCCGTCATCTTCCATCTCAACGCCTACAAGCTTAGCATTATAGGAACGGAATGCGTTCAGCGAGCCGATGAACGTAGGTGCTTCGCAGATAATTACGTCACCCTCGTTGCATATCTCCTTGGTGACTACTTCTATCGCCTGCTGTGCGCCCGATGTGATTACTACATCTTCTTCGTTCTCATCAAACATACCTTTTTTCTTAAGGTCGTCCTTTATCCAGTTACGAAGGGGCGTATATCCCTCCGTGATAGAATACTGAAGGGCGTCTATGGGCGTGGTTGTAAGTATTTCGTTTGTTATGTGAGCGATCTCTTCAGTGGGGAAAGCCTCGGGAGCGGGATTGCCCGCTGCAAAGCTGATTACCTCGGGATCTGCCGTAAATTTGAGTATCTCTCTTATTGCTGATGGCTGCAATGTCTGTACTCTGTATGAAAATGCGTTCATATTTATATATCGGTCTGCCGCCGCATAAACGGCTGACCTTTCCTCCTTGCATTTATTTTGTAATTGGTGAGCGGCATATTGGGACTGCCGCTTTTACAATAATTTTATTCTATCACACATTTAAGCGGAATGCAAGGTTTTTATCTGCTGAAAAGCAGTTGTATTTTCCGGTTTACAGTTGAAATGTTAACACACATTCATAAAATTTCTAAAATTTACTTAACAAACAAGAAATTAGTTGACTTTTCTCTAAAATTGTTTTATAATTTAACTAACGGCAATTCTGCCGTGGATTATTTGAAATGGTTTTTCGGAGGTTAACATTTATGGCTTTTTGCAACAAATGCGGAAATCAGCTCCCCGATGGAGCAAACATCTGCCCTAACTGCGGTGCGCCCGTTGGCGGCACACAGCAGAACGCACAGTCTTTTGTGAATAATATGATGAATACAGCTGACTCAACAGCGCAGTTTGATCCTCAGGACATAACAGCAAACAAGGGTATGTCTGTACTGGCATACATAGGAATACTCTTCCTTATCCCTCTGCTTGCCTGCCCCAACTCAAGATTTGCACGTTTCCATACAAATCAGGGTCTTGTGCTCTTCCTGCTCGGTTTAGCCGCTTCTGTAGTAACAGGTATTATCACTATAATTCCTTTTGTAGGCTGGGTTTTAGGTCCTATCTTAGGTATTGCCGTATATATATTTGAACTCGTACTTATGATCATGGGTATCATCAATTCCGCACAGGGACAGGCTAAGGAGCTTCCCCTTATCGGTAAGATCATACTGCTCAAGTAATTGATAATAACGAGAATACAAATACCCCGTGCAACAAGCACGGGGTATTTTACTGCAAAAAATCAACTCCGCTACACTAAGTACAACGGAGTTGATTTCAGTCTGTCGATAAACCTCTTGTAAATATTGAAATGGGGTCGCAGGGGCGAAGCCCCCGTACAGGTCGTCAGCCATTTGTGCCACTGCATCGTGCAGTGGCTTTGTGTGGCTGACTGCAAGCATCCTTGCAGGGTCTAGGGGCGGTAGCCCCAGCAAAATAGCCCCTTCCCGAGGGGAAGGGGTTTGGGGTTAGGGATGGAGAATTTGCTCTATTTTATAAAAAACAGACTTTTTCTACAAGCAAAAAATCAACTCCGCTGTACTAAGTACAACGGAGTTGATTTTTAGTTATTCTTTGAAAGCCAGATGCTTGCGACGTCGAGAGCCTCATAAAGACTGCCTCTTTCGCTTGTCTTTGCGATTATCTCTGTAGCGGGAACAGTCGGATCTGTGTTCATAAGCTGTACCCTTGTCTTGTCTGCTATTTCAAGATCCTTGACCTTGTGCGTGGATAATACAGTCAGCATTGCAACGTACTTATCGGACATATTGCCATAATAGATGGTGTTGTCTTTCCTTACCAGAGGAAGACCTTTGTAGGTGAAAAATTCCTGCTCTGTCATAATAACCTCCACCGTCGCACTAACGGTCAGTATGTGACGGACAGATCCCGTGCAAAATTTAAGATCCGCCCCCTGTCGTCACATATCAATTATAAATGCCCTGCGGCATCAGAACTCTGATACTATCTCTCCGCCCGAGAGAAGTGCGTTCAGATTTTCAAGAAGTCTTGTAGCGTATACCTGTCTTACCTTGTAACGTACATCGCCGTTTACAACTATAATGCAGGTTCTGTCGCTCTCACTCGAATAGAACTCGACTACATCGTTTTCCTTACCCTCTTCACGGTGATCATATGTGATACCGGCTATGAACTTGTTATCGTCTGTCAGGTCGTCAAGATATATCTGCTCTGCGTATGCCGACAGCAGATACTGATAGAATGCCTTGAACTTGGCTGAATCTACCTCCTTGCCTTCGTATGTGAAGCTCGACTTGTCAGCGTCGCCCGTAATAGTGAAATCATATGCCTTTCTGTCGCTGTCATAGATTGTTACACCGTCAAGATAATAGATATAAGGTGTAAGGAACAGCTTATAAAGCATATTTTCGGGTGTTGCGGTAAGCCACGGCAGAGAGTCGGGAGAGAACACATATATTGCATCCTTGCCTGAGAGCATACCGTAGTAGCCCGTTATCGTCTTTATCTCTTCGCCTGTTTCATCGTTCTTTGTAACAGTGTAGACAGCAGAGCCTAAAGTGAGCTTGGTAACGGTTTCCTCGTTGCTTACCATAGTAACGGTGCAGTCGGGATCATCAAGACCCGCCTGCTTTTTCTGCTCGTCTGTGGGAGATACGGCAAACACATCTGAAGCCGATATTCCGAACAGACCGTAAATCACTTTCTTGTCAAGCTCATCATCGGCAAGTATGCCGTTGTGGCTGGACATTTCATACGCTACATAGGTAGAGGAGAACTCCTTTTCGGTTTCCTCTGGCAGCTTGTCAAGAACTATATCCTTTTCAAGATCCTTGCGCTCGACACGCACTCTGTTTACGGTGTCGTTTTCAGAGTCGTAAGACGCTACCAAGGTTGACTTGTTGACATAGGACAGCTCATCATTCATAGCAAAGCTTACACCCGAATTTGACACAAGGTATACCGTATTGCTCTTATCGGTCTTGACATACCATGAGTTTTCGCCCTCGTACTTGATGCCGACAAGACAGGTTATATCATCAGCCTTATTGTCCTTGAACGTCATCTTTATTGTCGCTGTAGGCTTGTCAAAGCCGTACTTTGCAAGGTCGGCTGCGTCTTCTTCAACTACCTGCTTTGCGCTCATGCCGCCTGCACTGCTCATTGCATTTGAATATGAACTGCTGTTTGCAAGCGCCTCGGGGATAGAATCTATTCCCCACTTTTCCTTACCTAAACGGTTTATCGTATATTCGCCGCTCTCGTTGCTTATCGTGAGCGTTGAAATATCGTCGGTTTCGTAATCGGTTATGCTGACCGAGGTGTCGCTTGACGTGCCTGAATCGGCAGTATCGTCCTTCGGCTGTGTCAGCACAAGCGCAAGCGTTGCCGCACCGAGTACTGCCAGACCGATCACCGAACCGAGAATTATCTTTGTGTTTTTCTTCATTTCTGACCTTTCGCTTACTTATGCAGACGTCTTACCCAGATGATTATACCGAATACTATCAGAAGTACGGGCAGAACAATTACAAATCCTACAACAAGACCGTTCTTCTGAGCGTCTGTTATCTCAAAGGTCGTTGTATCGTAAGACTTGGGAGTGAGTGTAATACCCTCTTCCTTATTACAGCTTACATTGAATATGTTCATTATAAACTGTGAGTTGTTTACAGACGCTGTCTGTAAGAATGAGGTGTTGAGGAACTCCATACCGCCTATTGCCACTATACGACTTGAGAACGGTGTTGTGCCCTCAAATCTTGTCTTTACAGCCTGCATGATAACAGAATACTGTGTTCTTTTTGCATCGTTTTCGGGCGTCCAGTTGTCGCCGCTGTCCTGAGGCTTGATAACCGCACCGTCATATGTTTTGAGGAGCGACTGGATAGAGATATTACCGTTACCGCTCTGATCCTCCCACTTTGATGTTACAGCACTCATATTATAGCCGTGAACAGGCGAACTGTTTGTGAATTTGCTGAAATCGGTATCCGGTACAGACAGTACCTGATATGTGTTCATACCGCTGTATGTGTAGTTTTCATCCGTCTGGTAAGTGATTCCCTTTTCAACCTTCAGACCCCACTGGTCAAGCAGACCGTCAAGATTCGGCGAATCACCGAGCTTGGGGTTGTTTACATAAACAAGGTTCTTACCGAATTTACCGCTGTTGTCAAGCCATGTGTCGAGCTTGTTTATATCTGCGACAGAATAGTCCTTGTCGGGACCGAACATAAATACAAAATCGTAGTCCTCGCTTATCTTGTCGGTAAGCGTAATGTTCACCGATTCGATAACATAGCTGTTTGTCTTGAGCAGATTCTGTAAAACAGTATTCTCTGTTTCTCCGTAGCCCGTTAAAACCGCAACCTTTACGGGATCTGTATCGGTAACGTTCATAATAGCGGATACTACAGCCTGCTCTGCATTTGCTTCAACCTTTTCGGGCTGTTTCACGCCGTAATAGTTGAGATACTGTTCATTATAGGTTATGCTGAGGAAGTCCTCATATGTCAGGACCTTTACACGCTTTGTAGCCTTGCTCTCAACCATGATCTCGTTTGAGGTTATGGTTTCTGTATAGTTTGCTATAAAGCCGGGGTTTGATACTACATCGACATACTGTAATGTGATATTTGAATTTGCCGCTGCGATCTTCTTCAGTATCTCGTTTGTCTGATAATAGTAAGAACTTCCGCCCGTAAATGCGGATTCTTCGCTTGTTACCGTAATCGTGACCTCGTCTGTTACGGTTTTGAGATAATCTACCGTCGACTGCTCAATGCTGTAAAGACCTGAGTCGGTAAGGTCAGCCGCCGGCATGAATCTGTCGCCGAGCAGTGTAATTATCACGTTTACAAGAACTACGGCAACTATGAAGATGACTGTGAAAAGTATCGACAGTCCACCGTACTTCAGCTTCTTGTTCTTAAACGGATTTTTATGAGATTTCTTTGCTTTGGTGCTTTCGGTTTCGGCTTTGGCGGCTTCGTTCTTGCTGCCTGCCACTGTCTGCTTTACCTCAGCCTCTTCGTTTATTTTACTCATGCGTTTTCTCCTTTGTCGTAGTCACTTATGCCCAACGGCGCTTTTCAAGCACTCTTACGGTTAAGAACAGGAAAATGAAGATAACGCTGACAAAGAATATCAGGCTTGAAAGACTGAATATTCCGTTTGTTATCTGCGAGTATCTCGAATATACCGAAATGCTCGAAAGCACGTCCTGTAAAAATCCTGTGGGAAGTGCGCTTGTAAGTGTGTTCATAAGCAGTATCATAAGATTGATAAAGAAACTGCCTATTGCCGCTATCATCTGGTTTTCCGTAAGCGATGACACGAACAGACCGATAGAAACAAATATACCGCCGAGCAGTAACAGTCCTACCGTGTTGCCCCAGATGGGAAGCCATGAAACCTTGGCAAAGGTCGACATTACAAAGCCGTATACGGGCATGACCGCTACGCCTATCGCAAAAATCGCATATGCGGCAAGAAACTTGCCCATTACGATCGATAAAAGACTTACGGGAGCCGTCAGGGTAAGCTGGTCGGTCTTCTGCTTTTTATCTTCCGACAAAAGTCGCATCGTAAGCAGAGGAACGAAAACCATAAGTACCATGAACATCATCAGGAATACGCTCGATATATCCGTTGAGCCTACAGACAGAGCAAATATATAGAAGAACAGTCCTGAAAATGCGTAGAAAATAGCAAGGAACACATAGCCGAGCGGCGATGTGAAATATGCTCTGAATTCTCTTTTAAATATTGCAAACATTCTTATTCCGCCTTTCCGGTCACTTTGTAAGCTTCAGCTTGTCAATGCTGTCTGCCACGTTACCGTATATATCGCCTGTAGTAATCTTGAGGAATACCTCTTCAAGAGTAAGCTCGCTCGACTTCATCATAAGCAGTGCGTAGTTTCTTGACGCAAGACGCTTTGAAACCTCACGGCGGATATCCGTACCGGGCTTTGCGTTTAAGAAGTACTCGCTGACGCCCTCTTCAACATTCTCCCTGTTGACAAATACCTCGTCCATACCGGGAATAGATGAAAGGAGCTTCTTTACGTCAGCGGGAGCGCCCTCGCAACGTATAACAAGCTTGTGGTCTGCGGACATATTTCTTGCAAGGTTGTCTGCGCTGTCGTTAGCAACGACCTTGCCTCTGTTGATGATAACTATCTTATCGCATACCGCCTGTATCTCGGGGAGTATGTGACTTGAGAGGATAACCGTATGATTCTTGCCGAGCTTCTTTATAAGAGCTCTTATCTCGATTATCTGCTTGGGGTCAAGTCCGACCGTAGGCTCGTCAAGTATTAGCACGGGGGGATTTCCGACAAGCGCCTGTGCAAGACCTACACGCTGTTTGTATCCCTTTGAAAGATTCTTGATAACACGATCCTTGACATCGGTTATCTTTACAAGGTTGCAGATCTCCTTTAAATGAGAGTTGATCGGCAGCTTGCACTTTTTCAGTCCGTATACGAACTTAAGGTATTCCATTACCGTCATATCAAGATATAACGGAGGCTGTTCGGGAAGATAACCTATCATTTGCTTAGCTTTTACAGGCTCTTCAAGAATGTCTATACCGTTTATCTTTGCCTCGCCTTCGGTTGAGGAAAGGTAACCGGTAAGGATATTCATAGTAGTTGATTTTCCTGCACCGTTAGGTCCGAGAAAGCCGAGTATCTCGCTTTCTTCGGCAGTGAAAGAAATGTTGCTGACCGCTGTTTTAGAGCCGTAACGCTTAGTCAGATTCTTTACTTCTATCATTTTCTGCTCCTTAAAATGAAGTATCCTGCAAGGCACACTGCCCTGCACGCATCTGCTATAATTTTAACTTGTACAGGTGAAACCTGTGTGACAGTACGGTGTAATTATCGCTTTGCCGTCATTTTATCCCGGTCAAGCTGGTTTTTAAGCTCGTCCACGCTTTCAAATCGTCTTTCCGGACGGATAAAATCAAGCAGTGATACCCGCAGTGTCCTGCCGTAAAGGTCACCGTCATAGTCCATTATATGTGTTTCCGCAAGCGGACTGTCCTTGTATCCGACAGTTGGTTTTACGCCAACATTGGTAACGGACGGCATAGTCCTGCCGTCAAGATAAGTCACGCTCTTGTATACGCCGAACTTTGGCATAACTATATTATCGGGGAAAAGCTGATTTATAGTCGGGCTGCCGATAGTCCGTCCTATGCGGTTGCCCTCTATGACCTTGCCCTCAATCGAAAAGTTATAACCGAGAAGCTTGTTTGCCCTTGCTATTTCACCCGATTTTATCAGATTTTTGATCGCCGTTGAATGTACAACACAGCCGTCAAGACTGAACGGCGGTATTATGACGACCTCTATACCGTATTCACGGCACAGTTCTTTAAGCTCGTCAGCATTGCTTCCGCCGCCTGTGCCGAGCCTGAAATCAAAACCGCATACAACGACTTTTGCGTTCATTATCCTCACAAGAACTTTTTCTATAAAGTCCCGTGCGGTATAGTCGCACACCGAATTGAAATCGGGAGAGTAGATGTATTTCACACCCGCCTCATCGAGTTTTTCAAGTTTCATATCGTTTGTAAGCAGATTTTCTATCTTTTCCCTTTTCGGCAGTGCAGTATCGCTGTGAAATGTGAACATTGCCGGACAAAGTCCGTCATGCCTGAAGCATTCCTCAACGACCTTCATATGACCTGAATGTAAGCCGTCAAAGAAACCGAGCGCCGTTGCTGTCGGCGGGATAGGTATTATATTTTCAGTAATGTCGATCAAGAAAAAACCTCCGTGTCCCGCATTATATGGGAAAAATCAGGATATTATGTTGAGATAGACGCTTTTAAGTCCGTTCTCTTCGTTTACCTTTGCAACACCGATGAATGTATCACCGTGCTTAAGACGTAAACGAGTGTCTGCGGGATATGATATGCCCATTCTGCCGCAGTCAAGTATCATACCGTTCATGAACAGCTTTTTCTGTGCATCGTCAAGGCTTACTTCATCATAGCACGAGAAAACACGCTCTGTCGGCAATACAAGCTTTGCTGTGTCCTCAGGCGGCATATTCCGCAGTTTCTCAATATCATGACAGTCTGAAAGGGTAAACCCTGCCGCCATTGTACGACACAGCGATGTCATTATTGCACCCGTGCCGAGCTTCTTTCCTATATCGCTTATAATCGTGCGGATATAAGTTCCCTTTGAGCAATGGATATCAAGAGTACCTGTCCTGTTTTGCCTGTCATAATCAGATAATTCTATCGAATAGACAGTAACGGGACGGGCGGCACGCTCGACCTCAATGCCCTGCCTTGCAAGATCATAAAGCCGTTTGCCGTTTATCTTCACCGCAGAATACATCGGCGGCATCTGCATTATATCACCCTGCATAGCCTTTACCGCATCGGTGATTTCCGCAAGCGTCACCGGCTTTTCGTCCTCAGTCAGCACCTTGCCCCATACGTCCTCGGTATCGGTAGTTACTCCGAGCCTGAACGTTGCACGGTATTTCTTGTCGCTGACCGGATTCAGGTCAGCTGTCTTTGCCGCTCTGCCGATATATATCGGCAGAACGCCTGTCGCCATAGGGTCGAGTGTACCGCCGTGACCGATCTTTCGTGTTCCTGCGGCTCTTCTCATTATTGCCACAACGTCAAACGAGGTGAAATCCTGCGGTTTATTGATACAGATTACGCCGTTTATCGTATTTATTTCATTCATTCGCTTTCAGCGCCTTTTCAAATACGGGGAGCAGCTTTGCTCTTACAAACTCCATACTACCCTCGATTGAACAGCCTGCCGCTCTTGCGTGACCGCCGCCGCCGAACAAGGCGCATACACTGCCTGCATTTATCGGCTCTGCCGTTCTGACTGAAACCTTGAATGTTGTCGGACCTTTCTGCTTTACGGTAGCGCCCAGTATTACGCCCTCGACCTGTCTTGGCAGACTTGCAAGTCCGTTGAAATCTTCGCTGTCGACTCTGCCCGCAAAGCGATCCATAAGCTCGCTTGTAAGCCACACTACGGCTATCTTATCATCACAGAAAAATTCCATACCCTGTGTTATTGCCTGCTCAAGCTCCAGCCTGCCCTTTGACTTCATATCAAACAGCCTGTAGTTGATATCCGCTACGTCAAAGTCATAAGCCATCAGCTTTGCGGCAATCATATGTGTTTTTCCTGTAGTGTTGGAATATTTAAAGCAGCCCGTGTCGGTGGCAAGTCCCGTATAAAGGCAGGACGCTATTTCTCCGTCAAGCCGTGCGTTCATTTCTTCCGCTATCTGAAAAATAAGCTCGCAAGCCGCAGCTGCGTCAGGATCGACAAGAGTATACTCAGCAAACTCCTGCCTGCTCTCATGGTGGTCTATCGCAAGGAAAATCCTGTCACCGTATACTGCATCAAGGTCGCCGAGCAGTTTTCTGTCGGCAACGTCAACGCTGACTACAGTCTTTTCTTCAAAGCTCTGCTGTATTACCGTATCACGCAGATACTCCATACGGGGCGCTATCTCGTCCGCACACATAACCTTTGCACGTTTGCCCATCTTCTGGAGCATACCGCAAAGTCCGTATGAACAGCCCAGAGTATCGCCATCGGGGTTTGCGTGTGACAGTATCAGAAAATCATCATTGTTTTTCAGTATCTCTGCCGCTTTTTTTACGTCTGTTATCATTGACCTTACCTTTCGTCGTCGCCGTTATCACCGGTGTCGGCGGGCTTTGGCAGTTTACTTATTACCTCGCTGATATGCTCATAATAATCCATAGAGTTATCCGGAACAAATATCAGCTGAGGGAGCTTACGCATCTTCACACGCTCGTTTATTCTTCTCTTGAAAAAGCCCTCAGCCTTTTTAAGATGCTCGGCAACAGTCTTTGTTGTCTCACCGCCCGCAAGCGTTGTGATATAAACCTTGCAGTAGGATAAATCGCTTGTCAGCTCACAGCGTGATACGCCGACCATTGCCTTTGCTACGGCGCTGTCCTTTATATCACGCATAGCTGTGGAAATTTCACGCTTTATATCCTCGGCAAGTCTTGCTGTATTGAAATTTGCCATTAATCTCTGTACTCCTCGGTAACAAACGCTTCAAAGATATCGCCTTCCTTGATGTCGGTGAACTTTTCAAGCGTGATACCGCACTCGTAGCCTGCGGCTACTTCCTTCACATCGTCCTTGAAACGACGTAAGCCTGCTATCTTATCAACAGCAACGATTATGCCGTCACGGACAACTCTTACCTCTCCGTTTCTCTGTACCTTACCGTCAAGAACATAAGAACCTGCTACTATGCCGACGCTCGACAGCTTCATTACCTGTCTTACTTCTACACGGCCCGTATCAACTTCTCTGTACTTGGGAGCAAGCATACCTTTCATGGCTGTCTGCATTTCTTCTATCGCATCATAGATTACTCTGTACAGTCTTATATCAACGCCGTCACGCTTTGCATTCTCGGCGGCAGCAGGATGAGGTCTTACGTTAAAGCCTACTATGATAGCGCCGGATGCCTTTGCAAGCATAACATCGCTTTCTGTTACGGCACCTACCGCACCGTGAATTACTTCTACCTTTACTTCCTCGTTTGAAAGCTTTGACAGTGACTGTGAAACAGCTTCTACAGAACCCTGTACGTCTGCCTTTACTATGATGGGGAGCTTCTTCATTGAACCTTCTTCGATCTGTGAGAACAGATTATCAAGGCTGACCTTCTTATAGAGCTTGAACTGTTCTTCCTTAGCGTCGAACTTTCTCTTTTCAACAAGCTCTCGTGCAAGCTTTTCATCTTCAACAGCCGCAAAATCGTCGCCTGCGCTCGGCACTTCCGCAAGACCCATGATTTCAACGGGAACAGAAGGACCGGCTTCCTTTACGGTTCTGCCCTTGTCGTCACGCATTACACGGACACGTCCTACAGCAGTACCTGCGATTATTGTATCGCCTGTGTGGAGCGTACCTGTCTGTACAAGAACAGTAGCGATAGGACCTCTGCCCTTGTCGATTCTCGCCTCGATAACAACGCCCTTTGCAAGTCTGTCGGGGTTAGCCTTAAGTTCAAGGACATCTGCCGTGAGGTTGACCATTTCAAGCAGTTCGTCTATACCCTCGCCCGTTTTTGCAGATACGGGAACGCAGATAACATCGCCGCCCCACTCTTCACATACAAGACCGTGCTCGGTAAGCTCCTGCTTTACCTTTTCGGGGTTAGCCGCCGGCTTATCCATCTTGTTTATTGCAACGATGATCGAAAGATTTGCCGCTTTTGCGTGGTTGATTGCTTCTACCGTCTGAGGCATGATACCGTCATCAGCCGCAACAACGAGTATTGCAATATCTGTAGCAAGCGCACCTCTTGCACGCATAGCGGTAAACGCTTCGTGTCCGGGTGTATCAAGGAATGTGATATCCCTGCCGCCTGCCTTTACTCTGTAAGCACCGATGTGCTGTGTGATACCGCCTGCCTCGCCTGCGGTAACGTTTGCGTTTCTTATTCTGTCAAGAAGCGATGTTTTACCATGGTCAACGTGTCCCATAACAACAACGACAGGTGAACGGGGCTGTAAGTTCTCGTCTGTATCTTCAACTTCTTCAAACAGACGTTCTTCGATAGAAACTACTACTTCCTTGGTTACCTTTGCACCGAACTCCTCGGCTACGATACAAGCCGTATCATAGTCTACGGACTGGTTTATCGTAACCATTACGCCCAGACTGAACAGCTTCTTTATAACGTCTGCGGCTGTAACCTTAAGACGTGACGCAAGCTCAGATACGACTATCTCATCGGGAACCTGGATCTCAAGCTGTTTCTTTCTTGCCTTTTCAAGCTCAAGACGCTTCAGCTTCTGAGCCTCGGTTTCCTTCTTCTTGCTGAACTGCTGTTTGCCCTTCTGGGACTTCTGGCTTATCTTCTGCTTCTTTGTGTAAGCGTCGTTCTGTCTTCTGTTTCCGCCCTCTGTAGACGCAATTGTTTCGTACTTCTCATTGTACTTATCAAGGTTTACATAGCTTCCTCTTGTATCAACGTGCTTTGTGACCTGCTCGCCTCTCTGTACAGCTTCACCCTTGACGTGCTTTGTCGGAGGTGCGTTCGTCTTGATATTTGCAAGGTCGATAACCGGCTGTGCAGGAGCGGTCTGCTGTGCAGGCTTTGAATCTCTGCGGTCGTTTCTGCCCTGGTAACCGTTTCTGTTATCGTTTCTTCTGTCATTGTTACGGTCGCCGAACTGTCTGTCGCTGCGGTCGTTGTTTCTGTCACCGTAAGGCTTCCTGTCGCCGAACTGTCTGTCATTACGGTTACCGTTGCGATCACCGTTTCTGTCGCCGTAAGGCTTTCTGTCGCCCTGCGGTCTGTCGCTACGGTTGTCACTGCGATTATTGTTGCGGTCGCCGTAAGGCTTTCTGTCGTTACGGTCATTTGCGGGCTTTCTGTCGGCAGGCTTGTCATTCTTTGCTTCAGGCTTTGTTTCGGCCTTGGGCTCTGCCTTTATTTCGGACTTTGCCTCAGCCTTGACTTCCGCCTTTGCCTCAGCCTTGACCTCTGCCTTTGCCTCAGCCTTAGGCTCTGCCTTTACTTCTGCGGGCTTAGCCTGTGCTGCTTCGGCTTTTTCTGTTTTTACTGTCTTATCATCAGCCTTTGCCGCTTCCTTCTTAGGCTCGGATTTCTTTTCGACCTTCTTTACAGGCTTTTCTTCCTTCTTTTCAGTCTTGGGCTTGCTTGCCGACGCAAAATAAGAATTGAAATTGTTCACCTGGTTGCCCTGCGAATACTTTTCAAGTACAACAGAAAGCTCTTCTTCGGAAAGCGAAGCCTGAGATTTCTTCTGTACGCCGAAATATTCCTGTACAACTTCTGTAATGTCGTTTGTCGAAACATTAAGGTCTTTTGCCAGATCGTTTACACGATATTTTTTATCCATTCACTGATCCCCTTTTTGGTCAAATTTAAAATTGTATATATAAATCGGATCTACCGCTTATTTCCCTGTAAGGCTTTGGTATAAGCCCTCATCGAGAACGGCAAGTACTCCTGTGCGCTTTCCGATAACGTTTTTGATCTCGTCCATCGTATTTTCGCACACATAAAGCATTGTTTCGTACTTATCGCAGAAAAAGCGCATTTCCTTCTGCGTTTTTTCCGATACGTCCTTTGCGATAACCACGCCGGCTATCTTTGATTTCGGGTTTTTAAGTTCATCGCATACAGGGTCGAAACCGTGTATGAGCTTTCCCGACTTTCTGCAAAGTCCGAGCGTACTGAGAAAATTCATTGCCGTTACTCACCATCGCTTTCTTCAATACTTTTCAGCAGTTCAAGATATATCTCCTGCGGTACGGCACATTTAAGAGAACGTTCAAGCCCTCTTTTCTTCTGTGCCGCCTCAAGACAGCTGCGGCTCTTGCAGACATATACACCGCGTCCTGATTTCTTGCCCGTAAAATCGAGCATAAATTCTCCCTCCGGCGTATGAACTACTCTGACAAGCTGTTTCTTGTCTTTCATTTCGTCACAGCCTGCACATTTTCTCATTGGTGTCTTTTTTACTGCCAAAGCGACTCATCCTTTCACGGAAAATGAATTATTCCTCTGCGGAAGCTTCCTCTTCCTCTGCCTTTTCCTGCTTGCTCTCTATTCCCTCATAGAAACCGCTTTCGGGACGTATATCTATCTTGAAGCCGGTGAGCTTTGCGGCAAGCTTTGCATTCTGACCCTTGTTGCCGATAGCAAGCGAAAGCTGATTATCGGGAACTATAGCCGTGCATGCCTTAACCTCGGGGTCGGGTATCTCCACTCTGATAACATCACTGGGCTTGAGCGCCTGTGCAATGAATTCCTCAGGCTTTTCGCTGTAGAATACAACATCCATCTTCTCTCCGCCAAGCTCGGCACATACCTTGCTGATACGCTGTCTGCCGGGTCCTATGCAGGCGCCGAGTGCGTCAACGTCGGGGTTGTTGCTGATAACGGCGATCTTTGAACGTGAACCCGCTTCACGGCTGATAGCCTTAATCTCAACAGTACCGTCATATATTTCGGGTACTTCGCTCTCAAACAGGCGCTTAACAAGCTCCTTGTTTACTCTTGAGATCTTGAGTGTAGGTCTGTGATCCGTTGCAGAAACGCCGGAAACATAAACCTTTACCATATCGCCGGGCTTAAGTACTTCGCCGGGTATCTGTTCGCTTCTGAACAGCGGCACTTCGTTACCATTGAGGTTTACCGTTGCGTTGCCTGTTCTGGGCTCTGTCTTGAGTACAGTGACAGTAACCGCTTCGTCCTGAAGTCCGCCCCACTGTGCAACAAGCTGTTCACGCTCTATCTCCTTAAGTCCCTGCTTTATGACCTGCTTTGCCGTCTGTGCGGCAATTCTGCCAAAATGCTGCGTATCCAGCTTTATCGCTACTATATCGCCGTAATCCAGCTTTCTGCGGGTGTGGGTCTTTGCCTCTTCCATCGAGATCTGGTTTGCATCGTCCTCGACCTCTGCGGCAACTTCCTTCTGGATAGCCACGTCAAACTTGCCTTTTTCGATGTCGATATCAAACTTGATATTCTCGCTTCTGGGATATTCCTTCTTGATTGCAATAACAAGCGCCGTCTGTATCTTATCTATAAGTACAGCGGGATCGATCCCTTTTTCCTTTGCAAGCAATGTCAGAGCCTCAAAAAGCTCCGTTGTGTTGCTGTTAGCCATTTTTAATAATTCCTCCGTTAATTATTTTTATGCGTCAAGGGCTATTCTTCTGCACTTTGCGGCATTGAACCTCATATCGCCGTCATCTGTCTGTAGAGTAAACTCGCCCGAATTTTCATCATAGTCTGCAAGAACGCCTGCATAATAAGCCGTCTTGCCGTTTTCGTCACGCACTGTTACCTTAATGCGTTCACCCTTCATCTTCACAAAGTGGAAAGGCTTTCTCAGCTGTCTGTCAAGTCCGGGTGAGCCCACCTCGAACACATCTACAAGGTCGATACACGGCAGTGTGTCGACTGCCTTGTTCAGCGGTTCTGTTATCTCCTCGCACTCGGCATCGTCTATACCGCCGTCCACTTTGTCAAACAGCACCTTGAGATACCACATCGCACCTTCTTTTTCAAAGATAACGTCCCACAGCTCATAGCCGTATCTCTCGATTATCGGCAGAACTTTCTGCTCGGTAAGCCGCTCGACCGTTTCAGCCTGATTTTTCTTGCCGCCTTTTTCTTTCGGCACTTTGAAAGCCTCCTTTCAGACAAGAGCCGTAAAAAGCCCTATATATAAGCTAAAGACCGAGATGAACTCAGTCTTTAGCCTACCATATTCTACTTTAAGTAAGTATATCACAGATTATGCCCTTTGTCAAGCAAAATTACGATATTTTACCGTAAACAAGCCGTTTTTCGCTGTTTTCGGTAATTTTAATCAATTTTCTTATGACATATACGGCATTTTCCCGCCTTTTTAGCCTTATAGAGCTGTTCATCGGCTTCGTCAAAATACCGTGAATAATCAATATCGCTTCTATCGCTCCAGGCAATACCAATACTGCACTTTATCTCGTACTGCTTTCCGCCTATTTCCGTTGCGCCGACTATCTTCAGAAAATCCTCGAATTTATCCACGACAACCGACTCGCTGACAGCTCTCGCAAAAACAATGAACTCATCGCCGCCGAATCTTCCTATAATGTTATTGCGAAATTTTGTCGAAAGCGTCTTGCCGACAGCTCTCAGCACCTCGTCGCCGAAACTGTGTCCGTAAGTATCGTTGAAAGCCTTGAAATCGTCAATATCGATCATTATAAAGAAACTCTTAGCACTGGTCTTTTCACCGATAAGCCGCTGTATGTGATTTGTTGTTGCAAGCTTATTGAGCAGTCTCGTTGTACTGTCGATTTCGACAAGCTGAGTCATTCTCTGATGCTCACGCTTTTCATCGTCTATATCCTGTGTTCTTCCGAGAACTTTTATTACCTTTCCGCTGGCATCCGCTACACTTGAATAACACGTCCTTACCCAGCGGTAGCTGTTCTGATCTATTATCGTGGATCTGTAATCGAGCGTCATACAGCTTACAGGCTTTTTGCCCGCTTTTTTCAGCGCCGCATAGAACTTTGCCGCATCATCCGGATATACAATCTTTGTACGTTTTGAAACCTCCGCATAGTTGCTTATGGAGCGGTTTGCCAAATCCGCCCTACCTCCGCTGTACGAAAACGTCATTATATCATCGGGAATATCATATTCAAATGTGACTGCATTTGAAGTTGCCTCAAGTATACGATAACGCTCAAGATTTACCGCGTTTTCATATTCTGCCTGCTTCCTGTTGGTTATATCCTGCACTATTGCAAGAAATACAGGATGTTCGCTTTCTATAAAATCAACCAGCTTTGCTTTGACAAGCACCCATATATCACTGCCGTCAAAGCGTCTGCCCTTACATTCCGCATAAAAGGTTTCTCCGGTCTTTACCGAGCGTCCGGCTTTTTCAAAAATCATCTCTGCCGAATCTCCGTAAAGCGACGAGGTAACGCTGTCTGCATATTGTTCATACTGCTCTTCGGTATAGCCCACCATCTCATAATATTTCTTGTTGAAATAAAGCGACCTTACTCTGTCGGGGCAAAGCTCATATATAGCAACTCCGCACATAAGATGTTCAAGCATGGTAGAGCATATCGCTTCCCAGTCATAACCCGGCTTGAAGCGGTTTTTCAGCTCGCTCATATCCCTGCTTGAAGGCTCGAGTCTTGCGGCACATTTATTTTCAGCCATGTTATCACTCCGTTATAGAAAAGTTTTTGTATTGTAAAAAAGTTAATCTTCGTTTCACCCTATATAAAATTGTTGCATGAATCTGACGCACTGTACATATTCGTTCGCAAGCTGTTGTGCGTCAACGTTGTATTTCTTTACAAACTCCTCGACTTTATCCCAGTTCGCGTGTTCATAATCCACTACCAGCCTGAACACATCTCCGAAAAGTCCGTCCGCACCGAGCAGACCGTTCTTTATCTCATCGGTTACAGGCAGTTCTTTCATTACGTTTCCGATATCGCGTTCATCCGTAGTACCTGCAACGATCGACATAAGTCCCATCAGATACATTTCTTTTCTGTGAATATACTGACCCGGCATTACCTTTGAGATGCTCTCACAGAATTTTGCCCTGAACAGTGCAAGCAGTATCAGCTCGTCGGGAGTATCTTTCTGCAAACGCTGAAGTCCGACAAGATATATCCATTCCTTGAGCTTTTCAAAACCAAGCAGAACAAGCGCCTGATGAATGGTAGATATCTTGTTGCCCGTATTGCCGTACATTACGTTTATAAGCCTCAGCAGTCTTATCGTCAGCACAACGTCTGTCGAAATTACTGCCGCTATCTCCTCATAGTCAGGCTCAGGCGAATAAACAAGTCCGAGTATGTGCAGAAATGTCTTTGCCATTGGCGTGTTTGTTCTGTGCGTCACAAGCAGAGGCTTTGCAAAGAAGTAACCCTGCATATATGTACAGCCGAGCCTTTTGGCATATTCCACCTCAAGCTGTGTTTCTACCTTTTCGGCAAGCATTATCTTATTATATGTAATACACTTTTCCGCTGTGCGTTCCACTGCTTCCCGTGAGGTGTGGAAGTCAAGCTTTACTATATCCGCAAGTTCAAACAATGCCTTTGTGTTCTCGCCGTATTCGTAGTCGTCAAGAGCAAGGATATACCCCATCTTTTTAAGCTCTATACAGCGCCTTATTATTTCTGCGTCTGCCATGACGCTTTCCAGCAGCTCAACTACAAGAATATCACTTGAAATCATCTTAGGCACACCTCTTTTTATGAGGTTGCCCGTGAAATTGACAAACGCTTTCTTTCCGCCGAGGACGCTTGTTATGTTATCGACAAAGAATGCGTTATTGATAACGTCTGCGGTGCTCACATCACCGTTGTTTCCCGTATATGCGTTGACTCCGGGCTGATTTCTGTAAAGCAGTTCATACCCGTATGTATTGTTATTCACATCGAGTATGGGCTGACGTGCAAAAAATACGTTCTCCACAGAGATCCACTCCTTCGTTGTTAATCCTTACTTGTTAATTTTACATTATTTCGGCGATAAAGTCAACAATAATACCTATTTTTAGCTTTTACGACAGAGTTTTTTGTGACATTACACAAAATGAATGTAAATTTTTACACGTTTTAGTTTACAGTTTTTTGCTGTTGCACAAAGCAAAAGCGGATATATAACGCTATATCCGCCATCATTTTTCTATCAACCTTTGAAATAGCTGTACAGTCTGCACATAAGCATACCGTTATACAGCTTTCTGTTCTTGTCCGCTTTCTTTCCGAACAGTTCCTCAAACTCCACGTCGGGAGTAATTACAAATAATCTCCTGCCGTCTGTCGGGAGCAATCTTTTGCCCATCTCCTTATACAGCTCGTGCGCCTGTTCTTCGTCAAGCATACGCTCGCCATAAGGTGGATTGCAAAGCAAGGCGGTACAGCCCTCCGGATATGTAAAATCCGCAACATCACGCTGCTTAACCTCAATATATTCACCCACGCCCGCCTTTAATGCGTTGTCACGGGTAAGTCTTACGGCTTCGGGATCTATATCAAAGCCGTACAGCTTGAAATTTTCAGGCTTTCTGATGTTCGCTCTGAGCGCTTCTCTTTCCTCGTCCCACATCTCTTTAGGCAGGAACTCCCACTGCATAGCAGTAAATTCCCTGTCAAGGCAAGGCGGAATATTCAGCGCCTTGAGTGCGCTCTCGATAAGCAGTGTTCCGCTTCCGCAGAACGGGTCGCAGACAATATCGTTGTCTCTTATCCTTGCAAGGTCGGCGATTCCCGCCGCGAGTGTTTCCTTTATAGGTGCGGCATTTGAGAAACGACGGTAGCCTCTCTTGTGAAGCCCATCCCCCGATGTATCAAGCGTAATTGTAACGTTATCCTTCATTATCGAGAAGCGGAACTGAAACAGCGCATCAGTTTCCTGAAAATAGCCGATTTTGTAAACGCTCTTCATTCGCTCGACCATAGCCTTCTTGATTATCTTCTGGCAGGCAGGAACGCTTGTCAGCTTTGAATTTAAGCTGAACCCCTTTATCGGAAACTTGTCAAACTTGCCTACATACTTTTCAATCGGAATAGCCTTTACTCCCTGAAACAGTTCTTCAAAAGTCCTTGCCTTGAACTCGGAGAGCAGTATTCCCACACGCTCTGCGGTCGACAGGCACATATTTGCTCTTATAAGCACACGTTCGTCACCCGTGAACGTAACACGTCCGTCCGATACCGCTATATCCTCGCCGCCTATTTTACGCACCTCAAACGATAGCGTCTTTTCAAGTCCGAAGTGGCAGGGTGCCGTAAGTCTGAATGTCATAAAATATCCTTTCATCAAAACAGCGGCTTTTGTAGAGCCGCTGTCATCTGTTGTTCTTTATCGGTTCGAGCTTGTACTGCTTGTATCGCTCGTGTTATCGTCCTGCTTTGTATACCATTCGGGTACAAGCAGTGTTTCACCGCCGTGCTTTTTTACATACTCGCCGTCTTTATGCGTGGAATCGCAGGTCTTGGGCAGCGTATCCGCCTTGTAATAACCCACAGCGGTATTCTTGCATTTGGACGTTGCGAGAAGTCCTGTTTCGGTACAGTATTTCTTTTCAACTACATTTGAATCCTTTGCAAAGGTCTTTGTGGAATCCTCGTTCACAACGTTCACCATAAAGTTATGCCATACCTGTGCAAGATAAATATAATTCGTTGTGCCGATGTTCTTGTTATCGTCAAATCCAAGTCTTATAACACCGCAGTAGTCGGCTGTAAGTCCTGCGAACGCAAGTACACGTTCATCGTTTGAAGTACCTGTCTTGCCGACAACCTCTATTCCGTCAATCTTCGCATAACGACCTGAACCGTTGGTTGTATCGGTAACCGCCTTGAGCAGTCTGTTAGTAATATAAGCGCTGTCACTGTCCATTACCCTGTCACCGAGCGGTTCCTGCTCGATAACCACATTATCGTTGTAGTCTGTGATAAGGTTGTAGAGCTTGGGAGTATAATACATACCGCCTGATCCGAATATCTGATATGCACCGGCAAGCTCAAGCAGCGTCATGCCCTGCGTAAGCTGTCCGAGTGCAATGGGTGAATAAGCCTTATCATTAGTATAATCAAGCGTTGTTACATTAAGCTTGTCCGTAAGGAAGTTGAAACAGGTATCAATACCAAGTACCTGAGCCATTCTAACAGCGGTTGTATTCTTAGACTGCTGCACTGCGTACCACGCAGGTATATATCCTCCTGAGCCATAGTCGCCCTCAAAGTTACTGGGCCAGCTTGAACCGTCCGGGAGCGTGATACATCTGTCGAATATCATTGACGAATAGCTGATGATATCCTTGTCTATCGCCTGACCGTAAACCGAGATAGGTTTCATAGTAGAACCGATAGGCAATATAGCCTGTGTTGCTCTGTTGAAACAGCCGTCACCGGGCTTATCACCGATACCGCCGGCTAGCGCTACAACATTGCCCCTGTAGTCGGTAAGCACAAATGCCGCCTGCGCACAGTTTTCCTCTATTGCTGTCTTATCATAGCTGTAGAAGAAGTTGTTCGGATCCTTGAAAAACGTTTCAAGTTTATCCTGGATATCCATATCCATATTGAGATATATCTTGTAGCCGCCCTTGTAAAGATCCGCCTTTGCCTCGGAGTAAGTCATACCCTTGGCTTTTCCTATATCCTCGATAACCTGTTCTATAGCTGCGTCAACATACCAGTTCTGCGATATCTCGTACTCGTTCCAACGGTAAGCCTCGTAAGTATCGTTATCGTCATACTGATCGCTGTTGTCGTCCTGATTTGCATTGTTTCCGTAATACTCATCATATCTTGGATCCTTATAGCCGTAAGCGTCACCCTCAACGATAAGTCTGAACTTTACCTGTTCTACCTTTGCCGCTTCATATTCATCGGTTGTGATAAGACCCTGATCATACATACATTTAAGTGCATACAGCTGTCGTTCCTTTGACCTCTGAAGATTTGCATACGGGTTCAGTACGCTCGGAGAACGTGTCATACCGGCAAGTATCGCACTTTCCGCTATAGTCAGCTGATCAACCGTCTTACCGAAATAATAGTAAGCCGCCGATCCGACGCCGTAAACCGTACCGCCCAGCGGAACACGGTTCAGATATGCCTCGAGTATATCAATCTTTGTGTACTGCTGTTCGAGGTTCAGCGCTCTGAATATCTCTCTTATCTTACGCTCGGGAGTTACCCTGTCATCACCCGTGATATTCTTTACAAGCTGCTGTGTTATGGTCGAACCGCCCTCGCCGTAGCCGTTGAACAGGGTCGATACGGTTACACGCACCGTTCTCTTCCAGTCAACGCCGTCATGCTCATAGAAACGCTTGTCCTCTACTGCCGTGAATGCGTCCTGGGTATGCTTCGGTATCTGCTCCATGTCTACCCAGATACGGTTTTCGTCGCCTGACAGACGTTTTATCTCAACCTGTTCGCCTGCGCTGTTCTTTGCATACAGAAAACTTGTGTAGCTCAGGTCAACATTTTTAAGGTCGACATCAAATGCGCTGTCCGCAAACTGCATGATGTAAACCGTCAGCGTTACCGCTACTATACAGCAGGTAATGATAACTATCATAAACAAGCTTAGAAGCGTAGTTCCTATAACGCCGAATACATGCTTTACGGTATTTGCCGCTTTATTGGGCTTATTTTTCTTTTTCTTTGTCTTAGTGCCGGCAGGAAGCTCTTCAAGCTCTGTGTCGGCATTAAGATACTGAGTTTTGTTTTTGCTCATATTTACGTCCTTTTAAGGTGTGTCGTTTACTTTATTATTACCGTTTAAGGTAACGATATATTCTCCGGTTACAGAGTATACCATGTTTTAAGTATAGCACAAATCACAGCAAATGTTAAGACTTTTGCGATTAATTTTCAGAAAATATTCAAAATAGCCGTTGCAACCGCACGAATAATGTAAATTTTCACTAACCTAAAGCATACCGCAACACCGATTATTTCCATTCCCGTAAACACCACTTGCCACATACCTCACGCACCATAAAAAACGGGCATCGATTTTCACACCGATGCCCGTTATAGCTATTGGATTTTTATTGCTTACTTTTTCGTCCTGACTGTCAGCGTACCGCTCCACGAGCTGTACTGCGTAGCCTTGCCGATCGTCTTGTAAGCTCTGATTCTGAACTTGTAAGAAGTATTCTTCTTAAGATTCTTCACAGTGCTTGTAACTGTGCTGTTCTTGGTAACCTTAGCGGCAGAAACCCACTTTTTGCCGTTCCACTTCTGGATCTCATATCCGGTAGCGCTTGTGTTCTTCTTCCACTGTAATGTTACCGAAGTCTTAGCGGTGCTCTTAGCCTTGAATCCGCTCATATTCGAGGGATTTGTATTGACTGAAAGCTCCTTATATCTGCTGTACTGCGTAGCCTTGCCTATCGTCTTGTAGGCTCTGATTCTGTACTTGTATGTCGAGCTTGCTTTAAGGCTCTTGACAGTATAAGTAGTCGTGCTGTTCTTGGTTATCTTTGTGAGCGCAACCCACTTCTTGCCGTTCCACTTCTGTAATTCATAACCTGTAGCAGAAGTGTTCTTGTTCCACTGGAGCGTTATGCTGTTGTAGGACTTTGACTTAGCCTTGAATCCGCTCATATTCGAGGGATTTGTGTTGACTGAAAGCTCTTTATATCCGCTGTACTGCGTAGCCTTGC
>UQBC01000010.1 GCA_900539195.1 uncultured Oscillospiraceae bacterium
TTATCGTCGGCAGCGTCAGATGTGTATAAGAGACAGGGCTACCGCCCCTGCGACCCTATTTACGCTTTTTTGATCTGCCGGCACGTTTGTATAAACTTTTCCGTGCTGAGGTGTAACGCCGCATCGGGAGGGAAAATACGGGGCTATTTATGCTTTTTAATCCGGCAGCACATTTGTATAGATTTTTCCGTGCTGAGGTGTAACGCCGCACTTTGCGAAAAGATCGCTTACAGTCACAAATGTATAGCCCTGCTTTTTAAGCTCCGGGATTATCGTGTCAAGCGCCTGTACCGTGCGGAAATTGCCCTCCATATCGTGAAGAAGTATTATCATACCGTTACACGCCTGTTCGATTATACGCTTACTGCGTTCTTTCGCCGATATTTCATCAAGCCAGTCCTCCGCACCGTTTCCGCAGATAAATGTCAGCGGTATATCGTCATACATACTGTCGCAAAGTGCGATATACGGCGGACGGAAAAATTTCGGGGCGATACCGCCTGTTATCTGCTTTATCTTGTCGTTCGTGTATTCAATTTCTGCTTTTATTTCTTTACTTGTCTGCTGAGGCATTGCACTGTGCGTCCTGCTGTGGTTGCATAGCTCACAGCCATAGTCAAAGCATTCACGGGCTACCTTTGCACTCTCCTCGTTTATGTTGTTGCCGACAAGGAAAAAGCTGCCCGTAACGTTATGCTTTTTCAGCATTTCAAGCACCTGCGGGGTTGTGACGGTGTTCGGACCGTCGTCAAAAGTAAGAGCTATGTATTTAGTATCCATCTGTTTTACTCCTTTTATTGTTTTTGGGGATAGATCACATTTACAAGGCGGAACAATGACAGCGAGAAAACAATATTTGTTACGCTGTTACAGAAGTAATATCCCATGAAATTAGTACCCTCGACCGAACCGTAAAATACGAAAACGCTCGAGAAGTATATAAGACCCGTAATAAGATATATCGCAGGACATATCATAGCGGCTTTTCTGCTCATTGTACCTCGTACAAGCTGTATCATAACTATCGAGTCCAGAAGAAGAAATATATCCATAACAAGATACAGCGTTACATTATATTCTCCGCCGGAAACAAAGCCGTTTTCCGATATGAACGATAAGTCATACACAAGGCTCGGCGTTATTCCGATAATACACATCAGCGGAATAATGCGGAACATTTTTTGCGAATCTTTGTAATAGTATACTGCCGCCGACACTGAAAACCATATGTACATTATAAGAGTTGCCGGGATCGAAGCTGTGTATGCGGCGCAGGTGACGCATCCTGCCGAAATTATATGGGGCATATAGTCGATTACTTCAAATATGCCCTGCACTGCCACAAGAAGCGACAGTACCAGGAGCGCCGCAGCGTGGGCAAGCAGGAGAGCATCGTTCTTTTCAGAGTATGTTTTATTGCTTAGCATATGCGTCCTCCGATGCTGTGTTTTCATTTATATCAACAAGGCACTTTTTCCGCCATTTGCCGCCCTTATATCTGATAAGACACATTACAGCTGTCAGCACCCATGTAAGACAGGTCGTTGTCCATACAGCCCACATTCCCACTCCGGGTATATTAACAAGTATTGCCGCAAAGCCTATTCTGCCTATTACCTCGGCAAGTCCGTTCAGAAATGCAAATCCTACATCGCCCGCACCGTTTAAAAGTCCTCTTGTCGTGTGGATAAAGCCCAGCGGAACATAGAAGCAGGCAGACAGCAAAAGTGCCTTTGCGCCTATATCTATAACCTGTTCTTCGGTAACGAAGAAACCGACTATGTATCTGCTTGTAAAAGCGAACACACCAAGCATCAGCAAGCCGAAAGCGGCCGATATAAGCATTGAACGGTGATAGCCTTTCAACACCCTGTCGGGTTTTGCCGCTCCGACATTCTGACCCGCAAAGGTCGAAAGCGCCGTGCCGAGCGAATTGAAGGGCTGTTGTATAAGCTGTTCTACACGCATTGTCGCAGTGTATGCGGCAACTACTATATCTCCGAATGAGTTTGCGGTCTTCTGAAGTGAAATCATCGACACGGAAACAAGCGCATTCTGCAAAGCTATGGGAGTACCCGTTTTCATACAACGCACAAACTGCTCCCTGCGAAGCCTGAGATGCTCTCTTTTCAGCCGGAAATATTCGTTTTTCTTTACCGCAAACAAAATACTTCCGACAGCGGAAACTCCCTGTGCGATAACTGTAGCGAGCGCCGCACCGACAACGCCCATACCGAATACCATTACAAAAAGCAGGTCAAGTCCGACATTCAGTATACTTGCGACAATAAGAAAATACAGCGGAGTTTTTGAATCCCCGAGCGCACGAAGCACCGAGTTTATCCAGTTGTAGCCTGCTACCGCAATCGTTCCGGCACAGGCAGTACGCATATAGTCCGCAGCGTTTGCGAGTATGTTTTGCGGAGTGTCGAGCATCTGCAAAAGAAGATGCGCAAAGGCTACCGAAATAATCGTCAGCCCCAGCCCTACAAAGCCGAGCGCATAAGCCGAGTTTGCGATAAAACGCTTTACATCGTCGTGCCGCCCCGCACCGAAGCTCTGTGCTATCAGTATTCCCGCACCTGCCGAAAGGCCGTTGCACAGCGTGTAAAACAGGAACGTTATCGAGCCTGTCGCACCGACCGCCGCCAGTGCCTCGTGACCGAGATAACGTCCGACTATTACCGAATCGACTATATTATAAAACTGCTGGAACAGATTTCCCGCAAGCAAGGGCAGAGTGAACATAAGTATGTGCTTAAGCTCACTTCCCTGCGTCATATTTCTTACATATTTGTTCATATATTCTACCGTACAGCATTGTTTCGTTTTGTTCGGGCAAAGCCCATAAATATAGAGATTATAACCCTTTTTTACGGTACTGTCAATAACGCATCGTGCTTAATATATTGTAACTGTGTACAAATAAGAACGTGGAATACTGTCGGAATGACGAAAAATGTAAAGGCGGGAATTGTCGCACCGCCGTGAATATTGACAAACGGTGCGGAATATGACATAATTATCTTGGATAACTATCCGGTAAACAAAACAGCTGAGATAATCCGAAAGGAAAAGCAAATGAAATTAACAAAACGGATAATCGCCGGTTTTCTGTCGGCACTGTTCATATTATGTTCCGTGTCGCTTCCGGTTGCGGCGGCGGCTGACCCGTACACCTGGGACGGCACCTCCGTGCTTGCGGCGGACAGAACCTATTACATAAAAAGCAATATAACACTCGGCAAAAGCTTTACTGTACCGGCAGGTACTGTGATGGTACTGCTCAGCGGAACATCCGTTACCGTGCCATACGGTATTACCCTTGATATAAAGGGCAGACTTGTTGCGGATAACGGCGCATCGCTTATAATAAACGGCACGCTCAATACCTACGGCGGTTCTGCTTTGGATATTGACGGTACGATGTCTGCGAGCGGAAGATCTGCGGTTTCACTGTCGGGCGTTACGCTGCTTTCCGATACGGCACAGACGGCATTCGCAGGAACTCTTGATGTGAATTCGGAATTTACCTCTTACGGCGAGATAGGTGTGACAGGTACTGCACGCTTCAATGCAAAAAGCTATATCGGCGGAAAGCTGGAGATAAGAAACAATGCGCAGGTCATAAACACAGGCACTATGACGCTCGGAAACGATTGTTCATATACGCTGAAGGGTATGTTCATGAGCAGCAAAAACGGCAGTGTCACCGACAACCGCAGAGCTTATGACAACTCGGCAATGTCTGTCGAAACTATATCGCTGTATACAACAGACGCACTGACGGGAATTGACGTTTCGTGGGCACAGGGCGACACGATAAACTGGGCAAAGGTGAAAAGATCGGGCATCGACTTTGCAATGATACGTTCAAGCCGTGGCAGGATAAGCGATGATTACCCTATGACAAGCGATACATATTTCCACGAAAACATGAAAGGCGCTATGCAAAACGGCATTCCTGCCGGAGTGTATCACTACTGCTATGCCGAAACGGTAGAAGAAGCGAGAGATGAGGCTAAATTCGTACTCAGCCTTATTTCCGGCTATGAGATAAGCTACCCCGTAGTATTTGATATAGAGGATCCGTGGTATGTAAAGAACGGCTATTCAAAGCAGACCCTCACCGCAATGACGGAAGCGTTCTGCGAGGAGATAGCAAACGCAGGCTATCTGCCTGTCGTATATTCCTACGCTTCGTTTTTCAACAGCTACCTTGATATGACGGCGCTTTCAAAGTATCCCGTGTGGGTGGCTCACGTTGACACCGACAAGCCTGCATACAGCGGAACATATTTTATGTGGCAGTATTCGTGGAAGGGCAGTATCAGCGGAATCGACGGCGATGTTGATATGGATCACTGCTATGTTGACTTTGATGCGTATACAAGGAAGTTCGGGCTGAATGGGAGGAAGTAAGTTCGGATAACAGATATAAAAGTATCGGCGGCCCGGTAACATTACCGAGCCGCCGCTCTATATTGCTTTATATAACCGCTTAATCTGCGTTTTTGTTTGTCATTTCCGATTCAGGTTCAACCGGCAAAGCAACATTCTTCTGCCAGTATCCGTACTTCTTCCTCTTTACGATAAGGAACATCAGCGACAGCAGGAAAGCGAAAAATTCCGCCACAACATTTGCCATCCATATACCGTCAACACCGAAAATAAGGGGCAGTATAAGTATGCTTGAAACCTGGAATATAAGCGTTCTCATAAATGACACAGCCGCAGAGATAGCACCGTTTCCGAGTGCGGTGAAGAACGATGAGGTGAATATATTGAAGCCTGCAAGTAAAAAGCACAGCGAGAATATTCTGAAAGCGTGACGTGTCTGCTCGTAAAGCTCTGCGTCATAGCCGACAAATATCTTTGCGAGAGGGCTTGCAAGCACCGCCGACAACGCGACAAGGGTAACTCCTACTAACGCCGCAAAGCAAAGGCTCTTTTTGAGCATATTGTTCAGTTCATAACGGTTCTGCGCTCCGTAGTTGAAGCCTATCACGGGTGCGCATCCGATAGAATAGCCGACAAATATCGCTATGAAAATGAACTGCACATACATCATTACACCAAAGGTCGAAACGCCGTTTTCGCCTATGTATTTCATAAGCTGGAAGTTGTAGATTATGCTTACGACCGATGAGGAAATGCTCGACATAAGCTCCGACGAACCGTTCGCACAGGCACGCAGGAGCGGTCTTATCTCAAGACTTGTCTTAGTAAGACGCAGTATGCTTGAGTTCGGACGGAGAAAGTAGATAAGAGGGAATATTCCGCCTACACATTCGCTGATGCCCGTAGCAAATGCCGCACCTGCAACGCCAAAGCCCATAAGACCTACAAATACAGCGTCAAGTATGATATTCGTACAGCCTGCCATAATAGTTGAGATAAGTCCGAGTTTAGGCTTCTCGGCGGCAATAAAAAAGCTCTGGAATACATTCTGGAGCATAAAAGCCGTTGTGAAGGAGATCACTATTCTGCCGTAAAGCACACAGTCGCCCAGCATTTCGGAAGTTGCGCCGAAGAACACCGCAACGTTTTCGGTAAAGATAAGACCGAATGTTGTGAGTACCGCACCGAGTATCACCGTCAGCATTATCATCATCGTGAAATAGCGTTTTGCGGTCTTTTCGTCACCTTCGCCGAGCTTTTGCGAAACAAGCGCCGTTCCGCCCGTGCCGACCATAAAGCCCACGCCGCCGAGTATCATTACAAACGGCATTATAAGATTGATAGATGCGAAAGAGGTCTTGCCGGCAAAATTCGATACGAAAAAGCCGTCAACCACGCCGTATATGGATATAAACACCATCATAGCCACCGACGGCAGTACAAACCTGAAAAGCCGTCTCACGGTAAAGTGATCCGAAAGTTTTATCTTGCTCATTTTCCCTTTGTTCTCCTTTTGTATTTTTATATTTTTGCCGTCTGACTTTTAAGAAGTATGCTGTACAGCTTCATAAGCGCAGTCATATTCTCGGTTTCTTCATCTGTCATATTGCCGAGTGCGGCACATTCTGCCTCTATCACCTTATCTACCGTCTGTTCGCACAGCTTTGTTCCGCTTTTTGTAAGGCTGATATTCTTTGTGTGCGCACCTGCCGGAGTAAGTGTTATATACCCATCGCTTTCGAGCTTTTTCAGTGCGGAGTTTACCGTCTGCTTAGGCTGATACAGCACGGTGCAGACATCGCTCTGCGTTATGTTGCCCGGCTCCATACGCAGTGTGTACAGCGTCCAGAAAGCCGCTTCCGAAAAACCGTAGCGCTTTGCTATATTCCTGTAGCAATCATCTATTGATTTCAGTACGTTATTATATTCATACAGTTTTTTCCTGTTGTTTTTGTTATCCAAGCTGATTCTCCTTGTCGGCAAATATTTAAGTCCGAAATCGGACTGAGAGATATTATAATCCGATTTCGGACTGTTGTCAAGTGCTTTTGTGTAAAAAGTGCTTTTGTCGGTCTTCGGATATAATTTCTGTATAATTATTGCAGATAATAGAATAGGAAGAACAGCATTGAACAGCTGTTCGTTGTATCGGTAAAGTATGTTTATTCTTCCGCAAACTGTATTATATTCTCTGCTTTACCGGAAGCGGCATAAAAATAATTCACAAAAGTTCATTTTTGTATCGGTTTGATATTGACTTTAGGCTCGAATTGTGTCAAAATAATTATATTGGTGTAATTCGGCGTTTTTCTGCAAAGGAGCGGTAAAACGCCTTATTGTTGCAAAGCGGAAAGGCGAGAAAAGTAATTGAAATACGATGTAGTAATTGTAGGAGCGGGACCTGCGGGAATCTTCACCGCAATTGAAATGGTCAGAAACGGCTCAGACAAAAAAATTCTGATAATCGAAAAGGGTGCTTCGGTAGAAAAAAGGAGCTGTCCTAAGGCAAAAACAAAGCACTGTATGAACTGTAAGCCCTACTGCCATATCACAACGGGTTTTTCGGGCGCAGGTGCATTCTCGGACGGCAAGCTGTCGCTGTCGTGCGAGGTCGGCGGAACGCTCCCCGAGCTTATCGGTGAGGAGCTTGCACAGGAAACCATCGACTACACAGACAAGATATATCTTGAATTCGGTGCGGATAAGCACGTTGAGGGCGTAAGCGACCCCGACAAGATAAGAGATATAAGAAAGAAAGCCATAAACGCAAACCTGAAACTGGTTGACTGTCCTATCCGTCACTTAGGAACGGAAATGGCGCACGAGCTTTATTTCAAGATAGAAAAATATCTTATCGAAAGCGGAGTTGAGGTGCTGTTCGGTAAGAACTGCGAGGATATTATAATAGAAGACGGCGTATGTAAGGGCGTTATCATTTCAAATGCCCGTGACGGCGGCGAACAGGAAACCATATACGGCGACGAGATAGTAGTCGCAACAGGCCGTAAGGGCGCAGACTGGCTCGAAAAGACCTGCGAGGCTCATAATGTTGAGCATACACCGGGTACTGTTGACATCGGCGTAAGAGTGGAAGTCAGAAACGAGGTAATGGAGGAGATAAACGCCGTCCTTTACGAGTCAAAGCTCATCGGCTATCCACTGCCGTTTAAGAACAAGGTTCGTACATTCTGCCAGAACCCCGGCGGATTTGTGAGTCAGGAGAACTACGACAACGATTTAGCTGTTGTAAACGGTCACTCATATAAAGAGCTTAAGAGCAACAACACAAACCTTGCTATACTTTGCTCGCACAATTTCAGTGTACCGTTCAACCAGCCTATCGAATATGCGAAGAAGGTCGGCGAACTTACCAATATGCTCGGTAACGGTCACATTCTTGTACAGCGTTACGGAGATATCCTCGACGGTAAGCGTACATGGCCCAAGGAGCTTAATTTCTCCAACGTAAGACCTACCCTGCCCGATGCGGTCGCAGGTGACATCACGGCGGCTATGCCTTACCGTACAATGACGAACATTATCAATTTCATAAAGGCTGTGGATATGGTCGTTCCCGGTTTTGCAAGCCGTGAAACGCTTTTATATTCACCCGAGCTTAAATTCTACAGCAACCGTATAAAGATGGACGAGCATTTCAACACGAACGTAAAGGGACTGCATTGCTTAGGCGACTCAAGCGGCTGGACAAGAGGACTTATGATGGCGTCTGTAATGGGCGTGCTTATGGGACGTGAATTACTGAAATAAACGGAGGAAATGTAAAATGCAGTTACTGGAAGAACGCATAAACAAGGACGGTATAGTAAAAGAGGGAAACGTACTCAAGGTCGACAGCTTTCTCAATCATCAGATGGATATTGAGCTTTACAATGAGATCGGCAAGGAGTTCCGCAGACTGTTCCCCGACAAGAGCATAAACAAGATACTGACTATAGAAGCGTCGGGCATCGGCATTGCGTGCGTTACGGCGCAGTATTTCGGATGTCCTGTCGTATTTGCGAAGAAGGCGCAGAGCGTAAACATAGACGGCGAGGTTTATTCGACCTCTATCGAGAGCTTTACGCACAAGCGTACATATAACGTAATAGTCAGCAAGAAGTTCCTGTCGCCCGATGACAACGTGCTTATAATCGACGACTTCCTTGCAAACGGCTGTGCTTTACTCGGTCTTATCGACATAGTAAAGGGTGCAGGCGCAAGTATAGCAGGCGCAGGTATCGTTATAGAAAAGGGCTTCCAGAAGGGCGGAGAGCTTGTCCGCTCGAAAGGCATCAGGGTAGAATCGCTCGCAATAGTTGACTCGATGAGCGTTGACGGCGGCTGTATTTTCAGACACTGAGCCGTAAATAACCGTATTTAGCGGCAAAATGCCGTTAATATATCTTTTACTGTTTTAATAGGGAGGAAAAACATGAAAAAGAAACTTATCGCCATTTTACTGGCGGCAACCTGCGCACTTACAGCAGGACTCACAGGCTGCTCCGGCAATGCCGCAACAAGCGGTACGGATGAAAGCAAGACTTCCGATGCACAGAGCACAGGCGACAGCTCTAAGGAAAGCACAGGCGACAGCTCTAAGGAAAGCACAGGCGACAACACATCGAAGAATGATGTTGTAGCAGGCTTTGTTTACATCGGCAAGATCAACGACGGCGGTTACACACAGGCTCACGATGCAGGCAGACTTGCAGTTGAGGCTATGGGCGTAAAGACCTACTACGTTGAGGACGTACCCGAAACCGTTGCCGACACAAAGGAAGCTATCCAGACACTTATCGATGAAGGCTGCAACCTCATCTACTCTAACTCTTTCGGCTTTATGGAAGGTACAGACCAGATGGCTAAGGAGCATCCCGAGATCAAGTTTGCTCACTGCTCAGGCTATATGAGAGAAGACAATATGTCAACCTACTTCGGTAAGGTATATCAGGCTCGTTATCTTGCAGGTATCGTTGCAGGTATGAAGACACAGAAGAACTACATCGGTTATGTTGCCGCTAAGGGTATCCCCGAGGTTATCCGCGGTATCAACGCATTCACACTCGGTGTACAGTCTGTAAACCCCGATGCTAAGGTAGAAGTAGTATTCACAGATACATGGTATGACCCCACTGTTGAAAAGCAGGCAGCACTTGAGCTTCTCAACAAGGGTGTTGACATAATCGCTCAGCACCAGGATACAACAGCTCCTCAGGTTGCCGCTGAAGAAAAGGGCGCATACTGCATCGGCTACAACTTCCCCACATCAGACGCTGCTCCCAAGGCATACCTCACAGCCGCTTGCTTCGACTGGAAGACATTCTATACAGACGATGTACAGAAGGCTATTGACGGTACATGGACAAGCCGTGCATACTGGGAAGGTCTTGCCGCTAACATGACATACCTTGACAAGCTGACAGACCTCTGCGCAGAAGGCACACAGGAAAAGGTAGATGCGGCTAAGAAGGCTATCATTGACGGCACACTTGAACCCTTCACAGGTCCTCTTTACGACCAGGACGGCAACAAGAAGGTTGAAGACGGCGTTAAGATGACAGACGACGAGATCTGGAACATGAACTGGTTTGTTAAGGGCGTAACAGGTACTATCCCCGCATAATCTACAGGTCACAGAATCTTAAGACTATTAAAGACAATACGAGCAGTCCTCAGCGGCTGCCCGATTTGTCTTTTTAAAGCACCGGAATATCTGCGATGTTTTAAAAAGACAAATCGCTATTTTCAAGGAGGTTATATGGCAGACCCTTATATAAAACTTGAACACATAACCAAATCGTTTGACTCGGTATACGCAAACAAGGATATTTCCGTTGACGTATACAAGGGCGAGATACTTGCCCTGCTCGGCGAAAACGGTTCGGGCAAGAGTACCCTTGTAAATATGCTCAGTGGCATATATACACCCGACAGCGGTACTATCTCGATTGACGGTAAAAAGATGCACTTCGGTTCTCCCGGTGACGCTATAAAGGCAGGCATCGGTATGGTACACCAGCACTTCAAGTTAGTTGATGTAATGACCGCCGCAGAAAACGTGGTAATGGGTCACATAAAGCATTTTGTCACATCGAAAAAGCGTATGGCTCACCATGTGAACAAGCTGAACGAGAAATACGGCCTTAACGTTACCCCCGACAAGAAGATATACAATATGTCTGTCAGCGAAAAACAGGCTGTAGAGATAATGAAGGTGTTCTACCAAGGTGCAAACGTTCTTATCCTTGACGAGCCTACAGCGGTGCTTACCCCGCAGGAGATAACCGCACTCTTTGCTATTCTCAGAAAGATGAAGGAGCAGGGCTGTACGATAATCATTATCACTCATAAGATGGCGGAGGTTATGGATATTTCCGACCGTGTTACTGTTTTGCGTAAGGGCGAATGTATCGGTACGGTAAAGACGAGTGAAACGACCCCTCAGCAGCTTACCGAGATGATGGTCGGCAAGGCGGTAACTCTTGAAATAGAGCGTCCGCAGTGCTGTGACTATAACGCAAAGCCGATGCTCTCCGTAAAAAATCTCACGAAGAAAAACACAGACGGCGTAAACGTGCTTGATAACGTGAACTTTGACGTATACGGCGGTGAGATACTCGGTGTTGCAGGCATAGCAGGAAGCGGTCAGAAGGAGCTTTGCGAGATAATCGCAGGTCTTGACAAAATGACTGACGGCGATATTGAGTTTGACGGTGACAGCATAAAGGGACTCGATCCCAGAGCGATAATCCGCAAGGGCATCAGTATGAGCTTTGTTCCCGAGGACAGACTCGGTATGGGTCTTGTGGCAGGAATGAGCATAACGAACAACGTTATCTTAAAGTCCTATAATCATAATCCCGGCCCGTTCATAGACAGCAAGTTTGCAAAGAAGCTCGCAGAGCAGATCGTACATGATTTTGATATTTACACCCCATCTGTAAACTACACGGTAAAGAAGCTGTCCGGCGGTAATATACAGAAGGTGCTTCTCGGCAGAGAAATATGGCTCTCGCCCAAGGTGCTTATAACCGCCTATCCCGTAAGAGGTCTTGATATAGGTGCGTCATACAATATATATCATATGTTAAACGAGCAGAAGAAAAAAGGCGTTGCCGTGCTGTTCATAGGCGAGGATCTTGACGTGCTGAAAAGCATTTCCGACAGACTTATGGTAATACACGACGGTGAGATAATCGACATAGTAGACCCCACGACCGTCACTAAGGAAGACATAGGTCTTATGATGGTGGGCGACCATATCAACAAGGGAGAGGAGAAAGCCGTATGAGCATGATACAGATTTCAAAGCGGCAGAAAGGCACATCAAAGCTCGTTGACGTTCTTATAAGAATAGGCGCCATCGTGCTGTCGCTGATATTTATCGGCATTGTTCTTGCCATAATGGGTTATGATCCTTTCAAGGTTTTCGGCAAAATAATACAGACCCCGTTCAAGCGTTTCAAGGACGTTATGAACAAAACGATTATGCTTACCACTCTTTCGCTCGGCATAGCGATAGCGTTCAGAATGAAGTTCTGGAATATCGGCGCTGAGGGTCAGTTCTATATGGGTGCATTCGGTGCGGCATCAATGGCTTTTATGTGTCCCGATCTGCCGCCGATACTCCTTTTACCGCTTATGTGCGTTGCAGGCTTTGTCTGCGGCGGCATATGGGCGCTTATCCCTGCGGTCATCAAAGCTAAGTTCGGTGCGAGCGAAACGCTTGTAACGCTGATGATGAACTATATTGCGATAGCCTTTATAAGCTATCTGCAATACGGTCCGTGGAAAGACCCTGCGGCACTCGGTGCGGCAAAGGTACCTAACTTCTCGGAAAATGCGGTACTGCCCGATGTATTCGGCATTCACGCAGGCTGGATAATAATGCTGGTACTCGTAATTATTATGACGATATTGCTCCGCTACACAAAGCTCGGCTATCAGATAGACGTTATCGGCGAAAGCGAAACAACCGCAAAATATGCCGGTATGAATACGGTTAAAATACTGGTGATTGCAGTTCTTATCTCCGGCGGTCTTTGCGGAATGGCAGGCTTTATGCAGTCGAGCGCCGTTGAGAAGTCGATAACCGATTCGATGTCGGCAGGTCTTGGCTTTACTGCGGTAATCACCGCCTGGCTTGCAAAGCTGAAGCCGCCCGTTATCGTGGTTGCGTCGTTTATGTTCTCGATACTTCTCCAGAGCGGAAGCTCGCTTCAGGTAATGAAGATACCCTCGTCCATCACGGAAATAATGCAGGGCGTCATCATATTCTTCGTTCTTGCGTGTGAGTTCTTTATAAACTATAAAATATCGCTTCGCAAGCATACCGCAGTAAAGGAGGCTGAATAATGGATATTCTTCATCAGATAGGTCTGTTTTTACAGACCGCCATTCAGACAGGTACTCCGATACTGTTTGCCATTGTCGGCGGTATACTTTGTGAAAAGGTAGGCCATATGAACCTCGGTGTCGAGGGTATGATGCTTATGGGTGCGTCGCTCGGCTTCACAGTTGCGTGCACTACGGGAAATCCTCTGCTCGCTATGCTGGCGGCAGGTGCTGCGGGTGCGGCAGGCGCGCTTATATATGCCTTTATAACCGTCACGCTCAGAGGAAACCAGGTCGTTACCGGTCTTGTGCTGACCATATTCGGCACAGGCGTTTCCGGTCTTATAGGCGGCTGGGTATCAAGCGAACAGATACCCCAGTCGGTAAGCTCGGCATTCCGACCTGTTGAAATACCTGTTCTCAGCAATATCCCGATACTCGGAGAGGCTGTTTTCTCGCAGGATATATATGTATGGCTCGGACTTGTCATAGCTGTGCTTGCGTATTTCTACCTCAACAAGACAAAACTCGGACTTTATATAAGGGCGATTGGCGAAAATCCCGGTGCGGCTGACGCTTCAGGCATAAATGTTACGCTCCATAAGTATATAAATATTTTGCTCGGCGGTTTCCTTTGCGGACTCGGCGGTGCTTATCTGTCAACCGCATTCCTGACAACCTGGCAGGATAACGTTACGGCAGGCGCAGGCTGGATAGCCGTTGCTCTTATCATATTCAGCACATGGAATCCGCTCAAGGCGATATTCGCCGCCTACCTTTTCGGTATGCTGAGAGGTTTAAACTACAAGATGCAGGGCTGGGAGATACAGATACCCTCGCAGTTTTTAACAATGCTCCCTTACATCGCCACTATTATAGTGCTGATTTTCATAGCAATGAGAAAGAAGAAAGAGAATCAGCCTCCTAAGGCGCTCGGTGAAGCGTACTTCAGGGAAGAAAGATAAATAAAAAGCCGGCTTTATCCGAACAGGGTAAGGTCGGCTTTTAATGAAAGGAAATATGAAACGATTTTACGAAGCTGCTGAAAAGCGCATAAAGCTGGTCAATCTGCGTATGCTCACTATTGTCATACTGATATTCATTATTGCATTTCTCGGAATATTCGGCTCATATACCGCTGTACTGAACAATGCAAATTCTCTCGGCAAAAATCTGGTAGAAAGCTATGCCTCGGAAGAAGAGAAAAACATATCTGTGTATACGACAATCATTGAACTCGGAATGATACAGATAAACGACATGGTAAACGCAAACGTATCCGAGGATCGTATGCTGAATGCTATAAAAACGTTTTTCAAACAGGCTAAATCCTCCACAAAAGACGAAGATTTGTTATGTTATGTTATTCTGAACGGCAGACTTATAGCATCCGATGATGTAGAGGACATTGAAAATTACAACTATCAAAAGCAGGAATGGTACAAAAGAGCTCTCAATGCAAACGGCGAGGTTGTTTTCACAAACTCATATCTTACCGAAAAAGACAGGTCTAATGTCGTTACTATTTCTGCGGCAAATCAGAAAACCGGAAATGCGGTAATAATCGACCTCACCGATGAAAACCTTGATACCGATCACGCAGATATAGATTTACCGGAGCGAAGCGCTTTCTATGTCTTTAACCGGTACGGCGAAATAGTATACACAAAGACCCCTTTCAACGCCGATAAGGACACGATCAACAAATACTCCGAGAGCCTTTATCTCAGAATGAAGGACGGCGATCATAAGAACAACGACAATATGATTGACTTTGAGGGCGAAAAACGTGCATTTTACTATACAAGACTTGAAAACGGCTGGTCTGTTGCCGTGACTGTTCCTTATGCAGTTCTTACCGCAGAAATAAACTGGATGATACTAATGTACATAGTGCTATTTGCGGCGTTACTTATAATTGCAATTATTATGTGGCTGAGAGAAAACAGATTCACAAGGCAGACGCTCCGTGCAACCGATACTATCCGTGCGCTGTGCAACTCATTCTTTGCCATCTATCGTATAGATATGCAAAACGGCACTTATGCAATGATAAAAGGCACAGACGATATTAAGAAAATACTGCCCGCTACCGGTAGTTATGATAATCTTATGAAAGCAATCTGTTCTTTTATGGATAAGGATACGGCACAGGAAATGGATTGTGCATTTTCACTTGAAAAAGTCAGGGACAGCATTGAAAAGCGTACAGAAAATTACGGCGGCAGTTTTGTAAGAGAGATCAACGGCGTAAAGAAATGGATAAGCGTAAACCTGTTTCTTGACGATGACGTGAACAGCAAAAAGGCTGTAATCGCATTCCATGTTATTGATGAGGAAAAGAAGCGTCAGCTGCAACATATCAAACTGCTTGAGGGCGCACTGAGGGAAGCCGAGAGCAGCAAGAGTTCACAGGAGCGGTTCTTTGCGTCAATGAGCCACGAGCTCAGAACTCCGATCAATATAATTCTCGGAATGAACGAGCTTGCCGCCGATCCTGCCTGCCCTGAGGAAAAACGCCTTGATTATTATAAAAAGACGGAAACCACGGGCAGAAGAATGCTGGAGCTTGTAAATAAGATACTTGATGTTTCACGTCTTGAATCAGGACAGTCACCGCTTGAAATTAAGCATTTCGACCTTGAAAAGGAAATCACCTCGATGATGCAGCCTATGGCGGAACGTGCCGAAAACGAGGAGAAGCATTTCGTACTTGATATTGATATTGAAAACAGCAAGGTTATAGGCGACCCGCTTAAATTATCACAGATACTGATAAACCTTGTCGGAAATGCGCTCAAATACACAAACCGCAACGATACGATAAGCGTAAGTGTAAAGCAGGCAGGCGAAAACAATTACAACTATGTATTCACTGTCAGAGATACAGGTATAGGAATATCCGAAAAGTTCCTGCCGAAGCTGTTTGATCCATATAGTCAGGGCGCTCAGTTCGGCACGGGAAGATATAACGGCACCGGGCTTGGCATGGCGATAGTCAAAAACCTTGTCAGCCAGAAGAACGGCACTATCGATGTCGAAAGCAAAGTCGGAGAGGGTACGGTGTTCACCGTAACGCTTCCGCTGAAGCCTGACAAGGAAGAAAATGCGGCGACAGATATCAAAAAGTCTGTCGACAGGGATATACTAAAAGGTATGAATATCATGCTGGTTGACGACAACGAGCTTAATCGTGAAATAATGTACGATATGCTCAGTGCCTGCGGTGCAACGGTGATTCAGGCTTGCGACGGCAAGGAAGCCGTGGATAAGTTTACACAGTCCAGGGAAGGTGATATCGACCTTATTCTTATGGATATGAATATGCCGGTCATGAACGGTTGCGAGGCGGCAAAGGCAATAAGAAGCCTTGACCGCAAAGACGCAAAAAGTGTATTTATTATTGCTCTTACCGCAAACGCTTTTGCGGAAGATGTCAGCAAAACCGTAAAGGCAGGTATGAATGCACACCTTGCAAAACCCGCAAACATTGATTTGCTCTGCAAAACACTTGCAAGGCTCGCAGAAGAGAAGAGATAAACAAGAAGGGATACAGCGTTACGCTGTATCCCTTCTTTTATAAAAAACAAACTGCGGTTTCAACTGCCGCAGTTATCATTTGAAATTATCGGGATAAGTCAGAAAAAACGACCTTGCACGGTTTCTCTTATATGCCTTAAGACATAGCTCGTAGCTCAGTTGCCTTACCTCAAAGTTCGAGAATCTTCCGTTTTTTATGAGTGTAGTACCTACAGTCATAGCGCTTCTTTTATCTTCATATCTTGAAGCATATTCGGGACAGTACACGGCGGCTGTACCTGCTGAAACGTACTTAATTTCGCCGTTGCCATCAGTTATTTCAAGTACATATGACATATACGCCCACCTCTCATTATAATGCTTCTTATAAAATTATAATTTAAAGTCGGGCGCATTTCAATAACGATTTAAAAATAAAATCGGAAAATGTAATATTATGTTAATATTTTTGTCGAATTTATTGAAACAGGCCGAATTTTATCCTCAGCCGACAGCATTTCTTAAGAAGCGCCTCGCCGATTATCAAGATAAATATAACAGTCGAAACTGCGTGGATAAGGTCGAACGGTATTCCGGAGATGATGTATGCGGTAATCGTCTGCAAGTTTATATCTGTCGTGTAGGTAAGAACGCTTGATATATTCATTATTCCGCCGTAAATAACGAGGACTGACAGTAAGGAGTAGATACAAAGGGCGAGCGTGCTGCGCTTTTTTGAGAAGATGATACCTGCAAAAAAGCCAAGCAGACCCATTGCAAACATCTGCCACGGCGTCCACATACCCTGCCCGAACAGCATATTCGATACCAGCATGGAAACCGCACCGACAAGAAAGCCTGCCTGCGCACCGAGCGCCGTTCCGCTTATGATAACGATTGCGGCAACGGGCTTGAACTGCGGAAACATAAAGAAAAGCTCCCTTCCTGCGACAGCCGCCGCAGAAAGCACGGCAAGCACCGCTATATCCTTTGCGGACGGCTTCTTTTTTTCAAAGCTGATAAAGAAAGCGGCAAGGCACTCGACAAGCACGGCAAGAATTATCAGCAGATGCTTTCTTGTGCCGTTAGGGATAAAAAGTGTGCCGAGTATCACTGTGAAAGGAATAAAAACGGCGGTTATAACCCATGCGACAATATCGGACGGCGTTACTTTTTTTGCGGTTACGGGCGGCTTAGCCATTGTGTTTTTCGGGGCGACGCCGATTATAAGCATGATCATCGGGACACACAGCAACGCATATTGCAGCCAGAACGGCTCTGACGGTATCTCAAAAGGGAATATGCCGGTACCGGCTAAAAGCATAAAAGCAAATCCGACACTGCCAAGCGAAAGCATTACCTTTCGGAAAATCGGCAGCTTTTTGCGTTTTTTGCGTTGCGGTACTGCTGTGTCGGGCTTATCGCCTTTTATGCCGTGAAAACGTCCGGAGAGATCGCCGTAGTTTTCAGCCCTTCCTCCGAGAGAAGCTATAAGCCCTGCGACAGTGTAAACATTATCGCATACGTTTTTGGCGATTTTCGCACTGTCTGTAGTGAAAAACGAGGAATCGGCGAAGAACTGTGACGGCGGCAGAGATACGCTTATTTCACCGTCAAAAAGCAGGGCGCATATATCCGCCGTTTCAGCGCAGAAATCCATATCGTGACTGACAATCACAATCGTTTTCCCGTCTGCTTTAAGCTGTTTCAATAATGCCGAGAACATCTGCTTATATACTGCGTCCGCCGCCTTAGTCGGCTCATCAAGAAGAAGTATATCCGCACCGTAGGAAACGAGCTTTGCGAGCGCCGCCTTCTGCCGCTCTCCGCCTGATAAGTCAAACGGGTGACGTGACAGCAGGTGCGTTAGATTAAATGCGGCGGCTATTTCATCGGCATTTCCGGCAAATTCTTCTCTGAGCGTTTCCTTATTGAAAAGCAGGGTAGGGTCTTGCGGAAGAAAACCTATCTTTCCGCCGTTTATCGTTATTTTTCCGCTGTTTTGCTTGAGCGTACCGCAGATAAGGCTGAGCAGGGTCGATTTTCCTGCGCCGTTGCCGCCCACTATTGCGGTTATGCTCCCTTGCTTTATGTCAAGCGAAAGGTTTCTTATAATATCTCTTTTGCTGTTTTTATAGCCAAAAGACAGATTTTTAACGGATATACAACTTTCCTCCGACAGCGTATCGTCTGCGGCGGCAGGTGATACGAGTCTGTGATTTTCACCGTAGGATGTATACCAGTCCTTAGCGGAGGGAACGTCAAGCAGTGGAAGAACATTGCTGACAGATGCGCTTGCTCTTACACCTGCCGGCATTTCAAAAAGCATAGGGTGATTATTTTCTGACAGATGCTCTGTAAGAGAGCTTGCGTCGCCGTCGTGACACACCTTGCCGTTGTCGAGCATAACCACACGCTTTGCAACGGACAAAAGACCGCCGAGCTGATGCTCGGCAACAATCACGGTCGTACCAAGCTCCTTGTTTATTCTCACAAGCAGTGAAATAAATTGCGTGGATGCGATAGGGTCAAGCTGTGAGAGCGGCTCGTCAAGGAGCAGTACATCGGGATTCATAGCCATTACAGACGCTAAGTTGATCATCTGCTTCTGACCGCCCGAGAGCTTGTCGCAGTCGCAGTACAGCAAGTCCTCTATGCCGAAGAACAAAGCGGTCTGGGAAACCTGCGAGCGTATTTCGTTTTGTGAAAGTCCTATGCTTTCCGCACCGAAGGCAAGCTCGTGCCAAACCTTGTCGCAGACGATCTGCTCGTCCGTAAACTGCGTGACAAAGCCGGCAAAATGACCGCCGAAAGAAATTTTCCCTTTTTGCGTTCCTGCGTCGGCAGGCGCTTTCATAAGATTTAAAAGGGTGGATTTTCCGCTACCGGAGCTTCCGCATAGTATTACGAATTCTCCTTTGTTTATTTTAAGCGAAATATCGGAGAGTGCGTTCATATCCGAGCCGGGATAGGAATATGACAGATTTGAAATATTATAAAGTTCCATTTCTTTCCCTCCGTTTAAATCGTGAATAAAGCTCGGCTACAACAGGCATCGCACAGAGTATGAGCCAGAAAATATCCGCAGAAATATCGAAAGCAGTCAGCGGCAGGACAAATTCGGGGTAGTAGAGGTAATAGGCTTTACCGCTTGCAAAAAGAATAATAATTGCGGCTGTGCATATCACGGTCACAGACAATATAATAAAGTCGGACGGCGCAAAACGGAATATGCTGTAGGCTGTACGTTTTGCCGTACCGTAACCTCTGTATTTCATAGATCGGGCGGTATATGCACTGTGCTCAAGGGTATCCGTTACCGCAACGGAGAGAACGTGAACACCGCTTCTGATACGGCTTCTAAAGTTGCCCTCGTATATATCGTTTCCCACAAAGCGCTGTGCCGCCGCCGCTTGCTTTGCCCGTCTTGCAAACATAGGCACAGAACGCAGCGTCATTGATAACAGCAAAGCGAGTGACGGCAGTGCTTTTCCGAGAAGATATACCGTTTTATCGCTTGTCATACACTTGTTAAGTCCGATAAACCACATAACGAGTGATATTGTCATAGCGCCTGTAAACAGCGAAAAAATAAGCGTTTCAAGCGTGATACTGTTGCCGCTCGGCAACTTTGCAAGCACGGTTATGCCTCTGTTTGAAAACAGAAGATTTATAACTGCCGCAAGCAGTGCCATAGGCAGCATTACAAAAAGCGTTCTTGCGGCGGTTTTACCGTTCAGTAAAAAAGCAAAAACGGCAGAGCAGACAAGAGCCTCCGCCATAAAGACGGGGCTTTGCACTATTGCGGTTATCAGTATCACCGACAGAAAATACATTGCCGCAGTGACAGGGTGTGTTCTCTCCATTTTTCCTCCGATTATTTAAGGTCGTTGCCAAGCTCACAGGTGTAGCGGAACGCTATTTCATCGTTGCTTGCGGGCTTGTACGATGAACAGCCGTAGTTCGGGAAAATGCCGTTTACACTGTACATCCAGCCTGAGCCTTGTCCGCAGTCAAATTCATAAAGGTTGTTGATGCCCTCGATATAGTATGAGCTGAACGCAGGGGTGTAGCTTGCTTCCATCTGAATACTGTTTTCGTCACAGATACGGCGGAGTATATCGTATACGCTTTCACCGTTGTCAAATCCGACTGTTCCGCTGAATATCACGGCATCATCGGGAATGTACTTTTCAAGTCCTTTTTTCAGTTTATCCTTGTTATTGAGTATGGTTTTGCATTCTATAACGAATGTGCAGGTGTTGTCATATTTCTTTATCGGCTTGTCGGCGGGCTTCGGAGTTGTCGCCTTAGCGGTGGCTTTGGTCGTGGATTTAACGGTAGTTGTGGCTTTTGCGGTAGCCTTTGCAGTGCTTGTTACCGTGATTGGTTTTTCGGTTGCTTTGGAAGTTTCGGTGGTAGTTGCAGGCACGGTTGCTGCATAAGCGGTTGTTGCGGTCGTTTCTGCTTTTTGATTGCTTGCGGTCGTCTGAGATGTGGTTTGTAAAGCGGTAGTTTGTGAAGATGTGTCCGTAACGGTTGTTACAGGCGGAGACTGAGAATTAACAGTTGTTTTTGGAGTTGTTGCGATTAGGCTTTGGGCGGTTGTAAACGATGATGCTTCGGGCAATAAGTATGACGTGCCGCTGTTTTCGGCAGTATCTTTTCCTGCCACAGCAGAAACTATCGCTATGATTATCACGGCGATCAGAGCCAGCCCAAGACCGAGTATATATTTATATTTATCAAAAATAGCTTTCATTTTTTCTCCGTGAAATATCAGTTATGTAAAAATTGTTCCGCACCTATTTTATCACAAAAACAGGTACGGAACAAGCATTTACATAATAGTTTTACTTATTTGCGCTTTTTCTTTGAAACAAGCATAACTGCGCCTGAGATGAGAACTGCCATACCGCCTGTTACAAGTACGCCTGTACCGGGATTTATGGGATCGTTTTTATCTTCGGGCTTGCCTGAGCAGTCGCCGGGGAGTATCGGCTCATCGGGAGTACCTGAGCTGTTGCCGGGTGTTACAGGCTCATCGGGATTTGCCGGTTCATCGGGAGTTGCGGGCTCATTCTTTACCGACATATCGTAAAGTGAAGAGTCGTCCTTTGAAAGCTCATAAGCTGTAAGAGCGAGCGCCGCCTGCTCGGTAGCCATATAGTTTTCCTCGCCGCCGAGTGTGTGGCTGTAGCCGTTTTCTGTAGCGTAGCTTTCAAGTGCGTCGATAAGCGTAATGCCGTCAACGATGAATCTTGAATCTGTAAGCGGGTCGATGCCGAGAGCGGCAAGAGCGATAAGTACCTGCGAGGTGCTTTCACTGCCGTTTGCATATCTTGCGTTCTCGTCAAGAGATTCTGCAAGGAACTCAAGACCGCTGTCTATAGCCGCATTTACCTTCTCGTCAGCCGCATAGGGAGCGAGTGCCTGTATAGCCATAGCCGTAAGGTCAACATCTGCGGTATCGCCTGCGAGCGCCCAGCCCTTGCCCGTCATATTGTCAACGATATAAGTTATAAGCTCATCGTGCGTCTTTGCACTGTAATCTGTAGTATCGAATGCTATAAGCGAGAATATAACCGCATTGATACCCTGCGATGTGATATAGTCCATATCGTCAAGACCACTCAGCAGGTTATGACCTGCGATGTCTGCGGAATTTTTTCCGATTGAGGACAGAGCGATTATAACTCTTGCGTTCTCTGTAGGCTTTCTGTCTGAAAGTCTGTCTGAACCGTTAGCCTTTACTGCTTCACAAAGCTCGCTGTAGTATTTTGCCGCCTTGTCGGCAGAGAGCTTTCCTGCTCTTGCGAGTGCGATAACCGACCATTCACCGCCGATAGACTGAACGGGGTAGATATCGTTATCCGCAAGAGTACCGAGAACAGTGCTGAAGTGTTCTTCGCTCTTTGTGCCTGCCTGCTTTATCGTGTCGATAACGGCAAATCTTTCTGTTGCCTTGTCAAGAGTATCCGAATTTGTGACCTTATCTCTTAAACGCTCGGGAACTGCCGAGTAAGCGTCCTTTGCCTTTTCGATCTTATCCTTGCTGTCAGCGGTTACCTTGCCGATTGCGTCTATTGCCTTTATCGCATTGCTTACAACGTCAGCCTCAGCCTTAGCGAGAGCTTCTTCTGCGGCTGTTAAGGTTTCGTAGTTTCCTACAAGTGTCTTTGCGTTGTCGCTGAGCTTGTCATAAGCCGCTCTTGCTGCTGTGATGTCGTCATAACTGTCGAGCGTTACATCGCCTATAGCGTCAATAAGCTCTTCGACCTGCTCAGCCGCTACTATATCATCGGGAACGAGCTTAAGGTAAGCGTATACGGGCTGTTTTTCACCGTTCTGAACGATTATTCTGACAACCTTTATTTCAGACTGATTAAGTGCGATCTTTGCCGCTGTATCTGATGCTACACGCTGATTGTTGATATAAATGTTATCATCGTCAGCGCCGGATACGGAAACGTTCACGCTTTCCTCGATACCTGTGCTTATCTCGTAAACACCGTTATCATCGGGAGTGATTTCCTTTATTGTCTTGCCGTTTGCGTCTGTTAAGACTATTTTTCCGGGAAGCGCTGTCGTGCCGACCTCTTCCTCGTTTGCAGTTGTTCTTACAACGTAAGAAACCTCTGTCGATTTCTCGTTGAATATGCCTGCCCAGATGTTGCTTGCCGTCTGTATCTTTATATAGTGAACGCCGTTTTTGAATGTAACGGGGTTGCCGTTTTCATCTACCGCCCACTTTAAGTCGAAACCGTTTGATTCGGCATTTTCGCTGTATGCGTTTACATTAGCGCCTATCGTGCCGTTCTTGAAGTAGTCAACATAGCCGAACCTTGTCGTGCCTACAAAGGAAGCTGTAGAGCTGTCGCCCTGTATACTGCCCTGAACACCGGGGATAACAACGCCTCTGAGTGTGACAGTATCGCCCTTTGCAAGATCGTTCATATAGTAAACGCTGGGTGAAACCCATCTGCCTGTCTGCTTTGAGCCGTCGTTTGAGTTGCCCTGATTGTCTGTCCAGCTTGTTTTACCATCGGCTGTCTTTTTGTATGTTACTTCGTAATCGGTGATGGTCGTATCTTCAAAATGCTCACTTCCTGCGAGTGCATACCATGTTTTGCCGTCCTCAGAAACATACACCTGACCGCTTTCAGCCGCACTTCCGCCGCTTACAAAGCTGTTGCCGTAAGCGTAGAAGTCAAGACCGTAGGGGTTTGAGGGGTCGTCTGTTACTGGGTTTTCATAGTAATATGTGATATAACCGCCGAAGTTACCGAGTGATTTTATAGTGCCTGCGAGCGTCTGCTCGGGGCCTACACCGTAGGAAACGTTGGTGTACTGGCTGTTGATGCAAAGATAATCAACTACCTTGTCGGGTACGTCATACTTGCTTCTCTTTGTAGCCTTGACAGTATAGCTTTCTGAAAGAGTGCCGTCTGTTACCGTTACAGTAGTGTTGGCACTCTTGGTAACAAGACTGTAAACGCCGTTTTCATCTGCTGTTGCGGCATCGTTGCCTATCTTAACTGTGCAACCGTCGGCAACCTTGAAATATACTGTGGGAAATTCTGCGTCATTTGCTATAACTATATTATAGCTGAGAAGTGACGGGTCGAATGCGGGATACATATCGCCGTGTTCGCTTTTAAGCTCGGTAAAGTGTACGTTCTTTATAGAAACGTCAGCCTTTACGAGCTTTATTTTGTAGCTTGTTATCTTGTCTGCGTCATCAAACTTGTCTGTAAGATAATCGCCGTCTGAAACCGCATCTATTGATACTGTAACAGTGCCGTCCTTGCTAAAGGAATATGCGGGAGTTGTTTCGCCGCTTTTAAGCTCTGTGTATTCGCCGTCTGACTTCGCTCTGAAATGAACGTTTGCGGTTTTGCCCTTGAGAGTAAGCGCAACGCTGTCGGTGTCGCCTAAAACATAGGCTGTGTAGCTGTGGCATTCTGCGTTTGTTCCGGTCGTATCGGTCACATTGCCGTTTTCGTCATTTCTGAAAACCGTTCCCTCTGCAAAGCCGTTGTACTTTGTCGCATACAGCTCTCTGCCGGCAGGAACAAGCGTGATACCGCTTGTGCTTGCGATTTCCGCAGTGTAGTCATAGGGACGTGTTATGTTGAACACATACTGCGTCTTTATGCTCTCATCGTCAATGTAGCAAAGCTCTAAAACCAGCTTTGTAAGACCGAAAGGAATATTAGAAATGCTGTTGAAGCTGCCGGACTTTATCTCGTTTCTCTGTGCAACTCCGTTTATATCGGTATAGACTGCATAGCACTTCAGAAGATCCTTGTTGAACTTAGTGCCGCTGTTGATATAGAAAGATGATGTACTGTATGACTTTATCTTTACATCATATTCGAGCTTTTCGGGGTCGAAAGCGTCATTGTCCCAGCCGTCAAGCGAGAAAGCCGAAAGTGCAAAGCTGTCAAAACGTGCGGCGGGTCTTGCGCCCTCCTTTATTGTTACCTTATAAGTGCTTGCTGTTGCACCCTCGCCTACCGTAACGGTGATAACATCGCCGTCCTTTATTTCAGTCGGTTTTGTAAGGCTCAGCGTCTTGTCGCCGATCTTGCTTACTGTCTTGAAGTTCTTGTTCAGTGCTGTAGGACGGAAATTGATGCTCTTTGTGCCGAAAGGAACTGTAAGAGTATAATTATAGGTCTTTGCACTGAATTCGGGGGAAAGTGTGCCGTAATCGCTGTTTATTGCTTTAAGCGATGTATCAGTTCCGCTCCAGTCACTGCCGAGGTCAGCACCCCAGTCCATTGTGTACTGCATACGGATCTCATCGCCGCTTGCGAGCTTGCCGTTAGCAACGGTATAGGCGGTGAAGCCTTCGTTTGTAAACCAGTCGTTGAGTGTGCCCATCCAGCCGCTCATTGAACCGCCGGCAAACGCCGCAAGGCCTGCGATCTCGCTTATGTAGCCATCGTCTGCGCCCTTCTGAGTAAAGCCGGAACTTTCGATAGCGTCCTTTATGCAGGTCATTGCGCTTGAGGTCTTGTCAAGCGATACCCACTTGTCGATCTTGGTGCCTGTCCATGCAGGAGCCTCACCGCCGCTGACTGCTTGCGTAAACGTTGTGTTTTCTACAATAACACGAACGCTTCCGAGGTCGTCATCGGCAAATACAGTAAAGCTCACCTGCGGTACTGACAGCAGTGCCAGTGAAAGTGCCAGCAGTAAAGCTGTCACTTTTGCTGTAAATTTCTTTACATTTGTCATAGTTTTACCTTCCTTTATTCTTTTTTTGCCGTAAGGCTTAACCGTCTAATCTGCGTTTTGCCGCTTTTCTTCTTTGTCTGGAGCGTTCACGCTTTTCACGGCTTTTCTCCTTTGCTGAAACCGCCGGAGGCTCTTTCAGCCCTGCGGCTTCAAGCGCCCTTGTCCACGGACCCAGCTTCTGCTTTATAAAGCAGACTTCGCTTGGAGTAAAATCGGAGCGTTTGGGCAGAGTGCCAAGCTGTTCATACTTTTCGCAAAGCATAGCGACAGCCCTGCTCATTTTTTCGTCTGCCATAACGTCACCTCCGTAAACAAATACGAAAAACGGCAATAAAAAATGCCTTCACCAAAAAAAGTGAAAGCACAACTGATCTTTTAGCACAGCAAACATAAGCCATACGGATATGCCAAAAAAAGCATAAGGGTACAGCCTTAGCTGAAGATCGGCTGTACTTCTTCCTCGTCCAAGAGACAATGCCGAAAAATACGGGGGTATTCTGACTTGTGAGCATAGGCTCAGATACAGTAATGACGGTTGCTCCGGATTCTCACCGGATTCCCTATTACCTACCGGGCAAAAAGCCTTTCGTACCGTATTTTCGATATTCGGTTAAGGTTAAGTATAGCATAAAGGGGGAAGAAATGCAAGAGGGGAAGGGGTATTATATTATTTTGTATAAAAGCGGCACGTTATGCGGTCGTTTGCTTGCATTTGCAATACTATTATGATATAATAAAAATTACCATAATTGTGATGCAATTGAAAACTGCATACCGAGGACAGAAACACAAGTATCTTAGCGGACAAGGGGGAAAACTATGTTCAAAAAAGTCATAACACTATTATTCGGCACGGCGTTTATGGTAGTGCTGATGCTTGCGGCAGGCGGCATCTATCTCCTGCCCGAAAATTTCATGGGCGCATACACAAATATGTATACCGATATGTGGACTGCCGTGGGAGGGCTGTTCAGTCTGATGCTGGTTCCCGGCTTCGTTGTAGGCTATGCCGCCTGTCAGAGCCGGATTCTCGGCGCAGTCTGGTTTGTCGGCTTTGTCGTATTGGGATTTATCAGCGGAATCAGTATCTGGTGGATCGTCACGGCTGTACTGCTTATCCTCTCCTACATATTCTGTATCAGCGAGAATGTAGGCGATTATGACGATCTTGACACCTATGACAAGCTCTGCGTGCTGATTCCCGCCTTTGGGGCACTGCGATTTATTGACCGCTTCGGGCTGGAAGGCTTTTTCGGCGTGATAGGAAAAATTCTTTCTATTCTCGCTATAATACTGAATTTTGCGCTGATGATCGCTCTGTGGATAGTGCCAAAGGATGAAAGCTCCGTGTTTGGCGCAGTTGTCATGCAGATCAAGGACTTTGGCAGTACGCTGTTCGGCGTTGTAGCTATTTTTGTTTTTTTGCCGCTGTTTTCCGTTTACAGTGCAAAGTATTCATTCATAAAGCCGGGTCTTGCCAAGGTTCTTGCAATCATTTTCGGTGGCTACGACATTATACGCGGAGCATTTGTAACAATGCCCATTTTACTCAATGCCGCTACCGGAAGCGGTGGTACATCAACGGAGGGTGAAAGTCCGATTTTTAACAATATGTTCGGCATTGAGGCGTGCTTCCTTATGGCAATGCTTCTCGGCGGAATACTGTGCGTGAAAGCGGCGTTTGGGAAGAAGTTGGGGCTTACTGCACAGTTCTGCCTGACAAAGGACGGCACGGCATCACTGCGCTGTCTGATGATGGCGGTGCTTTCAACCGTGATCGTATTCAGCATAGCGCCCGCCGCAATATTTATTGTGTGGCTTGCCGCTGTTGCCGTTATAGTCCTTGTTACCGGAATGTTTGGCGCTATGACTCCCGGCTACAGCTATGAAGAGCTTAGGTCTATGGGCTATTCCGACTACGAGGCAAGAAAGCTGATTCAAATAGCAGGTGGCAAGATAAACGAAATTTAAATCAACATATCACAACATTAACCGAAAAGGAGTATTTTAAATGAATGATATTGAATTATTTAACGAAGGGCTTAAAATGATTGAAGTCGATACCATGAAAGCGTTTGAATATTTCTCAAAATCTGCGGAGCTTGGCAACGCCGAGGCTATGTATTATCTCGGCTTAATATATGAATCGGGCGACGGTGCTGAAATGAATGTGAAAAAAGCGCTTGAAATGTTTGAAAAATCAAGAGCGGCGGGTTGTAAATCGGCGGCAAGCAATATCGGGAATTTATATCACTACGGACACGTTGACGGCTTGGAGCCAGACAGCGACCGTGCGTTTCCATATCTTTTAAGAGCGGCGCACGATGATATAATCAATGCAATGCGTCCGCTTTCTGAAATCTATCTGTTCGGCACAGACGCAATTTCCCCAAATTACCGCCTTGCGGCATATTGGGCATTAAGGGGAATTGAAGAGGATGATACCGATTGCTGGTATTTGATTGCTGTGATGTATGAGCATGGTTTGTTTTTTGAGAAAAACCTGTCATATGCAAAGCAATGCCTCAAAAACGCATTGCCGATGGAAGTGGCAAATAAATATCTTCATGATAAAATGTATACGTTCGTAATTCCGAGAAAGCCCAATTTAGCAAGCTTTGATGACACGGCGGCGGATTTTTTTGCGGACGAACTGCCGCAAGGACTTGACGAACAGGCAAAAGCAATAATTTACGGATAAAAGGCTATAGGAGGCTTTAAAAATGATAAGTGACAAACCTGAACGAATCAATGAACTTGAAAAAGGGCTTTCCTATCTTGTAAACGACTCAATGACATTAGAGGAGAAGCTGAAAAGCCTCTCGGGCGCATATTGGGAGGCTTGGAACTCCGGCTACAGCGACGCTATGGCGAACAAGCTGATGGGCGGCGAAGAGGACGAGCAGACCCGAATATGGGAGAAGAATTGCGGGAATAAATATAAAATTGACGAGCTGCTCGAACTGCTCAAAGAAACGGAGGAATGATTTATGGGAACATGTCCAAAATGCGGAAGAAGCAACGGGAATGCAGCAGGAGGCAATGCCCTTTGCTGGGAATGTTATTCCGGAAGAACAGACGCTTATAAAAACGGTCCGAAAATGGTAGGAGCTGTACCGCAGCAAAAACCGCAACAGCACACCGAATCTCAGACGATCCGGTATTCATTTACAGGATATTTCAAAAAACATTGGTACAAGAATGGCAATCTGTATAGCGGTTATATGCAGAACGGCTACCGCCACGGCAAGGGTAAATACACCCGTGCGGAGGATAAGTACACCTACGACGGCGACTGGTATATGAGCAAGCGCCACGGACACGGCAAAGAGGAAATGCCGGGCAAATGGTGTTTCGAGGGCGAATTCTATGAAGGTAAGCGAAACGGCTTCGGCAGGCTCGTCTGCGCCGACGGCGAAATTTACGAGGGCGGATGGAAGGACGACAAAAAGCACGGATATGGCAAGAAAACCTTTGCGAATGGAAACCGATACGAGGGAGATTGGCAGGAAGGTAAGGAACACGGATACGGAAAAGAAACCTTTGCAAACGGGAATCGGTATGAGGGGGAGTTTTTCGCAGGAAAATACAGCGGAAAAGGAACATATTATAACGCCGAAAAAAACGAGACCTATGAGGGTGATTTCCTGGACGGTAAGCTAAACGGCTATGCTGTTGTACGCTACGCCGACGGCAGAGTTTACGAAGGAACTTTTGTTGATAATTCAAAAACCGGAAACGGCAAAGAGACTGCTCCTGACGGCACGGTGACACTCGGACATTGGGAGGGAGACCGCTATGTGGTCGATTCTGTTTTACGGGGTGGAGATACCGCAAATGCAGTTGCAGAGCGACCTGAACCTCCCATGCCTGCGCCGCTTACAGATAAGCCTTTGTCCGAGCCTGAAGAAAAAGAGTTCGACATATCACCGGAAAGCCTGGCGGACTTTATGAAAAACAGCATTACAGCTGAAAACGTGCCAAAGGAAGAAGCTTTGCCTGCTGTAGAACTGATGCACGATTTCGGAAAGCGGTTTTGCCATTTCGATCAGGCACTGTACGGAATTGACAAAAACGGTGTTCTTCATATTTCAAGCAGAATGAAGAAAAACAACGAGATTATCGAAGCCTATAACGGCAGTGACGCAAGCTGTCTTTCCTGCTATGAAGCTGCGAATATTATCATTCTCGGAGGGAACGGCAGCGTACTGTTTGCCGACAGCACATGGAAAAAGGGGCTACTTGCGGACAAAGAAATAAAAGCTTCGCTCCCCGAAGTGCAGAATTGGAGTGGGCTTTCTTCCGTTGCCTGCGGCGGCTGGCATTTTGTCGGACTGCGTTATGACGGAACGGTTGTTGGTGCGGGTAAAAAGCTGTGTCACCTTGAAGAAGTCGGCGCATGGAAAAGCGTGAAAGCAATCGCATGTTGCTGTTACGGCACGGTCGGGCTTTGTGAAGACGGAACGGTCGTTTCCTGCGGTTTCCCAAAAGCTGTGGCAGATGAACTTGCATTATGGAAAGATATTGTCGCCGTTGCCTGCGGAAAAGAACATATTGTGGGGCTGCTTCAAAACGGTACGGTTGTCGCCTGCGGCAAAAACGACAAGGGGCAGTGCGATGTAGGCAAGTATAACAATGTCGGGATGATATCGGCAAGTGGAGAATGCACGGCGCTTGTTTTTAACGACGGTACAATAAAGGCTGTTGGAAAATTTGCAGACACCTCGATCGTTGTTGAAAAGGGCATTGTTGCCGCTGTGTGTGCAAATTTCGGAAACATTCTGCGTCTTACTGCAGAAGGCAGCATTTGCGGAGATACCGGCGGTGTGGATTTGGCAGAGTTCAGAAAAGATTTTGAATGGTGATCCAAAAGGTGATGAACAGTGTCAGCTCTTCAAAACGGCAGTGACATGAAAACGGTAAGGAACAGGAGAATATCTGTTTCAAAAGCGGAAAATCCGATACGGAGGAAGAGCACGGTGAAACTTAGAATAAAGGAAACCGCATGGGCAATCAACCGAATGGCGGGAGGTTACCGTGAAAGAATAACCGCTGATGTATGCTTTCCCTGTGAAGTCGGGGAGCTTCCCGATTTCGGAAAAGGCAAGCGGCATTTTACCATTGATGAGGTGACAGAAAACAGTATCAGTTTTTCGGTACACTGCACCGACCCGAAATACAACAAATCGTGGAAAATAGAAAAGGGCAAAGAAATACACTATCGACCACGCTCATTTGACGGCGGGTATTTCTACGATATTAAACTGAATTAGGATTGTACTGCTATGAATGCGATCGGAATAAAAATAAAAAAGGCGGACGGAAAGCACGACCTTAGTGCAAGTAAATTTTTCGGTGCACCGGTAATTCCTGCAAAGTGGCTGGAATCGTTCTCCGATGATGTTATCTTTTTTGCACAAATACGGCTTTCGGATATTGCAGAGCTTGACACAGATAACAAACTGCCGCATACGGGCTATCTTTACCTTTTCCTCGATGTTGAGATGTATCCTTATCAGGCGATGGCGTATTATTATGACGGCGAGCCGAATGTCGTTATTGATGATTTCAATGAAGCAGAACCTCGGTTCGCTCATCTGAACGAGGATTGGCTTATGAGCTTTGAGCCTGTCGATGAAGATTTTGACGGTATTCGTCTGTTTGGTATTCCTTCATCAGGCTACGAAACAGATGATGAACTGCTGCTACAATTCGATCCGCTGGCAGAAAACACAGGCTTTCTTGACAATATAGACGGCTACGCTTATTTATTTTTTGGCGAGGGTAAATACCGCATTGACGGTATCCGATTTTTTATTGATCGCTCATAGTCGTCTTACAGATAAGATGACAGTATGAGCAAAATCGGAATTATCCTGATGTATTTTGTCTTTTGCTATAGAGCCATAGGCGTAATGAAAAACACCGGGAACGGTCTTTTACAGACTGTTCCCGGTGTTTTTAACTGAAACGTTCGCGCTTATAAGTCGTTGTATTAAAAATACACGATGTTGTTGCTTTGTTTTATAGTCCTGTTACTTATCTTATCAGAACGCAATTCTGTCCTCGATGTACTTCTTTACATCTGCGATAGGCATTCTTTCCTGCTTCATAGAGTCACGTTCACGGACTGTTACGCAGCCGTCCTCAACACTGTCGAAGTCGTATGTGATGCAGAAGGGAGTACCGATCTCGTCCTGTCTTCTGTATCTCTTGCCGATAGCGCCTGCATCGTCATAGTCAACGCAGAAGTACTTTGAAAGCTCGTCTGCGATCTCGCCTGCCTTGTCGGCAAGCTTCTTTGACAGGGGCAGAACTGCCGCCTTGACGGGAGCTAAGTAGGGGTGGAAGTGCATAACGTTTCTTGTTGTGCCGTCCTCAAGCTGTTCTTCGTCATAAGCTTCTGTGATAACTGCAAGGAACAGACGCTCAACACCGAGCGAGGGTTCGATAACATAAGGAACGTACTTCTCGTTTGTTTCGGGATCGAAATATTCCATCTTCTGACCGCTTGTCTTGATGTGCTGTGTAAGGTCGTAGTCGGTTCTGTCCGCAACGCCCCAAAGCTCGCCCCAGCCGAACGGGAACAGATATTCAAAGTCGGTTGTAGCCTTTGAGTAGAAGCAAAGCTCTTCCTGATCGTGATCACGCAGTCTTAAGTTTTCTTCGTTTATGCCGAGGGACAGGAGCCACTTCTTGCAGTAGTCCTTCCAGAAATAGAACCAGTCAAGGTCTGTGCCGGGCTTGCAGAAGAATTCAAGTTCCATCTGCTCGAACTCTCTTACACGGAAGATGAAGTTGCCGGGAGTGATCTCGTTTCTGAACGACTTACCTACCTGTGCAACACCGAAGGGTACTTTTTTACGGGTAGTACGCTGGATATTCATAAAGTTTACGAAGATACCCTGCGCTGTTTCGGGACGGAGGTAAAGCTCGCTCTTAGAGTCCTCTGTAACGCCCTGGAATGTCTTGAACATAAGGTTGAACTGTCTTATGTCTGTGAAATCAGCCTTGCCGCAGTTGGGGCAGGTGATGCCTTTTTCACGGATATAATCCATCATCTGCTCGTTTGACCAGCCCGCACAGTTTGTGCCGTCAAAGTCCTCGATAAGATTATCCGCTCTGTGACGTGTCTTACAAGCCTTGCAATCCATAAGGGGATCGGAAAATCCGCCGATATGACCCGATGCTACCCATGTCTGAGGGTTCATGAGGATAGCGCTGTCAAGACCTACGTTGTACTTGCACTCCTGTATGAATTTTTTACGCCATGCGGACTTGATGTTGTTCTTCAGCTCAACGCCGAGAGGTCCGAAATCCCATGTATTTGCAAGTCCTCCGTATATCTCGCTTCCGGGATATATAAAGCCTCTGCCCTTACAGAGAGCGACCAGCTTATCCATGGTTTTTTCTGTGTTTTTCATGTGCGAAATTTCCTTTCATGTTTTGCGTTTAAAAGCAGTGCACGGCGTATCATTTTTAATTGCAAATTAACTATGGGTGCACGCTTTGATGGCTCTGCATCGTGCAGAGCCTTTGGGCGTGCAGCCTCGGCGTCCGTGCCGAGGAGAGATGGGGGCTACCGCCCCTCATCCCTGTCGGGGGCTACGCCCCTGCGACCCCATAAGGGTTTTGAAAAACAAAATGATCGTCGTGCTTATCTGCGTTTATTAAGTACCGATTAAAAATATAATATACAACATTTATTCCCGACCGTTTTGCTGTACAGAAAGGTCGGAACTTACAGTGCCTTACAGCTTTTCAATCCAGCCCATTTCATCGGGAAGCTTGCCGTACTGCATACCTGTCATTGTGTCGTAAAGACGCTGAGAGATAGGTCCTATCTTGTTGTCGTTGATAAGCATAACCTTATCGCCCCACTTTAAGTGACCTACAGGTGAGATAACAGCGGCTGTACCTGTACCGAATACTTCATTCAGCTTGCCTGCATCGTAAGCGTCTGCGATTTCCTGTATTGTGATTCTCTTTTCGCTTACCTTAAGACCCCACTTCTTGCACAGCTCTATAGATGACTTTCTTGTGATACCAGAAAGGATAGAGCCCTGAAGTGCGGGAGTAACAACCTCGCCGTCGATTACGAAGAAGATGTTCATTGCGCCTACTTCTTCAATGTACTTACGCTCAACACCGTCAAGCCACAGTACCTGTGAGTAGTTCTGCTTGTGAGCCTCGTCCTGACCGATGAGCGATGCGGCATAGTTACCGCCTGTCTTTGTAAAGCCCATACCGCCTCTTACCGCACGGACATAGTTTGTTTCAACATAGATATTAACGGGATCAAGACCCGAAGCGTAATATGCGCCGGAGGGTGACATGATTATCATAAAGTAATACTTGTCGCCGGGGCGAACGCCGAGGAACGGATCAGCGGCAAATATGAACGGACGTATGTAAAGCGAAGCACCGTCTGTATGAGGTACCCAGTCCGCATCTATCTTTACAAGCTCGTGGAGAGCCTGTAAGCAGTCGTCAACGTTTAACTGAGGGATAACAAGACGCTCAGCGGAGATGTTCATTCTCTTGAAGTTTTCTTCCGGACGGAAGAACTGAATGCTGCCGTCGGGAGTTCTGTATGCCTTCATACCCTCGAAGATTTCCTGTCCGTAGTGAAGAACCATAGCGGCAGGTGAAATAGAAATATCCCCGTAAGGAACTATTCTTGCGTCATGCCAGCCCTTGCCCGTGTCATATTCCATAACGAACATATGATCGGTAAAGATGTGACCGAAACCGAGCTTTGTTTCGTCAACGGGCTTTGCCTTAGGTGTTTTAGTTTTCTCAATTTTGATTTCCATTGTAAAAACATTCCTTCCTGAAAGCGAGTTTATCGCTGTGATTTCCGCCATAGCGGCAGCTCGTCTGCCTTATGCAAGCGAAATACCGTTTCCTTTCAGCATCTGTATGATGAAAATACAGGAAAATTATGTATGCTTGCAGTACCGACTAATTGTACAAAGAAAATTATAGCACTATTCTTGCAAAAGTTCAATATCTTTTTCGCACATTTTGCATTTTTTAAGCGGATTTCTTTCATCGACAGGCGGTGCTTTCATTATGGCGAAAATAAATCGGTCCGATACCGTTTTGATGGCTTCGGACCGATTGTGATATTTCAGGTTACTGCTGGTTTGACATTTCGTAAGATTCGATCATCTTTTTTACCATCTGACCGCCGATTGAACCTGCCTGCTTTGAAGTAAGGTCGCCGTTGTAACCGTTATCCTTAAGGGGTACGCCTACTTCGTTTGCGGCCTGCATCTTGATGCTGCTTAATGCTGCCTTGTTCTTTTTATTGGTACTAGCCATTGTTGTTTTCCTCCGTAATTTTTTGCAGGTCCTTTTTGACCTTGCAACATTATTATGTTCGGAGAAATTTTAAATATAAGATGAAATTTATGGTGATTAGATTACGTTTTTCCTGTCGCTTATTATAACTCCGTCCGATATCTCGATTATTCTTTTACAGCGTGACGCGATATCCTTGTCATGAGTTACTATAATGACGGTTTTGCCCTCGCGGCTGAGCGTTTCAAAAATACGCATTATCTCATCGGCTGTATCGCTGTCAAGAGCGCCTGTGGGTTCGTCCGCAAGTATGATCTCAGGCTCGTTTACTATAGCTCTTGCAATAGCGGTTCTTTGCTTCTGACCGCCCGAAAGCTTGAATACGGGGGTCGATATCTTATCGGACAGCCCTACCTTCTGCAAAACAAGCCTTACCGCTTTTTCTTTGTCGATCTGTTTTTTTGAATATATCAGAGGTATGCGCACGTTTTGCTTTACCGTGTATTTTTCGACCAGCGCAAAGTCCTGTATTACAAAGCCGATAACGGCATTGCGAAGCCCGGCTTGCTGTTTTTCTCCGACAGAAGATACATTTTTGCCGTTTATAGCGTATTCGCCGTCTGTTGGCTTATCAAGCAGTCCGAGAATATTGAGCAGGGTGGATTTTCCGCTTCCGCTTTTTCCGATTATTGCGACAAGCTCTCCGCTGTTTATATCAAAGCTTACGCCTTTCAGCGCTTTGACCTCAGCCTCGCCCGACGAGAAATTTCTTGTGAGATTTTTTACGCTTATCATAGCTTTTCCTCCTTCACGGCGATTATAAGTGACTTCTTTTTCAGTGTTGTTACAACAGGTATAAGAGAAATAATTACGGAGATTATTCCGGTAATAATTATCGCAATAGTTGCTGTCAACGTATGCAGGATTACAGCCATTATCATGCCGCTTAAAAATACCACGAAAAATGCACCTGCCCCGACCCTTAAAATAATATCGTTTATTGTAGCGCCGCATATGACGTGTATAAGAAGCTCGGATATATTTTTTCTGACATATGTGAGCATTGTTTCAATAAGGCTCAGAAGGCAAAGCACAAGTATTATCGCCCCGATTATGATCATAATCATGCTGTTTTGTAAAAATGTATCGGAGCGCTGTTTTATCATATCGTTTATTGAAATGAAATTATAGCCGTAAATGCCGAGCTCTGCGGCTTTTTCGTTGATCGCCGAAAGAGCGTTTTTATTTTCCGCGAAAATAAGCTGTGTGGGGTAATCGATACCGTTTTCTTTAAGAAATTCCGTGCTCATTATCGGCATATATACTGCCGTGTCAACAGATGTTACCTCCATATCGCTGTACATCCAATATGTATATTGTCCGGGCTTCAGAATGCCGACTATTTCGTATTTGTCGAGATATTTATCTCCTACCGAATATCCGTCTGCGGCTGTGCTTCCGATTACAACGGGAATGTTTTTGCCGTCACCGCCATATTCATCATCAGAGAACAGCCTGCCCTGTTCGACCGTTATATTGTAATAATCGAAAAAAGCGGAAGTTACTCCGTACACATCATAAATATCTCCCGATATGTTATCGCCGTATACAAGACTATCAAGATATGCAAAGTCTACGGTTTTGTAGTTTTCGCCTATGTAATATGAAAGCTCGTTTGTTTCGCCCGAAATTGCCATTGTGATCTCATCATCCGTTTTTGATTTAACATAATAATTATCGTTGCGGCAGTCATACGAAATATCCTGAGCGGCAGTGCCGTTTCCTGCCTCGGATAAAAAATCACAGCCAGAGCTAACAACATAGAATACAAGCAGAAGCTGACAGAATATCAACAGATAGAGGGGAAGGGAAGAGCGTATATCATTTATAATAAGTTGGATTTTTTCGTTACGCATATTATTCCCTCCTCAGGCTGTTTATCATTTTTCCGCTGTATTTTACGCTTTGTCTGTAAGCGGTTACTATATTTACAGCCGTAAGTATAACTGCGATAAGCAAGCCGTATGAAAGACGAATGCTACCGAGGTAGAAGGTGACCTGCGGAATGAGCGATATAATAAAGGTCAGCAGAAAACCGACTGACATTCCTGCCACATCGGCAATAACGGCGTATAAGAATATCAGCTTTCGTATGTTGTCACTGTCAGCACCGCATATCCTGCGTGCGACCATTTCTGACTGCTTTGAGTCGAGCCACGCCGACATAAATACCCCGGAGCTTAGTATAAGGCAGATACCTGTAAGAGCTACTATTACAACGGTCACAGCAGACAAGCCCTTAGTGCCGCCTGCCGCAGTTTTAACGTCCGACTGAGCGTTTACAGAGCAGTTTATCGTATCGCGGTCAGTTTCTATGTCGTTTCTTATATTATTTGCAATGTATGCCGTACCTTCACCGCAGTCGGCGATAAGAGTTATATTCTGAAATATTACCGTGCTTTTTGCGACCCCGGCGAAATTTGTCGTATAGGCGTTTAATGAGTTTGCGCCGGAATAAATATCCGTTCCGATGACCTCGTGATCGGAAGAAAACAGATTTATAGTCTGCTTACCGCCGATATCCATAGTCTGCGTCAGCTTCTGAGTCGAAACAACGGCCTTTGGAGTATCGCTCCTGATATCATCGCTATTCATAAGTGCATACGACAGGTCGCTGTCCGAATAATTGAACAGCGCATAGCCTTTGCCGGACGCGTTGATAAGCATAGCTCCTCTTGCTTTGTTTTTTGCGAGGATATCCGCAATATCACTGTAGGAAAGAGCGTTATCGCTGTAGTTATCCTGAGTGATCTCAAGCAATACGGCATCGTCCGAAAAACGGTCGGTGATATCCGAAGAGCTGATATTGAAGAATAATGATAAGAGAATAGTACAGAGAGTCAGAACGGCGGAGTAGAATACTGTTATCATTCCGCTTTTGTTGAACAGTTGCCGCATTTATTGTCCTTTCGCAGTGGGATTGATATTGATTACATAATATCACACACAGAAAGATATGTCAAGAAATCCATATTTGTATTGAAAACAAAGCCTACATATGCTAAAATATAGTTATCATATTACAGGAGGAACATTTATGCCTACAGAACTTGACACAATGAAGCATGCCAAGGAATACATAGATAAGCTTGCAAACGGGATTGATCCGTTTACGGACAAGCCTGTGCCCGATGACGACATTGTAAATAACGTGAAGCTGTCGCGCTGTTTTTTCTACATTTCGGGGATACTCGAAAAGGTTATCGAAAATGGTGGGGAAGTAACGGCGGAAAAGACCGTTGAAGTCATAAAGCCGCAGAAACGCGGTGCGGTGGTAATAACCGATGAAGCAAGAACAAGGTTCAAGTGCTTTATAAATGAAGTATCGTTGTCTACGTTCACCGATATGATAAACAAGCACCTTGACAGTGACGTTTCGGTCAGGCTTAAAGGCTCTGCAATCGCCGACTGGCTGACTGTAATCGGTATGTTGGCAGAAGAAACACTGCCTAACGGCAGACTTAAAAGAGTGCCGACCGACAGCGGAATGTCCGAGGGCATACGTCTTAACGAATATTTCACTCCGGGCGGTTTCCCGAGATATGCAATTATGATCTCACCGTCCGCACAGCAGTTTATTCTTGACAACATAGACGCTATAGCGGAAATGAACGGCTTGCCGAGAGAAAAACGTAACAGACTGCCGTTTGTTGTGACAGATGAAATGCGTGGAAAACTCACCGCAACGGAAAAACCGTTATCGGCAACTGATATCACGCAGAATATCAATTCTTTTGTTGACGAAGAAAAGTCGGGCACGCTCAAAGCAGGCTCGGTTTCAAAATGGCTCGAGGAACAGGGTATACTTGAAAACACCGAGCTTCCGAGCGGCAGAAGAACGCGACTTCCTACCGAAGAAGGACTAAAGCTCGGAATAGAAACAAGGCAACGCACATCACAGCGTGGCGAAGAGTATACGGCGGTTGTCTATTCAAAGCAGGCACAGGAATATATCTACAGCCATATTGATGAGATCGCAGAATATAACAACGGGCAAATCGCCTGAAAATTGCAGATGAGAAAAAAGGCACTGTGTCTTTGCAAAAAGAAGCACAGCGCCTTTATTTACGCTTGCGCCGTAAGCACAATCCGACTTTGCAAATACTTTTAAGTTGCGAGTAAATTGCGTGAAAATTCATCTTCCTGAAAAGAATACAAAAATTGTTTGATATTTTTCGCTCTATGGGCGGAATAATAACAATATCGGATATGATCCGATGCTTTGAAAGGAGAAGTTGATGGAAATAAAATGCGATGAATCGTTACAGAAGCGTCCCGGTACGGGTTACGCCGACACCGCAAGGATAATGAGAAGAGCGCTCAGTGTAATGGCTCTGAGAAGCTCTGACTTTGACCCGAACGGAAGCTACACGGGCGTATGCGACAATATTTATGAAAAGCCCGTGCAGGACGCCGACGATTTATAATTAAAACTTGAAATAAACCTTCCGTTGTGGTATGATTAAACTATCCATTATCATAACGGAAGGTGATTTTTTGTCACTGTCGGAACAGAACAGAAAACAGATAAAAATAATAACACTGAGCGAACTAAACCGCCGTGCGGAAGATACGGATAAATTCATCGAAACATCGGAAAAACAATACGCAGATAAGATATCTGCCGCCGCAGAAAGCATAGCGCAGTGTCATAAGCAAAAGCCGCTTGTACTGCTGTCAGGACCTTCGGGCTCAGGTAAGACCACGACTGCCTATCGCATAGCCGATCGCCTTATTGCTAAGGGTATAAAGGCTGTCGTTATATCTATGGATGATTATTTCGTTCCGGGCGTGATACAGCCGGATGAAAACGGCAGGGTAGATCTTGAAGCGCCGGCGAGAGTAGACGGCGAGCTTCTGAAAAAGGACCTGCGTACATTGGCTTCGGGTGGAGAGGTACAGCTTCCCAAGTTCAATTTTACCGACAATTCAAGGCGACAGGGAAACAAGATACGCTGTGACGGAAATACAGTCGTAATAATCGAGGGTATACACGCTCTGAACCCCGATGTTACAGGAAAAATGCACGACAGTGCAACATTTATCTATGTCAGCGTCCGCACCAGAATAGCAGACGAAAAAGGAGAACTTCTTCACCCGTCGAAAATACGTCTTATCCGCAGACTGTCCCGCGACAAGCTTTTCAGAGGCAGGGATTATCACAGGACAATAGAGCAGTTCCCGAGCGTTCAGCGCGGCGAGAGCCTTTATATAATGCCGTATAAGCACCTTGCCGATTTCGATATAGATACATTCTTCCCGTATGAGCTTTCGGTATACCGCAGTGTGCTTGCGAAGCTCTGCGACAACGATTTTGAAGAATGTATCCGACAGGTCAACCGCTACAGCGAATTGCCCAGATTCCTGTCGCTGATAAAAGAGGTTCCGCCGGAGGCAGTCCCCGAAAATTCGCTTATAAAGGAATTTATAGGCTGATATAAGGCTTTGCGCAGAGCCGTCCGAACGTATCGGATGGCAGGCAATGAAATTTTTTCTTTATCATCACGTTTCGCAGGTGTATCCAACCTGCGAAACATTGCCTCGGCTATTGCTTCGCCTTGTGCAAAATCACAAATCCAACCTCAAAACTTGGTTGTTTTTGACTAAAAGTGCAACTTATCTATTTACTTTTTTGTGGATATGGTGTATAATAAATATCAGGTCAAAATTAGAATGGCAACGGAAGGTGTGTATTATGGCAGCTTACAATGCAAATGATACCGGCATACTGCTTGAAAGCGGTACTAACGAGCTGGAACTTTTGGAATTCAATATATGCGGAAATTCCTATGGCATAAATATTGCCAAGGTGCGTGAAATAATGATGGAGCAGGAGCTTGTTCCGATGCCCCAGGCACCGGCTGAGATCGAGGGCGTGTTTATGCCCCGTGACAAGCTTATCACTGTTATAGATCTGCATAAAGTTCTCGGTACCGAGAAACCCGCAAACGCAAGAGGTCTTTTTATAATCTGCGAGTTCAACGGCATGGATATAGGTTTTCATGTTACCGCAGTACAGGGTATTCAGCGTATAGGCTGGACAGCTATAGATAAGCCTCCGCAGGTTTCGGGCGATTCAACATCGGGCATTGCAACGGGTATTGCCAAGGTAAACGGCAAGATACTTGTTATATTGGACTTTGAGAAGATAGTAAGCGATATAAACAAGGCGGCAGGACTCGATCTCAATGGTGCCGAAAATGCAAAGGCTACGGCAGTGACAGCTGAAAAGCATATCGTAATAGTCGAGGATTCGCAGTTCCTCAACAAGATGATAGTAAACAGCCTCTCGGATATAGGCTTTAAGGAGATCCGCTCTTTCCCGAACGGTAAAGAGGCATGGGACTACATTTCGCAGTTTTCAAATTACAACGGCGATGTTACCGAATGTGTAGCCGCTGTAATTACAGATATTGAGATGCCGCAGATGGACGGACATCATCTCACAAAGCTCATAAAATCCGACCCTACACTGAAGAAGATTCCTGTATTCCTGTTCTCTTCGCTTATAAATGAGCAGATGTATCAGAAGGGACTTTCCGTAGGTGCGGATGAACAGTTCTCGAAGCCTCAGATCGGTATGCTTATCGAGCGGCTGCTTCAGATACTGAGCTGATAATTTTTTGCTTATTCGCTGTTTGCCTATTGCTACCGGCGACAGTTGAATATCTGATTTTCATTTTTATTCCTTACTTAAGTTTGTTTCGTTTTATTTGAATTTCACCGGCAGAATGAAAGTTCTGCCGTCATTTTTTGTTCTTTGGCTTTATAAGCTTGAAGTTTAAACGAATATGTGATAATATATTAAGGCAACACCACACAGAATTTTACGGTATTGCCTTAAAATATACGGAAAGGAATGTCGTTTTTGAGAATAGTATCTCTGTCAGACGATGAAACAGCCGGTTCAAAGCTGTTCAACGAACACGGGATCTGCCTGTACATCGAACACGGTGACAACAGAATACTTTTCGGCACAGGCGCATCAGCGCTGTTTTTAAGCAATGCCGAACGGCTCGGCGTACCCACCGACAAGTCGGATACTGTTATATTACCGCTGAACAGCGATGATATCACGGGTGGCGTCGAAACGGCAGTCCGTAAAAATAAAGACCTGCGCATTTTCATAAGAGAAGATGCGGCGACAGATTGCGCTAAAAAGGAAAAACTTCTGCGTGTAAGGAACGGACTTCCGCAGTCGTTCTACAAAAGCGATAAATATAATATTTTCCGATTTGAGCGTTTCACGGAAATCTGTAAGGATTTTTATCTTGTCGCTGTAGATAAGAAAGAAAAGTCCGCCGAAACCGACAGGCATTATTATATAAAGAAAAAAGGTTTCTATGTTGCCGACGATTTTTCGGAAGAATGCTTTGCGGTATGCTTCCCGAAAAGAAGACGTGACGGTTTTGTTATCCTGACAGGCGGAGCATATACAGGCATTGCCGGTATCGTAAATACGGCAAAACGGCTCTGGAACGCACCGGTTTTGTCGGTTGTCGGCTGTTTCGGTTATACAAATCAGTCAGGTAAACTGATCTCATCACAAGGCAATATAACACGTTCGGCAGAGGAACTTTTAAAACTGCGTACAGGAAGTATTTACACCTGCCACAACACCGGCAGAAAAGGTTATGATATAATGAAAGATATACTCGGCGACAGGCTGCAGTACCTGCGTGCCGGAGAGGAGTTGAATTTTTAATGAACGTACTGGTAGTTGGTTGCGGAAAGGTAGGCTCGCGTCTTGCAAATACGCTCTGCGAAGAGGGTATTGACGTTTCAATAATCGCAAGGACATCGGCAGAGGCGGATAAAATGCTCGACCCTGATTTCAAAGGCAGTCTGTTATGCGGCGTGCCGATAGATCAGGATAATCTGAAAAAGGCAGGAATTGAAAGCTGCGACGTTGTCTGCGCCGTAACCGACGATGATAATACCAATATAATGGTGTCTCAGCTTGCAAAAGAGGTTTACGGTGTAAAGAAAGTTATCAGCCGTATCCTTGACCCTGAAAGAGGAGATATTTTTGCTCATTTCGGACTTGAAACCGTCTGCCCTACAAAGCTTACGGTTGAAGCCATTTGTTCTGCAATCAAGCCTATGCTTGAAGAAAAGTATGTAAGTTTCGGCTCACACATGGTGCGTTTCACAACAATGGAAATACCTAAGGAGTTTATCGGTATGACTCCCGTTGACATAGAATACGAGGAGAACGAAACTCTGTATGCGATAATCAGGGCGGACAGCACTATGGAGATAGTGGATAATTATAACATCATTATGCGAGAGGGCGACAAGCTGATATTCTCAAAGGCTATATGACAGATGAAAGTAAAAGAAAGGATTTAAAAAATGCACTCGCTTATAATAGGCGGCGGAAAGATAGGCTACTATCTTACCAAGGTTCTTATTGAAAAGGGATACGATGTATCTGTTGTTGAAAAGGAAAAGGACGCTTGTCAGAAGTTTGCAAACGACCTTAACATAACAGTCATAAGAGGTGACGGTACGAGCGTTTCTGTGCTTGAACAAGCAGGCGTTGCTGACGCTGACAGCGTAATTGCCGTAACGGGACGTGACGAGGACAACCTTGTTGCCTGTCAACTTGCAAAAAGGCTCTATCAGGTGAAAAAGACGATAGCCAAGGTCAACAACCCCAAAAACGTTGACGCGCTGAAAAAACTCGGCGTTGATATCGTTGTAAGCTCGACCGATAACATCACAGGTCAGCTTGAGCGAGAGATAGACAGCGGTAAGATAAAGGAGCTTCTTCCGCTCGGCGCAGGTAAGGCGGGCGTGTTTGAGATAGTACTTGATGATACGTTCGCACTTCAGAATGTTCCGCTTATGGAAATGGATATACCGCTGACGCTCAATATTATTTCTATTATCCGCAATGAAACCGAACTGATAATCCCAAGAGGTCACACCACTCTTGAGATAGGCGACAAGCTGATGATATTGTCAAAAATTAAGGATAAAAACGACATTTTAAAGGCGTTTAAGATAAAGGCGTGACGTGTATGTAACACGCATTTTGTCAATTATCAGTAAATAAATCCTTAACAGGAAAAATTTTATTGTGAAATTGCATAAAATCGGCAATTGATTTTAGTGCAATTTCACTTTATTATTTACAAAATATTTTATTCAGCCTTGAATAAGGATAATGTATGTTGTATAATTAGACTGTAAGAAAATCGGACCGGAAGAAAGGGAAAAATTTATATGACTTCACCGTTTACAGAAAATGAAATAACCCGTAAGCTGACGGAGGTACTGGAATACGACTTCAGAGTATCACCCGCAGAAGCAACGCACACTCAGATCTACAAGGCTTTATCAAAGATAGTTGTAAACTACCTTAAGGAAAAGCGCTCAATGTTCATGACCGACTGCAACTCAAAGGGCAGAAAGCAGGTCTACTATCTTTCAATGGAATTCCTTATGGGACGTTCATTAAAGACAAACCTCTACAACCTCGGTATGCAGGACGAAGTAGCAAAGGCACTCAAGAAGCTCGATGTAAAGATTGAGCATATATACGAAGAAGAGCCTGATGCAGGACTCGGTAATGGCGGTCTGGGAAGACTTGCAGCCTGCTATCTTGACGGACTGGCAACCTGTGCATTTCCCGCAACAGGCTATTCTATCCTTTACGAATACGGTATTTTCAAGCAGAGGATCATCGACGGTTGGCAGACGGAGCTTCCCGATGAATGGTTACCCGGCGGCAGAGCATGGCTCGTACCCGTACCCGACCAGGCTATCGAAGTTCACTTTGACGGTGAGATCCACGAGAAGTGGGAGCAGAACTACCACAGCGTAAACCACGTTAACTATAAGACGGTAAACGCTGTTCCTTATGATATGTATGTGTCAGGTTACGACAGCAAGGGCGTATCAAAGCTCCGTCTTTGGAGTGCAGAGAGTATGTCGTTCGATATGAATATGTTCAATCAGGGCGATTACGCAAAGGCTATCGGTGCAAATAATATCGCACATTCACTTACAAAGGTACTTTACCCCAATGATAACCACCTTGAAGGTAAGGCGCTCCGTCTGCGTCAGCAGTACTTCATGAGCGCTGCATCTATAGGCGATATCGTAATGCGTCATATGAACGTTTACGGTACTCTTGAAAATCTGCACGAAAAGGTAGCTATCCATATAAACGATACACACCCCACACTTGCAATCCCCGAGCTTATGAGAATACTGCTCGATGACTGCGGTTATGAATGGGATAAAGCGTGGAACATCATCACAAATACATTTGCTTATACAAACCACACTGTTATGGCAGAAGCGCTTGAAACATGGGATGTTGACCTTATGCAGAGAATACTCCCCAGAATCTACGCTATTATAGTTGAGATAAACAACCGTTATTGCGCTCATCTTATGGAAGTAACAAACGGCGACAGCGAAAAGGTTACAAGAATGTCTATAATTCTTGACAACCGTGTAAAGATGGCTAACCTCTGCTGTGCTGCAAGCAGCTCGGTAAACGGCGTTTCTAAGCTCCACTCCGAAATCATCAAGGACAGCGTATTCCATGATCAGTACACTGTTACTCCCGATGCCTTCAAGAACGTTACAAACGGTATCGCATACCGCCGTTGGTTACTTGCAAGCAATCAGGGACTTACGAACCTCCTTACCGAGTGCATAGGCGACGGCTTCAAGAAGGATGCGTCAAAGCTTGCAGACTTCAAGAAGTTTGCGGATGACAAGGCGGTTCTTGATAAATTAGCCGCTGTAAAGCTGGCTAACAAGCAGGCTTTCGCAAAGTATGTATACAATACAACAGGCACTAAGCTCAATTGCAACGGTATTTTCGATGTACAGGTAAAGCGTCTGCACGAATACAAGCGTCAGCAGTTAAATGCAATGAACATTATCGCAGATTACCTTTATCTGCTCAATAACCCTGATGCCGACTTTGTTCCCAAGACATATATATTTGCGTCAAAGGCAGCGCCCGGCTACTATATGGCTAAGCAGATAATCAAGATGATCTGGTGCATAGGCGAAGAGCTCAAGAAGAACCCCAAGCTTAATGAAAAGCTCGCTGTTGTATTCCTTGAAGATTACAAGGTAACACTTTCGGAGATACTTATGCCGGCAAGCGAAATTTCAGAGCAGATCTCTCTCGCAGGCACAGAGGCTTCCGGTACAGGTAATATGAAGCTTATGCTCAACGGTGCTCTTACAATGGGTACTTATGACGGTGCAAACGTTGAGATCCACGGTGCCGTAGGCGATGATAACATCTTTATCTTCGGTATGTCGACACCTGAAGTAAATCAGCTCAAGGCTGAGGGCTATAACCCCGAAAAGATATACAACTCACACGCTGTTATCAAGAGCGTGCTCGAAAAGATGTACAAGGGCATCAACGGCGCTACATTTGAAGAAGTTGCAAACTCACTGCGTCACGCAGACAGATATATGTGCTTTGCTGATTTTGACAGCTACAGAGGAATGCAGGCCAAGGCAAGCGAAACTTATAAGGATAAGTATCAGTGGAACAAGATGTCCCTTACAAATATCGCTTCCTCAGGTATCTTCTCTGCTGACCGTGCCGTTACAGATTATGCGCGTGACATCTGGAAGTTATTTTGATCAATAAACCGACATACAGCAAAAAGTCCGTTGTAATCAACGGACTTTTTCGGGTATTTAAAACCCGATTAAAACCCCTCCGATTTTAATCCGAAAGGAATGTTTTTAATGGATACTCCGATATTCGACTGCTTTGATCTGAACTACAAGAGCCCGTTCGGAGCGATAAGACAGTTTCAGCCCAGCACGTTTTCTCTGCGTTTTCCTAAGGAATGGCACGTTACAGACCCTACTCTCGTAATGTTCCGTCCGGGTGAAAAAGAACGTTTTGTACCGCTCGAGATAACCGACAGCACAACAGACTGCAACGTGTTCACCTGTAACTTCAACCCTCAGCACATCGGACTGCATCATTACTATTTTTCGCTGATGATAGACGGCAACCGAAGATATGTGAAGCGCAGCGGAGCGAGAACAGGCGTTCTTGATAACGGCGAGCTGTTCCAGCTTACCGTCTTTGATAAGGATATGGCGGCTCCAGATTGGATAAAGGGCGGCATTATGTATCAGATATTCCCCGACAGATTCTGCCGCAGCGGCGAAAAGCACGAAAATGTGCCCTCGGACAGAATAGTGCATGAAAACTGGGAGGATACGCCTTTCTTCCGCCCCGATGATAAGGGCATAATCCGCAACAACGACTACTTTGCAGGCGACCTTAAGGGTATAGAAAGTAAGCTTCCTTATCTTGAAAGCTTAGGCGTTACCTGTTTATATCTGAACCCTATTTTTGAATCCCACGAAAATCACCGTTATTCAACCGCCTGTTATGAGCATATCGACCCTATGCTCGGTACAGACGAGGATTTTGAGCATTTGTGCAAGGAAGCCAAAACGCACGGCATAGATATTATCCTTGACGGTGTATTCTCGCATACAGGCGCAGACAGTATCTATTTCAACAAGTTCGGCAGATACGGAGATCACGAGGGCGCATACAGAGATCCCGACAGCAAATATAAAAACTGGTACTGCTTCTCACGCTATCCTTTCGATTATGAATCGTGGTGGGGCATTACAACTCTGCCTAATGTAAATGAGAACAACCCTGACTACACCGCATACATCTGCGGCGATAACGGTATATTACAGCGTTGGATAGACAAGGGTGCAAGAGGCTGGCGACTTGACGTTGCCGATGAGCTTCCCGATGAATTCCTTGACAATCTCAATAAGGCTGTAAAAGCCAAGGGCGACGACAAGGTAATATACGGCGAGGTATGGGAAGATGCGTCAAACAAGGAGAGTTACGGTGTCCGCAGACGTTATCTTATAGGCGGTCAGCTTGACAGCGTTATGAACTATCCTTTCAAGGAAGCTATCATAAACTACTGTAAGTACGGCAATGCAAGAGGCTTTGAGGACGGAGTTATGACTATACTTGAACATTATCCCAAGCCCAGTGCCGATATGCTGATGAACTTCCTGTCAACTCACGATACCGAACGTATTCTGACAAGACTTGCAGGAGAAGATGTAGGCTGGCACGACAGAGAATGGCAGGCTGAACGCTATCTTTCTCCGGAACAGTACGTTTACGGCCTTTCATTGCTTAAATGCGCTATGGTACTTCAATTCTTCCTGCCGGGTGTGCCGTGCATATATTACGGCGATGAAGCAGGACTTGAGGGCTATAAGGATCCGTTCAACAGACGCTGCTATCCGTGGGGCAAGGAAAATCTTGATATGATAGACTTCACAAAACAGCTTGCCGTGATAAGAAAGTCAAGCAAGGCGTTCGCTCAGGGTGAAATGAAGTTTTTAAGCTGTACGCCTGAAGAATGTGTATTTGCAAGGATTGACAAGCTCAACCGCGAGGCAGCCGTTATATTCCTGAACAAGTCGAAATATCCTAAGACGTTTAAGCTTGACGACTATATGAAAGGCGAATACACCGACCCGAAATTCCTCAGAAAGCCCCACGAGAGCGAAGAAAAGACGATAAAGCTGTCGCCGTTTGATTACGGCGTGCTTGTATGCAGTATATAAATATTTGCTTGTTTTTTTACACACGATAGTGTATAATCTACTTGTAACTCAAGCGACTGTCTGCCATATGGCAGAACGGAAAGGAAAATAGAGATGGGAAAAGCATTGATAATAGGTGCCGGCGGCGTTGCCGGAGTAGTAGTTCATAAGTGCTGTCAGAACAGCGAGGTTTTCACTGAGATCTGCATTGCCAGCCGCACAAAGTCAAAGTGCGACGCACTGAAAAAGCAGGTTGAAGAAAAAGGCACAAAGACTAAGGTAACGACTGCACAGGTAGATGCAGACAGCGTTCCTCAGCTCGTTGAGCTTATAAATAAGGAAAAGCCTGACATAGTAATAAACGTTGCGCTCCCTTATCAGGATCTTACAATAATGGACGCCTGCCTTGAAACAAAGACAGACTATGTTGATACTGCAAACTATGAGCATCCCGACACGGCAAAGTTTGAGTATAAGTATCAGTGGGCATACAGAGAGAAGTTTGAAAAGGCAGGAATAACCGCACTTCTCGGAAGCGGATTCGATCCCGGTGTAACCGGTGTATTCTGCGCCTATGCCCAGAAGCATTACTTTGACGAGATCAATTATATTGATATTCTCGACTGCAACGGCGGCGACCACGGTTACCCGTTTGCGACAAACTTCAACCCCGAGATAAATATCCGTGAGGTATCCGCAAAGGGCAGCTACATCGAGGACGGCAAGTGGGTAGAAACCGAGCCTATGGAGATAAAGAGAGAGTACGACTTTGAGCAGGTCGGCAAGAAGGATATGTACCTTCTGCACCACGAGGAGCTTGAATCGCTTGCACTCAATATCAAGGGTATCAAGCGTATCCGTTTCTTTATGACATTCGGACAGAGCTACCTCACACATCTGAAGTGCCTCGAAAATGTCGGTATGACATCTATCAAGCCCATTATGTACGAGGGCAGAGAGATAGTACCGCTCCAGTTCCTTAAGGCAGTTTTACCCGACCCTGCATCGCTCGGTCCGAGAACAGTCGGCAAGACCAATATCGGCTGTATCTGCATAGGCAAGAAGGACGGCAAGGAAGTACACTACAAGGTTTACAACTGCTGTGACCATCAGGAATGCTACAAGGAGGTCGGCTCGCAGGCTATCAGCTATACGACCGGCGTTCCCGCTATGATAGGAGCAATGATGGTAATGACAGGCAAGTGGAAGAAGCCCGGCGTCTACAACATCGAGGAATTCGATCCCGATCCGTTTATGGACGCACTGAACAAGTGGGGACTTCCGTGGCACGAAACATTTGATCCCGAGCTTGTAGATTGAGTTAATTTCAGAATATAGTAAAACAGCCCACTGTGTAAAATCAGTGGGCTGTTTTTGTCAGTTCAGCACGGCTATTTTTGTTTTGTTAAGCCTGATCATAAAGATAACGGAAACAAGAGCGGAGATAGCTTCTGCTATCGGGAACACCCACCACATAAGCATATCCGGCGCACCGCCGAGAACAAGCAGCGAAAATCCCCACGCTACCGGCAGTACAAGCACAAGCTGTCTTAAGAGCGATACTATGAGCGATTGCAAACCGCCGTCGATCGCTTGAAATATGCCCTGAAATGCGATATTCATTCCTGCAAATACAAAGCTTATTGTAATAATGTGCATTGCGTCTGTGCATAGCCGGAGTGAGTTGCCCGAAAGCGAGAACATCTCGCCGAGAGGTACGGCGAAAATTTCAATAAGTATTGTGCCGAGCGCCATTATTATAAGCGTGTAGAGCATTCCGTACTTTACGCCGTCTTTGATACGGGCTTTGTCTGCCATTCCGTGAGCGTAGGATATAACAGGAGTTATTGCGTCACGCATACCGAAAGCGGCAAACAGGAAGAACTGCTGTACCTTGTAGTAAAGTCCGTAGGCGGTGACAGCGTCCACGCTTACCGAGCCTAAGATTACGTTCATACTGTAGGTCATTATCGACATAAGCGCCTGTGCGATTATAGCCGGAAGCCCTATAGAGTATATACCTTTGATAATTTTCATATCGGGCTTTTTGTAACGCAGTTTTTTTACTATTTCCGTGTTGAATTTGATATGAAAGATAAGAGCGGTGACAAGAGAAACTATCTGACCGATAACCGTTGCGAGAGCCGCACCTTTTACTTTCATTTCCGGAAAACCGAGAAGACCGTATATCATTATCGGGTCGAGTATTATGTTGGTGACAGCGCCTGCTATCTGGGCTATCGTTGAAAAAAGCGACCTGCCCGTTGCCTGCAACAGCTTTTCATATATCGAAAAGAATGTGATGCCGAATGACATTGTACAGCATATCGTAAGGTAATCGACCGCCATTCCCGCTATTTCCCCGTCCTGCGTCTGCGTGCGGATGTAAGGCTCAACACCGAACAGCCCGACAAGCAGAAAAACAACATATATTATAAGCGCAAGAAATTCCGCATTGCCGGAGGTTAGGCTCGCTTTTTCCTTATCGCTTTGTCCGAGAGATTTTGAAAGCAGAGCATTTGCTCCAACACCTGTGCCTATACCTACTGCCACCATAAGCATCTGCATAGGAAAGGCAAGTGTCAGTGCGTTGAATGCCGCCTCGCCGCCTGTCTGCATATTCGTTACAAATGCGCTGTCAACTATGTTGTAGACCGCCTGCAATACCATTGAGAGTATCACGGGAAGCCCCGTTTTGAGCAACAGCTTTTTTACAGGCTCTGTCCCGAGCCTGTTTACTTTTTTCTGTTCCATATTTATATTCCTTTCTTTTGGCAAAAAAATAAAGCGTAAATCCGTGTCCGGATTTACGCTTTCGCTACTCGACTGTATTTATTTTAACATTTTGATTTCGTTTTTGTCAAGCCGACAGAAAAATTTCGGCGTTTTTATAACTCTGCGGCGGTAAAAACAAGGTCGATTTGTCAGATATTTTACCGCACTATAAATAATAAATATGATAAATATGATAAATATGATAAGCGGCAAAATGACGGTTATTTCCCTGCGCCCCAGTATTTTCTGTCAAGACTTCTGAAATTTACCGCCGAGGATATATCCTGCCGCCTTATTATCTCGCTTCCTGCAAGGTCAGCGCAGGTGCGAGCGACCTTAAGTATCCTGTCGTATGCCCTTGCCGACAGCCCCATTTTATCAAAGCAGTCGGAGAGCATCTTCTTTGCGTTTTCGTCCATAGGACACATTTCGTGAAGATATGCAGGAGGTATCTTGGAGTTCGAGCGTATTTCCGTACCCGCAAAACGCTTTTGCTGTATTTCTCTAGCTTTCATTATACGTTCAAGCACGGCACTGCTCGGTTCGCCCTTTTTCGCACTGCTTATTTCCTCGTAAGATAACTGCGGCATTTCCACTTGTATATCTATCCTGTCAAGAACAGGACGGCTTATTTTGCCGAGATAATTCTGTATCATATTCTGAGAGCAGGTGCATTTCCCCTTCGGGTTGCCGAAGTTTCCGCAAGGGCAGGGGTTCATTGCGGCAACAAGCATAATATCGCACGGGTAGGACACCGACCCTTGCGCTCGTGATATGGTTATAACTCCGTCCTCAAGCGGTTGTCTGAGCGTTTCGAGCGTCCTGCGGTCAAACTCCGGCAGCTCGTCAAGAAATAACACTCCGTTATGTGCGAGTGATATTTCTCCCGGGCGTGGGATACTTCCGCCGCCGATAAGACCGACTGCCGAGGCGGTATGTGATACGCTTCTGAACGGACGTACCGTGACTATCGGCTTTTCACGGTCGAGCATACCTGCTATTGAATGTATTCCTGTTGTTTCGATACTTTCGTCAAATGTCATCGGAGGAAGGATAGACGGTATACGCTTTGCTATCATGCTTTTTCCCGTGCCTGGAGGGCCTATGAGAAGTACGTTGTGGAAGCCTGCGGCGGCTACCTCCAGAGCGTGACGGGCGAGTGCCTGACCCTTTACATCGGATAAGTCCTCCGTTTCAAACATCTCTGCGGACGGAACGTAGGGAGGTTCGGGCGATATACGCTTCTTTCCTGTAAAATGGTTTATAAGATCGGAAATATGGCTAATGCCGTATACGGACAGACCCTCGACAACGGACGCTTCCTTAGCGTTTTCGGCAGGGAGAAACAGCCGTTTTATACCGCATTTTTTGGCTTCTATTGCCATGCTGATAATTCCGCCCGTGAAAACAAGCGAGCCTCCGAGCGAAACCTCTCCGATAAAGGCGCAGTCCGATAAATCGTCGGTTATTATGTTGTTTACCGCAAGAATGGCGGCGATTATCGTGAAGTCGTACAGCGAGCCGCATTTGCGTACATCTGCCGGAGCTAAGTTGACCGTCAGTTTCTGACCGCTTATCGCTATGCCGATACCTGAAAGAGCACCTTTTATACGCATTTTGCTTTCCTGTACCGCAAGGTCGCCCAGACCTACTATATCGAAGGACGGCTGACCTCTTGAGGATATTATTTCTGCGGTGACTTTAAAGGCATTCATACCGAAAAGTCCCATACCGTTTACCTGAGAATACATATTTACACCCGTTTCATATCATTTTAAGTGATTGCTATGTAATGATTATACAACGTTTTAGGTATATTTTCAACAAAAACGGGAATTTTTGATTCCAAAAAATTTTATAATATTTTTACGATTTTATTTGCATTTACGGCGGAAAAATGTTATACTGTTGGTGAATGGAATTTTAGGTTAGCCACAGCTATATTTACCTAATTTTTAAATACAGCAAACTGTGCTACCGTTTTATACAGAAAGGACAGACTATTATGGCAAACACTACAGAGCTTTATAACGAATGGCTTGAAAAAGCGGTCAAGGATCCCGATTTAAAGACAGAGCTTGAGAGCGTAAAGGGCAAGGACGAAGAAATAAACGACCGTTTCTACCGTGATCTTGAATTCGGTACGGGCGGTCTGAGAGGCGTTATCGGCGCAGGTACAAACAGAATGAACGTTTATACCGTAGGTAAGGCTACTCAGGGTCTTGCAAACTACCTCAAGAACACAGGCAAGAGCGATCTTAAGGTTGCTGTTGCATACGACAGCAGAATAAAGTCTGACGTATTCGCAAAGCACGCTGCTTCTATCTTTGCCGCAAACGGCATTACAGCAAACATCTACACAGAGCTTATGCCCACACCTATGCTTTCTTGGGCTGTAAGAGCGCTCGGCTGTGACGCAGGTATCATTGTTACCGCAAGCCACAACCCCGCAAAGTACAACGGTTACAAGGTTTACGGAAGCGACGGCTGTCAGGTTACTCTTGAAGCCGCTGAAAAGATTCTCGGCGAGATTGAGAAGCTTAATATCTTCGCAGACGTAAAGAGCGGCGACTTTGAGCAGTTCGTAAACGAAGGAAAAATAAAGTACATCGGTCAGGATGTTATTGACGAATATATTGCAAACGTTAAAAAGCAGTCTATCCACCCCGAGCTTTGCGCAAAGAGCGGACTTAAGGTCGTTTATACTCCTCTTAACGGTGCAGGCAACAAGCCCGTCCGCCGTATCTTAAAGGAAATCGGTATAAACAACGTTGTAGTTGTTAAGGAACAGGAAATGCCCGACGGCAACTTTACTACCTGCCCCTATCCCAACCCCGAGATAAAGGAAGCTCTGCACTTAGGTCTTGATCTTTGCAAGACGGAAAAGCCCGACTTACTGCTTGCTACCGACCCCGACAGCGACCGTGTAGGTATCGCAGTTCCCGACGGCGACAACTACGTTCTGTTCACAGGTAACGAGGTAGGCGCAATGCTGCTCGAATATATCTGCAAGGAGCGTACAGCCGCAGGTACAATGCCCGCAAACCCCGTTGCAGTAAAGACTATAGTTACTACCGATCTTGTAAAGGCTATCGCCGCTAAGTACGGCGTAGAGCTCAGAGAAGTCCTTACAGGCTTCAAGTTCATCGGTGAGCAGATCGGCTTCTTAGAGGCAAAGGGCGAGGAAAACAGATATATCTTCGGTTTTGAAGAGAGCTACGGCTATCTTGCAGGCTCTTATGTAAGAGATAAGGACGCTGTTGTAGCGTCTATGCTTATCTGCGAGATGGCGGCATTCTATCGTTCACAGGGTATTTCTCTTGTACAGGCAAGAGCAAAGATGTACAGCGACTACGGCTTCTACTGCAACAAGCTTGATACCTTCACATTCGAGGGCGAAACAGGTATGAAGAAGATGAACGCTATTATGGATACTCTCAGAAACGAAAAGCTTGACGCTGTTGCAGGTCTTAAGGTTATCGGCAAGGCTGACTACAAGCTCAGCGTAAAGACAGATTACGAAAGCGGCAAGACAGAAGAGCTGACGCTCCCCAAGTCAAACGTTATCACATTCTACCTTGAGGATAACGCAAGCGTAGTAATAAGACCCTCCGGTACTGAGCCTAAAATCAAGCTCTACTACACAACAGTAGGCACAAGCATTGAAGATGCGGCTGAAAAGCAGGTTAAGCTCTCGGCAGATTTCACAAAGATAGTAGGCTGAAACTGTCTGTGATATAATTTTTTTGGGAAATTTGAAAAAACTATTGCAAAACAGTTTTGTATATGTTATAATAGTAACCTAAGCGTGAAAGCGCAGTATTCTGAAATCATGGCGAAAGCTGTAATTTAGATCAATTCTAAAGGTCAGGAGGTGACAGCATGAAAGAAGGTATCCACCCTAACTACCAGCCCACCACTATCAAGTGTGCTTGCGGCGAGGTTATCGAAACAAGATCAACCAAGCAGGATATAAAGGTTGAAATCTGCTCGAAGTGCCACCCTTTCTTTACAGGAAAGCAGAAGTTGGTTGACACAGGCGGACGTGTTGACAAGTTCAAGAAGAAGTACAATCTTGACAAGTAATGAAAAAAGAGGACTGTGCATTTGCACAGTCCTTTTTACTTTATCGTGAAAACTGAAGCGCAGTCAAAAAGACTGCGCTTCAGTTTTATACAGCTTATTGTTTTTTCTCTTTTCTGAACACAAACACCTTGCTGAAAACATAATTCAGCACCAGTACAACAATGTTCGAGAACACCTTAGCACAGAACTCATAAAGCCCGTTCTCGATGCCCGGAAGATTTACAAGCAGGAACATTATTATAAGGTCGACAAACAGCGTGAACAGTCTTGCTGCATAGAATGACAGCGCCTGCACTATATTCTTGCCAAAGCCCTTTACCTTGCTTTGAAATACCCATATCCTGTTCGTGATATACGCAAATGTCACCGACACTATCCACGATATGATGTTGGGCAATACCGTTGAAGAATCCCCTCCGCTGAAATTGAGCCTGTACGTCCATTTTAAAAACAGAGGTACGCTTTCTTCGCTCGGGAATATACAGCGGATTATAAAGTATGTCACTATCGACACAAGCGTTGTAAGCGCCCCGAAGATAATATACATTATTATCTCACGGTATCTTGTGAAAAGCTCCTTCCACTGTGAAGGGTGCAGAGCCATTTTAAATATTTCCTTTATCTTGTCCAATTACATATCCGCCATTTCGTCAAAATCTTCGCTGTGCAGATTGTCCTCGCCCATATCGCCGTGACCGTGCAGGTTTGCACCGACCATATCTCTGCCTCTTACCATATACTTGTCACGCTCCAGCTTTACCGCCTCGTCAAGTATCTTCTTAACTTCTCTCGGCTTTTTGACGGATTTAAGCTCCTTGTTCGGAGTATCGCAATCCCTTGACGTTACTACGATAGTACCGCATCCTACCATTCTCTGACCCAGTGACAGCTTCATAGTCTTGTCGACTATCTTGTAAAGCTCGATCTCGTCCTCCTTGATATTGAGAAATCCCACCTTCGTATATAATACGCTTGACGTAAGTATATATCTTGTAAATGAGATAGGCATACCCATTATGCACTTTTTGCCGGTCCACAGAATATCGCCGTAATCACGCTCGAGCTTTTTCATATTAGCCATAACATTTTTTCCTTTCACTTACCAGAGCTTGTTTTCATGCGGACATCGGCTGACAGCATAAGCCGCCCTCATCTCCACAAAACAACCGCACTTACTGCACATACCGTTTATAAGGCAGTCGCACTCCGTACATATTTCAAGACGTTTTTTGTACAGCGCTTCATCAGTTTTTTTCTCATCGGGAATAAGCTCTATATTCTCTTTGATATTCTGAAACGCCTCGGCACTCATACGGCTCAGCAGACATCTTTTGCAGACGTTCATGAAAGAATTATTTCAGCAACACTGCAAGGCGGAAGCGTGAATGTTATTCCGCTGTCGCTCTTTGTTACCTTGTCAAATTCCGTGATCGTAACGTTTTCCGGCTCGTCAAAGGTGTTGTGAGCATTGCTCTCTGCGCTCAGTATCCTTGCTCTTACAGAGTCAAAACTGAATCCGCATATATCCGCTTCTATCGTCCTGCATTCCGTAAGCGAGCAGTTTGAAACCGTTAAAGTCATTTCGTTGTCGCTGTTTACCGATACGCTCTGCGAAATAACGGGAAGATTATATCCCTCCTGCTTTTCGTCCGCTATACTGCTGTAGCACAGCTCTGCGTTCTGATGGTTCTTGTACAGGTCAAACACATGATATGTAGGCGTAAGTATCATTCTCTCGCCTTCCGTAAGGATAAGCGCCTGAAGAACGTTCACCGCCTGCGCAAGATTAGCCATAGAGATCCTGTCACAGTGGCTGTTGAAAATGTTCAGATTGATCGATGCCACCATAGCGTCACGCATCGTATTCTGCTGGAATAAAAATCCCGGATTAGTGCCTTCCTCTACATTATACCACGTTCCCCACTCATCTACAACCAGTTTTATGTTATTTTCGGGATTATTTACATTAAGAATATCGCAGTGACGCTTTACAAGCGTTTCCATATACCACGTTTTTTCAAGCGTTATGTAATATTCCTCGTCGGTAAATCCGGTAGCGTTGCCCTTATCTTCCCATTTTCCCGTAGGCACAGTATAGTAGTGCAGGCTCACCGCATTAGTGTGACACGGCTTGATATTTTCTGTTATAACCTTCGTCCAGTTATAATCATCCGCACTCGGTCCGCACGCCACTTTATAAAGATGATTGTCGCCGTAGTTTCTGCAATACGTCTGATACTGCCTGTAAAGTGCGGAATACTGCTCCGGTGACATATTTCCTCCACAGCCCCAGCTCTCGTTTCCGACTCCGAGATATTTCAGCTTCCACGGCTTTTCCCTGCCGTTCTTCTTTCTTAACTGCGTCATAGGCGAATCGTTGTCCGAGGTGATATATTCTATCCACTCCGACATTTCCTGCACAGTACCCGAGCCGAGATTGCCCGACAGATACGGCTCACAGCCTACCATCTCGCAGAAATCGAAGAATTCGTGCGTGCCGAAGCTGTTGTCCTCCGTCACTCCGCCCCAGTGGGTATTTATCATCTTCTTGCGCTGTGACTTTTCTCCGATTCCGTCCTTCCAGTGATACTCGTCCGCAAAGCATCCGCCCGGCCAGCGCAGGACAGGCATCTTAATATTCTTAAAAGCCTCGACTATATCGTTTCTGATGCCTCTCGTGTTCGGAATACTGCTGTCCTCACCGACATATATACCGTTGTATATACATCTGCCCAGATGCTCCGAAAAATGACCGTAGATCTCCGGGTTTATATGCCCCTTTCTGTCACTGCCGTTTATGTACATTTTTGTGCTCATAGCTTTTTCCTTTCTTGATGTTTTATGCAAAGCCTGTTTACGACACATCTTGCCGTATGTACCGATTTTAGCATAATAACGGCATTTAATCAATAACTTTTTGTGCAAATTCCCGCAATTTAATATATCATCTCGGTTGACAGAACAACCGTTAAGCTATATAATATTATAGAAAACAGCATAGAAAAAGAGGTATTTTATGAGTTATAAAGCACTTATTTTCGACCTTGACGGTACGCTTTTGAATACGATTGACGATCTGGGCGACAGCGCAAATAACATTTTGTGCAAATTAGGATTTCCTACCCACACGATAGACGAATACAAATATTTTGTCGGAAACGGCATACCTAAGCTGATAGAGCGGTGCCTGCCGCCCGACAGGCAGGAGTATAAGGAGCAGGCGCTCGCTATGTTTATGGAGTATTATTCCGCTCACAGCGAGGATAAGACCGCCCCCTATGACGGCATACCCGAGCTTTTACGTTCCGCCCGTGAAAAAGGTATGAAACTCGGCGTCATAACCAACAAGGCGCACGATATAGCACAGCAGGTCGTTCCACATTTTTTAGGCGGCGGTGTGTTCGATTATATAAGAGGACTTGACGACAGGATAAAGGCGAAGCCCTGCCCCGACGGTGCGCTTGATGTAGCTGAAAAGCTGGGCGTACAGCCCTGCGAGGTGCTGTACATAGGCGACAGCGGAGTAGATATGCAAACCGCCGTAAATGCAGGTTTCACCTCCTGCGGAGTTTTGTGGGGCTTTCGCACCGAAAAGGAGCTTCGTGACAACGGCGCAAAGTATATCGCCCGTAAGCCCGCAGACATTCTTGAAATAATGAGCAAGTGAGGACAGTATGAGAAAACAGTTTCTTGAGATAGGTAAGATAGTAGCGACACAAGGGCTTGGCGGCGAAGTCAGAGTACAGTATTACTGCGACAGTGCCGATGTAATATGCAGCTTTGACAGGCTGTTTTTGGGAAAGGACAAGCAGGAGCTTGAGGTCGAAAAGGCACGTCCCCATAAAACTCTCGCCGTGCTTAAACTCGGCGGTATAGATAATGTTGACGAGGCTAAGACGATAGTCGGCAAAATGCTTTATATGGATCGTGACGATGTGGAACTGCCCGAGGGCGTAAACTTCATTCAGGACCTTATCGGCCTAGAAGTCCGTGACGCAGATACGGGCAAGGTTTACGGCAAGGTCACCGACATATACCAGCACGGTGCGGCGGACGTATACGAGCTTAAGACCCCCGACGGCAAGGAACTGATGTTCCCTGCAATTCCTGAGGTTCTGCTCGAAAAGAATATAGATGACGGCTATCTTGTTATAAGACCGCTTGACGGCTTGTTTGACGAAGAATAAACGGAGAACCTATGATAAGGATTGATATAGCTACCCTTTTTCCCGATATGTGCGAATCGTACCTGTCGGAAAGCATAGTCGGCAGAGGAAGAAAAGCAGGTCATATAGATATACATTGTCACAATATCCGTGACTATGCCGGAAATAAGCACAACCGTGTCGATGACAAGGCTTACGGCGGCGGCACGGGTATGGTCATGCAGGCACAGCCTATATATGACTGCATAACCGCAATAAAGCAGGAGTCGGATACTTCTCCCCGTGTGATATATATGTCGCCGCAGGGCAGAGTGCTGACGCAGGATATTGTGAAAGAGCTTGCCGCAGAGGACAGCCTTATAATACTTTGCGGACATTATGAAGGTGTTGACCAGAGAGTGCTTGACGAGCTGAATGCGGAGGAGATCTCGGTAGGAGATTACGTTCTGACCGGCGGCGAGCTTCCTGCGCTTATACTGACCGATGCGATAGCTAGACTTCAGGACGGAGTGCTTCCCAACAGCGATGCCTACAGCATAGAGAGCCATTATAACGGTCTGCTTGAGCATCCGCAGTACACCCGTCCGGAGATATGGCACGACAGAGCCGTTCCCGCTGTTCTGCTGACAGGTGCGCACGATGCCGTTGCAAAATGGCAGGAAGAAACCGCCCTTGAGGTTACCCGCAGAAAACGTCCGGATATGCTGTATGACCACCGTGTGAACGGCGAACCTTACGCAAGATATATCCGTGTGTTTGTGCCGCATAAAGAACGTGAATACGATATAGTCGCCTTTATGAAGATGATATTTCACAGGCGCATTCTCACAAACCGTGAGCAGAAGATATTAAAGCGTATGATGCCCGTGCTTGATTCACTGCCGACGCCGCCCGAATGCGAAGAAAACAGCCGTATATGGCTGAATGCAAAAAACGCAGGACGTATTCTCGATATGTACGCTCCGCTTTTTGATATGCTGAGAGAGCACGGCATAGATTACCGCATAGAGTACAGTGACACCCCCGACGGAAAGCCCGTTGCCGAAAACGATAATTTCACCGTGTTCGCTTAAAACCGCATATAACAAATGCCGATGAAAACTCATCGGCATTATTTTTAATCCTTGCAAAGCACACCACAATGAAACTTGTCAAGAATTTCGGACAGATAAAAGAGTGAAAAATTGATTTGGAATCAAATAATTTATTCCTGAATGCAGTCTATCTGAATTGTTTTCCACATACTATGCAAAGCACCGCTATCCATCGCTCTGCACTATCTCAATTTAAAATTCCCACCGCAGGTGGCTCCGCAATTATTCATTATTAATCATTCATTATTCATTATTCATTAACTCTACAACTTCCCCTATCTCTTTCCAATTATGCACACGTCTGATATTCTTGTGCTCCAACCCCCGGTTGTAAGGTGCGTCAAACAGCAATACCTGTATGCCGTTATCGGCTAAGAACGTTGACACTTTCGGGTTATCGTCGATCATTATATCAATTTTGTATTCTCTGCACCCTCTCAGCTTGTCCCCGTTTGAATCCTTTTCGGTGCAGAAATAAGTACCGTCAAAATTGTAATTGTTTTTCCGTATCCAGTCGGTGTACAGCTTCTTGCTGTAAAGTCCGAGCGGATTTTTGTATGCCGCAAAATGTCTTGCGGTGATCTGATATACCCCGTGACCGTTTTTCTTGAAGTTTTCTATAACACTCAGCGAATTTTCCTGTGGATGCGCATTTTTACAGTATGATAAGAAATAACGGACGCCGAACATAGCCTCGCTCAGCTTTGAACAACCGAAAACCTCGGTAGCTCTGTATCCTGACGGATTGTCCGGTTCACGCCTGAACCACTTCTTGCCGTATTCGATTATAAATTCGGACAGGTCGGTGAGTACGCCGTCGCAGTCAACACCTATGTTCATTCCGTTCTCCTTAAAGCTTGATATATTTCCATTATACTATCAAACAGACTGTTTGTCAAACAGGTTGTCAGAATAAAAACATATGTGTTCAGTCGTTGATGTAATTCAGGTACGCAGGAATTTTCACAGTGTTGACCTTACCCATATATACGGCACAGTATTTATTTTTACCTATCGGTGTAAGTATTCCGAGAGGAGTTACCTTACAATCTCCGCCGTTCATTACGTCCCAGTCCCTGTACCCCATCTTGTGGTGTTTGAGATAATAATATGCTGTTCTCAGTTCTGCCGATTCGGTGGCAATATCATTCAGTATCCCGTCCTTTTCTTTCATTGCCTCAAAAGTTGCCGCAAGCTGTAGTGCGTCGCCGACAATGGGCAGTGCGGCGGCAGGAGAATTTGCCTCTATCGGTATCATTATATTACAGCCCTTTGTGAATTTCATCTTGTAGCAACAGCCCGTTTCATTGTATCAAACTGTGCTCTTTTGACTATGTAGGCGAATATAGTTATAATTCCGCCGAAAATTATCAGATAGACAAGTCCCTCGTTGCCTGTAACACCGGCTGCAACCGCAGCCGCGATAAAGCCAAGCAATTACCGTTATGTGCGTTTTCTTCGGAACATCGTCGTTCATTCCATAAAGCCTGCCCTTTGATATTAACGCTTCCTCTCCGCCGGGATAATTTGCTGTATATTCCTCGTAGGTCATAGTTGTTCCTTGATTTGTGATTTTTTAGCTATAATAGCACCGAACAAACAAAACAGCTACCGTGAATATATAAAAACAGAGTAAAATTATACTAAAGTCAAACGGGAATTTATCGATCAACACAAAAAATCACCGTCTTATGACAGCGGTTTTCCTGCTAATTGAATAAAATACATCTTTGTGTAACCTCGCCGTATCGCTACCGATTGCCAATTGCAAACGCCATAAAAGACGGAATTTACTGTGGCTTTCAGTCGTTGGCAAATGACGGAGGTTACGCTGATTGCCGGCTGTATGAATGGCACATTGCCGCAATAAAAAAGCGGTCACGGCAATCCACCATGACCGTTCATATTCAATTTATTGCTCTGTGTAATTCCGCCGTTTTACTACCGTCCGCCAATTGCAAACATTTCCGAAGGTGGAATTTGGAGCGGCACATTGCCGCCCGCCGTATCGCTGCCAATTGCAATTGCAAACGCTATAAAAGGCGGAATTGTCAGCGGCGCCCCGCCGCCACTTAGTCCTCTAGACCCTTGAGCGCCTGGAATTCTTCCTTCTTGATCCTTATCTTGCCGTCCTTGAGAAGCTTTACATCCTCCCTCTTGAATGCCGTAGCGGCGGCGTCGGGATTCTTGTCAAGCTTTACCTTGAGCACGCCTGTCAGCAGATTAGCGTCCTCGACAATGCCTCTGCCCTCGGCGGTTTCAACAAGCGCGCCGACCTTGGGAGTTATCGCAAGAAGTTCCTCATAGCAGTTTTGCTCATACTTAAGACAGCACATAAGCCGTCCGCAAGTGCCTGAGATCTTTGTCGGATTAAGCGACAGCGACTGCTCCTTTGCCATCTTTATCGATACAGGCTGGAACTCTCCGAGAAAAGTCTTACAGCAGAACGGTCTTCCGCAAATGCCCAGTCCGCCGAGCATCTTTGCCTCGTCACGAACACCTATCTGACGTAACTCTATTCTTGTGCGGTAAACCGATGCCAGATCTTTTACAAGCTCTCTGAAGTCAACTCTGTTTTCGGCGGTAAAGTAGAACAGTATCTTGCTTCCGTCGAATGTGCAGTCTATATCGATCGGTTTCATATCAAGCTTGTGATCGGCTATCTTCTGAGTGAAGACCTTCATGATCTCCTGCTCTTTTTCACGGTTCTTCTTCTGCGTTTCCAGATCATTTTCCGTTGCAATGCGGATTATGCTTTTGAGAGGCTGTACGACCTTGCTGTCCTCAACCTTGCGGTTTGCGATAACGACCTCACCGCACTCCACACCTCTTGCTGTTTCCACTATAACGTGACTTCCACACTCAATTTTATTGCCGGCGGGAGAGAAGTAATATATCTTTCCGACATCTTTGAATCTGACGCCTATAATTTCAGTCATTTATATTCCTTTCATAACAGGTGGACTATTCAAGTACACCAAACAGCTTTGCCGGCATATATGCCTGCATCAGCTTTACATTTATATTCGTTCCGTCAAGAAGCGCAAGTTCTGAAAGCACTTCATAAAGACGGTAAAGCCTTGCTTTCGTAAGCGTTCTGAGTGGTGCGACCTGCGATGAATTTTCACCTGTTTCAAGCTCGCGCAGAGTTTGCGTAACACGCTCATACAGTATGGTAGTGACAGAGGAAAGCTCCTCTCTTGCCGTACAGCCCGATAAGACTGCGGCTGCTGAATATTCGTCCCTGCGCTCCAGCGCATCGATCAGCTTTTCCGCTGTGTCATAAAGCTTTATACGTTTTTCGTCGGACAGTATGCCGAGTATCTTGCCGGGATTTGTCCCGTACAGCTCAGCCGACTGTTTAGCCTTGTCACCGTCGCATCCGTTATATTCAAGGCAGGCGATACACTCGTCCTGCGTCATTTCCGAAACGGGAATCGTCACAAGTCTTGACATTATCGTTTCCAGAATTGCCGAGGTGTTCGAGCAGGTGAAGATATAGCGGTTGTGCCTTGAAGGCTCTTCAATAGCTTTCAGCAGTACGTTCTGCTGTTCTTCCGTCATTTCCTCGCAATCCTCATAGATAAAGACCCTGGTATCGCAGTCGTTCGGAAGAGTAGAGGCAAAGCGTACATTGTCACGCACGCTGTCCTTTGTGTACTTTTCTCCCTTTGCGTATATAACATCTGCGTGCTCGCCCGAAATGATGTTACGGCAATTCCGGCATTTACCGCACGGCATATTGTTTTCGGGTGCGGAACACAGGTACAGCATAGCGCACCACTTTGCGAGAGTACGCTTGCCAAGTCCCTTTTCACCGGTAAGCATTATTCCGTGAGGAAGTCGGTCGTTCTCCGACATTTCAGACAGCAGAGCTATTTCACGCTGTTTTCCGAACAGTTTTATGCTGTCAATATCGCCCGGCATCAGACTTTCTCAAATCTCTCAATGTTGGTTACGAAGATAGTTGCGCCGCCGACAAATACTTCAACAGGGAAGCTTGTGTAACTGCCGACACCGTAAGACGCCGCAGATGGAACAAACTGTTTTCTCTTGTGTGAGTGATCCTTGATTATAGAGATTATCTCATCTATCTTATCGTCCTCTGAGCATATAAGAAACGTGGTGTTGCCCGACATTAAAAAACCGCCGGTGGATGCAAGCTTAGTTGCCTGAAAACCTGCCTGAGTAAGCGATGAAGAAACCGAATGAGCATCATCATTATTTACAATCGCATATATAAGTTTCATAAAGATTACCGTCCTTTCTGTACCGGGTTATCCTTGTAAGTTTGATTTTTCAAAATAATTATATCACATTTTCGCCTTAAAGTAAAGGTAATACCGCAAATCAGGGACAAATTACGAATTTATATGATCTGTGGCGTTTATGCTATATTTTTGCGGCACATTATACTACAATCGAAATATCACTTACGCCTTTGTCACGGAGCGTCCTTGCCGCATCTATCGTTATCGTTTCGCCCGGCATTATCAGCGGTATTCCCGGAGGGCAAGGAGCCGCCGCCGTAGCGCAGATCTTGCCCACCGACATCATAACGGGAAGTTTCACCTTTCCGGAAAAGAATGCTTTTGACGGCGAGCAGGCGGTATGGGTCCTGATATGTATCGGAGGGGACGGCAGGTTTCTTACAAATATCGATTTTGGAGTGTTCGCTGTAAGAACCGTCTTTATCGTTTCGATATCCACGTCCGTGGTTGCGCTTCCGAACAGCATTACACAGCGGTATTCGTCCGCATATTCGCACTCTATGTCAAAATCTCTCAGCATATCAGCCATGGCAAAGCCGGTCGAATGTACCGCTGCACAGTCGAATGTTATCCTCATATAATCGCTCGGCGACAGTATATATCCAATATCCGCACAGTGCTGTTTCAGTGCAGTTATCTTGTTGCAGATTTCCGCTATGTGAAACGGTTTGTCGGCAATTGTCCTGTTGCATCTGTCCAGGCTGTCAAGGATAAGATAGCTCGGACTTGAGGTTGCTGTAAGCGCCATTGCTTCTTTTGCAATAGAACAGTATTTTTCGTTTGCTATATGCAGATATGCGCCGCCCGTCAGCACGGGTAATGTCTTGTGGGCGCTGTCCGCACACATATCAGCACCGAGCGTCATAGGGTGCAGATCTACCGGTGCAAATTTAAGATATGCGCCGTGTGCGTTGTCAACCAGCAAAGGTATACAGTGAGAATGGCATACCTCTGCTATTGCTGAAATATCGCTCATTCCACCGTAATAATCTATTGAATTTATGAACACTGCAAGCGTTCTTGAATTGATTTTAGCCTCTATGCTTTCAGGGGTAACTGCGGCACTGAGATATTCTTCGGGGTATACCCATGACGGAGTAAGTCCAAGCAGAACGCAGGAGTTTATAAAGCTGCGGTGCGAATATCTCCCTGCTATAATATGATCTTTGCCGTTTCCTCTCAGCTTTGCAAGAGTAAGCATCGTCTGTATTGCAAGCGTACTTCCCGAGCAGGAGTACAGCGTCCTTTTACTTCCGAACAGCCTTGACGCGTTTTTTTCGCTTTGTGCTATTATCCCTTTTCCGCCGTTCGTATCTGTGTCATAAAGACTGTCTGCACCGTCGATTTCGGTAATATCAAGCGGATTTTCCATTCCTTTATGCCCCGGCATATAACAGCGTATCGTATGACTTTTGCTGTTCTTTACAAGAAAATCGTGGATCGGCGTTGGCATTTCTTCGACAAAATCTGAAATTTCCATATATTCTCCTTCTTCATGCGTTCTGTTCTTTTCCTGTTTGGATAAGCAAATATCCCATATCAGTTATTATTCTATCATATCCTGACGATATTTTCAATTTTTTTGCGATAAAAAACAGAAAAAAGGTTGAAATATTCCGGAAATTTAATTATAATTATAATCAGCAGTAATTATATTAGTGAAAGCTCCGATGAAAAATCGGTATCGGCAAAAATCGAAATGCCGAAAACCTAAAAATCAAAAGATAAGTAAACCTGCACGGGTTTACGAAATTTATGACACGATTTGTTATATTTTTAATGAAAGGGAGTAAATTTAATGCCGGCACCTAAAAGAAGAGGCAGACCGAGAAAAGAAGAATCTGCCGCAAAAAATACAAGCGAAAATAAAAAGACCACAGCTAAATCAGGCACAGCAAAGAAAACTACGGCAAAGAAGCCGTCAGCATCTGCTAAAAAGACACTGAAACCGCAGGGAGATACGGTTTTTGCGCTTGATATAGGCACAAGGACGGTCGTAGGCGTACTGGGTTTTATGGACGGCGAAACCTTCCATGTGACCGATACCGAGAGCGTTCCGCACCTGAAGCGCGCTATGATAGACGGACAGGTCGAGGATATAGAGCAGGTTGCAAAGGTTGCAAGGACTGTAAAGGAAATGCTTGAAAAGCGCAACGGCATCAGGCTTACAGAGGTGTCGGTTGCCGCCGCAGGACGTGCGCTCAAAACCTACCGTGTGTCGATGGATTTTGACGTTTCGGATAAGAACACTATCACAGCGGATATGGTACGTACCATGGAATGCGAAACGATACAGAAGGCGCAAAGCGGGATCGACGAGAAGTTCCGTGATGAAGAAGCGGTTTTCTATTGCGTCGGTCATTCGGTAGTCCATTATTATCTTGACGATTATGCAATGGCAAACCTTGAAGGACACAAAGGCGACAAGGTGACGATAGACCTTATCGGTGCGTTCCTGCCCGAGGTTGTTGTAGAGGGCTTATATGCCGTAACCGACAGGACCGGGCTTAAGGTAAAGAGTATGACGCTTGAGCCTATAGCTGCTATGAACGTGATAATCCCGCCCGAAATAAGACTTATCAACATTGCGCTTGTTGATATCGGCGCAGGTACATCGGATATTGCGGTTGCCCGTGACGGAGCGATAGTTGCCTATGCAATGGCGACAGTTGCAGGTGATGAGATAAGCGAGGATATAGTAAGGAAATTCTTTGTTGACTTCAATATGGCTGAGAGCATGAAGATACAGGCGAGCGGCGATACGGACAGCATTACATATCGTGATATATTCGGCAGGGAGCAGACTATATCAAAGGCGGATTTCTTCGAGAAATGCAGTCCGTCTGTAGACAGCCTTGCGGATGTGATAAGTCAGACGGTGTGCGACGCAAACGGTCAGAGCCCTGCCGCAATGTTCCTTATAGGCGGCGGAAGTATGGCTAACGGACTTACCGACGCGCTCGCTGAGAAGCTTGGGATTGACCCGGGCAGAGTAGCGGTCGGCGGTCAGGAATTTATGAAAAACGTTGATGTAGGCGGCAGAAAGCTGGGTCCGGAATATGTAACCCCTGTCGGCATTGCAGTTACAGCCTGCACGAATATGGCTTACGACTTTTCAACTGTGACGCTCAACGGCGAACAGGTAAGAGTATTCGATACAAAATCGCTGAGCGTGTTTGAACTGCTCGGCTCGGCAGGTTTCAGAACTTCTCAGATAATGGGACACAGCGGAGCAGGGCTTAAGTTCACTCTTAACGGCGAAACGAAGATAATCAAAGGCACTGCATTCACACCTGCGATAATCACGGTCAACGGCAAACCTGCCGCACTTACAACAAAGATAAAACAGGGTGATGATATCACTCTTGTTCCTGCGGTAAACGGCGAAAATGCGCACGCTTTTATCCGCGATTATACAGATGATCTGACTAAAGTCGGGGTCATATTCTGCGGTGAAAATGCGGTTGCGGGAAAGCGTGCATATGTAAGCGGCAAGGAAGTCGGCGGGGACTATGAGATACAGCCGCTCGACAATATAGAAATACATGATGCAAGAACGCTCGGAGCGTTTCTTATGCAGTACGGCGGAGATACCGATACGGCGCAGGTGTATGTAAACGGACAGGTCCGGCCTGAGAACTATATACTGAAAAACGGCGATATACTCGGGTTTGAAAAAGGTACGGCAGCATCGGCTGTCCCGGTGACAGAAGCCGACGAAAACACATATACGGCAGTTCAGACTGAGCCGGCAGAAGAACAGGGCAACTTTGTATCGATAATATTCAACGGCGTTCCGACCGATCTTCCCGAAAAGGAAAGTAAGACGCCTTATATGCTTATCGACCTGTTTGAAAGAGCGAATATCGATATTGAAAATCCCACACGCAGACTTGTACTCAGCGTAAACGGCGGCAGTGCGAAGTTCACGGACAAGATACAGTCGGGCGACATAGTGGTTATCAAGCAGGAGGACTGACTTGCACATTAAAAAAACAACGGCGGTGCGCACGCTTGCGGCGATGCTTGCGGCAGTGACGCTTGCAGGCTGTACTGAGATAGATTACATGGACATTTCTTCTGCACAGGGTGAGGGAACTACAGCGGTGCAGGAAAGCTCTGTACCCGAGGCGAATATTGTCACGGAGGGCACCACAAAGGAATATAAGCTGAATAAATCGGCGTTCAGTTATACGCTTGAAGCCGAGAAAATACCCGATACCAAACTTATATCCGACAGCAAGAAATACAGCGGTGACGGATATATAACTGTCGGTGCGTATACGCAGGCGTCGTTTGAGCTTGATGTTTCTTCAACTCAGTTCTATGATATTTCGATAAGCGCACTGTCGAAAGAGGGCGGAAGCATAACGCTGACGATCGACGGCGAAAAGCAGATCAACAGTGAGAACGGAGTTTATAAGCGTATAAACGGCGAGCTGTACGGCGCATACAATGTGGTGCAGAGCGATACGTTTGAAAAAATTTCGCTGTGTCCGGTGTATCTTACGCAGGGAAAGCATAAGGTGACGCTACAGACGGTCAAAAATACCGTTTCTATTGACAAGATAACGGTAAAGAATACCGAAAGGGCAAGCGATAAGCGGTACAGCGATGCAGGAACGTGGATATCCGGGAAAGACGTGAATACCGAGCGTATAGCTCTTATGGATTATTTCAAGAGAATATACGGCAAGAAAACGCTTACCGCACAGAATGTCACACCGAACACTAACACCGAGATAGACGCTATAGTCAGAAACACAGGACGTTTTCCTGCGATAAGGGTCAGCGACCTGAGATATTATACGGCCAGCGGTTCAAAGCTTGTGAAGAGCAATATCGATATACAGCTTGCACAGGAGTGGGCGAAGAACGGCGGCATAGTATCCTATACCTGGTACTGGTATACTCCGGTAGGCAAGACAACGTTCTACCTTGACGAGAGCAGTTTTGATGTTGGCTCGGTGATTAGTGACTATGAGGATCTCGCAGTAATGAATGAAGAGTCGCTGGCACTTCTTCTTAAAGATGAAACAATATCCGAGGAATGCTATGCTGTGCTGTCGGATATGGACGCTGTGGCAAAACAGCTTTCTGTGCTCAAGGACAGCGGCGTTACTGTGCTGTTTACGCCTCTGCCGACCGACAATGCCGGCTGGTACTGGTGGGAGAAGAACAGCAAGACGTATAAATGGCTGTGGCAGACAATGCACAGGCGGTTTGACGAGCTTTACGGATTGTCAAATCTGTTGTGGGTATATACTGCGGATGTTGATCCGCAGATGTTCCCCGGTGACGATTATGTCGATATAATCGGCTGTGATGTGTATGATAATACCGATACGGCACATCTTGCGGCTATGTACGCTACTGACACACTTTCGCTAAACAAGCGTATGCTTGCACTCACGGAATGTGCGAAAGCTCCCGACCCCGATATAATGGCAAGGGACAATGCGGTGTGGTTGTGGGCGGCACCGTGGAACGGCAAGTATCTTATCAACGAGAAAGGCGAGCTCACAGGCGACTATATGTCGGTAGACGAGCTTAAGAAGTTTTATAATCACGAGGCGACTGTTACCAGAGATGAGATAAATACTGAAACGGAATAATAAAAATAAACCGACCCGGTATCAAAGCCGGGTCGGTTTTATATCTCTGTCTATTAGCCTCTTGTGTTGTAGTCCTGAGCAATAAGTACAGACGCTTTTGCAAGCTTATGTATATAAACCAGCGGACCTATAAGAATAAGCGATCCAAGAACATTCCACAGCCAGTAATCAACTGCGCCGAACGAATAAGGAATGCCTCTTCTTGTCAGCTCGTTGCCCATACGGGACGAAAGGTTGTGGAACCATACTATATCCGCTATGCCGAATGTTATCGGTCCTACCAGGAAGAACAAAAGGCAGAAGTGCATTGTCTTCTTGCCGTCAAAACGGCTTGCTACCAGATTTATATCCTCTGAAATTCCTGAAAAGAAAACCAACGGATAAATTCCGAATGTAATGATACCGAGCAATATGAATTTCAGCAGTCCTCTGTGCGTGTTGAGCTGTCTTGCGGGACCGTACTGATACGGCTGACTGTATTGCTGATTGTATACCTGCTGATATTGTTGTTGGTTGTACGTCTGCTGATACTGCTGTTGGTCGTACTGATTATATGCCTGTTGATTCTGCTGTGGCTGATCATACTGCTGAGGATAGTTGCTTTGTGTGTCCATAATAATTTCCTCCTGAACCTTTTTGTTGCTTTTATTATAGTAACATATCAGGCGCCATATGTCAACATAAAATGTTAAGTTTTTAAACGATTTAACGCCTGTTATTGTTACTCTGTAAAAAACATTTGTTTGTTTTTTCAACAGCTTGAAGAGATAATATAAAACGGTTGACAGTATGCAAAAGCGGTGATATAATATGAATAATGCGCAATTAGCGTTACAGAAAAATCCATATCACGAGGTGATATTATGCCACCCAGGGCAAAATATACAAGAGAAGAGATAACCGAAATAGCGCTCGGAATAGTTGCCGAGAGCGGTGTTGAATCACTGAATGCAAGAAGTCTTGCAGAGGCTATGGGAACATCGACACGCCCTATCTTTACGGCATTCAGAAATATGGATGAACTTGAACAGTGCGTCCGTGAATCGGCTATGGAAGTGTTCGGACAGTATGCGGAAAAGGAAACTCCGGATATGCCGGCATTCAAGCAGGTCGGCATTCAGATGATTACTTTTGCAAAGGAAAAGCCGAAGCTGTTCAGACTTCTTTTTATGAAGGAACAGGATCATACTTTCAATTTCGAGGAAATGTTTTCCTCTATGCTTGGCGTTACAGCTGACAAGTGCATTGAGTATATAATGAACGATTACTCGCTTTCAAAAGAGGACGCTATGACTTTATTCAGGCACGTCTGGATATTTACCTACGGTATATGTGTATTGCTTTCATCCAACATCTGTCTGTTCAGCGAAAATGAGATTTCGGATATGCTGAGCGTTCAGTTCAGAAGTATGCTGATTATGATAAAGTCCTCCCATGCGGCAAAGTAAGACCCGATATACATCCCGATCTGTTTTATGGCAGGTCGGGAATTTTTTTATCCCTTTTTCCAAACAGTTTTCAATCAATACATAAATAATGTGGCAAACGGTGGTTTAATATACTTGAAAAACGAACATTGCAATGTGTTTTCAAGCGGTTTTCAAAGCTCTTTTCCAAGTCTTTTTGCGTGGAAAAAGGCAGAAGAAAAGATACGCTGTGCAGTAGTATAATTAAAAATAATACATTCAATTACAGTTTCTGCGGGAGTTGCTATGGATAAGAATAACAAATCGGAATCGCTTAACGGCGTATACGGGACGATATGTGAGATTATCGGCTTTGAAAATACCGTTAAGCTGTACACTCAGATGAAAGGCAGTCAGATAAATTTTCCCACACGGCTTTATTCTAAGGAATATGTCGCACTGGAGGCTGAAAAAACCTATGACGGCACATCTGATTCGCTTAATAAGATAGCCACTGAGTACAACTATTCGGAGAGGACTATAAGAAAACTTCTGAAAAAGAAAAACAAGGAGGAATAAGTATGGAACAGGGAAGTTTGAAGAAGAACAACATAATCGTACTGTGTGTCGTTATTGCAGTAATAGCTGTCGCACTGGTTGCCTATTTTGTAATAAGCGGTCAGAAGGATAACGGTCAGCCTGCGGTCAGCGCAACAATGGAACTGAACACCGTAAACATTTACGGTGCCTGGTACAAGAAAGCAGGCGACAGCACATATGAGCTGAGATTCAAGGATAACAAGGAGCTGTCATATAAGCAGACGGCGGCAGACGGCACGGTCACGGCACAATCCGACGAGGGTACATACGATATAGCGGACGGAAAGCTGATACTTACAATAGTTGCAGGCGGTCAGACCTACAGCGACACCTGCATAGCAAACGTAAACGAAAAGCAGATGTCGCTCGTGACTGAGGCAAACGGCAGCGGGCTTTTCGGCGGTATCTACGACAAGGCGGAGCGGATTATTCCGTACCCGATGTTTCAGATGAAGAACCTTCTGAAGTGCCGGAAGCTACAACGACCGCTCCGCAGACAACAGCGGTGGCAACAGCACAGACAACACCCGAAACTACAGTGCAGACAACACCTGCACCGGAAACAACACCTGCCGAAACACAACCAGAAGTTCCTGCAACTGTTACTGACGGAACAATAGCGCTTCCGGACAATATACAGTATTATTTTGACAACGATTTTGCCGACGTATGGGGAATTACAGCCAGCATTTATACCGGGTATTATGCCTGCTACGAAAAGGACGGTCTTGATATCTACTATTGCAGGAAAGACTATATTGACGGACACCCGGTTATAGGACGAGGCAAGGCTATTATGGTGGAGTGTCCTATAATATCTTTCTTTACGGATTTTGACGGTTATGTAACATATGGAGCTTTCAGCAATTATCTGTATGAAAACTACGGCGATTATATAACACTCAGAGATGACGGTACATTCGGTTTATATGATGACGGAAAATATGTTATATACTTCAATTTTGATTCAGATGCTGAAATATCTTCTTCAACGCTTATCGGCAGTGGAAACATAGTAATATGCGAGGAAGAGGAATATTACAGAGAAGGACTTTAATTCGGGAGGAACGTTATTATGAAAATGAACAAGGAATTTATACTTAAAAATCTTATGGGAATTATATGTGCTGTGATAATTCTTGCACTGTTTCTTCCCTTTATGTCGGTAAAGGCGGAGGTTTCTGTCGGAGGATTCGGCGGCGGAAGCGCCGATCAGTCGATGAACGGCTTTTCGCTTGTGACGGACGGCGGAATCTTCGGCTTTGCGTTTATACTTTGCCTTGCGGCAGTGGCGGCAAGCTGTTATATCCCGCAGTTAAAGCCGTTCAGAAAGATTATATCCGCTATAGGCTCGGTTGCAGGTATTGTATGCCTGTTCATAGCGCCCGGTTCGGCGGCATCGGCAGTGAATGCGGCGGCAGGCGGAGCGACCGCAGGCACGGGAGTATCCGCAAAGGTAGAGCTTAACTATCTTATAGGCTTCTGGATAATACTTATTCTTATGCTTGCCATTATAGCGATGTCGGTAATACAGTTCTTAGGACTTAAGGGCAACAAGGTGTTTGACGCAGTAAACTCAGCCGAATATGAAAACGGCACTGCTGGCGTATCTCTGCCGTCAATAAACGCTGACGGAATAAAGTCGGCGATAGGTTCAGTGAATGCCGACAGCATAAAGAATATGGCACATAATGCCGCAGGAAGCATCGCAGGTGCGGCAGAAAATCTCAAGGACAAAGCGTCGCAGGCGGCGGCAAATATGCAGAATCATTCAAGCACAGCGTCTGCAAAGAAGGAAGATCCGCAGGCTGTAATGGAGCAGATAAAACAGCTTCACGAAATGAAAGAAAACGGTATACTTACGGAAGAAGAATTTGCAGAAAAGAAGAAGGAGTTCCTTGAACGGCTGTAAGCGATTGAATTCCTGACATGAATAGTGTATAATTATATATATACTATGATATACACAAACGGAGGAACGGCAATGGGAAAAACGTCAAACTGCCTTAAAATGCTTCAGATCTTAAGCTCGGGCAGAGTGTATAAGGGTCAGGAGCTTGCGGAAATCCTTGAAACAAACGTCCGTAATATAGCCGAGTACCGCACAGAGCTTGAAATGGCAGGTTATTATATAGAGGGTATCCCCGGCAAATACGGCGGATATCGTCTGATAACGCAGAGCGTGATCCCTACGGTAAGGCTCAATGAAGCTGAACAGCGTGCGTTATCCTCCGGAGCGGAATATCTTAAGAGCCGCAACGATTTTCCTTACTCAAGCGATTATGAAAAAGCGATGGGAAAGGTCTTTGCGGCGGTAAAGCACGAACAGCCGCAGGAAATATCCGTTGCCAACCGTTTTCCGCTTGCCGTTGACGAGCAGGAGCTTAGCAGACGGTATGATACGGTGGCGCAGTGCATCGCTCACAGAAAAGAGCTTGAGATGGATTATCTGTCGCTGTCAAACAAGGTGTCGCACCGCCGCTTCGATCCGTATAAGCTGTTTATGTATAACAATGCGTGGTTTGGGCTGGGGTATGATAAAAAGTCATACGAGATCCGCTATTTCAAGCTGAGCCGTATTCAGTCGATGGCTGTCACGGAAAACCGCTTTACAGTTCTTGCGACATACAAGGAAAGCGACTATCTTGACGATTTCGGTATGAAAAAAAACGGCGAATGGTATGAGATAGTTATGCTGCTGCACGGCAGATATGCGATGCTTGCCCGTGAACGTATCTACGGCAGAGATCAGACAGTTACGCCGATAGACGAAGATACAACAGAGCTTCGTTGCACAATGCAGAACGAGGAGAATATCATGTGCTTTGTGATGGGGTTCGGAAGTCACTGTGAGGTCGTTTCACCGCAGTGGTTGAAAGACAGGGTGAAAGACGAGGCGGAGAATATATTAAAGCAATATAACCGCTGTCATTGTGAACAAAAACAGCTTGAGAAATAAGTATATATTGTATGAATTGCCGAAAAACAATTGAAATTCAATTTAAAAAGTGATATTATTTAATTTAACAAAAAGAATAATGCAATTCAATATTCTCAAACTGTCTCTTATACACATCTCCGAGCCCACGAGACGTAGAGG
>UQBC01000011.1 GCA_900539195.1 uncultured Oscillospiraceae bacterium
AGAGGCAGAGGGCTGATATGTTCAGAGCGACACTTTCTTACCTTAAACGCATACTCGGAGATAAGTCGTTTTATATATGCCTGCTGCTGATATTTGCTATATGCTTTACGGCTTCTGCCGACTATGACTTTGACAAAAATCAGTCCTTGTCGGTCTGGGATCTGATTATCGACACACAGCGGATATATACGGGCGATATCAGCTTTAGCGCCTGTGTAGTGTCCGGGCTTAAAGGCGGCAGCTGGCTGAATATGTTTCTTCCGTTGCTTCTGCCCTTGTGCTTTGTAAATGCGCTGTGCGATGACAAAAGCTCGGGCTTTATCCGCTATGAAGTTATACGAACAGGCTATCGCAGACTTAAAAGCGCAAAGTATGTTTCGGCTGTGCTCGCAAGCGGCATATGCTGTCTTATCGGGTATTGCCTTTATGTGCTTGTCGTGCTGATAAGGTTCCCGCATATAGGATCCTATGATGCCGAAAGCCTTTCTTACGTACTGACCGGTATTCAGATGAGCCTTTTTGACAGCGTGGGGATAGCAGGAGTATATCTTGTCAATATGCTCGATATGTTTATCTATGGGATAGTAATGTCACTATTCTCGTTGATAGTGACGGCGTACACCGAAAACAAGTATCTTATATGCTGTATCCCGTTTATGGTCGCTTATTGCCTGACACAGCTCGGCTCATGGCTTATAGGACTTGCCGTGCAGGATCCCGGTAACACAGACGAAGTGCTCTTAACAATAGGCAATACTGCTTCTCCGCTTGCGGCGAACGGTATAGTTTCGGGCGCAAGCGGCGTTACACTTGTCTGCTATTACGGAGTGCTTATACTGATTTCGTTTGCGGTATATGTATTTTTCGGAAAGGGCGGTGCGGATAAAGGTGCATAAACAGATCAGCCTTTCAAAGATGTGGTCGGTCGCAAGGTGCGAATACATAAAGTGGATAACCAATCCCAGAAATATAGTTGTAATAGTACTGCTTATATTTATAAAGACGCTTTTCATCGATACGCTTGCACAGCGCGCAGACAGGTACGGCAGTCCGATGAATATGCTTGAGCCGTTTATAGCGGTCGGCAACTCGTGGGTAGCGGTGCTTTTACTGCCGTCGGTGTTCCTTGTTCTTATGAGCGATTTCCCGAAGTTTGACGGCAACTCGCTTTTCGTTATCTGCAGGAGCGGAAAGCTGAACTGGCTGTACGGTCAGATGTTATTTGCTCTTATGGCGGTAATAAGCTATATAGCTGTTGTATTTCTTGCAGTTGTGGGAATGTCTGCCGGGAACACGGTGCTCGGTTCATCGTGGAGTGAAGCTGCAAGATTTTATGCGGCAAAGTTTCCCGATGAAATGAATACTTTCGCTACTCTGCTGTTGCCTGAAAATCTGTATAATCAGCTTGACCCCATATGTACTATTGTACACACGTTGGTACTCATCATATTATACCTTTTTCTTTTGTCGCTTGTGCTCCTTATTTGCAGGATATCATCAGGTAAAATGACAGGTATGTTCATATGTACCGCGGTCATAGCCCTCGGAGTGGCTACCTGCGCACTGCGCAGTGATCTGATGTGGCTGTTTCCTATGGGCAATTCCATAATATGGATGCACTACACGGAGATAATCCGTGAACCGATAAAGCCGATATGGTATTCCTACGTTTATTTCGCCGTTATGGCTCTGTTGCTTATATTTATGAGCACATTGAGAGCAAGGCGATTGAGCGTATCACTTCTTCCGGAGGAAAGCTGATGATCAATACAGAAAATCTTTCACTGACGATAAACAAAACGGAGATACTCCGTGATATAACAATATCTTTTGATAAAGGGAAAATACACGGACTTATAGGGCGCAACGGAAGCGGCAAGACTATGCTGATGAAATGTATATGCGGATTTGTCCGTGCAACCTCAGGCAAGGTAACGGTAGCGGGCAAGGAGATAGGCAAGGACTGCGATTTTCCCGAAAGTACGGGAGTTATAATAGAAACGCCCGGCTTTATCCCGTATTATTCAGGGTATAAGAATCTGAAGATTCTTGCCGACCTCGGCGCAAAAGCAGGCAAAGAGGACATATGCAATGCTATGCGCACGGTGGGTCTTTCCCCCGAGCTTAAACGCCATGTAAAGAAATATTCGCTCGGTATGCGTCAGCGGCTCGGTCTTGCACAGGCTATAATGGAAGACCCCGATCTGCTTATCCTTGACGAGCCGATGAACGGGCTTGACAAGGACGGCGTTGCGGATATGCGCCGCTATCTGCTTGATCTCAAGGCAAGGGGCAAGACTATAATCATTGCCTCGCACAGTGCGGAAGATATTGAGGTGCTGTGCGACACCGTATGTGAAATGGATAAGGGCAGGTTGAGCGTGATAAGATAATAACCGTCCGAACAGGATAACCGCCGCAGGTTTTTAAAATCTGTGGCGGTTTTTTGCGTTGTATTGAAAATTTAGGGCAAAAGTTGCAAAAAATTAGGTAGGAGATGTAAAATCGCCCTTGCTTTTACTTATATCGTAAATTGAATAAAAGACACCGCCGTGGAGCAGTAACTCTGCGGCGGTATCTTTATTTGATCATATCTATAACAGAACTGAGTGTATCTTTTACAGCCTGCTTTTCATTATCGGAAAGCTGTGTTATTTTGTCAGAAAGTATCCCGATAGGCGAAAGGGAGCTGTCAGATGTCAGAGGGTGGCGGCTTGAGGAAATTCCTGCGATATAATCAAGGCTGACATTATAATATTTAGCAAGCAGGACTGCACGCTCAAGCGGTATTTCCGCTTTACCCGATTCGTATTTCCCGTAGTGTTGTGCAGATGTGCCGAGATAGTCGGCTATCTCTTGCTGTGTCTTGTCCGCATCTTCACGCAGATCCCGTAATCTCTGATAATGTGCCATACTCACCCCTCCTGTACAGATTTTATCATATCAGATTGAAAAATGTTGACAAAAGTGTCTGAAAAGACTATAATATAGTTATAATCAGTCTGATTAGACACGTTTATGTGTCGGAATGAGTTAAATAGGAGGTTTTTATGAAAATCAAAACTATGTATAAAGCGATATTGTCGCTTGCGGTCTGCCTTACTACGATGTTGGTTATTTCTGTTACGGTAAGTGCCGCTGAATATGAAGAAATAAAAATGGATGTAGAATACCGGATCGAAAATGCTGCTACGTATTCATCCGACAAGATCACTTATAAATTTAACTCCCCATATAAAGGTTTAGTGCAAATACATTTTGAATTAGAAGATGAACCCGAATATGTTATTTATCAATGGTGGAATGCCAATATTTATCTGTACAATTCTAAAGGTGATTGCATTGTATGGAACGATGTAGATTCAGTGCAGGGCGAAGCTTATGGCGATTCTACTGTTTCAGGTGATGTATCGTATTTAAATCTGTATGTGAACGAAATTACGCATAAATACTCCGGTTCAATTTACTATAATGCTGATGAAGGCTATAATTATATATCGATTGAATATTATGATGGTGTCGGTAGCATTAAAATATCTCATGAGCATTCGTATTCCGGCACAGTAACAAGCGAATCTACCTGTACCAAGAAAGGCTCAATAAAATACACCTGCGATTGCGGGGATTCTTATACGGAAGAAATACCGCTCAAATCTCATAATGAAGTAACAGATTACGGAAAAGCGGCGACCTGTACCGAAACAGGTCTTACGGATGGCTTGCATTGTTCCGTATGCAAAAAGGTGCTTGTAGCACAGTCGGAAATACCGAAAACAAATCATGAATATAATGCGTCATATAAAGTTATAAAAGACGCTACTTGTACAGAAAAAGGAACAATAAGATATTACTGTGTCTGTGGAAAAACAAAGGATGAAGAATTACCGCTTGCTGAACATGAGGCGGTTATAGACAAGGCTGTTGCAGCAACCTGTACAAAAGAGGGAAAAACGCAAGGCTCACATTGCGATATCTGTAATAAAGTGATTATACCGCAGGAAACCGTACCTAAGACGGACCATATCGCAGTTACAGATAAAGCCGTTGCACCGACTTGTGTCAACTCAGGTAAAACTGAAGGCAGTCATTGTTCCGTTTGCAAGAAAGTTCTTAAGGAGCAGGAAACGATAGCCGCAACCGGTAAGCATAAGCTCAAACATATAGCTGAGAAAAAAGCAACAGAAAGTTCTTCTGCTGTGCAGGAACATTGGAAATGTTCTGTTTGTGATCAGTTGTTCGCAGATGAAAAAGGTACGATACCTTATAAGCAGTTACTCGTTAAAGATGAAACTCCGCTTATTTTGATAATAGGAATATCTGTAGGCGCATTGTTGCTGATAGGCGGAGCTGTTACAGTAATTATACTTATATTGAAAAAGAAGTCCGGTAAAAATACAGACATAATGGGCAGATATTAACACAAACCCGCCGCCGAGGATTACAATAACCCCCTCGGCGGTATTTTCTTATCATCTCCCAATCTGCCGGAATGCAGTCGCCCGTTTCGTGACATACTGATATAGAAGTCAGCCTTTATCGCAAAAAAACTCTCGTAATGGAAACTCAAAATCTCACGGGTTGAAAACTTAAAATCTCTCGTAATGATATTGCAAAATCTCTCGTAATATGTTATATTATTTATATAGCTTACGAAAGGAGCGGAATATGCGTAACGATAAATACAGACCCAGACTGATAGATAAGAAAATAGACGAATACCTTAAGGCGTTCGGAGCGGTGTGCGTTGAGGGTGCTAAGTGGTGCGGCAAGACGTGGACATCGGCGTTTCACGCTGAAAGTCAGATATTGATAGGCAACCCCGAAAATAACTTTCAGAACAGAAAGCTTGCCGAAATGTCGCCCGAACTCATACTCGGCGGTGAAACTCCCCGACTTATAGACGAATGGCAGGAAGTGCCGCCGATATGGGACGCTGTGCGTTATGAGGTTGACAAACGTGCCGAAAAGGGACAGTTTATATTAACAGGCTCGGCAACGCCTGATCATAAGGGTATTATGCACAGCGGTGCGGGCAGGATAGCAAAAATAAGAATGCGCCCGATGTCGCTGTATGAATCGGGCGATTCGTCGGGTAAAATATCTCTTAAAAGTATAGCGGACGGCACAATGCAGGCTGAAATGACCGGAGAAGTGGAGCTTATGGAGCTTTTCCGCCTTATAGTCAGAGGCGGCTGGCCGGGTAATATAAGCATTCCGCTGAAACACGCAATGCTAATTCCCGATGAATATCTGAATGCGGTTATAGATGACGATGCGTTCCGCATAGACGGCGTGAAGCGGAATACTCAGAAAATGCGACTTTTGCTTAAATCGCTTGCGAGAAATGAAAGCACGACCGCAACGAATAAAAAGCTGAAAAACGATATATCTCAGATGGATAACGAGGACATCAGCGTTGACACGGTAGCCGAATATCTTGATATATTCGAGCGGCTTTTCATTACCGACAATCAATTGCCGTTTTCGTCAAATATACGCTCATCGGTTCGGGTAAAACAGGCGGTAAAGCGGCATTTTGTCGATCCGTCGCTTGCGTGTGCCTTGCTTGGCGCTACTCCCGAAAGACTGCTTGGAGATCTTGAATGCGCCGGCTTTATGTTTGAGGCGCTGTGTGAGCGTGACTTGAGGATATATGCCGATGTAAACGATGGTGTGCTGTATCACTATCAGGACTATTCCGGCAAGGAGATTGATGCCGTTATAGAATATCCGGACGGTGAGTGGCTCGCAATAGAAATCAAACTCGGCGCAAATCAGATAGATGCCGCCGCCGAAAATCTTATATCAATAGGCGATGCTATAAAAAGCGAAAACGGCAGAGCGCCGAAAGCGTTATGCGTTGTATGCGGCCTGTCTAACGCCGCCTACAAGCGCCCCGACGGCGTATACGTTGTCCCAATCACCGCCCTGAAAGACTAAAATACCGACCAAATAAAAAATACCGCCGGAATATCACTCCCGGCGGCGTTTTCATTCATATATCAATTTTTATCAAGGACAATAGTATTATACACTCAGTCAACCTTAGGCATACGATCCATGCTGACCTTAAGCTCCTCGTCTGTGGGAATGTAGTCGCTCATTTCGTGATCGTTGAACTTCTGGTATGCGACCATATCAAAGTAGCCTGTGCCTGTAAGGCCGAAGAGGATAGTCTTTTCTTCGCCTGTTTCCTTGCACTTCATAGCCTCGTCTATCGCAACTCTGATTGCGTGGCTGCTCTCGGGAGCTGGGAGGATACCCTCTGTTCTTGCAAACTGTTCGGCGGCGGCGAATACGCTTGTCTGCTCAACTGAGCGTGCTGTGATATATCCATCGTGGTAGAGCTGTGAAAGAACACTGCTCATGCCGTGGTAGCGCAGACCGCCTGCGTGGTTTGCGGAGGGAATGAACGTACTGCCGAGCGTGTACATCTTAGCGAGCGGGCAAACAGCACCTGTGTCGCAGAAGTCATAAGCATAAACGCCTCTTGTGAGCGAGGGGCAGGACGCAGGCTCAACGGCGATGAATTCATAGTCGGCTTCGCCACGGAGCTTTTCGCCCATAAAGGGAGAGATAAGACCGCCGAGGTTAGATCCGCCGCCTGCACAGCCGATGATCATATCGGGCTTTATGCCGTACTTTTCGCAGGCTGTCTTTGTTTCAAGACCGATGACCGTCTGGTGCAGAAGTACCTGCGACAGCACCGAGCCGAGAACATATCTGTAGCCCTCGTGCGTTGTTGCGCATTCAACGGCTTCGGAAATTGCACAGCCGAGCGAGCCTGTCGTGCCGGGGAATTCAGCGTTTATCTTCTTTCCTACCTCTGTTTCCATTGAGGGGGAGGGAGTAACGTTTGCGCCGTAGGTTCTCATAACCTCACGTCTGAAAGGCTTCTGCTCGTATGAGCATTTAACCATAAATACCTTGCAGTCAAGTCCGAGATATGCACAAGCCATTGAAAGCGCTGTGCCCCACTGACCTGCACCTGTTTCTGTTGTAACACCCTTCAGGCCCTGCTTCTTGGCGTAATAGGCCTGAGCTATCGCACTGTTCAGCTTGTGCGAACCGCTTGTGTTGTTGCCCTCGAATTTGTAGTATATCTTGGCAGGTGTACCGAGTGCCTTTTCAAGACAATATGCTCTTACTAAGGGAGCGGGTCTGTACATCTTGTAGAAGTCGATTATCTCCCGGGGAATGTCGATGTAGGGAGTTGTATCGTCAAGCTCCTGCTTTGCAAGCTCTGTACAGAATACGTGGCTCAGCTCCTCGAGCGTACAGGGCTGATGTGTTGCAGGATTTAACAGCGGAGCAGGCTTGTTCTTCATATCCGCTCTTACGTTGTACCACTGACGGGGAAGCTCGTTTTCTTCAAGATAAATTTTGTACGGGATTTCTCTGTTTGCCATAATAATTTTCCTTTCTACGAGGCGGGCGGCTGTGAGCCGCTCCAAATTCCGCCTTTGATTTGCTTTCTGTTAATGGGACTGTTAGCGTAACGGCGGGGATAAAACATGGTGTGTTTTGAACGTTTTGTTTTGTTGTTATGAAATAATCCGCATAACGAGGATAACAAAACATTGTGTGCTTTACCGTGTCGTTTAGCCTTCCCGAAAGCTGTTTTGGCGGAGTGCTTAAGTTCTTCGTGGAACATTCCACAGTCCGACAGCCTGTATATTATTCAGCAACGCATTATGTCGGCTCTGCCCTGCTGTCATGCCATGTGCCATGATGATAGCTTCAACGTAGAGATTGAATGTCCGGGAAAACAAAAAACTCCCGTCCCAGTTGGGACAGGAGTATAGTTTACCTGCGGTACCACCCAAATTACCGTATAATAAAACACGGTCACTCGCTACACATACTATCATATGTGCGACCTGTAACGGAGGTATCCGTCTCCCCTAAAATATCGCCTGACGATATTCTCGGTTTGCCCTCGTGAGTCCATTCACAAGCGTATGTATCATTGCCTTTACACCGACCGGCAACTCTCTGTCATACAGTGACGGGTGCTACTACTCTCACTCATAGGTTTAACATATTCTGTGTTCATTATATCCGCTGTAAAACCGTTTGTCAAGTGCTTTTTTGAAATTTCCGTAAATTTTTTCAAATCCTCCGATATTACTATGTTGAATAGCCCGATATGAAATAAAGCAATACAGCGTTGCATAATAGACTAAACCGCCTTGATAACTTAAAGGCAATACCGCATAATTAACGGCTATCACCTTTGTCACACGCTTGCTTGCATATTTTCCGCCATCTTGCACAAATTTCGCTTGACAGGCGCCGGCCTGCCTGCACTCAATTTATACAATCTGACGAAAAATCTGACTGCGCAATCGCATGACAATAATTATGTGGTTTTGCCTTAAATACATTGTGCATTTTACCGATTGAAACAGGAGGGGCAATATAGTATAATTGCTTAGCAATAAATTAATAAGAAGTCACATTCAGAGATGCGGTGGTATCGCATAAAATTATAGCTATAACATACAAGGCACACTATTTTTTATTCCCGCCGTTACGCAAACGATTCACACAGCAGAAAGTTGATTAAAGGCGGAATATGGAGCGGCACATTGCCGCCCGCCCGCCGTTACGCAAACAATCCCGCTAATACAAAGTCGGTAAAAGGAGGAAAATGTTTATATGTCAGCAGTAAAAGACCTTACAAAAGGCTCACCTATGAAGCTCATACTCGGATTTATGCTCCCTATGCTGTTAGGACTTCTCTTTCAGCAGTTTTACAATATGGTCGATACGATAGTCGTCGGACAGTTCCTCGGTGTAAACGCACTCGCAGGTGTCGGCTCGACAGGCTCGGTGAACTTCCTTGTTCTCGGCTTCTGCATGGGCGTATGCGCGGGCTTTGCCATACCCGTTGCGCAGAAATTCGGAGAAAAGGATTTTGACGGTCTGCGTAAGTTTGTCGGCAATACGATATGGCTTGGCATAGGCTTCGCCGCAGTAATGACAACAGCGACCTGCCTGCTTTGCGGAAACATCCTCCACTGGATGAATACGCCCGACACGGTTTTTAAAGAGGCGTATGACTATATCTTCGTGATTTTCTTAGGCATCCCCGTAACGTTCCTCTATAACATTTTATCGGGATTTATCCGCTCGCTCGGCGATTCAAAATCCCCCGTTGTCATTCTGATTATTTCAAGCATACTCAATGTCGGCCTTGATCTGCTGTTCATTCTGGTGTTTGATATGGGCGTAGCCGGTGCAGGCTGGGCTACCGTCCTTGCACAGCTTATATCCGGTATCGCCTGCCTTGTATATATGATAAAGCGCTTTGATATCCTGCACTTATCAAGGAAAGATTTAAAACCCGACGCTTATTCAATGAGCAGGCTTTGCGCTATGGGCGTGCCTATGGGACTTCAGTATTCCATTACCGCTATCGGAAGTATTCTTTTACAGTCGGCGGTAAATTCGCTCGGTGAAACCTATATGGCGGCTGTCACCGCAGGAAGCAAGGTAACACAGTTCCTGTGCTGTCCGTTTGACGCAATGGGTTCTACAATGGCCACCTACTGCGGTCAGAACGTAGGCGCAGGCAGGGTCGACCGTATCGAAAGCGGCGTTAAGAAATGCTCGATGCTCGGCATAGCCTATGCGATAATCGCCCTTATCGTGATAATACCGTTCGGCGGCGAATTTTCAAAGCTGTTTATAGACGGAACGCAGACAGAAATACTGGATCTTGCAAAGCAGTTTTTGTGGCTCAATGTGGTGTTCTACATTCCGCTTGCATTCGTAAACATTATCCGCTTTTCGATACAGGGACTTGGCAACAGCCAGCTTGCCGTTTTTGCCGGAGTATTCGAGATGATAGCAAGAGGCGGTGTGGCACTGGGACTTGTTCCCGCTTTCGGATATGTCGCCGTATGTCTTGCCAGCCCTGCGGCATGGGTGCTTGCCGATCTGTTCCTCTTCCCTGCGTTCTTCCACTCTGTGAAGATACTGAAAAGAAGATTTCCGGTAAGCCGCAATACGCAAAAAGAGGAATAACCGGAGAATTAATGTCATGACCGGCTTGCATAATTCACGTTTTATGGTATACTTTACAGTGTAGTGAGAAAAAACGGCTTACGGGCAATCGACATAAAGGAGTACCGGATGAGCGAAACACCTTCATATGATATAGCAATAATCGGCACAGGACCTGCCGGAATTTCTGCGGCGATAAATGCAAAGATACGAAATAAGAAGTTTATCCTTTTCGGCAGTGATAAGCTCAGCACAAAGGTTGAGTGTTCACACCTTATTTCAAATTACCCTGCCCTGCCTGAAATCAGCGGCAGGGAGCTTAACGAAAAACTTGCTTCTCATCTGAAACAGATGGATATAGCGATAACAAACGAGCGCATAACAGGCGTATACAATATGGGAAAGTATTTTATGCTGCTTGCCGACCAAAAGGAATATAAGGCGGACGCTGTGATTTTAGCAACGGGCGCACAGACCGTAAAAGAGATAAACGGAGAACGTGAGCTTCTCGGTAAAGGCGTAAGCTATTGTGCAACCTGTGACGGCAACTTCTACACGGGTAAAACAATAGCGGTTATCAGTGATAACAAGGAAAGCGAAGAGGAAGTAGATTTTCTTGCGGATATTGCAGATAAGGTGTACTTCTACCCGTCCTACAAGACCGATTATTCAAAGGAAAACGTTGAGCGCCTGACCTCTCCCGTAAAAAGCGTTGACGGAGAACGCCACGCAGGCGGTATAACTCTTGCGGACGGCACACAGTTTGCCGTTGACGGCGTATTTTTCTTAAAACAGTCGATTTCTGCCGATGTATTGCTAGGCGGTCTTGAAATGAACGACGGCAGTATTGCGGTAAATCATGATATGTCGACCAATATCAAAGGTTGCTTTGCCTGCGGCGATTGCACAGGAAAGCCGTATCAGATAGCAAAGGCTGTAGGCGAGGGTAACACCGCCCTGCACAGCGCAATAACCTATCTTTCTGAGCTTAAAAACAAAACCTAATAAAAGTCAAGCCCTACAGATTGAATATTCTGTAGGGCTTGTATTATACCTATCATAAAACCTCGCCAACTCCGCTCGGTTCTTCACATCATACCATCACAATTTAAATCCGTCGCCACAGTCAAAGCACGGACGCTTGCAGCGGCTTTGTGCGACCGCAAGACGCCGCAATTCTTCATTTTCCATTATACCGTTTCCGGCTCTTTTTCTGCTTTATGTATGGCAATATCCGATTTATCGTAAGCCTTTACCGAATATTCCGTAACATTCTTTATCGTTTCGCCATCGATCTGCAATGCTGTCGGTGCGTCAAAATGTACGGTAATATCCCTACCCGTTAAAACCTCCACCATTTCGGTATGACTTATGTGTTCGCCCTTGAAAATCGACGGGAATACCATAAGGGTTTTAAGCTTTCCGCTTCCGTACATTATAACTACCGATAAAGTGCCGTCGGGATTGTTTCTTACCTGATTCGGTGCATTCATCATACCGCCGCCGTAAAATCTGCCGTGCATTGTCGGCGCAAGCCATACTTTCTTATAGCTGTATTCCTTGCCGTCAACGGTGATCACCGCATTCGCCGGTCTGAAGCGGAACAGCAGACCTTTAATTGCTATAGAGGTATAATTTATCGGTTTGTCGGATTTAGCGCGAAGCTCATCCCCGACCTCGCAACAATAGCCGTCAATACCGTATCCGACAGCATTGATAAACCGTGAACTTTTGCCGTTTACCGTAACGATCGGCAGTTCTCTGACATATTCGTTTATCCTTATCGGTTTACAACCCGGCTCTTTGCCGAGGTCGCGCATAAAGTCATTTCCACTGCCTGTGGCGTAAAAATACAACGGATTTTCATACGGATAACCATCACTGTCGTTTATAAAACGGTTGAGCGTGCCGTCACCGCCGCAGATTATAATATCGCTTTTGGGAGATATGCTGTCAAAGAATTTGCCGTAGCTTGTTATCTGCGTCATATTGCAGTATTTCAATTCTTCATCTTTATATATATCAGTAAGCTTTTTTGAAAGCTCTTCGCCTTTTCCGTTGCCGGACAGCGGATTGTACAGTATGTATTTTATGCTCATATACGCCCTCCTCTTAAAAGCGGCAACCCGATCCTTTATGATTATTATTGTTCCTTCGGCTCTTTTGGTATAGTATAACAAATTTAAACGGATTTTGCAATATATTGTTGCAATTTGTCAACAGATATGGCGAAAATTGTGGAAGTTGACGCTTGAATTCAGGCAAAACCGTGAATTTATTGCGTGCCTTTGTATATTTCAGTTTTTCTTGATCAAACCGAAAAAGTTGATAATTTTCCAAAGTTTTTACGGATTTTAAGTAAAAACTATTGAATTTTATGAAGTTTTTGGGTATACTAGATAAAAGGAGGCGATACAATGATTATAAGAACTCGTTATTTGGATATATTGAAAACATATCGTGATGTTCCGCTGGTAAAAATACTTTCCGGTATCCGCCGTTGCGGCAAATCGACTATTCTTGATATGCTGGAAAAAGACCTGCTTGAAAGCGGCGTTTCTGCCGACCATATAATTCATTTGCGCTATACGTCGGAGGAACTTGATGACAGTATGACAGCAAAGCTGATGTACCGGGATATAAAGGAAAAGATGACCGATAACAATCGTTATTATCTTCTGCTTGACGAGGTACAGGAAGTCAGCAATTGGGAAAAAGCGGTCAACAGTCTGCTGGAAGATGCCAATACCGATATCTATGTAACAGGTTCCAACTCGAAACTGATGTCAAGCGAAATATCAACTTATCTGACCGGACGATATATATCTATTCCGGTGTTTACTTTGTCGTTTGCAGAATATATAGAGTTTAAAAAAGGAAAAGGCGGTACGGTCAAAGAGCTTCTGAACGAATATATACGCACAGGCGGTTTTCCGATCGTCGCAATCGGTAACTTTGATGAACGCTCGTCCTATCAGATCGCAGAAGGTATATACAATTCGGTCATTACCGGCGATATCGTAAGAAGACACCATATTACAAATTTCGATTTGTTCAATCGTGTTGTAAAATATGTTATTGAAAATGTCGGAAAAACCTTTTCTGCAAATGCCATTGTAAAATTTATGAAGAGCGAAGGTCGTTCTTTGTCGGTTGAATCGGTATATAATTATCTGGAATGGTTAGAAAAAGCCTTTGTGATTTACCGTTGCAGCAGGTATGATATGCAAGGAAAAAGCGTTCTGAAAACACAGGAAAAATTCTATCTTGCGGATTCGTCGCTGAAATACTGTGTGATGGGCTTCAACCCTAAATCCGTTGCCGCAATGCTTGAAAATATTGTATACTTTGAGCTCAGACGGAAAGGTTACGATGTATATATCGGGAAGAATGCCGACAAAGAAATTGATTTCATTGCCGCACATCTGGATAAACGTTTATATGTACAGGTGTGCAGAAATCTCCCCGAAGAATCCGACCGCGAAATCGCCAACCTGCTAGAGATCAAAGACCACTATCCGAAATATGTGGTGACGCTCGATGAACTGGCGGGAGGTAACATTAACGGGGTAAGAATAGTTCATCTTGCGGATTTTTTGTTAAGTGAAGAATACTGATTTAATAACTATGGAATAACACTATCAGGTATTTGCGTTCGGCACGCAATCCGAATTGCATATAAAAATCGAAATCTGCATATAGACAACTTGTTTTATATGCAGGAAGATGTATGAAAATCTTGATTTTCTGCATATAATATGCTAAAATTATATGCAGAAAGGTTGGCGCTGTATGAGAAAATTTGATTATTCTTTTTTGGATAACGGTTTGTTGCCGGCAAACCTCGTTAATCTTACTTCAAATATTACCGCACTGAAAACAATGGCGGGAGTTCGCAAAGATGAATATATGCAGATCTTTACCAAGCTCGAAGCTGTAGCAAAGATACAGTCAATAAAAAGTTCCAATGCTATCGAGGGCATAGTAACCAGCGATGAGCGTATCGCTGAGATCGTCAGACAAAACAGCGCACCTTTGAATCACAACGAGGCGGAGATCGCCGGGTACAGGGACGCACTCGATGAAATACACCGGGGTTATGAGTATATTGATTTTCGACAGAGTGACATTCTGCGACTGCACGAAACGATGATGAGCTTTGCCGAATATGAGTATGGCGGTCAATATAAGACTGATGATAATGTGATTCTGGAAATCGATAATGATGGGAACAGGCGTGTGCGATTTCGTCCGATACCCGCAAGCGAAACGGCAGAAGCTATGGAACAGTTGGAGCTTGCCTATATGGACGCACGGAGTAACTCGAATATCAATCAGCTTCTTTTAATACCATGTGTCATTCTTGATTTTCTGTGTATACACCCGTTCCGTGACGGCAATGGCAGAATGTCGCGTCTGTTATCTTTGCTTTTGCTATATAAAAACGGATTTGACGCAGGTAAATATGTATCGTTTGAAGAACAGATCAACAATTATAAATTTCATTATTATGAAGATTTACGGAAATCTTCTGTAGATTGGAACACTAACGAAAACACTTATTTCCCGTTTGTCGAAAATTTTCTTTCGACATTATATATGTGTTATAAGGAACTTGACCGGCGCTTTGCGGTGGTACACGGAAAGAAAATTACAAAAAAGGCGCGTATCGAAGCAACGGTACTGAAGAGTCTGACGCCTTTGTCAAAGGCTGAGATCTGCAAAATTCTTCCCGATGTCAGCGCTACAACGGTCGAAGCTGTACTCGGTGCAATGGTCAGAACAGGATCGGTAAAACGGATCGGTGCGGGACGGGGGACGAGGTATATTAAGGGGTGAGGTTCTCCCTTCCGCCGCACCAAAAAAATAGCCCCGCTCGTTGAGTGGGCGAAAGTGTGGCGGGGCGTCGAATCGCGGTCGTTGGGGTCGGCGCGTCCTTGCGCCGACTCTGTGCGACCGCTATCGTGCATCCTTTGCACGTTTATGAACGCTCTGTGGGCTTTGCGTCCTTGCCTCGTCAGCCATTAGTGTCGCTGCTTCCTGCAGCGACTAAGTGTGGCTGACTTTAAGCATCCGTGCTTAAAGCCTTTGGGCGTTCATTTTATAAGGCATCCGTGCCTTACCCGCGCTGTGCGAGTTCGCCCCTCAACACCAAAAAAGCAGGGCTATGCCTGTTTGTGGTAGTGGAAGTGGGGCGGGGTTGTCGAATCGTGCTTGCTCTGTTGGTTTCGCATCCGTGCCTCGTCAGCCGTTTGGGTTGCCACATCGTGTGGCAACTAAGTGCGGCTGACTTTAAGCATCCTTGCTTAAAACTTTGGGCAAGCACTATCACGCATCCTTGCGTTTGCGGTCGTTGGGGTCGGCGCGTCCTTGCGCCGACTCTGTGCGACCGCTATCGTACATCCTTTGCACGTTTATGAACGCTCTGTTGGTTTCGCATCGTGCGAAACTCTGGGCGTTCATTTTATAAGGCATCCGTGCCTTACCCGCACAGTGCGAGTTTGCCCCCCCAGCACAAAAAAGCAGGGCTGTGCCTGTTTAGGCATAGCCCTGCTTTTTTGGTGCCGATGGCGGGGGTCGAACCCGCACGGTATTGCTACCAACGGATTTTGAGTCCGTCACGTCTGCCAATTCCATCACATCGGCTTATATTGTCTTTGTGAAAGCACACTATATCACAATAATAACGATTTCACAGTTCGATTATTATATCATAGCAGAAAAATATTGTCAATAGATTTTCACCATTTTTTAAAATAGTTTAGTGTTTTTTTATAAAAAGCACTTGACAATTTGTTGAAAATGCCTTAAAATTATTATTGAGTAAATATCTATTATAACTCAGGAAATCTGTCTGTCAACAGTAAATCTTAAAGGAAAGACAGTCGGAAATCCGCTTATTTTACATATATACAATTAAATGTTGAAATGTAAAATCAGCCGTGCAGGCGCTTATGCAATTTTGCGGCGGCATGACGCGGCAATTCAGAAAAGGAGGAACGCTAACCCATGGATGTGTGGCTTGCAGTTACACTCTGTGCGGCGGCATTCGTAGTCGGAGCAGCGATATTCGGTTTTGTAATGTACAAAATGGGTATCGAGCATAGAAAAAAGACGGCAGAAGCGCAGATAGAATCTGCCGAAAAAGAAGCAAGCAGGATAGTATCCGAAGCTAACGAAAAAGCTCAGGCGACAAAGAAAACCGCACTGGTTGAGGCTAAAGACGAGATCTTTAAACTCAAAGAGAACAACGAAAAAGAAATCCAGAGACTGAAAAACGAAACCGACAGGGAACTCAAGGAACGCAGAGCGGAGGTAACACGCTCTGAAAGAAGACTTCAGCAGAAAGAGGAGAATCTCGACAAGAAGAACGATAAGATCGAACGACTTGAAGAACAGCTCCAGAACAAGAACAAAAAGGCTGAAGAAAAGCTGGCAGAAGCCGAGGCTATCAAGAAAAGCCAGATGGATATACTTGAAAAGATATCCGGCTTTACTATAGACCAGGCTAAGGAACATCTGTTGAGTATGCTTGACAGTGAGCTTACTCACGAAAAGGCTGTAAAGATCACAGCTTATGAACAGCGTCTTAAGGACGAATGTGACGAAAAAGCAAGACAGTATATTTCGCTTGCAATTTCAAGACTTGCCGCAGATACGGTATCTGAAGTTGCGGTATCTGTAGTACCTCTGCCGAACGATGAAATGAAGGGCAGGATCATCGGACGTGAAGGTCGTAATATCCGTGCACTTGAACAGCTCACGGGCGTTGACCTTATCATTGACGATACCCCCGAGGCTATCACGCTCTCATGCCATGACCATGTAAGACGTGAGATAGCAAGAATAGCGCTTGAAAAGCTTATTCAGGACGGACGTATCCATCCTACAAGAATTGAAGAAACGGTTGAAAAGGCAAGACGTGAGGTTGAGCTCAAGATCAAGCAGGAGGGAGAGCGTGCCGTTATGGAAACCAATGTCAACGGCTTGCACCATGAGCTTGTAAGACTTATCGGTCGTCTTTACTACCGTACTTCTTACCGTCAGAATGTACTTAACCATTCGATCGAGGTTGCACACCTCGCAGGTATTATGGCAAGCGAGCTTGGCGTTGACGCAACACTTGCAAGAAGAGCAGGTCTTCTGCACGACATCGGTAAGGCTCTTAACCATGAGATCGAAGGCTCACACGTTCAGATAGGTGTTGATGTCTGCCGTAAGTATAAGGAAAGTCCCGAAGTTATCCACGCTATTGAGGCTCACCACGGTGATGTTGAGATACACTCTGTTATCGCCGCTCTTGTACAGGCAGCCGACGCCATAAGCGCCGCTCGTCCCGCCGCAAGAAGCGAGAACTATGAGAACTACATCAAGCGCTTACAGAAGCTTGAAGAGATATGCAGTTCTTATAACGGCGTTGAAAAGTCATTTGCTATCCAGGCAGGTCGTGAGGTAAGAATCATGATCAAGCCCGAACAGGTAAATGATGATAAGATGGTAGTTCTGGCAAGAGAGATTTCTCAGCGTATCGAAAACGAGATGGAATATCCCGGTCAGATAAAGGTACATCTTATAAGAGAAAGCAGAGCTATAGATTACGCAAAATAAGTCATAAACCTACAGGAGCTGTTGCATAGATTTATGTGACAGCTCCTTTTGTACAAAGAGGTATTCTTATGAAAAAGAGATTAACGGCAATACTTACGGCAGTGGCGCTTATGCTGACAGGCTGTGCGGGAAATGTCACGTCGGGAACGGAAAGTCAGCCGGCGTCGGACGTTCAGAGCGGTATTTCGGATAACGAAAGCAGTGACACTGCGTCTGTACCCGAAAACGACGCTTCACGCTATGAGATAATCACAGCAACAGAAATGGCTGAAAAAATGGGGCTAGGCATAAGCCTCGGCAACACTATGGAAGCGTATGAGTCTACCGATTGCGAGAAGATGTCTTACGAATGGATTCCCGTTGTCGGCGGGAACGAACCGCAGGACTATGAAACCTGCTGGGGAGCGGATGTAACAACGCAGGAAATAATAGACGGTATGAAGGCGGAAGGCTTCAACACGGTTCGTATTCCTGTGTTCTGGGGCAATATGATGGAAAATGACGGTACATATACGATAAACAAGGAATACCTTAAAAGAGTTAAGGAGATTGTTGATTACTGCGAAAAGGCAGGCGTATATTCCGTTATCAATATCCACCACTTTGACGAGTTCATCATAAGAAGAAACGACCTAGACAAGTGCAAGGAGATATTCACTCATCTGTGGACGCAGATAGCAGAATACTTTGCGGATTATCCTTATACGCTTGTTTTTGAGGGATATAACGAATATCTCGGCGGCGATCAGTTTGATTCAAACGGTAATCTCAAGGCACAGTCCGAAACCAACGCATACAAAATGACAAACACGCTCAATCAGGCTTTTGTAGACGCAGTAAGAAGCACAGGCGGATATAACGCTCAGCGTGTGCTTATAGTTTCGGGTTACTGGACAAATATCGACAAGACGACCTCGGCAAGATTTACTATGCCGGAGGACCTTGTAAACGACCGCCTTATGGTATCCGTTCACTATGTTGATAATTCAATGTACTGGGCGAACAAGATAGGCGGTGAGGAATGGCTGAAATATATCGACAGCCAGTGCGCTGAGCTCAAGGACGCTTTCCTCGATAATGATATCCCCGTTTTTATGGGCGAAACAACATCGACTTATTCCGAAAGCAACTTTGCAAAGGACGCAGAATACACTGATTCTTCCGAGTGCCTTTCAATCGTGCTGGGAAAACTCACAGACCTCGGAATCGTTCCCGTTATATGGGACACCAACAGTCACTTCTATTCGAGGACTACATATAAGATAGTAAACAGTTCAGACAGAAAAGTTATACGGGAATACGCTGATAAACTGAAAGCAGAACAATAAGAACGAGCCGCGGAATCACCGCGGCTTTTCCTTTATCTTCATTGGTTTCCTCTCACTGTAATTACAACACCTGTAAATTGCATTTCGGGAAAATACACAAATCGAGAATTAGATTTACCTAACAAATTGAGTTAGAATAAACAAACTTTTTGCAAACTGCGTCAGCATATTCGATTTTGCTTGACAAACCGCCTGCTGTTGAGTAAAATGTTTTTTGTTAGCAAGTGCTAACTTTTTATTTAATAGTTAGGTTAGCATCTTCTAATTCGATTAGCGGTTGCTAATATGGTTAGTGCTGACTATGGAGAACAAAAGAGAGGATGACATTTTATGATGCCGCTTGTACTCGCATCTGAAGGCGAAGAAAACATTATAAAGAAAATCGGCGGAAGCGCTGAGGTAAAGAAACATCTTGAAAACTTAGGCTTTGTTGTCGGCGGTAACGTAAAGGTTGTTACGACCGTAAACGGAAACCTTATCGTAAACGTAAAAGAAGCAAGGGTTGCGATAAGCAAGGAAATGGCACAAAGGATCATGATATGATTCTTATGATAGAGGAGGATAACTGATGAAGACTTTAAGACAGGCGACTGTCGGCGAAACCGTCAAGGTGGTCAAGCTGCACGGTGAGGGCGCAATCAAGCGCAGAATTATGGATATGGGACTTACAAAGGGCGTAGAAGTATATGTCCGTAAGGTAGCTCCCTTAGGCGACCCCGTTGAAGTAACTGTAAGAGGCTATGAGCTTTCGCTCAGAAAAGCTGACGCCGAAATGGTAGAGGTTGAATAATCTCTGCGTTTCAACAATTTGATCAGGTAATAAACTTAAAAGGTTAGTGAAAGCTAAGACTTTTATGGCTTTATGAAAGAGAGGAATTATTCCGATGAGTTTAAAGATTGCGCTCGCAGGTAACCCTAACTGCGGCAAAACCACATTGTTCAACGCTCTGACGGGCTCAAACCAGTTTGTCGGTAACTGGCCCGGCGTTACCGTTGAAAAGAAAGAGGGTAAGCTCAAGAAGAGCGATGGCGTAGTAATTACCGACTTACCCGGTATCTATTCACTGTCGCCCTACACACTTGAAGAAGTAGTTGCAAGAAACTATCTTATCGAGGAGCGTCCCGACGCTATACTCAATATCATAGATGGTACGAACCTTGAAAGAAACCTTTACCTTACAACACAGCTCACAGAGCTTGGCATTCCTGTTGTTATCGCCATCAATATGATGGATATAGTAAAGAAGAACGGCGACAAGATAAACATTGAAGAGCTTTCAAGAGAACTCGGATGTAAAGTAGTTGAGATATCTGCTCTTAAGGGTACGGGAATAAAGGAAGCCGCAGACGCTGCGGTTGAAGCGGCAAAGAACGGCAAGACAGTTCCTATGCATACATTCTCAGGTCCTGTTGAGCATACGATAGCTCACATAGAGGAAGCCGCAGTACACAATATGCCCGAAGAACAGCAGAGATGGTACGCAATAAAACTCTTTGAGCGTGACGACAAGGTTATTGAAAAGCTGAATCTTGACAGTGCGGTTATGGCTCACATTGACGAGGATATAAAGAACGTCGAAAAAGAGCTTGACGACGACGCAGAAAGCATTATAACAAACGAAAGATACGTTTACATAGCAGAGATCATCAAGGGTTGCTATAAGAAGAAATCGGCTGGTCAGCTGACAACCTCGGATAAGATTGATAAGGTTGTAACAAACCGTTTTGCCGCTCTTCCGATATTTGCTGTAATAATGTTCCTCGTTTACTATATCTCAATGGTAACGGTAGGTACAGCCGCAACAGACTGGGCTAATGACGGACTGTTCGGTGACGGCTGGCATTTGTTCGGAATAGGCTCGGCAGATTATGAGGACGCATCGGGCGCTTACTCTGACGCTTTGGAGGCTGTTAACGGTTTTGTTACAATAGAGCCTGACAGTGAGGATTTTGAGCCAGGGACTGCTCTTGAAACGCTCAAGTCATATAAGCCCGAAGGCGAAAATCCTTCAGTGCAGATAGATGTAGAGGACGAGGAAACACTTGAAGTAAGCCAGCTCACAGTTTACTACAAGGAAATCCCTGCAAACGCAGATGAAGACACGACACTCGGCATCACATATCTTGACGCTGTAAAGTACTTTGAAGAAGGCGGCGAAAGCGCATTTGAAGAACCCGATCCCGCAAGCTACGGCGTGTGGGTACCCGGTATCCCCGTACTTATCGAGCAGGGTCTTGACGCTGTTAACTGCGTAGACTGGTTAAAGGGTCTTATCCTTGACGGTATTGTTGCCGGTGTAGGCGCTGTACTCGGCTTCGTTCCCCAGATGCTCGTACTGTTCATTCTGCTTGCTATTCTTGAGGCTTGCGGTTATATGGCACGTATCGCATTCGTGCTTGACCGTATCTTCAGAAAGTTCGGTCTTTCCGGTAAATCATTCATACCGATACTTGTCGGCACAGGCTGCGGTATCCCCGGTATCATGGCATCAAGAACAATTGAAAACGAGCGTGACCGCCGTATGACGATCATGACAACAACATTTATCCCCTGCGGCGCTAAGCAGCCGTTCATAGCAATGATAGCAGGTGCTATCTTCGGTGGTTCTCCGTGGATTGCAACGGGCGCATACTTCCTTGGTATGGCGGCTATCATCGTTTCGGGTATCATTCTTAAGAAAACAAAGATGTTCGCAGGAGATCCCGCTCCGTTCGTAATGGAGCTTCCCGCATACCACATTCCTACAGTCGGCAACGTACTGCGTTCAATGTGGGAGCGTGGCTGGTCATTCATCAAGAAGGCAGGTACTATCATCCTCCTTTCAACTATCTTTGTTTGGTTCACATCATTCTTCGGCTGGGTAGACGGTGCATTCACAATGCTCGATGAATCACAGATGGATTGCAGTATCTTAGCTAATATCGGTAAGGCTATCTGCTGGATATTCGCACCTCTCGGCTGGGGCGACTGGCAGGCAACTGTTGCGGCTGTTACCGGTCTTGTTGCAAAGGAAAATATCGTTGCGACAATGGGTATCCTCTACGGAAGCGGCGACGCAACTGTATGGCAGACGCTTGCAAGCAGCTTCACAGCTGTAACGGGTATGTCGTTCCTCGTATTCAACCTTCTCTGCGCTCCTTGCTTCGCTGCTATGGGTGCTATCAAACGTGAAATGAACAACGCTAAGTGGTTCTGGTTTGCGATCGGTTATGAATGCGGTTTCGCTTATGTAATCTCTCTTATGATAAACTACTTCGGTAAGCTGTTCACAGGCGCACTTGCAGGCGCAGGCGACATAATCGGTCTTATCGTTGCAGTTCTTCTCCTTGCCGCTCTTATCTACCTTCTCGTTCGTCCTTACAAGGAAAGCAAGAAGCTCGGCGTTAAGGTCAAGGTTACAAAGTAAGGTCTTATTTCAGAAATAAAAAGGAGTGATCTTTATGGATCCTGTTATCGGTTCAATAATCGTAGCGGTAATTTTACTTGCGGTGATCATACTGATCATTCACAAGCTGATAAGCGACAAGAAAAAGGGTAAGTTCACCTGCGGCGGCTGTGTAGGCGGTTGCAGCGGACACTGTGCCCAGTGCCACGGATGCGGTCCGGCATCTCAGGCAGCGTCGCATAAGACAAAGAAATAATGATAAAACGGAGCGCTTCGGCGCTCCGTTTTTTATCTCTGTATTCCGCTTATAACCCAAAATATCATAATGCGCCTTTGTCCATCTGTTATAGTCACGGCTGAAAGGACAGAGTGCAATTTTATCGGAAAGCGTTTTATATGCCCTGTGACCGCTATACCGGCAACAGCTCCGAATTATAAGGGATATAACCAGAACTGTTATATAACCCGGAAAACGTTATGCACAGTGATATATAAATTTACCCCTCAACGCATTTTTGTGCGTTGAGGGGTGTATTATCTGTGTGTTTATGTCGGTCTTTCGGCTTTATCGTCAATATTCCGACAGCTCGTAATTATTGGGGGTTCTGTGCCACAGACCGTCTGTCTGCTCGTATATTTCCTTGAACGTGAATTTGCGGAAGTTTATCTTGCATCTTCCGCCGTAATTGGCTTCATATACCCAGATACCGTCCGTATCTACTGAGTATATCGTCACATAGTGCGGATATCCGTACATTATGTTGTCATACGCAAGATAATCACCGGGACGGAATGAGTTCGTCATCCATTTTTTCAGCGCTGCCTCTGTCCAGTTTCCGTCCGAACGGTTCTTTATAGTAAGCGTATTTTCCTTGTAGCCGTTTGTCTTGCCGAACAGATATTCAAATACTTCTATCGTAAATCCTGCACACTGTATACCCGAATTGCCGAGTACGTTGCTTCTTCCGATAAGGCAGGTACAGCCTGCTTCGTTTCCCGTTTCACAGAAAGAGTGACAGGTACACGGAGAGGTAAGCATAGTATTGTAATACTTGCCGAGCTGGTAACTGTGCCAATAGTCGTTTATCTTTCTGTCCCATTTACCTTCCATCATTTCATCAAGGCGTTTCTGAATCAGCTTTTCCATGCTGTTCGACTTGACGATTCTGAAAGTACCCTTTGCCGTGCCGGTAAAGTTTCCTTTGCCGGTTACGGTGAATGTGGCAGTTCCGACATTCACTATGTTGTTATAACTTGATACTATGTAATCCGTACCGGCTGTAAGGGTTTTGCCGCCGAAAGTAAGGGTAGGCTTTGCCGCAATTCCCTGTCCCGTGTAAGTCTGGTCGGCACAGGTGATTTTTGCCGATGAAACAGGCGCCGGTTTGATTTTGAACTGAGCTTTCTTTTCCGCACCTGCGTACTTGCCCTTGCCTGTTATGACAGCGGTTGCAGTTCCGGCATTTGTGTTGTTGTACACGCTCAGGATATAATCCGTTCCGTTTTTAAGTCTAACAGAGCCTATCTTTACTGTTACCGAGGGAAGCTGAGCACTGCCGGTATAGGTCAGATCGGCTATCGTTACGGTCGCATTTTCAAATGCTTCAAGCTGATTGCTGATACCGTTCAGAGTTACTGTGCCGCTGTAGTTGCCTGTACCTGTAATTACTGCGCTGACGCTTGTGCTTGTTTCGGTTACAGTTACATTATAATCTTTGTTCTGCGTCAACAGCACATTGTCATAAGTAACCGTTACGGTATATCCCTTGCCGTCGGTTGACAGCGATAAGGAAGAGCTGGCATTTTTTATGTCAGCCTTTTCCACATCACATTTTACCGTAGCCTTACCGCTGAAGTTTCCGTTGCCGTTTACGGTAAGGTTATAAGTTCCTGCCGCTGCGGACGCAGGCGATGAAATGCTGAAGTCGCTGTCGGTCAGCGTATAATTGCCGAACTTTGCACTTATGTTTACTTTTACTCCGTTTGGTGAATAGATGCCGTTTGCTGTAATCGCAGCCTTTGAAATATCTGCCTCGGTTATTGTAAAATTCTTTGTTACAGAACCTTCAAGACTGCCCTTTGCTGTAACGATGACCTGTGCCGTTCCGGCATTTATATTGTTTTTAAAACCTAAAGTATAATCTGTGTTTTCTTTAAGGGTAACACCTCCGAGCTTTACGGTAACGGCAGGCTTGACTGCGCTTCCTGTAAATGTTACATCTTTTATGTTCACAGCGGTATTTGAAATATCGGCTTTCGATATAGGGAACGTTACAGTCTGACTTCCGCTGAGGTGATTCTTGCCTGTGACTGTTACGCTTGCAGTTCCGGCGTTTGTGTTATCCTTATACGACAACGTATAGTCGGAGTTGCCCGAAAACTGATGATTTCCGTAGCTTACGGTAACAGCCGGCGTTATTTGCGCACCTGTGAAAACAGCGTCTTTAACAATGATCTTTACATCGGAGATAGCCCTTACGCTTATAGTGAAAGTCTTTGATACATTGCCCGAATAATTGCCTTTGCCGCTTACTGTCAGCGTCGCTGTACCAAGTTCTGTATTATTCTTGTATGAAACTGTGAAATCGGTTCCGCTTTTAAGCGTCTTGCCGCCGACTTTTACAGTGGGTACCGGCTTTATGGCATTACCCGTGTATGTCTGTGCTTTTACCTCGGACACGGCAGACGCCGGTAAGCTGTGCTTATTTATAGTGAAAGTCTTTTTAACGCTTCCGCCGTATCTACCTTTTCCTGTTACCGTAATTGTTCCCGTACCTGCTTTTACGTTGTTCGAGTAAGTGACGGTATAATCGGTATTCTTTTTAAGCTTTGCACTTCCGTATTTTACTGTGACTGCGGGGCTGAGTGCCGAGCCGTTATATGTAAGCGAGCTGTTGTATGAAATAACAGCGTTCTTTATCGGTTTTGCGTTTATCTTGAAAGTAACGCTTCTTGTGCCGGTAAGCTTTCCTTTGCCCTTAACCGTAACGGTAGCTGTACCGATTTTCGTGTTATTTTTATAACTTAAAGTATAATCAGTGCCGTTTTTAAACGTATAGTTATTATATTTAACTGTAACCTTTGGTTTCTGTGCTTTGCCGTTATAAGTTACGGACGGCACTGTAATTTTCAGTGATTGAACAGGTCTTGCCGCTATAGTGAAAGACTGCGAACAGCTTCCCGTATAGTTTCCCTTACCCTTGATATACACCTTGGCGGTGCCTTTGTTAGTATTATTCCGATATGTAAGCGTAAAATCAGTTCCGTTTTTCAGTGCGGTCGAACCGTTTCTGATAGTCGGAACAGGCTTTATCTGTGAGCCGGTATAGTACTGTGTTGCAATCTTGTAGAACGTGCACTTTTTATAGATAAGCGCAGGCTGTATTTTAAAGGATTTTTTAACCGTTCCGCTGTAACTGCCCTTGCCCTTGATGACTACATAAGCCGTGCCTGCGTTTATGTTGTTCTGATAACTTATCGTGTAATCTGTGCCGTTTTTGAGCGTTTTACTTCCGTACTTTACCGTTATCGACTGCGTTTGCGCTTTACCGGTGTAGGTTTTTGTCGTCAGTCCCGATACAGTACAGCCCTTTACCGCTGCCGCTTCCGCCCTGCTTCCCGTAAAACAGCAAACGGCAGCCGCACAAAGCAGAGCGCATACTAAAGCCGTAAGCCACTTTACAGCCGTTATATATCTGCTTTTTACCGTTGCCGTCATGATATTTGCCTTTCTCTGTGCCTGTTATCCGGAAAATTGAATTTTATTTGAATTCGATATCGTTCGGACCGCAGACTATGTTGCATTTGCCATACTCCGTCGATGTTGTCGTTGCAAAGCTGTTGAGATTTATCTTTACATTGGGATAAATGCACTTTGTAACTCTTACCGACAGGGTTTCCTTGGCGTTTATTATCCGTTGTATTTCTTCTATTCTTGCTCTGAGCGGCTTTTTATCCATACTTTTTTGTACTTTCAGCCTTATCGCCGAAGAGATGTACGCCTCTTTTTCTGCGTCAAGATGTTCGCCGTTTCTCTTTTTCTCCTGCAGGAATTCTATAGATGTGTTTATCTTCTCTATGTATTCATCAATCGCCGTACACTGCTTTTCAAGCGAATCCATTTCGAGCAGAAGATTTGTGGTACTTCCTACCGAAATCACAGTAGGCGTATAGCTCTTGTGTCCGAGCTGCGCTACCGCAAACTTGCCCATTACACTGCAATCGCCGCCGACAAGAGCGCCGGGGCTCTTTGTACAGTCAAGGTCGCCCTCTATCTTTATACGACAGCCTACAAGTGATGTGCTTGTCAGATTGCCTCTTGTCGTGATAGTATCGTTTTCGCCGAAAGCTATGTTTATATTACCATACTGCGACTGTACCGTACTTGCAAAAACTCCGTTCTTGACGGTTATATCACCCTGAGCTGTCAGCGTAGCGCCTGTTACCATACCGGATATGGTTATGGATTTGCCCGCTGTTACGGAAAAGCCCTCCTGTACACTGCCCTTGATGACAACATCACCAAGGAAGTTTATATTACCCGTCTTTACATCTATATCTGATGAAATCTGGAATGTGGTTTCAACGTTGAATCTTCCGCCCTTGTATATGAGGTTACCGCTGTCAGCGGCAAACAGTTTCGTGCCGTCTGCGGAAAGTACCGTGTTTGCGCCCTGCGGTATGAGCGGAGGTCTGCCGGGACGTGGTGCTATAACCTGTCCGTATACGTTTATCCCCTCTTCACCCTGTGTTTCGGGGATTATATTGCATATCAGGTCGTTTGCCTTGACATTTACTATTAATCCTAAGTCACGGTAATCGACACTGCCGTCCTCCAGCTTTCTCGGAACAAGCTTCTTATCCGTGTCAAACAGGTTGTCTACTCGTCCGTTTTCGCCGTCTATAGCCGCATAGCCGCTTGCAACCGTAAATATCTTGTCATACAGCCTGTTCTCGGCTATCTCCCGGAGCAGTTCTTCGTCTATTCCGTATACGACGTGCTCGTCCTTGAGCGCCTGACGCATAGCTTCTACAGTAATATCCTTACCCGAAAACTGAGGTGAAAAAACGCACATATTGGCTTCAAGCTTATTGTCGCTTACAACGACCTTTGCGGACGCATCCACATTAAGCAGCGGATCTGTTTCCTGCGGACGTTGCATTGTACCTCTGTTGTTCAGCTCTATGCCCTCTAGCGATGTGTTGGATGTTTTTTCAAGTTCAATGAGCTCTGACATTGAAGCGTCAGCCATCTTCTGTCTTTCGGATTTTTCCATCAGCGCACCTCCCTGTGTGATGATTTATATACATTCCTATGAAAATTTCTGTTTTATATTGTCTTGTTTCCTTTAAGACTTGACATTATCTCAAGCGAGCCGTCTGCCGCATTGAATGATACTGTCCTTCCGTAGTTAAGTCCCGTGTCCGATGCGATTATCGGCACGCCGAGCTTTGCAAGCGTTTTTTTCGTTGCCTCAACATTACGGTCGCCTATCGACATTGCAGGTGACGTGGTAGCAAACATATTTGCTCCGCCTGCTATTTTTGCGGTTATTCTCGATGCCGCCGCACCGCTCTTTATCATACTGTCATACAGCAGTTTTATGCCCGTGTCGGCAAATTTGAACTTGTTATTGTCATTCGGTATAGCACTGCTGTCCGGGAGCATTATATGCGCAAGTCCCGCTATACCAAGTGTTTTATCTATCATACATATCCCGACGCAGCTGCCAAGCGCATATGTCACCAGTACGTCGGGTGACTTGCACAGCTTCTGGTCGGATATCCCCACAATTATCTTGTTCACTGGTCTGCTACCCCCAGTTTTCCGAGCAACGTCCTCAGCGACTCAACAGTGGGTATAAGAAGCATATCGGACTGTATCTCAACTGAATCTATCAGAAATTGTTCGCTTATCATTAGTACCCTTTCATACGCCTCGGAAAGCTCCGTTGCGGGAACTGTCATTATAGCTCCGAGCATATCGGTCGTCAGCGCAGGCACAGACATATCGATTGTCATACCGCTTAAATCCGCTATGGCGTTGACATAACTTCCGCCCATTATGTTTCCTATTTCGCTCAGCACCGATATATCATCGGCATTCAGCTCATACAGTGAAAATGAGCGTTCGCCCGTAAGACCCGTTACGATAGTTTTCGCAAATGCCTCTTCCAGCAGGAACATTATCATTCCGTCTGCGTCCCCTTTAAGTCGTATCAGTATTCCTACCACCAGCTTGTCCGGCGAACCGAGCGACTCTATTGCGTCAGCCACGTCCATAAGCCTTACCTGCGGCACCTGCATATCAATACTCCTGTTAAGGAGCTGTGACAACGCTGTTGCGGCATTTCCCGAGCCGATATTTCCTATTTCCTTAAGCACATCAAGCTGTACCGGGCTTAAATCGTCGTAACTGTTTATCATAATAGACCTCTGAAATTATTAATCTTATAGCTGTATATAACCGCACAGCCTGCCGGTATATCTACCGACAGACCCACGGTTAAAACTCAGAAATGCACCATTGTGCTTTACTGCCTCAGGTTGTTGGTTATACGCTCCAGCTCATCTGCTGTCTGTACGACCCTTGCGCTCATCTGATAAGAGCGCTGTGTTTCGATAATGCGTACCATATCGCCCGCAATGTCCGTATTGCTGCGTTCGAGTGCCATTCTTATCTTGTCGATACTCCTGTCGGCAACCGCCTCTCCCGACCTCTCGGTAGCAGTCATCTTGTTACTGCCCAGAAGTTCGAGTCCAAAGTTGTTGTCGAATGTGTACACACCTATCATTTTTGTAAGTGCCTCATAGTCCGGTTTGCTCGTACCATCTATAAAGGGAACTGTAATGTGATTTCCCTCATAATCAAGCACAAATTCTCCGTTTGCGCTTACAAGCTCCCAGTGGTCGCCTATCTGTGACATCTGGAAATCGCCCGCTCTTGTGTAGTTTACATCGCCGTACTTATCCATTACAGCAAAGAAGCCTTCTTCTGTCGGTATGGCAAAGTCAAGGTCGTTATCGGTATATGTAAACACGCCCTCACTGTACATAAGCTGAGTGCTATGCACATATTCACCGTGACCCGTCTGCCAGTCAGGCTCTGTATTTCTCTGTACCGTATAGATACAGTCCGCAAAGCTCGGACGGGAAGCCTTGAAGCCCACCGTATTCACGTTTGCAATGTTGTTAGAGTAAACGTTAAGTCCTTCCTGCTGTGCAATCAGACCCGTCTTACCCGTGTAGAACGCTATGTTCATAACATATCCTCACATTCAGTCATTTTACAGCTTGATTATCTCGCTTGCCGCTCTGCCGTTGATAGTATCCATATACTTCAGCACGGCACTGCTTGCCTCGAATAATCTCTGTGTTTCCATAAGAGAAGTGATCTCCTTGTTAGCGTCAACGTTTGACTTTTCAAAACAGCCCTGGATAATATCATACTTCTCACCTGCGGGAATTGTCATATCCCCGTCATATGAGAACAGATCGTTACCGACCTTTGTGACATCGGCGTTTTCGGGTATGTAGCTGAGCCTCAGCTTTTCTATGACCTCGCCGTTCTCGTTCAAGATATTACCCTCGTTGTCAACAATGAAATCATCGTTTCCGATAAATATTTCGCCGTTCTGACCGAGAACACGTCCGCTGTCGTTAAGGCATAAATAGCCTTCTCCGTCAAGTTCAAACTGACCGTTCTTTGTCTGATATACGTTACCCTTTGAGTCCTGTATATTGAAATACACATTACCCTGTATGCCTATATCAAACGGGCTTTCGGTAAACTCAAAGCTGCTCTGCTCAAGGTTGCTCTTGCTTGTATCAACATACGTTTGTACAAATTTACCGCTTGTCTTTCTGCGGTTGCTGACAAGTATAAGCTCCTCCTGAAAGGTGTTCATTCTTATCTCGTCCTTCTTGTAGCCTGCCGTGTTGATATTAGTAAGATTATTTGAGATAGCGTCCAGCGACCTCTGATGGTTTATCATGGATTGCGCCAGATTGTAAAATGCTCTCTGCAAGTTTTTTCACCTCCTTTCTTAAAGTGTGATTTTCCGTATTATAAGCGAGCCGGTAAACTCCGACCCTTGATTATATCATATCAGTTTTCACATAAATATGCAAGTCTTTCAGCTGTTTATATAGCTTTCCAGCTTGTTTTTGAGCGTCAGCATAGCCTTTGAATGTATCTGGCATACTCTTGACTGCGTAATGCTCATAATCTTGGCAATCTCCGAATATTTCAGTTTTTCGTAGTAGTACATGGTGACTACCTGTTTTTCCTTTTCCGGAAGAGCGGCAACAGCTTCTGCTATTACCTGTTTTTTCTCCCGCTCATATATTTTTGCGTCGGCGGTTTCGCTTGAAGCCGAAATACTTTCGTCAAGATTATCCTCGTATAAAAGCTCCTCAAACGACAGCGTTATCATTCCTGCCGTATTCGCCATCAGCTTTGAAAGCTGTGCGGTGGTCATATTCATACTCTCCGCAAGCTCCTCGTCTGTCGGAGTACGGCACAGCTCGGAATTAAGCCTTGCAAAGTTGTCGTCCAGTTGCTTTGACAGCTTGCGGAGCGTTCTCGGCACTCTGTCTAGCTTTCTCATATAGTCGATGACAGCGCCCTTTATCCGGATACCTGCGTAGGTTTCAAATTTAACGTTCTTATCGGGATCGAAGCCGTCTATGGCCGCCATAAGCGCAATAACGCCCTCGTTTATGATATCGTCGCTTTCCGCATATCCCGTATAGATATTCCGCATTGATACGGCTATCACTTTAACAAGGTCCATGTACATCAGCACGATTTCGTTCCTGACATTCACATCGCCTGTCAGCCTGTATTTTTCGATAAGTTCGGGAAGCCGCTCTTTGCTTTGTACCGATACCGCCATAAAACGCTCCTTTCCCTGATATTTCCGATCTGCGGATTACATCGCTATATTGCCTATAGCCTGTATCTGTGCCGTGTTGTCAATTTCGCTGTAGGACAGCACCGTTATGTTCGGTATAAACTGGTCAATCAGTTTCTTGAAGTATATTCTTACTATCGGAGAGGTCAGTATGATAACGTTAGGTATAACATCTTTCACCTTATCTATCTCTCCGCTTGTAATATTTACGATCTTCTGTATCAGGTCGGGATCCATCGCAAGATAGCTTCCTGCGTCGGATTTCTTTACGCTTGCAACAATAGTATCCTCTACCTTCGGATCAACGGTAATTACTCTCAGCGAGTTTGCCTCTGCAAAGCGTCTTGTTATGGTACGCTTGAGCGCCTGTCTTACATATTCTGTTACAATGTCAATATCCTTAAGCGCACCTGCGTGGTCGCCAAGCGTTTCGAGTATGGTTTCCATATCCCTTATAGGTACGCCCTCACGCAGAAGCAGGCAAAGCACCTTTTCGAGATAACCGAGAGAGATAGTGCCGGGTATAAGGTCGTCGATAAGCGTGGGGTTGGTCTGCTTTATGTTGTCCACCATCGTCTTTACGTCCTGACGTGACAAAAGCTCACTGCAGTGCTGCTTGATGACTTCTGACAGATGAGTTATCATTACGGAAACGGGGTCGATAAGCGTATATCCCGCAACGTCAGCCATTACCTTCTTGTCTGCGCTTATCCACTTTGCAGGGATGCCGAACGCAGGCTCAACGGTGTCTATGCCGTCAACAGGGTTTACCACATCTCCGTTGTCAAGCGCTAAATAGTGGTCGGAAAGAATTTCTCCTCTTGCGACCTCCTCGCCCTTTATCTTTATAACATACTGGTTCGGATTTATTTCGGGGTTGTCCGTCATTCTTACCGACGGTATTACCATACCCATATCCATCGCAAACTGCTTACGGAACATTACCACACGGTCGATAAAATGACCGCCGCTCTTTTCGTCTACAAGATGCAGAAGGCTGTAGCCGAACTCCATCTCTATCTGTTCAACATTCAACAGCTTGAATACATTGTCAATATCCCTGTAGTAGTCATTGTCTGAGGTCGGCTGATCCTGCATCTTTGCAAGCGTTTCACGTTCAGCCTGAGCGGCAAGAGCCGCCTCTTTCTTCGCCTTCGATTTTGATAATCTCCAGCCGAATATAAACAGTGCCGCACCGACACCGAGAAGTATCAGCTTCGGGAAGCCCGGGATAACCATAAGAGCGGCAATAACAATGCCCGCTATCATCATTACGTTAGGCTGAGAGGTGAACTGCCTTTTGATATCGGCATTGAAGCTGTCCGTGCTTGCCGCACGGGTAACTACCATACCTGTTGCAACAGAGATCATAAGTGCAGGAATCTGCGAGCAAAGACCGTCACCGACCGTTGCCAGCGAGTAGGTGGAAAGCACAGAGTTTATATCCTGTCCGTGCATAATACCCAGTACCGCACCGCCGATAAGGTTTATGAGCGCCGTGATTATAGAAATTATCGCATCGCCCTTTACAAACTTCGTAGCACCGTCCATTGCGCCGAAGAAGTCGCTTTCACGCTGTACTTCCGCACGGCGTATCTTTGCCTCCTCGTCGGTTATTGCGCCTGTGTTAAGGTCTGCGTCAATAGCCATCTGCTTACCGGGCATAGCATCAAGGGTAAATCTTGCCGCTACTTCAGATACACGCTCAGAACCCTTGGTGATAACAAGGAAGTTTACTATTACTATGATTACGAATATGATAAATCCGACAATAGCGTCACCGCCCATTACGAATTCACCGAATGTCTTTACGACCTCGCCGGCATAGCCGTTTGAAAGTATTCCTCGTGTAGTCGATACGTTCAGCGACAGTCGGAAAACCGTTGTCAGAAGAAGTATAGTCGGGAATATCGAAAATTCAAGCGCTTTTTTTATGTACATCGTCATAAGGAGTATGACGAGAGAAAGTCCTATATTTATTATCAGAAGAAAGTCCAGTATCGGAGTCGGCAGAGGAATGATAATCGCAAGCACGATAAAAATAACAAATACCGCAAAAACATTCGTCATCATCTTTTTAACCATTCGCACCGCTCCTTTCTTTCTCTTTCTCTGTCCGGACTTTGCTTGTCCGTTTTTATAATTATTTATAATCGATCCATGCAAAATTTGTACTAACACTAACCTTGGCTCCCTTGCTAAAGGGAGCTGGCTTGCGGCAAGGCACAAATCCATGAAAATTACCGCTTAATGAGATAAGTCAAACCTTCAAATAGCACTTACTTTTTCTGCCGTCAAGACTGAGGGATCGCTTGAACTGTCCCAGCTGTCTGCAATATCGTTGCAAAGCTCGCACTGTCTCTCGCCAAGAACATCAGCACAATCGTTAAACCTCGCTGTTTGCCTATCGTTCTCTCGGCGGCAACGTTTTATGTTGTTCCTCATAAACCATCGCCAGCACCTCTGCAACCGCAGTGTAAAACTCTCTCGGTATCTCCTGACCTATGTCTACCGCCTCGTAAAGTCCTCTTGCGAGCGGACGGTTTTCAGTGATATATACATTATGCTCCTGCGCCACTGCAACTATCCTCAGCGCCAGTGCATCCGTACCCTTTGCCACGACAACAGGCGCTCTGTAGGCTGTCTTGCGGTCATATTTAAGAGCAACCGCATAGTGAGTAGGGTTACGGACAACCACATCTGCGGACGGCACTTCCTGCATCATACGCTGTTGTGCCATTTCCTGCTGTTTACGCTTTATCTTGCCCTTTATCTGTGGGTCACCTTCGAGCTGTTTGTACTCGTCCTTGACCTCCTGCTTTGACATCTTGAGCTTTTTCTCAAACGACCACCACTGAAATACATAGTCAGCCGCCGCCACGAATACAAGCATAACGAATATCGTTACAATAAGGCTCATCGCCGTTTCGCTTATATACGCAACTATCTTTATTACATCTGTATCTATTAGTTTTTTGAACTCGTTTATCCTGTCCATTACCTGAAAGTACAGTATAGCGACTACTACGATTATCTCGATAAGTCCCTTTACAAGTCCCACAAGCGCCTGCATCGAAAACAACCGCTTGATACCGGTAAACGGATTCAATCTGCTGAATTTCGGCTTCATCGCCTCCATACTGAAAAGTCCTTTTGTCTGAACGATTACGGGCAGTACGCTCAGTACGACCCCCACCGCCAGTATCGGACCTACGGTACAAACGCAGATTATAGCCACTTTCCAGAATACGCTCATCGCAAACTCAACCGTGTTGCCTGTCTTATCTATGGACGTCATGGACTGCTCCATGAAGTTAAGCAGCATCTGGAACATATAGTTTCCGAATATCGCAAGAAATGCGAATATTCCCACCACGAAAACCGCAACCGCAACTTCCTTGCTTTGCAGTACCTCACCTTTTTTTCTGGTATCCTTACGCTTTTTCGGGGTGGCTTTTTCGGTTTTTTCTTCGCCTGCCATTTACCCTCCTTAAGCGCCCATCATACCTAGCAGACCGTAAAGGTTCTGCCACATAATGCCCATCAGCTTTTCGATGAAATCCGACATAGGCTGTGCCATTATCAGCACCGCCGCAAGACCGATAAGCACCTTGAGCTGAATGTTAAGCGCAAATATGTGTATAGTCGGTACGGCTTTCATCAGTACGCCGAGACATATTTCGGTGATAAACTCGATAGCGATGATCGGTGCGGCAAGCTTTACCGCAAGCGTCAGTACCGTTGAAAAGTACGTTACAAGCGCCCACGGCACGTCCGCCGTAAATCCCGAAAATCCTATCGGCAGTGTTTCATACGATATATGAAACAGCTTTATATATGACAAGTGTCCATTCGTCAGAAAGAAATACAGAATGAACATATAGTAATAAACATTTGCAAAAAGCGGCATCGACACTCCCGTTGCAGGATCCATCGCCCTCGCCATTGAAAGACCTGTCTCATAGTCGATAAGCTCACCTGCGGAGATCGTTACTGTCAGTACGAGGTTTACCATAAAGCCGAGTATAAGTCCCAGCCCTATCTCTTTCATCATATCGAACAGCATCATGAAAATGCCGGTCGGCTCATATTTTATATCCCCCATAGATGCGGCAAAAAGCACGGCGAGCGCTAACGTCGTGCCTGCTCTCAGTCTTACGGGAAAATTTGAACGGCTGAATATAGGGTTAAAGCTGAATATTCCCGATACCCTGCACATTATCAGCAGAAAACCGAGAAAATTATTCAGGATCATATCCCACACATCGCTTAGCGTCATGTTGCACCAACCGTTGCCATAAGACCGAATATGTAGTTGAAGAACTCTATACAGCTGTTCATCATCCACGGACCGAACAACAGCAGTACGATTGCCACCACTATGGCTTTGGGAGCAAACGACAGCGTCTGCTCGTGTACCTGCGTTGCCGCCTGTAATATCGCTATAATAAGACCTATCACAACTGCGGCTATTAAAACAGGGAGGCCTAATTTAAGCGCAAGAACAAGTGCGGCGGTAAAGACCTCCATTGCTATATCCTGTGTCAAATCAAGCCCTCCCTTCAGGATCTGTTATGCTACAAATTATACGAGTTGACAATCGTTCCGACCATCAGCTGCCAGCCGTCTACAATCACGAAAAGTATTATCTTGAACGGCAGTGAGATCATTGCCGGCGGTAGCATCATCATACCCATTGCCATAAGTGTCGACGATACTACAAGGTCGATAACAAGGAACGGTATGAATATCAGAAAGCCCATCTGGAACGCACGTTTCAGCTCGCTTACTATAAAAGCGGGAATCACTGTTTCAAAGCCCAGCTTCTCGCTGTAGTTTTCAAGTGTTATATTGTCTGTCGCTCCGCCTGTGACATCGCTCATGCTCTGACCCTTTAAATCCAGGAAAAACTTCATATCGTCATTAGTGGTCTGCTTGAGCATAAAAGTCTTGAGCGGCTTTCCTGCGGCGTCAATAGCCTGTTCCATTGTCATCTCGCCTGCCGCATACGGCTGATATGCCGTTTCGTTTATCTCCGAGAAAACAGGCCACATTATGAATATCGTAAGGAAAAGCGACAACCCCGTAAGCACCATATTAGGCGGCGTGGACTGCGTCTGCATTGCCGTTCTCAGAAAGCTGAAGCAGATAATGATTCTCGCAAACGAGGTCATCATCACAAGCAGTGACGGCGCAAGCGAAAGCACGGTCACAAGCAGTATTACCTCAAGCGACTGAGAACCGTCAACACCGATAAGGTCTTTCATTACCGATGAGCTTGCAGATTCCGTACCGCCTGATGTATTGCCAGATGTTGTATCGGTAATTGCGGATGTTGTACCTGCGTTGCCTGACGCATTGTTATCCGCCGCAAATGCGGTAACACTGCACAGCACTCCGATAAGCGCAACACATACCGTTAAAGACACGATAAAGCGGATAAAAATCCGCTTGTTGTCGATAAACATTTTTCTAATCGCAAGACCAAAAGCTTTTGTCATTTCGACTCAGTGTTCCTCTCGTCAGAATTTTTGCTGTTACCTGTTTTATGAACATCGGGAAGACTTGATTGGTCATCGTTATGACCGTCTTTCTTTCTTCCCATATTCTTCACGTTTTTTGCAAGTGCGTCACTGAAAGCGGCAAAGAAGCTATCCTGCTTTTCCTGTCCATCAGGGTAAAGCTCGGATAAATACTCCTCCTCCGTAAGAGAAAGATCGTCGATCTTATCTATCCTGCCCGCCGTAACTCCAAGCACCATACACTTTCCTGCAACGCTTACGACCACAACCGATTTTTCACCGCCAAGCGATGCACGGTCAAGAACTTTGAGCCGCTTACCACCTGTTGTCAGTATCCCTTTGTTTACCTTTCTCAGTACCCAGAAGAACAGAAAAATCAGCGCAATTACGCCGACAAGCGCACATACAAGCTGTACTACCGGAGGCATCAGTCAAGTATCTTCTTAACAGTCTGGAGTATTCTCTCAGCCTTGAAAGGCTTTACGATGAAGTCCAGAGCGCCGAGCTTGATAGCCTCGACAACCATAGCTTCCTGACCCATAGCACTGCACATTACGACCTTAGCGCCGGGATCCATTTCCTTGATTTCCTTGAGCGCCTCAATACCGGTCTTGTTCGGCATTGTTATATCCATGATAACAAGGTCGGGCTTTTCGGCTGAGTATGTAGATACTGCGATCTCGCCGTCAGCCGCCTCAAGAATGTTTGTATAGCCGTTTGTTGTCAGTGTGTTGCGGATAAGCATACGCATGAATGCCGCATCGTCTACCAGTAATATCTTCTTATCCATAAGTGTAAGGTTTCCTTTCGTATACCTGTTTATATTTTAATGTTATTCGCCTTTACCAAGGCTATCCATAAATTTCGATTTTACAATTTCAGTTATTCTTACTGCAAAGTTATCATCGATAACCACAACGTCGCCTCTTGCAATAAGGTTTCCGTTTACCATAACATCAACAGGTGCACCTGCCTGTCTTTCGAGCTCGATTATAGTACCCTGTGAGAACTCAAGTATATCCTTGATTTTCTTCTTAGTCGAGCCTATCTCAACCGAGATCTGAAGCGGTACATCCATAAGGAGCTGTAAGTTTTCTTTCTGCTCTGTGCCGAGCGGAGCTTCAAAGCTCTCAAACTGTGCAAGCTGGGCATTACGGTAGTTTACTGCTGGCTGAGGCTGCATAACAGGCTGTACCGGCTGACCGTACATTCCCTGTGCAGGATTAGGATAACCGTAATATCCCTGCTGTGCATACATATCGGGTATCGGTTGAGGCGCAGGTTGTGCCGCCTGCGGGATTGCCTGTTGTACAGGTGCCGTTGGCTGAACAGGAGCTGTCTGCATTGCGGGTTGAGGCGCAGGAACCGGTGCAGGAGCAGGTGCAGGTGCAGGAGCAGGTGCAGGAGCAGGTGCAGGAGCAGGTGCAGGAGCAGGTGCAGGAGCAGGAGCAGGAGCAGGTTCGACTGCAACAGGCTCAGGAGCCGCCGCACCGCCCAGAACTTTGTCTGCAAGCATAGCCGCAAGGTTGATATCAAGAACCGATATGAATTCGGATTTTATAACGCCGTCAATGGTAAGGTCGAAATTGATAGCGGCAACCATATCGGTCTGCTCATAGTTCTGAAGGTCTGCTATGTTTATCTCGCTCAGTATAAACGGTGTAGGCGTTGAAATATCTATGCTCATTCCAAGAAAGTCAGACAGAGCCGTTGATGATGCGCCCATCATCTGGTTCATTACTTCGCTTACTGCACTGATATTCAGCTCATCAAACTCAAAATCAGGCGATATAACAGGCGGTTTGCCCATAAGCTGATTGAGTATCAACTGTACATCGTCTTGTTTTAATATCATCAGATTAGAGCCCGAAAGACCCTTGATATATTCGATTTTTACACATATAGCCGGCTCTAAACGGTCGTAGTTCAGCTGTGATGCCTTCACAACGCTTACTTTCGGCGTAGTGATCCACACTTTTGCGTTGAGCAGCTCGGAAACTGCGGTAGCCGCGCTTCCCATACTGATATTCATTATCTCGCCGATAGCGTCAAGCTGCATCTCCGACAGAGTGGTCAGTTTTCCCATTTGCCTTACCTCAATTCTTTAGTATATTGTCAATCCTGAACGCTTTTTTACCATTCAGTGTACCGAGTTTTCCGTCAAACCAGCAGGTACTTCCCACTTTCAGCTGTACGTTTTCGGTTATCGGCTTGTTCAGCGGTATTATATCATTTACCTGTAAGTTCAGGACATCACGGAGCGTCAGCATTGTATCGTCAAGCACCGCCGTGACGGTAAGTTCCGACTGGGAAAGAGTAGACATAAGGTTTTCCTTGCGCTCAGTTTCCTTTGTCGGACTGCCCGCTCTTTTTCCTGAGCTGAACTTAGCCGAGAATTTCTTCATTATCTGATCCATAGTAATAGCGGACATACAGAACGATACTACGGATTTAGAATCGTTTATGGTAACTTCCATTGCGACGATTATCATTGTTTCGTCGGCATCTGCGGCAGAGATAACACGCGAGTTTGTTTCTATTGATTCCAGCTTCGGTTTTGTTTCGACATAGCCGTCCCACGCCTCTGTCATAAGCGAGGTGAAACGTTCAACTATACTGCGCATTACATTTATCTCTATCTCTGTAAAGTCGCGGTCGGCGTCTTCATACGTGCCCTTACCGCCGAGCATACGGTCTATCATCGTAAAGGTGAGAGAGTTTGAAAGCTGTAACACTGCATTGCTTTCCTCAATATCGTCGTCTTCGATACCCAGGTCAACTATGCCCATTATCGTATAATCCGGAAGAGCGTTGCTGAACTCGAAATATTTCTGCTCCTCTATGCTTGCAAGCGAAACTTTACAGTATAATCTCAGCAGTCCCGTTATGTAGGAAGAAAGGTGTCTTGAATAATTCTCGAATATTCTTTCGAGAATCTTTATCTGTTCCTTTGTGAACTTCTTCGGCGTACGGAAGTCGTACTCCTTTATTTCTTCCTTTTCTTCGTGCGTATCAAGCGGAGCGGAGTCACCCGCAAGCACGCTTGACAGCATGGCGTCTATCTGTTCTTGTGTGAGGGTATCAGCCAAAAAATCGCCCTCCTTTCTCGGTTATTCTTCTGATGTTTCCGCAGGTGCAGATGTAAGTATATCTGTAGGAATACCTGTATATGCAGGTTCATACTTGGGTCCTGCAACATTTGTGCTTGTGTTGCCGTCACCGGAGTTGCCGTCGTATCTGCTTTCCATATTGTCGATAATTTCATTTACAACATCGCTGTTGACATCTGAGCTGTTATCATCGTTGCGCTCATACGGATCGGTATTCGCGCCGTTAAGTCTGTATTCATATTTCAGAATATCGTCAATTACAGCCTGTGAAGTTGTGTCGAGCTGTGCTCTTACTATCATAATCTCAACACGCCTGTTCGCTGCTCTGCCTTCAGCCGTTGAGTTGTCGGCAATAGGCGTATAGCACGCTTTTCCTTCTACGGTAAACTTTTCACTGTCGACACAGCGGTTGTAATCCATATACTTTACAACGCTTGACGCTCTTGCGGCTGAAAGATCCCAGTCGTTCACATCGGATACTGCCTTTGCAGTATGACCGGATACTTCGCAGGATTTTATGTACTTGTTCACTGCCTTTATACCGGGCATGAACTTGTTGAGTACCTGTTTGCCTTCTTCTTTCAGTACGGCGCTGTTGCCGTCAAACATTATCGTGTTGTTGAATCGGATAAAGATTCTTGTCGGTGTCTGTTCAATATAGACATACTGACCAAGATCGTTCTTTTCCGTTGTTGTCTTTAAAAAGCTGTAAAGCTGGTTGAAATCGGAGGGAAGGCCCTCTGTCTGTTCGCTTGTAGTGCCGCCGTTCTGAGTGTTCGGAGGCGATTCGGCGTTGCCGTTTGTATCTGCGGCATTATTTTTAGGCTGTTCGTCCATTACAAACGGGTTTACATAAGTACCGCTTGAAGTAAACGACTGATATATGTACTGCCACTTTGTTTCATCTACCGATGATGCAGAATACAGCAATACGAAAAAGCACAGCAGAAGCGTAACCATATCGGCATAGGTGTCAAGCCAGTTGCCCTTTTCTTCTCCTCCGCCTCCGGATCTTCTTTTTGCCATTTCTCCACCGCCTTTCTGCAATTAGCGTAACCAATATATTTTAACATATTTACGGTTATTTTTCAACAGTTAATTTACTTGCTTTCCTTCTTTTTTATATCTGTCTGGGCAAGCATGAATTCGAGCTTTTCCTGAATAAGTCTTGGGTTGGAGCCTGCCGCAATCGACAGTACGCCTTCTTCTATTATCTGCATACATAAAAGCTCCTGCTCATGGCTGTTTTTCAGCGATGATGCAATCGGCGCAAACAGTACGTTTGAGAATAGTGAGCCGTAGAACGTTGTGATAAGCGCAACCGCCATACCGCTTGACAGGTTGCTTGAGTCTTCACCCATACCTTTAAGCATATTTACAAGTCCGACAAGAGTACCGAGCATTCCGAATGCGGGGAATACCGACATACCTTTTTCAAAGAAAAGTCTGCCTCTTTCGTGACGCTCGCACATAAAGTCTATTGCGTCGTCAAGCATACTTCTTACTTTATCAAGGTCGTTTGCGTCAACTATCAGCATAAGACTTTCCTTGAGGAAAGGATCGTCGCACTTGTTTGCACTGTCTTCAAGGGAGATAAGACCCTTTGTTCTGGCGATCTTTGCAAATTCAACAATCTGATCTATGTAGCTATGCGGATTGAATTTCTTCGGGAACAACGCCAGCTTCAGATATTTCGGCAGATTTTTAAGGTATGAGAGCGGGAATGAACCGATAAGACAGCCGATAGTACCGCCGACTGTGATAGCAAGCGAAGGTACATCTATGAACCAGTCAAGCTGACCGCCGTTAAATATACCGAATATAACCAGACCGAATGATGCTATCCAGCCTATGATGATCGTAATATTCAAAACAATTTCCTCCTGTAAAGGTTTATATAACACAGCCGGTGGCTGTAATATTCATAATTTATATCCCTCTCTCGAGACGCTGACGTCTTACAGACAGCCTGTATTCCTTGATGAGAGAAAGTATTTCGTTCATCGACTGCTCAACTATGTATGAATGACCCGTACTCGTGGTAATTACCGTGTCGGGATTTTCCGTTACTATTTCGATAAGATCGGGATTAAGCATAAACTTTTCCCCGTTGAGCTTTGTAAGTATTATCATATATTTCCTTCCTTTGCGGTATCGTCCGCATTGTAATTGATTCCGCCTGTCGAATGTCCGGAAACAGCCGTTTATCATAACCGTTCAGGCATAATATAACGGGCATTCCGGCGGAGCTGACGCTCCGCCTGCCCTTATAAACTTGAATTTATATCACAGAAACCTGCAATTTCCGCCAAACTCTTGGCTTTTGATGAACGCTCTGTTAGCTTTGCAATGAAACCAAAGTTGTAATTTACATCAACAACGGAACCCCGCCGTTTTGCTATCCGCCGCCAAACCGCAACATTTTCAAAGGCGGAATTTGCTGCGGCTCACAGCCGCAAAGGCGGAATTGCCTGCGGCGGCACGCCGCCGTTAGCGCTTGAGGTTTACTATTTCTTCGAGCATCGTGTCCGAAGTGGTGATGATTCTTGAGTTCGCCTGGAAGCCTCTCTGCGTGATGATCATATCGGAGAATTCCTGCGACAAGTCAACGTTTGACATTTCGAGCGCACCCGATACTACAGAAGCAGAACCGTTCTCGCCTGCAATGTTTACCTGAGGCTGACCCGATGAAAGAGTTTCTCTCCAGTAGGAGCTTCCCACCTGCTCAAGACCGTTGGGGTTATCGAATGTAACAATATCAATTCTGCCGAGCATTATGATACCGTGTACGCTGTGTACACCGTAGATAGTGCCGTCCTCGTTGATATATACACTGTCAAGATCCTTGACCGTCTGCGTAGCCGCAACACGTCCGTCTGTCATCTTGATATTGCCCAGAAGCTCGACCATATCAGAGAAGAAGTTGTTCGAGCCGCCTGCAAGACCAACCTTGCCGTCTGTTGCAAGAAGCGTTTCAAGTGCGCCGTTTGCAGCGTCCCAGTCAGCGCTTGTAACCTTCATCTGATATTTTTCGTTACCGCCTGCCGCCTTGTCTACAGCCGCCTGTATGTCAGCAACCGTTGCTCCGGGATGAACGCTTATCGTAAGACCGTTGTCAGACCACTTTGCGGTAGTTTCTGCGGCATTCTTGGAATATCTTAAGTTAATCGTGTAGTTGTTTGCGTATTCCCCTGCGTTTACTGTCGTAAATGTAAGAGAAGCCTTTGTTGTTCCGTCGTCCAGCTTCATTGTGTTTGTAGCTGTCGTTGCAGGAATGTCTGCCGCAGGAGGTATAGTATCAAGCTCAAAGTGGAGCGGAAGTACGCCCTCGATGCTTACACCGCCGTTTTCGCACGCACGGGTCACAGCGTCCTCAAGATCGTTGAGGTTTGTATAATCATTCTTTTCGTTAAGCTGTACAACCAGCTTGTTTCCGCTCATATAAGCGTAATCGCTGTTGCCTACCGTAAAGCCTACCGATATGTTGCCGTCCGGAGTCGCTGTATCTGCCGATACTGTAAGCGGATATGTACCGCCCTTGTATGTAATTGTCTTTGAGTAGCTGGCTTCGTTGTCAAGCACTTCGGGAACTACAAATGTAATTCTGTTTGAAGATGCGTCAACGCCTGTTGCGTCACCGCTTACGCCGAGTACCATATTACCGTTTGAGTCAACAAGGTTACCTGCGTTATCAACGTTGAATACGCCTGCTCTTGAGTAGAAGATGTTGCCGGCTTCGTCCATTACCTGGAAAAATCCGTCGCCCGATAAAGCACAGTCATAAACGCTGTCGGAATAAGTGAAGCCTGACTGTCCCATTACCTGTCCGATAGCGCCAAGCTTAGTGCCATAACCTACCTGAGAGGGGTTTACACCACCCTGGAGGTTAGAACCTGCCGAGCCGTTCTTCTTAGTCTGGTAATATACCTCCTGGAAGGTAGTTACGCTTGTCTTGAAGCCTGTAGTGTTGACGTTTGCAATATTGTTGCCTATAACGTCCATCTTCTGCTGATGTGTCTTTAATCCTGACACGCCCGAGAATAAAGATCTAACCATGATCTGTTCCTTTCTCCATCGTGCCGACCGTTCTTACCCGTCTGTCATTCGGGGTAAGGAATACTTCCTTTCGGTCCGGTATTACATAATTACGGTCGAGTCGATGTTCGTAAAAATATTTCCTTTTAAATCTTCCTGTGACATAGTTGTGATTACCGTGCGGTTTTTCACACTCACCACAAAAGCAGTCTTGTCTACGAGTACCAGTGTTTCGTTACTGCCCTTTTCTGCGGCTATCTCAATGCCGTCATTAAGTCTTTGCAGCATATCCGAGTCAAGTATCTCGATATTTCTGCTTTCTATACGCTTCATTGCGTGTTTTGAAAAGCCTACCGCCGAGTTTCTTGCATCAAGCTCGCTTTGTAGAGCCTGCGCAAATGTTCCTCCCGACTGTTGTGCGGCCTTTTCAGCATTCCCTGCTTTTGCGGTGTTAACGTTGCCTGTCGAAATCTGCAGATTCCGCAGCTTGAGTTCATTTATCAACATAACACTGCCGCCTTTATATTTACTTGTTGCCCTCGGCGTTTCCTGCCGGAGCTTCCGTGTTTTTGTCAGCTGTACTTCCCGTACCCTCGCTGACGTGTACTATCTCGTCAATAGAGTAGAGATAATTGTCTATCACGATCTTAGCGTCGCCGTCCTGCATTTCTGCCGACTCGACCTTGCCCTTTGCATAGTAGAATTTGCCGTCGTCGCCGAGTACCTTTACCGTTACTTCCTTGCCCACATATCCCAGTGCCTCGGTCATCGTGTGTAATGTACTCTTGCTTACCGTATCGCTTATCGCCTTTACCGCCGATAAATCGTACTGCTTACCGTCAACTACTACCTTAACATCGCTTCCGCTGATGTTCACTCCGGTGCATACGCCCGATAAAAGCGTTCCGTCGTCGCTCTGCGCATTCATTGTAAGCGTCTTTCCTACAAGACCTGCCGCATAGTTTGACATACTGTACTTCAGATTGTCCTGCTGTGCCTGTAATGCCGTGAACTGTGCCATCTGCGACACGAACTCGGTATTTGAAGTAGGCTCAAGCGGATCCTGGTTGCTCATTTCCGCCATAAGCAGACTGAAGAACGTATCTGTGCTTATCGTATCGTTCTTGCCCGAATTCTTGAAAAGATCCTTGTACTTTTCGTGATTTGACTGTACACTCTGAAGACTTGATAAATCTGCCATCTGTTATCCTTTCGTGTAAGCCCTGCCGATATTTCTATCAGCCCATCGCCTGAATCTCCCCCAACAGATCCTCAAAATCGTCCGTGTCATTCTTCTGCTGACCGTGCGACTGCTGTCTGTAAGGGTTCTTACTGCTGCCGTCAAAATCTCTCTGGAATAATTCCGCATGCGAGGTTTCCACCTTGTACGAGGTAAGCTCCACATCGTCATTCTTCAGCGCATATGCAAGCTGCTCGGACTTTGCCTGTAAAAGCTCCTTCGCCGCCTGAGTTTCCGTCAGTATCTCAACTGTTAGTTTTCCGCTTTCGTTTGCCATACGAACAGTTATTTTGCCAAGTGTTTCGGGTGTAAGCACAACTGTAAGCGTACTTCTGCCGTTTGCCTTAGGTGCGTGTTCGCTCACAAACTCAGCCATATCGCTTATCGGTACTCTGACCGTGCGGATTTCCTGCCTGTTTTCGTCATAACGGCTTTCTGTTCTTGCAAATACATCACTGCCCTTTGCAAGCATATCGCTTACCGCATTCTTGTCGGTAACCTTCTGATCTGCTTCAAGGTCGCTGTCAGACTTTGTGACCTCGTTTCCCTTGGTTATCGCTCTAAGCTCATCGCTCTTGCTTTCGATGCTTCGCTTGGTAAATGCAATTCTCGGAGCATTGTCATCCTGTGTCTGCATATCCTGCTTTACGCTGTTGTCACCGTATTTTTCGTATGACGTTACCGTAAATTCAGCCTTTACAGCCTCAGGACTGTCCGCTTTTATACCGGATGTTTCCTGCCTGCTTGTTTTCCCGGTAATATCTGTTTTCCCGATAAAGTCCATCTTCTCGACAAAATCGGTCTTTTCGGTAAAAGTCGTATCCGCCTTTGAACGTATATTATCCGCATCTGAAGACTTTCCGGCATTTCCGACAGCCACGCTTGCAAAAGCGTCTGAATTGTCAGCTGTTACAGTCACAGCATTTTTGCTGTCAATGCTGTCTGAAGCGATTTTAGCATCGACGTTCGTCCGGTTTACAGTATCCGCAGATTCGTCGTTATTCATCTGAATTTCGCTCGCAAAATCATTTACGGCGGAAATCTCTCCGTTTTGTAAACCGAGAGCCGTATGAACATCATTTCCGGCTGAAACTTTGCTGAAAGTGCCTTCTTCCGATAATACATCGCCTATCGGATCGCTAACCTCAAGACCGGGCATAATCTGCATAAGCTCGCTGTTGTCCGTCTGAATTGCATCAGCATAAAACTGCATCGTACCGCCTTGCAGATATCCTGCAAGCTCGGCTGTTTTCAGAAGTTCTTTTAGCTCCTCGGCACTCTGTTCAAGTTCGGCAAGTTCGCCCAGTAAATCGCCGGTCATGATTGCTGTATTCTCGGCGCTCATACGGGTCGCCGAGTTCATATTGATTTGCTGACCGCTTGTTACCATAGCACCGAGCGTATCGGAGAAACCTCCGGCAGTACCATTTGCTGAGCCGTTTTGTACATTACCTGTTGAGATCGTGGCGGCATTGCCTGCAAGCGCCATAACGACGTTTGCAGGCAATACTGCTGTTCCATTCATCATATCTCACCCCCTTTCAGTGCTATTCATTGTCAAAAACAATATATGCTTTTTAACAACTTTTATATATTTAACAGGTTTAAACCGTTAAATTTTATGAAAATTGCACAGCTTTCCACCTTGTATTGTAACACATTTCAAGAGATATGTCAACAATTTACTGAGTTGTACCGCCGTTTGAAGAGCCGTTTGTAACGAACTCCTCGATGATCTGCTCCTGCTCTTTCTGAGCGGCATATCTGTACTCTTCAAGCTGTTTTTCTTCCAGCTTTTCGAGCTTTGAAACCTCTTTTGTAGCGTCAATCACTTTCTGCAACTGATTTTCGATTTCCTCACGCTTGTGCGCCATATGCGCTTTTATACGATATATGTCCTGTTGCAGAGAGGAAACGTATTTCTTATGCAGCGACAATCTCATAGCGGTAGTGCCGCCCCGCACAAGCTCGTTCAGCTTGTCAATGCTTTGTTCGTACTCAGCCGTCTTTGCATCAAGCTCGCTTTGCATTTCTGCAAGCTCCGCCCTTAGTCTGCCGAGTATTGATTTCTCGCTGTCAAGCACCTGATCGTTGTACTTTTTCAGCGACTGCAATGTAAAATTAAACTTCTTCATATCGCATTAATATCAGGAAACTGCCGCCTTTAACAGCTTTATGGTATCCTCCATTGAGAACGATTCATACATTCCCTGCATCAGAAAATCGTTTATCTTGTCTATCTTCTTTATTGCCTCGTCAAGAGCCGGGTTTGTACCTTTTTTGTATGCTCCTATCGAGATAAGGTCTGCGTTGTTGTTGTAAAGCGCAAGCAGATTTCTCAGCTTTCCTGCCGCCTTTTTATGCTCAGGATCAGCTATCGCCGACATAAGACGTGAGATGCTCGGCAGTATGTCAATTGCAGGATAATGGTTCTGCGCCGCTATCTTACGGCTCAGAACTATATGTCCGTCAATTATACCTCTTACGGTATCCGATATAGGCTCGTTTGTATCGTCGCCCTCAACAAGAACCGCATAAATTCCTGTTATACTGCCCTTTTCAAAGTTGCCTGCCCTTTCGAGCAGTTTCGGCATTGCGGCGTATATTGACGGGGTATAGCCTCTTGCAACGGGAGGCTCGCCTGTTGCAAGACCTATCTCACGCTGTGCCATCGCAAAACGTGTAAGATTATCCATCATCAGCAGTACGTCCTTGCCCTGCGAGCAGAAATATTCCGCTATAGCTGTAGCCGTCATCGGACATTTATTTCTCATCATCGCAGGCTGATCCGATGTTGCGACAACAACGACCGACCTTGCCATGCCCTCTTCTCCGAGATCGTTTTCGATAAACTCTCTTACCTCTCTGCCACGCTCGCCTACAAGCGCTATGACATTGAGGTCAGCCTTAACTTTTCGGGCAATCATACCCATAAGAGTTGACTTGCCTACGCCGGAGCCTGCAAAGATACCCATTCTTTGCCCCTTACCCATTGTAAGAAGTCCGTCGATCGCCTTTACGCCAAGCTCTATCGGCTCGTGTATTTTCGGGCGTGTCAGCGGATTTACCGGTACGCCCGCTATCGGCATCGAATCTGTATATTCCACCGGGTCGCCGCCGTCAAGCGGATTTCCCAGTGCGTCTATTATTCTTCCAACAAGCTTGTTGCTGACCCTTACATTCAGCTTGTCGCCGGTATTGTCAACTATACTGCCGGGTCCTATGCCCTCAAGGTCGGTATACGGCATAAGCAGTACCTTATGCTCGTTGAATCCCACCACTTCGGCAGGGATATGCGACTTCATATCCTTTGTGTAGATACGGCACACATCGCCTATACTGCACAGCGGACCGCTTGCCTCGATCGTCATTCCGACTATCTTTTCAATTTTACCCAGATACTTATATGTATCGGTAGCTCTGAGTTCTGTCAGAAATCCGCCGAGATCCATGTTAAAGTCCTTTCAAATAAGGGAGTTATTCGCTTTGTTCTTCGCCGCCGTTGTCGTCGGGTTCTGCCTGCGCCGCAGGTTCCTCCTGCTTCTCAGCCTTTTTCCTTGACGGCGCTCTGCGGTATTTTCCTCTGCCAAGCTCCTCAATCATTTTGAGTTGCGTCTGTATGCCTGCATCGGTAATTTCACTGCCGTTATCTATAATAACTGTACCGCTCGGTGCGTCTTTAAGCACCTCTACTTCAATATTCTTCACATTGTTGAACAGCTTTTTGAAATAGTCGGTATCTGCCGCCATTTCTTCGCTGACATCGGTCTTTGATAAGATCAGCTTTACATATTCACTGCCACGGAAGCTCTTTCCCGCTTCTTTTATGGTCTTTTTGATAACCGCCTTGTCCTTCTGACCGAGTGAGTTCAGCGTTATGCGGTTTACTATTTCCATTACCGTGTCGAATATCTCGACCTCGTAGCTGTCAAAAAGTTCTGCCTTGTCGCTTACCATCTGCTCGCTGAGCCTTTTGAGCTCTGCAAGCATATCTCGGCATTTGTCAAGCCCTGCGGCATAACCGTCCTCGTGACCTTTTGCAAAACCGTCAGCCTTACTCTGTTCAAATATAGCCTCCGCCTGCGCCTTTGCCTTTGCCGCATAGTCCTGCGCCTGCTTTTCGGTATCGCTTAGTATTTTCTGTGCCTTTTCACGGGCTTCGGCAAGTGCCCTTTCACCCTCGGCACGATAAAAACCTGTTATCTTTTCTTTTTCCTGCTCCAGTTCCTGCCGGTGCCTCTCCGAGATCTGATCGTTGATTTCTGTGTTGTCCGCATCGGCATCAGGCTCTGCGGTGCCCTGCGGGATCTGCAGGATCTGCGAGATCTGCGGTGCGACAGGCTTAACCTTTATTGAGTTGTCAATTACGACAGTATCGGTTGTTGGCTGAACAGGGTAATAATAACCCCTTCCTGCTTTGAATACGCCTGCCAAAATATATTCCTCGCTTTCGTATTATGCGATAATTTCGTCTTCTTTGCCGCCCTTGGAGATGATGAGCGTGCCCTCGTCCTCAAGTCTGCGTATGATAGATACGATTCTCTGCTGAGCATCTTCAACATCACGCATACGGACATTGTGAAGATATTCAACGTCTGTCTGTACGCTTTCACGCATACGGGTAGACATATTTGCATAGATGCACTCCGCAACTTCGGGTGTCGAACCCTTGATCGCAACAGCAAGATCCTTTGAATCGACCTCAGGAATGAACGCCTGTATTGCCATATTGTCGAGAGTTACTATATCCTCGAATACGAACATCTTTGAACGTATATCGTCTGCAAGCTTCGGATCTCTGAGCGTCAGCTCGTCGAATATGTACTTCTCCGTTGCACGGTCTACGTTGTTCATGACCTCCGCAACATAATCTATACCGCCGACCTCTGTGCTGTCGGCTGTAACAAGGTTATCAAACTTCTTTTCAAGTGTGCGCTCGATAGACTTTACAACATCAGGCGATGCCCTGTCCATCTTAGCCATACGCTCAACTACATCTATCCTTGTTTTTTTGGGCAGCTCGCTTAAAATTGCCGATGCCTGATCACTCCTTGCATAAGAAAGTATCAGTGCTATAGTCTGCGGATGCTCGTTCTGCACCATTGCCAGCAGATTCTTATAGTCTGCCTTGCGGACAAATGCGAACGCTTTTGTTTGGAACTGCTTTGTTATCTTTTCAAACAGCGCTTGTGCCGTCTGCGGACCGAATGCCTTTTCAAGTATGTCACGGGCATATTCCACACCGCCCTCGGATATTACCTTCTGAGTAAGGCAAAGCTCATAGAACTCATTGAGAACGCTGTCTACCACTTCCATGGGGTAGTAGTTCATTCTTGCTATTTCAAGCGTTATCTGTTCTACTTCCTCGTCGGAAAAGTGCTTGAATACCTCGGACGCATTTTCCGTACCGATAGAGCTTATAATTATCGCCGCCTTTTGTGCGCTGGTAAGTGCCTCCATATATATCCTTCCTTTATGCTGTCGATATCATTCGCCGCTTTTCATCATAGAGCGTATGAGCTGGGCAACGACATCGGGATTTGTGCGTGAGAAATCTTTGATTTCCTTCTTGAGAACTGCACTCTTTGACTCGTCGTCATAGTCGTCAAGGTGCTGAATATTGAATTCTTCGTCCGGCTGTGGCTGAGGCTCGAAGCTGAGAGCGGCTGATTCCTGAGCCGCCTGTGCCGCCGCTGCCTGTGCCGCAGCCGCTTTTGCCTTAGCTCTTGCACGCTTTTTCTTCTTTGCGTTGCTTGTAAGTATAGCGACAATGAGAAGCGCAACAACCAGAAGTCCGAGCAGAATGATAATGTAAACTGTCCAGTCAACGCTTCCGCCTTTGTTTATCGTATTGCCGTTGCCGTTTGTGCCGTTGTTTCCGTTTATAACGAACGGGTAGTTTGCAACCGTGACATTTGCAACGTCTGCGCCGATTGCGAATGCGATTACTTCACGGAGCTGTTCCTTGTCCGCTTCAAGCATATTAATCTGATCTACAGTTACAGCCGCCGTTATTTTATCTACCGAATAGCCGTTCTTTTCAAGCTGTCTTATCTCGGTGTTTACAAGACGCTTTACGGTAATGCTGTTCTGATAGTAATATTGGTTATCGTCGTCGCCCGTGATAGTCGGATAGTTCGGTGAGATGTCGCTGTTGCTTGTTGTGCCTACAACTCCGGACAGCGAGCCGATACCGCCCCAGCCCTCGTTCTTTGTGGAGCTTTCTATCATACCGCCCGATGTACCGTCCTTTGCTATTGACGGGGTGTAGATTGTGTATTCCGACTTTGAGTTATCGTAATTGAGCGTTACGTTTACGTTTATCGTATAGTCCTTGTACAGCTTTTTGAGCGTGTCGTTGAGCTGACTTTTCAGCAGGTTCTGCATCTGCTCCTGGAAGTTCAGCCGTGACTGGTACAGCACGTCTTCCTCAACGGTCGTGTTTTCGCCTGTCAGAAGCTTGCCGTCTGTATCAAGTATCGAAATATTGTCACGTTCAAGTCCGGGCAGTGAATTGAGAACCAGTGCATAGATACCCTCAACCTGATCGCTTGTAAGCTGTGTGTCCTTCTTCAGATCGAGTTTGACGCTTACTCTGGGCTCTTCGCTGTTTGTCGAAATGACGTAATTGTTGTTTTCGGGCATCGTTATAATTACATACGAATCCTTGACTGCACTTATCGTATTGATAGCCTTCATTATGTGCGTCTGTAACTGCTGTATCTGGAGTACCTTCTTTTCGGTGTCGGTCGACCATATACCTATGCCGCTGTTCCATACGTCAAAGTTGAATGTGGATTTCGGGTAACCCTGAATGCTCAGCTGCATTCTGACATTATCCGCCTGGTCGCTCGGTACAGAGATACTGCCGTCCGTACCCATTTTTACGTCTGTTATTCCAAGTTCGTTTATTGCCGAAACGACCTGCGAGCTTTCTTCGCTGTCAAGTCCCGTATAAATTGCTGTGTAACCTTTTTGATTGAGTACTATTGCAAGTACTATTGCGGCAACTATGACTACCGATATTGCCGTTATTATGAATATCCGCAGATTTTTCGCTAGCGAGCTCCATTTATCCTTGAACCCGTTCCAGAATGCGGAAAGCTTATCCTTCATCTATATATGTATCCTTCCCTGATAATCGGATTAAACAGTCATACGCATTATCTCGTTGTATGCGTCGACAGCCTTGTTCTTGACAGTAACAAGCAGATCCACAGCGGTAGCCGCCTTTTCGAGATTGACCTGTATCTGAGCAAGGTCGTCGACATCGCCGAGCATAAGGTCGATCGAATCCTGCTGAACCTGTGCGTCGGTTTCCTTGACGTTATTTACAAGCGACTCGAAGATATCAAAGAATGTAGCGTCGCTTTCGGTTTTATCTTCAGTCTGCTTTTTCTGACTTATCGTTTCCATAGGGGCGATATTGCTTGTAAGCGGTACTATAAACATCTATATCAGTTCCTTTCGGTTGTCTTAGTTATTTCCTATGCTGAGTGCTGTCTGCGCCATTGATTTGACGGCGTTCAGCACAGCGAGGTTGGCTTCATACGAACGTGTAGCCGCCATAGCGTCCATTTCCTCTTCCGCTACGTCAACGTTTGGCAGATAGTAATATCCGTTTTCGTCTGCGTCGGGGTGGGTCGGGTCGTACACGGGTGTAAGCGGTGTTTCGTCCTTGACTATCTCAGTTACAAGCACACCCTTGTTTTTAGTCGCAGAAACAGTATTCGCAGGCACTCCCCCTGCTATTTTTTCTTTCCTCTTTGCTATTGTTTCCTCAAGCACTGAGTTGAAACCCTTGTTTTCGCTGAACAGTACGACCTGCCTTCTGTACGGCGTACCGTCCTCCGTTCTGGTGGTTTTTGCGTTCGCAACATTCTGCGAAATTACATCAAGACGCAGTCTTTCCGCTGCCATTCCCGATGCGGCTATATTAAGCGAGCTTAAAAACGCCATGCAAAAAACTCCTTTCTGTATGTCAAAAAAGCGTTGAAATCCGTTTCACTGTATATAATCCATTATTTTAAAGCGTCTGCTTTAAGGCAATAGCCGTTAATTGTGCGGTATTGCCTAAAATTACGTTTTCATTGCCGAGCGCAGTCTGGTGAACTCTCCGTTCATCTGGTTTTTGAGCGCCTGATACTGTAACTGTACCTTTGCAAGTTCGTTTGACTGTGAGTCAACATCTACGTTATTACCGTCCGGCTGAGTGTTTGTGTCGTCGTCCTCGTACACTCTCGTTGCAAGCTCTACCTGCTTTGAGCCATCCTTAGCCTTACCGCCGATAACGCTGGTGTTTTCCATTCTGTCTTTGAGAACAGCATAAAAGTCAAGATACTTACAGTTATAACCGGGGGTATCCTGATTGGCTATGTTCTGTGCAATTATCTGCTGCTTCTGCCACATTACCGAAAGTCCCTGCTCGGTTATGCGGAAAGCGTTTGTGTTGAAAAGTGCCATATATCCTCCTTTTCAGGCTGAGGTCTTTCCTGACTGTTAATGACTTTAACAGGTTCTGTATTTTGTGCGTTTCAGTAGCACCGTTACAATATATAGAAAAGTAATTTTAACTATGTAAAAATTACACGAGTTTTGGCACTATTTTAACATTTTTTAGCTTTAATGCCACCAACTCAATTGTATATTATACAACATTTTAAGATTTTTTGCAAGGCTAAAAGGAAAATTCTGTTGATTTTTTGTACTTATTTAATAAAAGCGTGGGTGTTTGATATGTAACAGCTGTATTTTTTCGTCAGACTGCACAATGGCACCCTTTTTACCACTTCCTGTCGAATGTCGGAAGCTCGCCGTATGAACTTCTTTTCCTTTGCCTGTAAATCATTTTAGGACGTGGTACGGGACGGTTTTGCATCTGCTTTTTCCTGTCACGGCACTTAATATATCTCTGCGCCGCTATACGGCAGTGCCTGAATATTGTTTTCTGTGCGGTAAAGCACGACGGTAGCGTAACTGACTTTACCTCGGTAAACCCGTTATCGTTGAACCACCAGTTGTCAAATTCCGGCGCTCCGCGTCTTATATGATATGTGAGCCTGTCACTGCTGCCCTCATAATATCTTATCTTCCCCGTAAAAGTAAGTCTTCCGTTTTTTACGAAAAGTTTCAATCCGTCATAGGGTATGACCCAGAGCTTGCGTTCAACGCCGCCGGTGTCGGCAAATATACGGCCTGCGTACCTGCTGTATACAGCTGCGCTTTTCTGAATTTCAAAGTAGGTGCTGCGGGTTATATGGCGCGCTCTCGTTTCGCATACGAGAAATATTATAAGGCTCAGAAAAAGCCATACTGTAACGCATACCGCAGGTATCAGAAGTCTTACAGCGACAAAATTTTCTGTGCGCCAGTTTCTTGTCTGAAGAATCAGCGACATAAGGCTGAGAAGTGCCGGCAGGGCGAGTACCGCTCCTATTGCCGTGCTGGCTTTTCTGCACGCTTCGCGGTATCCTTTTGTATCGGCGTGAAAAAAATTCTGCGTACCCGCACCTCCCTTAAGACAAACTTCTGCTTATACTAATTATATTATAGCCGCCTTACAAAAGTCAACGAACTTTTCTTAATTAAAATGTATAAAAACGATCCGCATTTTTTAAACAATTCGCAGAATTTTTAAAAGTCGACGAAAAAACCGATGATTTAACTTGATTTATTGGCTATTTTATTGTATACTTAATGTTAAATGATATTATAGGCGTGTTGGGTACGGCAGTTTATGCTAATTTCCCCGTGTGTCTTTGAAAGGGGGAGTTGTGTTTTTGAGCTACAAGAAAGAAGAGTTCACTTCTTTTGAGATAACTTCGCTTGACGGCGAAAGGCTGTTCTATACGGAAAATAACTTTGACTTTCCCATAATGTACGATATGAACGATAATATTATCGACAATATGCTTATGATAAAAGGACGCCGGCTCCCGGAAATAGATACATCGGAGTATGTCTATGTCATTGCCCGTATGCGCGACGGCGACAGATACAGATATAAGACCAACATCTCTGTGTCGACAGACAGACAGATGAACGTTGTATTAAGACCGGATAAGGCAGAACTGCTTGAAGAACGCAGACGTTATTTCAAGATAAAGACAAACGAGAGAGCATTCATCACACTGAGAACTCAGGAGGGTGATGATAAGCCTACTCCGCTTGAGCCGCCTGCCGAGATTTATATCAAGGATATCAATGTCGGAGGAGTGTTCTTCATCTGCACCGATATACGCAGACATTTTGCAAAGGGCGATAAACTGCTGTTGCTGGTCAATCTGTCCGGCACACGCCTTGAGCTTAACGCAGAGGTGCTGAGAGAACAGGCGATAGGATCTCAGGAAGCGGATACGGGTTACGGTTGCCGGTTTATCGGCGTTTCCCATTCGCAGGAAGAAATCATTTCCAGATATATTTACAAATTGCAGTTTGAAATGCTGCAAAAATCGCGTGAAAAACGTGATATGTTTTAAATAAGGGCTTCGGAGGTTACACAATATGCAGTCATTTAAAATCAAAACGACTTTACGCATACTTACTACCGCATTTGCGGTTATACCGATGCTGATAGTCGGCATTGTCGGATATTTCAGCATGACGGGCTTTGCCGCAAATTCGGTTAGCCAGTTTGCAAGAGCGGCAGGCGCAGCGCAAAAGGAGATAATAAACCAGTATCTCAACGAATGTATATCCGATGTTGTTTACCTTTCGTTCAGCAATTCGGCGGGCACTCTTGCACAGAGCGGCCAGGGAGACGACGCAAAGTCAAATCTGTCGTTGCTTTCGGAGAATATCGAAACCAGAAACAGCGGTTTCAAGAACGTAGTCATCACAGATACTTCCGGTAATATAGTGTATGAATATGACGACGTACAGGGCATGAAGGAAAGCTTCTTCGGTTTTGAAGAGATTGAGGATCTTCCGGAGGGAAATGTAAAAATATCCAATATCTATATGAACAACGAAGATTACGGTACAGACGTGTTTTTTGTTGCAAAAAGTATAGACAAGGACGGTCTTAATATCAAAGACGGTTATGCGATTGAAGTCATTGACTTGAGCCACCTGACTGAAATACTTTCACATTCCACATACGGCGAAGGAAAGGGATATCTTACAGTATCCGACAGTAACGGCTGTGTACTTAATTACAACGGAACCACAGTACAGAAAATCGACGATATTTCAGACAGCGGTATGTGTGATATCTACAGATCAATGATCAAGCCCGTAAAGAAGGACGAAAACATTGATTACAATGCAGGTTCGTCGCTTGGCTGCTATAACTATTTCTCAGGTCCGACAACCGCCGGCTGGAAGTGGGTCAGTGTATATCCCGGTAATGTGTCAATGTCTCAGATAATGGTACCGGTTGCGATATCTGTAGGTTCGATGGCGTTACTTGCCATTATATGCGCTTTGCTCGGTATACTCATTACCAAGTCTATAGTAAACCCGATGAACAAGATGGTTGCCGTTGCGCGTGAGATTCAGGAAGGCGACCGTGAAAAGCGTCTTGAAATTAAGGCTCACAACGAGTTCAAGGATATTTCCGAGCTGTTCAATAATATGCTTGATGACGTAAGCATGTCGGAAGAATTACACAGAACAATATCAGACATTTCGGACAATATGCTGTTTGAGTGGGATTTCCACAAGGAGTCGATGTATATCTCAGATAACTTCAGAGAGAAGTTCGATATCGACCCGAAGGAAGCACAACTTGCAAACGGTAAGTTCCTTGATAAGCTTATGAGCGAGGAGTACGCAGAGATTTACAAGCGTGATATCAGCGTCCTGCTCAAGAACAGAACAGGTCACAGCGGTGAATACCAGATTACCACCAAGAACGGCAGTCTGCTTTGGTTCTCGGTGCGTGCGCTCTGCGTTACCGATCGTCTTGGCGAACCGCTCCGTGTTATCGGTGTCGTAACTGATATAGACAGCGAAAAGAAGCTTGAACTTCAGCTTTCCGAGCGTGCAAGTTATGATTTCTTGTCACAGCTTTACAACAGAAGTACATTTGAGCGTGAGCTCAAGAGTGAGATTGAGCGTAGCGCACACGCAAAGGTTGCGGTACTCTTTATAGATGTAGACGACTTCAAGTTTATCAACGACCGTTTCGGACACTCGGTAGGCGACGAAGTTATCAAGTATGTTGCCGGCTGTATCAAACAGCGTGTAAAGGGTAGCGGATTTGCCGGACGTTTCGGCGGCGATGAGTTTGTACTCTGTATTACCGATCCCAAGCAGATAGAAGAAATCGAAAGCCTGTCGCTTGACCTTATTGATGAGCTTTATGAAGGCTATCATTCAGAGCTTGCCAATGTTTCGATAAATGTCAAGGCAAGTATCGGTATTGCATTCTTCCCCGAACATGGCGATGACAGCGACAAGATTGTTGCGGCTGCCGATGAAGCTATGTACTTCGTAAAGAAGAACGGTAAGGCAAACTACCACATTTATCAGCCCGAAGATTCACAGATTGCGGATCTTCAGCACACTCTGTAATTAAATCAAATATTCATACCCGCTTTTTTGGCGGGTATGACTGTTTTTATATGTAAATAATTTGAAATACAAAAATTTAACCGGATAAATCAAAGAGAGGATATACCGTATGGCAGTCGTTATAGCTATAACAAATCAGAAAGGCGGAGTTGGCAAGACTACGACCTGTTCCGCATTCTGCGGAGGTCTTACCGAAAGCGGGAAAAACGTTCTTGCAATAGACCTTGACCCGCAGGGAAACCTGAGCTTCAGCTTAGGCGCCGACTCAGAGGAAAGTTATACCATGTATGATGTTTTCAAGGGCAACTGTACCGTTAAGGAAGCAATACAGAGTACTGACAACTGCGATGTTATACCTGCGAATATTCTGCTGTCGGGCTGTGAACTGGAACTTACCGGTGTAGGGCGTGAATACATTCTCAGAGAGGCTCTGACAGATGTAATGGATGACTATGATTACATAATGATAGACACCCCTCCTGCGCTGTCTATCCTTACTATAAACGCATATACGGCGGCTGACAAGCTTATTATTCCGATGATAGCGGAAATTCTGAGCCTGCAGGGTATAGCTCAGCTTAAAGAAACGATTTTTGCGGTAAAGAAGTATTACAACAAAGACCTTGAGATTACCGGAATATTGCTTAATAAATACAATCCCCGCCTTGTTCTGACAAAGGAAGTCGAAGAGCTTGCAGGAATGATAGCCGAACAGCTCGGCACGAAGATACTCAGCTCAAGGATAAGCACAAACGTTTCCCTTGCAGAAGCTCCTGCACACGGAATATCAATAATGGAGTATGCTCCCCGTTCCAAAGCTACAGCCGAGTACAGAAAACTCATTAACGAAGCGACCGGTGTACCAATGAAAAATACGCATAAAAAAGACGCTAAACGACTAGCAAGACGTCCCGTTAAAAAATAACGAAAGGAGCATCGCCTGATGGCAGAAGAATATAAGTCAAGCAAGACAAAACAGGTAATGAATCTGATAAACGCAAAACCGTCCGGCGTCAATCCGTTCTTACCGCCTGCTGAGCAGGAAAAAGAGAAGAAAGCAAGGACAGAAACCACGGTAGAGGATAAGCTCTTTAAATATACGCAGTCAAAGCGAGGCGCTTCCGCGCCGAAACAGCCGCACACGACCAGGCATAACCCTATGTTGCACATTCCGGAAGAATGGGAAGAGTTATCGCAGACGCAGGATAAAACGTCCGTAAAGGCTGTAGCGCATCGCACAGGGCAGATTACCATTGACATCAACCGAATCATAATAGATGAAATTCTCGATGATGCGCTTATGCGTTTCAATACCTGCCATTGTGAGAAATGTAAGAAGATAATTACCGAAAAGGTACTTGAGCAGGTTCCCGTAAAAATAGTAACGGTAACGCAGGACGAAGAACAGTCCGTTGTCGACAGCTATTGCAGTTATGCCAGAAAGGATATTTATTCTGCAATAGTAAAAGTAGTGCTTGCAAATAAACGTAAACCGTTCCACAACTGATAGTTTAACAGCCACAGCAAATTGCTGTGGCTGTTATTTTATATTCAGTGCGTTATAATGCAAAAACCCCTCCGCTGTGGCGGAGGGGTCGATATGCTCTTTAATTCAAAGCATTAATCAGTCAGATTACTTGCTTCTCTTCTTAAGAACAACGCCTGCTGTAGCAACTGCTGCTGCTGCGAGAGCTGCAGGAACAACTGCAACTGCAACACCTGTGTCAGGGCTTACAGGCTTGTCAGGATCTTTAGGTGTTTCGCCTGAAGACTCACCGGGTTTAACGGGCTCGGGAACGTCGCCTGAAGATTCACCGGGGTTAACGGGCTCGTCGGGCTCTTCGGGAGTGCTGTTATCTACAACGATCTTAACGCTGTCGATAGCGATTGTAGGAATGTCTGTTGCATCTTCTTCAGCTGCGAGGTCTGTGCAAACTGCGATGAATTCAGCTGCATCGATCTTGTTAGCAAAAGTAAGTTCAACTTCGTATGTGCCGTTGCCTGTTACGTCAACAACTGTACCTTCTGCGTTAGCGTTACCTGTGTTGCCTTCGCCCCAGTACTGTACGCCCCAGCTCTTATCTGCAAATGAGATCCAAGCCTTGAAAGGAGTTGTGAAGTTAGATACTGTGAACTGTACCTTAACCTTTGTTGCACCTGCGAAATCAGCCTTTTCAGCGATTACGTCAGCGTCGTCGCCTGTCCAAGCATTGATGATGTTTGTACGAACAAGACCGTTGTCAACTACTGTACGACCTGCGTTCTTGATAGCAACGTCAACTGTTTCTTCTACATCTTCAGATGTACCGGGTGTTACATCATCAGAAGCAACGGGAAGCTTTTCGCCATCCTTGTTAAGGAAGTCGACGCTTGAGTAAGCGATATCGCCGCCCCACCACTGTGAAAGGGCGATCTGACCGTATGTGCCTTCAGCACCTGAGATATCCTCAGCTGTGAAGAAAGGCTTTTCTTCCATTCTTGTGATAGAGTTTGTTTTAGTATCCAACAGAATGTCGTGCGCCTCAGGCTTCTCGGATGTGTCACAGCCGTTGCACCACTGGAGCTGGTTCCAGTTGTTAGATGCTGTGCTGAAGATGAATCCTCCGCCTGCACCCTGTGATAATACATCAGCTGATGCGTCTGTAAAGTTGATTCTTACACCGTATACATCGTTGATGTCTACGCCTTCGGGAAGGATGTCGGCTACGTTAAGTATGACGTTACCGTCTTTGTTGGCACCGTCCCAAGCTGCGAATGCGCTTACTGCAAGTGAAGAAACTGCAACTGCAGCTGCAGCAACACTTGCTAAAGTTCTTGTAAACTTCATTGGTTTTGTCCTCCATAAAAATATTTTAGCTGTTTAGCTAGTATTTATCATACTATATCCCTGCAAGCTTTTCAATTGGCAAATTGCACAAAAATTGCAAGCCGTTTTGTAGATTTTATCCACCATAACGATAAAACTGTTAAATTAATTACAATTTGCTAATAATGTTATCAAAGCGGAATAGCAGTATCCGACCGGTTTTTTGCATATATCCGGCATTGTTTTGCTTGACTAACTGCGTGGGATAAGGTACAATATAATTGAATAAATATGCTGACAGCTATACGCACATCTATATGTAAGCACCGTTTTGCGTACATATCCGATATGTTGTGATACTGCACAAAAACCGTATGAAAGATTTTACTTATCCGATACACAGAATTTTCATCAGGAGTGAAACTTTTTCGGAAAATCCGCCTACTACAAAGTAGGTGACGTAAGCGAGGTGAGCCAATGGGCAACAGCGGTCACGAAGAATATTTCAACCGTATATATGACGAAACCTGCAAGTCGGTTTCAAGGTTCGTAGTCAGCAAATGCGGAAATATGGACGATGCGGAAGATATTATTCAGAATGTATACACCCGCTTCTTCAAGCGTATAAGCGAGAAGGGTCACGAAGATATTGAAAGCCCGGAGGCTTTCCTTATAAATATTGCAAAGTTTGAATGCCGCACATACTTCTCCGGCAGAAAGAAAAATGATAAGGTTTCATCTTTTTCCGATTATACCGAAGAAGAGATGGTGGCAATAGAGAGCGAAATGTCAAAGCCTCAGCCAAGGCTTGAGGACGTTATAAGCAACAAGATAGTTGCAAAACAGATATTTGATGACATAATGAAGACCGATGAACTGACAGGTCAGATATTCTATCTTCATTTTGCGTGCGATATGAAGCTTGAAGATGTTGCTAAGGCACTTGATGTAAAGCTTTCAACAGTCAAGAACAAGCTTTACCGCACAATAGAAAAACAAAAGAAAAAATTTAAACTGTGACTTACGGAAGGGGGCTTTCAAATGAATACAAACGAGTTCTATAAAGAGCTTATGAGCGAGTATTCTTTTGACCATGATAAAATAAAAAAAGCCGCTATGGGTAAGTCGGTAAGCAGAAAAACAAGCAGACTTAAGGCGGCATGGATTTCGGCGGCAGGTGCCGCTGCGGCAATTGCCATTACATTCGGCAGTGTTGCGCTTCTCAATACAGGTAGTCCTGTGAGCGTTGCTCCCACGACCTCGATCAGTGCGGAAGATCGCTTTAAAATGGCAATGGAAGCTTATAACAAGGCTGATGAAAATACCGAGGATGTTTTCCTCTATGTTACATTCAAGGAAAACGAAACGCCTGAGGATATGCAGAAGATACTTGCAAAGGCTGATAACAAGGGTAATATCCGTGTTACGAAAGTTTACCTTTCTGACGGCTCGTCAGTGAGCGGAAGTGAAAACATTGCTTCTCTTTTTGACGCCAATGAGAAAAGCATAACAGCCGTAAAGGTTTACTGCCCCGGAAACTTTCTGAAACGTCTTACCGCACTTGACGGTGTTTACCTTGTGGAAACAGAAGACACATTCAAGGAAAATGATTTCTCTGCTATCGATACAAGTAGCGATTACGACAACTATCCCGATTACAGCACAGGCGACAACACAGTAACGCCTGCGCCCGGAGATTCAACAAACCCTCAGGAATAATCTCTTTATATATTTAAATAGTATACCGCCTTCAGGAGCGACAGTTCCGGAAGGCGGTTTTTAATATGCCGCTCTATCTTTGAAATAGCTGTGTAATCGTTTTAACAAAATTTCGTGACAGTCCCGAAATGCTATTGACTTTTCTTGTGAAAACCATTACAATATGATTAAAACAACAAAACGACTTTTTGTTTCCCGAAAAACGAAAAGCTGAGGAAAGAAAGGTATCTATGAAGAAGAGAATACTTGCCGCTCTTATCAGCGGCATAATGGTTGTTACCGGTATTTCTGCGTGCTCAGGCGGGGCAAACTCGTCTGTTGACAGCAGTACTGCAACTACAACGACCTCCGTGCCAGCCACAACCAAGGCAGAAACCACGACCACTGCCACAACCAAGGCTGAAACCACGACAACCAAGGCAGAAACAACGACCGTGACCACAACCACAACTACAACGACAACAACGAAGCCGGAAACCGTTGCAACCACAACGACCGCAACAAAGAAGCCGGAAACCACCACCGCAAAACCGGCAACAACCACAACAAAGAAGACCGAACCCGCACCTGACGAAACAAAAGGCGACTCTGTCAAGTTCTCACAGAACTTAATGCCCGGCTGGAACCTCGGCAACCAGCTGGAAGCAAATTCAGGCGGCACTCCGAGCGAAACCGCATGGGGCAACCCGACTATAACCGAAAAGCTTATAAAAAAAGTAAAGGCACAGGGCTTCAAGTCTATCCGTATCCCCGTATCATATCTTTCTAAGATAGGTGCAGGTCCCAACTACACGATCGACTCAAAGTGGCTCGACCGGGTACAGGAAGTAGTAGATATGTGCGTTGACAACGGACTTTACGCTATAATCAACATTCACGGCGACGGCTACTACACCGTAAAAGGCAGCTGGCTTCTCTGCGGCGAATCCGCTTCTGAGCAGAAGACTATAAAAGCAAAGTATGAAAAGGTATGGGAACAGATTGCAAAGCGTTTCAAGAACTATGACGAACATCTCGTGTTCGAGTCAATGAACGAGGAATTTGACAATACATACGGCAATCCCAATCCCGAATACTACAACAACATCAATGCATACAATCAGATTTTCGTTGATGCGGTAAGAAAAGCAGGCGGCAAGAACAACAGCCGTTATCTGCTTATCCCGGGCTGGAACACCGATATAAACTTTACAACCGGCGACTGCGATTCATATACAATGGAAGCAAAGTTCGTTATCCCGAATGACAGCAGGATAATGATTTCCGTTCACTACTACAGCCCGTGGGAATTCTGCGGAGAAGAAGGCTATGATACCTTCTATAAATGGGGCGACTCGGTCAAGAAATTCGTAAAGCCCAGACAGAGTGAATCGCTTGTAAACAGACAGTTCGATAAGCTCTACAACGCATTTATCAAGAACGGTTACGGCGTTGTAATAGGCGAGTACGGCTCAATTGACAGGACCTCAAAGGATAAGAGCAATACAATATATCGTGCTTATTTCGCGGAGTATGTGAATTATGCCGCTCATCAGAGAAATATAGTTACTGTTTACTGGGATAACGGCTATAACGGTAAACACGGCTTCGGATTATTCGACCGCACAAAGTGCACAGTAACACAGCCCGAGATAATCAAGGGTATTATAAACGGCGCAAAGGCTACCAAAGCCCCGAAAGCGCCTACGGAATAAAACCGCATTCGGTGCAATAACTTTGTATATTTTTCCACTTGCTTTTTCGGTGGAAATGTAGTATATTAATCCTTACAGAAAGGAATGATATTTTATGATGAAAAAAATTACTTCTGCGCTGACAGCCGCAGCAATGTCGATATTACTCGGTATAACCTGCTTTGCCGAAACTACAGTAGGCGCAAGCAGCGGTAACACAAACACAGGCGTTACATTCGATATGACTGCCATCATCATCTGCATAGTAGCTCTTGCAGTTGTAGTTGCAGTCGGCGTTATCACAGCTGTTGTAAGCAAGAAGAAAAAGAACGGCGATAACAAGTAATTATCACTGAAGCCCCGCCCACGCGGGGCTTCTTTTTCATTTTCACATTATCACCACAATCTTTCAGCAAAGATACACTATATTTTACTGTTCAACAGCATAAAATGGTAAAAATTCACTTGACTTTTCGGACCTGATGGGATATACTATTAATGTACAGGAAAATATCAGATTGTACATCTCAGACGACAGTAAGAGGCATATAACGACTGTCGCACGGAGGGAAAAATGAAAAAAAGCTTAGTCACATTGCTTATTGCGGCGTTGGCTGTTACTACGGCCGCCTTGATGAGCGGATGCGGCTTAGATACAACATCTTCGGACAACACGACCCCTGACACGCCACCAACGACTCAAGAGAGCAAAGATTCAGATCCTTCGTCGCAGCAGACAACGGTATCGGATATTATATCCGTTCCTGACAGCTCAAGCGATACTGGTAGCAGTGATAACAGCGATAATACGGCGACAGACCTGCGCAGGCAGATAGTTGCTACCGCTGAAGCGCTCGTAGGCATCGATTATGTCAGCGGTATGGCTTCTCCAGAACAGGGCTTTGACAATTCAGGACTTATCTATTATGTTCTCCGCGAAAACGGATTTATAAATTGTCCGAGAGGTACAGCCGCACAAAAAGAAATGGGTACATCGATTGATTTTGATGATATCAGGGAGGGTGACCTGCTCTTCTTTACCGACACCGACAGCGAAACAGGCGAAAAGATTGATTTCGGCGGTATTTACATCGGCAACGGAAAACTGATATACAGTCCCTATCCCGGTGAAAAAGTAAAGTTCGCCGATATCAACAGTGCTTATTGGCAAAACAGTTTCAGTGTTGCGATAAGTGTTGCTTAAATTCCGATTATGACATTGTCCTTCATATAAAACTACAAGAATACCGTCTGCGTTATGCAGGCGGTGTTTTTGTATTTGCAACACTTGTTACCGAATTGTAACCGTTGTTACCGTTTTGTAACCATTTGTAACCGAATTGTTACCGTATTGTAACCGAATTTTAATTGCATTTTGCTTATTTTGTGATATACTTAAGGCAAGGACAGGGAAATGTCAGATAAAAGGTTGGTGATAATATGAAAAAGAAATTATCATTGATATCAGTGATATTGACCGTTGTTGCCCTAGCATCGCTTACGGCTTGCTCCGGTAATTCTCAAACCGCACAAAGCGATGGATCATCTCAGAGCTCATCTGAAAGCTCAACTGCCGGCGGTTCTGACAACTCAGAAACATCTTATGAGGATAATTCATCACAGGACAGCTCAACCGATGATACATCGTCAGACGACAGTTCGACCGATGATACGTCGTCAGACGACAGTTCGACTGATGATACATCGTCAGACAATAGTTCGACCGATGATACATCGTCAGACGACAGTTCGACCGATGATACATCGTCAGACAACAGCTCGATCGATGATACATCGTCAGATGACAGTTCAACCGATGATACATCGTCAGATAACAGTTCGAATGACAACGCTTCAAATGATACAGAACCTGTCGCACCTTCCCAAAAAGGCGATGTTATCGCCAAGGCGGCATATGATATGCTTGACAAGCCGTTTACGGACGGCGGATACAAGCCCGAAACGGGTTTTGACAATTCAGGCCTTATCTACTATGCGCTGACAAATGCCGGTCTTGAGTGTCCGAGAGGACTTACCGCGCAGAAAGATATGGGCAAAGAGGTTCAGCTTTCTGACCTTCAGAAAGGTGACATTGTATTCATAAAAGACGGCGACTCTTTCTTCGGAGGTATATATACAGGCGATGACACAATGGTGTTCAGCCCGTATCCGGGACAGACGGTACGCACCGCAAATCTCAAGTCGATATACTATATCGACAACTTCCTTAAGGCTGTAAGAGTGGGTTAACGCTTTTATTGCACAATCATCACAAAGTTTTTTCAGTGCCTTGTAACACCTCGCAATAAATTCATAATGTTTTACAACATTGCAACAGCTTTTCAGACTACATCGCAGTAACATTCAGACAGCATTTTTATAACACCTGCAAATGTTTACACAGCATTTTCGCATCGTTTCAACATAATTCTTAATTTCCGCTGCATTGCAGCAATTCTCCTCTCTTATATATTTGCCCCTCCGCTTTTGCGGAGGGGCAAAATCTTTTTTTGATAGTCGGATTTATCTTGATTTTCATCATTCAAACTGTTACAATATAATTGTACATATTCAGCTATAAAGCCGAAAGGAAAAAATAAAATGGAAAAACGTACAGTTTTATTTAATGACAACTGGAAATTTGCACTTACCGAGCCCGACAGCGATGAAACGGCTCTTCAGAATATACATTGGTATAATGTTGAAATTCCGCACGACTGGCTTATCGGAGATACCGCAAACCTTTACAAATCGGGTTGCGGCTGGTATGAAAAGCATTTCCGCATAGACAAGCTTGACGAGCGGGACTGCTATATTCTGATATTTGACGGTGTGTATATGGATACGACCGTTTATGTCAACGGAAAAAATGTCGGAGAGTGGAAATACGGTTATACCTCATTCAGCTTTGACATAACAGACAGCCTTGTCGAGGGTGACAACCGCATCCTGGTAAGAGTAAATCACAAGGCGCCAAATACCCGTTGGTACAGCGGTGCCGGCATATACCGCAACGTATGGCTGAGAAAGACCTCACGTAATCATATCATACAGGACGGAATATATATAAGCGCAAGACCCAACGACAGCGACCGCAGAGAGCAGGGCAAGTGGAAAGTGACTGTACAGACAGAGCTGTCGGTGCAGACCTGCGGAACGCTTTCGTTTGATGTGATCGATCCTATAGGGCGTGAAACCTACAGTTGTGAGCGCAGAGTGTGCGGAAAGAGCGACAAACTGGTGTTCTATACAGACTGTCCGAAGCTGTGGGATACTATTACGCCGAATCTTTATTCTTTGTCTGTAAAGCTCTGCGGCGAGGACGGAACACAGTATGACTATGTTCAGACAAAATTCGGCTTCAGAACTACAAGGTTCAGCCCGGACGAAGGTTTTCTGCTCAACGGCATACGTCTGAAACTCAACGGAGTTTGTATGCACCACGATCTCGGTGCGCTTGGTGCGGCTGTCAATTACGATGCTACATACCGTCAGCTTTCAAAGATGAAAGAAATGGGCGTTAACGCTATCCGCACAAGCCATAACCCGCCTTCAAGAGAGCTTATGGATATATGCGATGAAATGGGTCTTTTGGTCGACAGCGAAATATTTGATATGTGGGAGCTTGCAAAGAACGAGAACGACTATCACCGTTTCTTTCCCGAATGGTACAAGACAGATGTTGCCGCCTGGATACGCCGTGACCGTAACCGTCCATCGGTTATTATGTGGAGCATAGGCAATGAGATATACGATACGCATAAAAGCCCGAGAGGACTTGAGGTAGCACAGATGCTGAGCGCCGAGGTCGAAAAGAACGATCCTATGCACAACGCTCTGCCTACTATTGCGTCAAACTATATGCAGTGGGAAAATGCGCAGAATGTAGCGGACTTTCTTAAGCTTGCCGGCTACAACTATGCCGAAAAACTGTATGACGAACACCACGAAAAGCATCCCGACTGGGTCATATACGGCAGTGAAACAGCGTCTACTGTACGATCAAGAGGAATTTATCATTTTCCTTACGATACCTCGCTTCTTGTCTATGACGATCTGCAATGCTCGGATCTCGGCAACAGCGTTGTAAACTGGGGCGCTTCTCCGCTCAGATCCTACGCTATGGATACAGCCGCAGATTATTCTATGGGACAGTTTGTATGGACAGGCTTTGACTATATCGGCGAGCCGACTCCCTACAGCACCAAGAACTCATATTTCGGCATAGTGGATACCGCAGGATTTGAAAAGGATTCGTTCTGGTTCTATAAATCGGTATGGGATATTGCCTGCGAAAAGCCCTTTATCCACATATCGCCCTGCTACTGGGATTTCAATGAGGGACAGATGATAGATATCATAGCATATTCAAATCTGCCTGTTCTGAAACTCCGCTATTGCGGAAAAATATATGACAGCGAAACGCTTGATCATAAGAGCGAGGATAAGCTCTGCGCACATTTCCGTGTGCCTTATCATAAAAATTCGCCTGTAGCGGTAAGAGGATATTATAACGAAAACTGTACGATCAACGATTATGCGGTCGAAAAAGTACTCTTTACCTCTCTCGATCCGTATAAGATCCGTATGCACAGCGACAGGAGCGAGATAACCGCAGACGGCAGATCGCTTGCGTTCGTAACGGTTACGGTTGAGGACAGATCCGGTCAGGAAGTGCAGAATGCCGTCAACAGAATTAAATTCACCGTAAGCGGCGCCGGCAGACTGCTGGGTCTTGATAATGGCGACAGCACCGATTATGACAGCTACAAGGGCAGTCATCGCAAGCTGTTCTCGGGTAAGCTTCTTGCAATTATCGGCTCTACATTTGAAACGGGCAATATAACGATAACTGCCGAAAGCGAGGGCTTACAGCCGGAAACGATCATTCTCAATTCTGTTGTCCCGAAGACTGCGCCAGAAGGCGTAAGCATAGTGACGGAAAATGCATTCCCGGCAGTCACAACGCCGTATACAAACGAAATACCCGTCCGCAGGATCGGGCTTGAGGATAACAGCTCACATAAGCTTAGCAAGGACAGCGATACTACAGAAATAAGCGTTAAGATATATCCCGAAAATGCAACGTTCCGTGATATAGAGTTCAGATGCTGCGCCGATAACGGAGTTGAGATAAGCTTTGCCAAGGTAGTTTCGTTTGACGGAAAGACAGCAACTCTTAAAGCTTTCGGCGACGGAAATTTCCGCCTGCGTGCATATTCAAAGAACGGTACCGATATCCCGAAGATAATTTCAGAGCTTGAATATAAAGTTGAAGGGCTCGGTAAGGCGGAAAAGGATCCGTATATCTTTACTGCAGCCTGCCTTTGCGATTTCTCAAATGTACCCGTTACAACGATAGACAGGGGTTCGCTCGGTGGATTCAACGGCAGAACCGTTGTCGGATTCAGTTCTATGGATTTCGGCGGCGGCACTAAACGTATGACGTTAAGCGTCGGAAACTGCGGCGGCGGTGAGGACTACCCGGTAGAACTCTACCTTGGTGATGCTGATAACGGCGGAGAATACATCGGCACATTCAATATAAAGAATAACGGCGGCTGGGACAGGGCGTATCCTCAGGAATTTGACCTGCCGCACAGAATAAGCGGAATACACGACATCAGCTTTGTCATCAATAATTCCTGCATATTCGGCGGCTTTGAGTTTGCGAAATACGACCGCACCTATGCGGAAAACTCTGCGGCAGACAACGATAATCTGTACGGCGATGATTACAAGGTAAACGGCTCGTGCGTTGAGGAAATAGGCAACAACGTTGTTATCGAATTCAACGGCCTTGATTTCGCAGGCGGTACGGATAAGATAACCGTTACAGGCAGAACACCGCTCGATAACTGCACGATTCAGCTCAGAGTAAATGATGAGAACGGCAGCCAGACCACCCGCCTGCTCGAATTCCCCCACGCAGACGAGTACACGCCGGTAACGTTTGACATCGAGCATATCGCAGGCAAGAACAACATAGCGTTCGTATTCCTTCCCGGCACACAGTTCGATATGAAATCGTTCAGATTCACAAAAACCGAAGATTAAGCTAAAGCCACGGCAACTGCCGTGGCTTCAGACTGTTGATAAACCTCTTAATTATATAAAAATGGGGTGTCGCTTATTGCTTGCTCTGTTGGTTTTGCATCGTGCAAAACTTTTGGCAAGCAACCAAAGCATCCTTGCTTTGGG
>UQBC01000012.1 GCA_900539195.1 uncultured Oscillospiraceae bacterium
AGGACGCAAAGCCCACAAAGCGTTCTTATAGGGATAGAGAATTTGCTCTATTTTTCATATAAACAGATTTTATTACAAGAAAAGCCGTACTGTTTTTAAGCAGTACGGCTGTAATTTTTAAGACCACCTTGCCGTGGTATGACGATGAAACCCGCACATAAAGTACGGTGGGTAACTTTCCCCCGATTGTTTCACGCTCCCTTCTTCCGCAATGGCGGGAGGTCTGCAATCCGCAAACGGAGAGAAATCCCTATTAAAGAGTGTCGGATCATATGAAATCATACTGAAGCGCACAAGGCAGTGAATTAACTTTTTATTCGTCCTCTTCGTCAAGCTCCTCAAATACGTTGAAGAATTCCTTGGCTACACGGTCGTATTCTGCATCGTCGTCGATGGTAGCAAGATAAACTTCGTCATTCTTGTTTACTTCCTTGAGGATAACGTAAACGTCGCTGTCGGCGTTCTCATCGTCTTCTTCGGGGATAACTGCGCAGTAGGTACTGCCGTCAACTTCGATTCGTCCGATAAGCTCAAATGTAACGGTATCACCGTTTTCGTCTTCGAGGTCTATAAACTCGGCAGTGTCTAAGTCGTTGTCTGTGATGTTTTCGATTTCTGACATTGTTTATTCCTTCCTTTTCCGAGGACCGTTTCAAGACCTCTGTTCTGTATATAATTTTACACGAAACCAAAGGCGTTGTCAAGAGGTATTTTATGATTTTCTCGCAATACTATTCCTGCTGAGGTTAAATTCCCTAAAAATAGCAAATCGACGCGTTTTTAAGTTATAAACATAGATTAAATACGTTGGTATTGTGTAAACTGTGTAACTATGTGACTAATACACAAAACCGCGATGTGCAATTTGTACAGTTTTCATTCAGAAAAGTGTTGACTTATGCCGTTTGATGTGTTATCATATAGACAAGGAAAAGGAAAGTTCCCCAGACAGAATAAAACATCTTGGTGCTGACTATTTAACATTATAAAGAGGGTTTTATTCAACGCTATATACGATTCGGAAAGCGTATATAAATACAGTCGGACAGGAGGCGAGTCCAATGGGTCAGGAATCAAGTGAGTCACAGCAGTCTGTTGAGGCTCGCAATATAAATTAAGAAGTGAATGCGACGATGACAATACTCATATGGTAATCATCGACACACATAATAAAAGGGTTTTGACCTTATAAATTGCGGGTAAAACAGCTACAGTGACATTAAGAAAACCTTATAGCGATTGGTAAATCGCAGATTTCCGCAAAAGCGTTTATTTTATATATGGCTTTCAAGGTAAATACAGGTAAGGTGATCAAAATGTACAGTTTAAGACATTCAAAGAGGCAGTTCTTCTGATAAAAATCTCTTAAGGATGTGTTGATTATGGTAATATACACTGACTGCAAAATACAGCATCGAAGAGCGGTGCTAAATGAAGAAAGACAGTGAGGTATAGTCCAATGTACTAAGTGTACACAAGTAGCGCAGACTACGAAAAATGTAAAAGTCGGTTGTAGTTTAACGGCAAAAAGGTAGGATGATTCCTTTAAGGGGTATGCGAAGAACGCATATAGCGAAAAGCCGGTAACCGATAAGAACAATTGAATATAATAACTAATCGGACTTTGGAGTATGTGTTGCTTCAAAGTCCGTTTCCATTATATATTGTATTTATCAAAGAAATGTGACTCAATTCAGAAAACGCAGATTGAGGAGATTGTTATGATATAATTTCCAAAGATGTATTCAGCAAATTCAATTAAAGCTATCATTGAAAGACTTAACCTTAATTCAGAAACGGTAATTCTGTTATATGATTATTTTGAAGCATTAGTCAGAAAGGCAAACCTTTATTTGTTCCCGAGAAAAAGAAATTGCTGGAATTTGCGGATGATTCGTATATAGAAGAAAATGAATATACTAATGAACTAAACCGTTTCCTTATACAGAAAATGAAATTAACCCGTATCAGGACGCATGGGATACTGTCGACGATTGTATTCCGGAGATAAAAGACAGCAAGCAACCCTCTTGAAGATGTGCTCAGCTATCTTGATTATCGTAATCTGCTGCCGGATGAAAAAAATCTCAGTGAATTGATTGGTATTATTTCGCGTTTGAACAACAATACAAGAATGCCGATCAATCGTGAATTTACACCTGTAGAGCTTGATAAATCCGGCAGAAGTCTGTCTGCCGACAGTATAGTATTTGAAAAAGACGGAAATTTACCTTTGAATGTTATAAACCCGGCGTCGTTGAACTGAATATGATATATTTAATGCAGGCGGTAAGTGTACCGTATATATCAAAAAAGCTGTGATTTCGATTATGAAACCACAGCTTTTGCTATATCCGTTTTAAGCGTTCTGCTTTCTTCTCTTAGCGTCTTCCTTTGCACGAAGATCGTTATCAAGAATCTTCTTTCTGATTCTTATTGTCTTGGGAGTTACCTCGACAAGCTCGTCATCGTTAATAAATTCAAGGCTTTCTTCAAGGCTCATTCTCTTATATGGGATAAGTCTTAAAGCATCGTCACTGCCGCTGGCTCTTGTATTTGTAAGGTGCTTTTTCTTGCACACGTTAACGTTAATATCGCCTGCCTTCGGAGAAACTCCGACAACCATTCCCTCGTAAACGGGAACGCCTGCGTCTATGAACAGTGTACCTCTTTCCTGTGCGTTAAACAGACCGTAAGCCATCGCCGTACCCGATTCAAAAGCAACAAGCGAACCGACCGTTCTGGTGGGGATTTCGCCCATATAAGGACGGTAGCTGTCGAATACGGTATTCAGTACGCCTTCACCCTTTGTATCGGTCATAAACTCGCTTCTGTAACCGAATAATCCTCTTGAGGGGATAAGGAACTCAATTCTTGTTCTGTTGCCTACAGGCTGCATATGAACAAGCTCTGCCTTTCTGACACCCATCTTCTCCATAACAGAGCCGACGCAGTTATCAGGTACATCTATTACAAGACGTTCAATAGGCTCGCATCTTACGCCGTCAATTTCCTTGAAAAGTACACGGGGTGTGCTGACCGAAAGCTCATAGCCCTCACGGCGCATTGTTTCAATAAGGATCGAAAGGTGCATTTCGCCTCTGCCCGCTACATTATATGCATCGGAGTTTTCGCTGTCTGTTACTCTGAGCGATACGTCCTTTAAAAGTTCCTTATGAAGACGTTCTCTTATCTGACGTGATGTAACGAACTTACCCTCTCTGCCTGCAAACGGGCTGTCATTTACCGAGAATGTCATTTCTACTGTAGGTTCGCTTATCTTTACAAAGGGGAGCGGTTCAGGGTTGCTTACGGCGCAGATAGTCTGACCGATCGTGATACCCTCGATACCCGATAAGCATACGATATCACCGATTGTAGCCTCGGTTACGGGAACCTTGTTCATGCCCTCAAATGTATAAAGGCTTACTACCTTTGACTTGAAGGGCTTGTGTGAGCCGTTGTAGTCGCATACCATAACTTCCTGGTTCTGCTTTATCGTACCTCTTTCAATTCTGCCCACCGCAATTCTGCCTACATAGTCATTGTAGTCGATTGATGAAACGAGCAGCTGTAAATCGCCGTCGGGGTCGCCCTCGGGGCAGGGAATATGCTCAATTATCTTGTCGAACAAAGGCTTGAAGTTTTCGCCCATAACATCGGGTGAATATGATGCTACACCGTTTCTGCCCGAGCAGAAGATAACCGGGCTGTCAAGCTGTTCATCCGAAGCGTCAAGGTCAAGCAGAAGTTCAAGAACCTCGTCAACAACTTCCTTGTTTCTTGCGTCGGGACGGTCGGTCTTGTTTACTACAACTATTACCTTGAGTCCTAAGTCAAGCGCCTTCTGAAGAACGAATCTTGTCTGTGGCATTGTACCCTCAAAGCTGTCAACAAGGAGCAGTACGCCGTTTACCATCTTTAATATACGCTCAACCTCGCCTGAGAAATCGGCATGACCCGGAGTGTCTACTATGTTTATCTTAACTCCGTTATAGTGTGCGGCGGCATTCTTTGCAAGGATAGTGATACCACGCTCTCTTTCGAGTGCGTTGCTGTCCATTACTCTGTCTTCAACTTCCTGATTGTCACGGAATACACCGCCCTGCTTCAGCATTTCATCGACCAGCGTCGTCTTGCCGTGGTCAACGTGTGCGATAATCGCTATATTTCTTAAATCTTCTCTTTTCAACGTCAAGTCTCCTTCTTCGCATAAATTCTGTCTTTATCCTTATAATTATACTCATTTTCCGTGATTTTTACTAGATTATATTTAGATAATTTTGTACAAGTGATAAAAGTTTCACTTGTTTATTTTTCACAAAAAATAGGGAGCCCCCACAGGGACTCCCCGGTTCCGGCGCTGTTATCAGCAGCCGCATCCTCCGCAGTTGTTACCGCAACCGCCGTTACAGCCGCAATCGTTGTTACCGCAGCCGCCGCAGCAAGAGAATAAGAGAATGAGGATAATAATCCACCAGCAAGAGTTGTTTGAACAGAACATGATATGTTTCCTCCGTTGTTTTATTTGAGCTAAGCCGTTTGAGCGTTGCTCATAGTACATAATATGCCGAAGATAAAAATGTGTTACTGCAATTTATTTCTTTGTTTTGTGATTAAAGAGTAAAAATCTGCCTATAATTGTATATAAGAAAGGCGGTCGGGGTATGGAATTCAACGGATTTACCGATAAAGCAAATGATGCGCTTACCTGTGCGCTTACCTGCGCCATGAGTATGGGGCATACCTATGTTGGCAGTGAACATATTTTATATGGTTTATGCGCCTGCAAAGGCGGAGTAGCATATATGATACTTGAGCAGAACGGGATAACGCCGGCTGCTGTTGTTTCTCGCATAAACTCGCTTATCGGCAAGGGTCTGCCGACTACGCTCGATGTATCGGATCTTACACCGAGAAGCAAGCGAATACTTGAGGCAGCAGTACTGATAGCAAGAAATTCGGGCAGGAATGCCGCAGGTACAGAACATATTCTGCGTGCGATAATGCGTGACAATGAATGCTACGCATCTGTATTTCTGCGTGAAGCCGGTCTTGACAGCGAGGCGTTCATAATCAGAAGCGCAGATCCGCTGAAAAAAACGCCGCAAAGCGGAAACGGAAGTGATAAAACAGGCAAAGGTTTGTCCTCCACGCTTACAAAATACGGCAGGGAGCTTACTGCGGCGGCACGCAAAGGAAAGCTTGATCCGTGTCTGTGCCGTGAAAAAGAGACTGCCAGGGTTATCGAAATACTTCTCAGGCGGTCAAAGAACAATCCCTGCCTTGTCGGAGAACCCGGTGTGGGCAAAACCGCTATTGCAGAGGGTCTTGCAATCAGAATTGCGCAGGGCAATGTTCCCGCTGAGCTTAAGACAAAGCAGATATATATGCTTGATATAACGGCAATGCTTGCCGGGGCAAAATACCGCGGCGATTTTGAAGAACGGCTTAAAAATGTTTTTGACGAGATAAGAAACGACGGAAATATCATAGTTTTCATTGACGAAATTCATAACATTGTCGGTGCAGGTGCAGCTGAGGGTGCTATTGACGCAGCGAATATCCTCAAGCCGATGCTTGCACGCGGAGAGATACGGCTTATAGGAGCGACCACTAATGCCGAATATAAAAAATATATTGAAAAGGACGCAGCGCTTGAACGCCGCTTACAGCCTGTAAGCGTATCGGAGCCCGATATAAACGAAACAATAACTATTCTCAGTGGTCTAAAAGAACGCTATGAAAGTTATCATAACGTAAAGATCACCGACAATGCAATAAAAGCGGCGGCTGTGCTTTCTGCAAGGTACATCAACGATCGTTTTCTTCCTGACAAGGCAATCGACCTTATAGACGAGGCGGCGGCTAAAGTTAGGGCTAATGCAAGCGTAAAGGAAGAAAGCGCAGATAAGAATACAAGACTCAGGGAGTTGTCGGAAAGAAAGATAAAAGCTATAAACAACAAGGATTTTTCGCTTGCTCTGCGCATACGGGAAGAAGAAAAGGCGGTAGCGGCTGAAACTGCATCATATGGTCATATTGCGGTGCTTACCGAAAAGGATATCTCCGATGTAGTGACAAGTTATACCGGTATACCCGTAAGTTGTGACGACGTAAACGCAAAAAAGCTTTCTGAGCTTGAAAAGATCCTTTCTAAAAGAATTACCGGTCAGGCTGCGGCAATATCAGCCATCGCAAATGCGGTAAGAAGAGGGCGTTCGGGATTGTCAGACGAGCATCGCCCCGTAGGATCGTTTATATTTCTCGGTACAAGCGGAGTAGGCAAGACAAAGTGTTGCAGGGAGCTTGCACAGGCATTGTTCGGCGACGAAAAGGCTTTGATACGATTTGATATGTCAGAGTACAGTGAAAAGCATTCGGTTTCAAAGCTTATAGGCGCACCTGCAGGTTATGTAGGATACGAGGACGGCGGAAAACTTATTGACAGAGTAAGGCGCACACCATACAGCGTTGTACTTTTTGATGAAATAGAAAAGGCGCACCCGGATATTTTCGATGTGCTGTTACAGGTACTTGACGACGGGCATCTTACAGATTCTGCGGGAAGAACGGCGGATTTCACAAACACTGTCATAATAATGACCGGAAATATAGGCAGCAGGCTGATAAGCGGCGGTAAGAGCAGACTTGGATTCGGTACGGGACAAAGGCAAAATGAGATCTCAGAGCTTATAAGAAACGAACTGAAAGAATATTTCCGTCCCGAATTTCTCGGCAGAGTGGATGAAGTGATCGTGTTCAATGAGCTGAGTGCGGACGATTACCGTCAGATATGCGGCAATATGCTGTCGGAGCTTGCCGGAAGATGCGCTCTGCAGGGTATAACGCTTTCGTGGAGTGAACGCCTGGAAGACAGGATATGCGCCGATGCCGGGAAAATGCACGAGGGCGCACGACCGATAGCAAAGCTGATTGATAAAAACGTAATGAATTATATATCAGACGGAATAATAAAAGGCTCGTTTGCTTCCGGTGACAGAATTTACGCCGATATAACGGAAAGCGGCGGTTATACGGTAAAAAGGCTGTGCACGGCAAACAGAAACAACGGATAAAGTAACGGCGCTCTGCTGTAAATGCTGAGCGCCGTTTAATATTCTTCTTATCTGTTATCAACATAGCCGACAGCCCGTGCTGTCTTTTTGATTTCCTGCTTGTCGATATACATCTGCTTGTCCGCACGGTTGAATACATCGGCATAATCCCTGTCGGTCGCATCGTTCACCGCATATCCTACGGCAATACGGACACCCAGCTCATAATGCTTTGCATTACGGTTGAACAGCTCCTGTTCCTGCTTGAAGCGTTTGACAAGCTGTTCGCACAGATCATTTCCCGGGGAATTTATGATTACCGTAAATTCGTCACCGCCTATGCGGTAAATATTGTAATCGCCGAAAACTCTCTTGATTATCGTGCTTGCGTCCGAGATCAGCATATCTCCGAATTCGTGACCGTATTTGTCGTTGTACATCTTGAGATAGTTTATATCCATTACAAAAATGGCATAATCGCCGTTTGCGAGTTGGGTCATCTTTTCTATACGCTGTACTGCGTCATGATAGGCTGCCTTGTTTCCGACATCGGTCGCAGCGTCGGTGTAAGCCTGCTTGTTGATTTTGTTGATATACTTCTTCAGCGTTTTTACGGTATCGCTGTATCTTGAGGCAAGAACGCCTATTTCGTCTTTTGTCTTACATTCTATCTCAACGTCAAGGTCGCCTGCCGCTATCTTTTTGGAAACTTCGGTAAGATGCTTTATCGGCTTTACTATAATGCTCGTAAACTTGAAGGTAAGTAACGAGGTAACTATAAGCACAACAGCAACGGCAAATGCGTCCTGTATCATTACCGAGATACGTTTACTGCCTATCTCCTTATCGGCAACGGAGATTACGACCGCCATACCGTTGGAGAGAAATTTTGCGCACAGTTTTCTTTTTTCGCCTTCGCTATTGCGGATATTGATGACATCTCCTGCCTGTTCGCCACTGTAGTTGTCGTCAATGAATGTAAACAAGCTGTTTTTCTTTATTTCCTCAAGCGTCATTCCGTTCGGATAACGGTTGTGGTATACCATATCACCCTTGCTGTCGCAAAGGAAAGCATAGCCTGTATCGTACAGCTTTATTTCGTCTACCATAGCTGTTATACGGCTCATAGCAATATCCATACCTATAACGCCTACCGCAGTTTTGTTTTCGTCAAAGAGCGGAATAACGTATGAGATCATTTTTATATCGTTCAGATTCTTATTTATGTACGGATTTATCCAGACCGGTTTTTTGGCTTTGAGCGGCTCGTAATACCACGCAACGTGTTCAGCATCATCCTTGTTGTATGCTTCTATGGCTGTCGGCTGATGTGCGACTATTTTTTCACTGTCCTTTACCCAGAATACGCCGTCGGAAGATAGCTTCAGCTCCGGATTGTAACGGATATATCCGCTGATGGCGGCATCGGTATTGTTAAGTACATTTTTTATAAGCTGACCGACAGAATCGTTATAACGCTCAAGTGTATAAGGTTCGTTTCTGAACTTCTCTATGCTGTCAAAACGGCTTACGGCATAGTCATTGCAGGTATTCATCGCAAGCTCCACTGAGGAAAACAGCTTCTCAAGGCTTTGAGCGCTGGTCGATGCCTGCAGCTTCATTATCGTTTCCGAGTTTTCGTTTGAAATGTTGTCGATGCCTAAAATGCCGATAGCGCTTATAGCAAATGAGCATATCAGAATACAGCCTATCATAATCAGTACGAACTTATTTCTGATTGATTTCAAAGGGCACCCCTCCCCGATATATCATTCTGATTATCTGCTGATATATTGTAAAAATTATAACATTTTTCGACATGAAAATCAAGTGTATCTTTGTATAAATTGCAAAAAAGCGGCGATTTTATGAAATTATCCGACCGCCGTTTTTGATGATATACCGTGTTATTTCCGCACGATTGTTTTTATTGCAACGTATCTTTGCCGTAACTCCCCGGCGGTTTTCTATCTCATCAAGCGTGGTATTTTCAGGGAATGCAGGGCAGAATATATTAGTCAGAAAATTAGCGCCCGGCACTGTCATAGGGACTATGCCGCTGTAGCTGTAATATCCGTCGGTGATCTGAGTTGTATACATATCCGATGGCGCACCGTACAACTCATTGATATATACGGCGATGCGCTGTGCCGTATCACTGCTGTCAAATCTTGCTGTAATATCTGTTTTCATTTTGTTTTCCTCCGTTTCACTATGATTATTCCCATAACAGTCTGTGTAATCCACGCTGAAGATTTTACATAAATTTTATCTCAATAATTGCAAATCAGGCAAAAACGTGGTACAATATATTAAATATCGGATGAAAGGAGCGGAACAATGGATATACAGGTCGGAGATATTCTCAGAATGAAAAAGGAACATCCCTGTGGAAGCAAGGAAATGCTTGTTCTTCGTGTCGGTGCTGATTTCAAGCTGAAATGCACAGGTTGCGGACGTGAATTCATGACGCCCCGCTCAAAGTGCGAGAAAAAGATAAAATCGGTTATCCGCAATGCCGTTGAAGAGGAGAAATAGTGTTTTATTTACAATGACGCTATTTTGATTTTTAACGTGAAACGGAGAACAGATAATGACAGAAAAACTTGAAATAACAGAAAAGCGTTTCGATGAAATAAACGAAAAGCTGACGGATATAAACGTGATAAACGATCAGGAGCAGTATAAGAATCTGATGAAGGAGCTTAAGAACCTGACTCCTATAATTGAAAAGTACAGAATGTACAAGGCCGCCCGGAGCGATTTTGAAGAAGCTGAGCAGATGCTGTCTGACGGCGGACTTGACAAGGACTTCAAGGAAATAGTGCAGGAGCAGTACGAGAGCAATAAAAAGCTAATGTACGAGTATACAGACGAGCTTAAGATTCTCCTCTTGCCGAAGGACCCCGATGATGACAGGAATGTTATTATTGAGATAAGAGGCGGTGCAGGCGGAGAAGAAGCGGCACTTTTTGCAAACTCAATGTTCAGGATGTACTCAATGTATGCACAGACTAAAGGCTGGAAAACAGAAGTGATAAGCTCGAACCCCACAGAGCTTGGCGGATATAAGGAGATCAGCTTTTCGGTCGAGGGCGAGGGAGTGTACGCAAAGCTGAAGTACGAGAGCGGCGTTCACCGTGTTCAGCGTGTCCCCGAAACTGAGGCACAGGGCAGAATACAGACATCAACAATAACAGTTGCGGTACTGCCCGAAGTTGAAGAAGTTGACGTTGAGATAAATCCCGCCGACCTTGAATTCCAGACCTACCGTTCAAGCGGAGCAGGCGGTCAGCATATCAACAAGACCGAATCCGCCATAAGAATAATCCACCACCCTACAGGAGTAGTTGTAGAGTGCCAAGAGGAAAGAAGCCAGTACAAGAACAAGGACAAGGCTATGAAGATGCTGTACAGCAAGCTGTATGAGGCAAAGCTGAACGAGCAGAACAGCAAGATAGCGGCTGAACGTAAGATACAGGTCGGCACAGGCGACCGTTCCGAGAGAATCAGAACATATAACTTTCCCCAGAGCCGTGTTACCGACCACAGAATAGGACTTACGCTGTACAAGCTGGAGCAGTTTATGAACGGCGACTGCGACGAAGTGTTTGACGCACTGGCAATTGCCGACAGAACCGCAAAGCTGGCGGCAGGCGGCAACGATTAACAGAGATAAGGTGACTTTTTTTGAAAACAGAGATAAAGAAACCGTCATACGAGGTATTGTGCGAGGCGGCAGAGCTTATAAAGAAGGGCGAGGTCGTGGCGATACCGACCGAAACGGTATACGGTCTTGCGGCAGACGCATATAACCCCGATGCGTGTGCGAAGATATTCAAAGCTAAGGGCAGACCGCAGGACAATCCGCTGATTATCCACATCTGCGACCTTGATATGCTGAAAAATTCGGTAAAGGAGATTCCCCCTCTTGCACTTACCCTTGCCGAGCATTTCTGGAGCGGTTCGCTGACGATGATTTTTCCGAAGAAGGATATAGTTCCCGATACGACAAGCGGAGGACTTGATACAGTTGCCGTCAGAATGCCCGACAACGAGGATACTCTGAATCTTATTAAAATGTGCGGTGTTCCTCTTGCCGCTCCGTCTGCAAATCTGTCGGGAAGCCCCAGTCCGACAACGGCACAGCACGTCTATGCCGATATGAACGGCAGAATACCGCTGATAATAGACGGCGGCGAATGTAAAAACGGTGTCGAAAGCACTGTTATCTGCTTTACGGACGGCGGAACGGGCATAAAGGTACTGCGGCCCGGTGTAATAACAGCCGAAATGCTCAGCCGCTTTGCAAAGACAGAAACCGACAAGAACGTATTTGCAAAGCCCGATGAAAACGAAAAAGTAATTTCTCCGGGCGTTAAGTACAAGCATTATTCGCCCAGAGCCGACATAACTATTATTGAAACCGACAGCGATGAGAAGCTGGCTGAATTTTTAAACAGCAAGAATGACGGCGGCACATACGGCGTGATTTTCGGCGGCGAAAAGGGCATAGAAGTACCGACAATATCCTACGGAAGAACAGCGCAGGAGCAGGCGCACAATCTGTTTGCGGTACTGCGCAAGACCGATGAGCTCGGAGCAAAGCGTGCTTATGTACGTTGCCCCGAAAAAACGGGCGTAGGAACTGCCGTATACAACAGGCTTCTTCGTGCGGCGGCATTCAAGACAATAATACTTTAAGCAGGAACAAAATGATAAATAAGAAGATATACGGACTTACCGGTATGTCCGGTGCGGGAAAATCCACAGTATGCGACAGCTTTGAAAATGCAGGTTTTTTAATAATTGATTGTGACAGGCTCGCCCGTGAGGTCGTAAGAAAAGGCAGACCCTGCCTCGATAAACTGCACCGCCTTTTCGGTGACAGCGTTATCACAAAGGACGGAGAGCTTGACCGCAGGGCGATGGGCAATATCGTTTTTTCGCACAGCGATAAACTCGCCCTGCTCAACAATACGATATATCCTTACATAACCTACGAGGTTATCTCAATGTGCGGTAATACGGATAAGCGTTTTGTACTGCTTGACGCACCGACGCTTTTTGAAAGCGGCATAGATTTCATCTGTGACGGAATAATCAGCGTCACCTGCGACAAGGAAAAGTCGATACAGCGTATTATGCTGCGTGACAATATAACAAGAGAAAGTGCTGAAAAACGGCTCGGCTCACAGCACGATGCGGAATATTACAAAAGCAAAAGCGATTTCTGCATTGAAAATAACGGCGATATTGATACGCTTAAAGCAAAAGCCGATGCCACAGCAAGAAAGATAATAAATGGCAACTAAGAGAAAACGCAAGAATACGGGCGGAAAACCGCTGATAATAACCTTCGTCTGTCTTGTCGCAGTGACGCTGGCAGTATTCGGAGTGTTCTTCGGTGCGGATAAATATGAACGTTCCACCCACCCTATGCTTTACAGTGACCTTGTCAATCGCTATTCTTCGCAGTATAAGCTGGATAAGTATGCAGTATACTCGTTTATATGCGTTGAAAGCGGATTCAACGAAAACTCCGAGTCCTATCTCGGCGCAAGAGGGCTTATGCAGATAATGCCCGAAACGTTTGAGTGGATAAGATACAAACTGGACGAGGAAAACGACCCCGATATGACCTTTGATAATATGTACAACGCCGAGGATAATATTCGTTACGGCTGCTTTCTGCTCGGCTATCTTACCGACACCTTCGGGGAACTTGGTGAGGTGGCCGCCGCATATCACGCAGGTTCGGGCAGTGTTTCATCCTGGCTTGAGGACAGCAGATATACAAAGAACGGCATACTGACCGATATTCCGAATCCCGACACGGCGCACTATGTCGACAAGATAACAAATGCCTACGATACTTATTGCAGGCTTTATAAAAAATAAAGGAAGGCAAAGAAAAATGGCTGAAAAGAAATCACAGGCAGAACAGCTTAAAGAAAAACTGTTCTATGTAAAAAAACACGCAACGCTTGTTATGAGCGAGCAGGAAGAAAAGAAGGCAGACAAATACTGCGAGGGCTACAAGAAATTCCTTGACGCAGGAAAAACCGAGCGTGAGGCTGCCGCAACCGCTGTCGCTATGGCTGAAAAGGCAGGCTTCAAGCCCTTCGACAAGAAGGCTCAGTACAAGGCAGGAGATAAGATATACGTTCTCAACAGAGAAAAGGCGGTCATCTTAGCCGTTATCGGCAAGAGCGATATTTCAAACGGTGTAAATCTCACTGCCGCACACATTGATTCACCCAGACTTGACTTAAAGCAGAATCCCCTCTATGAGAGCGATGAGCTGGGATACTTCAAGACGCATTATTACGGCGGTATCAAGAAATATCAGTGGCCTACAGTTCCTATGTCACTGCACGGTGTAATAGTAAGAGCCGATGGAAGCAAGGTAACGGTAAGAATAGGCGAGGACGAGGGCGACCCCGTGTTTGTTGTGACCGACCTTCTGCCTCACCTTGCGGAAGAGCAGTACAAGCGCCCCGCAACAAAGCTGATAAAGGGCGAGGAGCTTAATATCCTCATTGGCTCAAGACCTTTCAGAGATGATAAGATAAGCGAAAAGGTAAAGCTCAATCTGCTGAATATCCTCTTTGAGAAATACGGCATAGTAGAAAAGGATTTCTTAAGCGCGGAGCTTGAATGCGTTCCTGCCTTCAAGGCAAAGGACGTCGGCTTTGACAGAAGCCTTGTCGGCGCATACGGACAGGATGACAGAGTTTGCGCATACACTGCCCTTACCGCAATTATTGATATGAAAGCCGTTCCCGAAAAGACCGCCGTCTGCGTTCTTACCGACAAGGAAGAAACAGGCAGTGACGGCAACACAGGCTTACGCTCGGCATATCTCAAGTTCTTCCTTTACGATTTAGCCGAGAATATGGGCAGTGACGGAAGAACGGTTATTTCCGCCACACGCTGCCTTTCAGCCGATGTAAATGCGGCTTACGATCCCACATTCCCCGACGGCTACGAGCGTAACAACTGCTCATTTGTAAACAAGGGCATCGTTGTCACAAAGTACACCGGCGCAAGAGGAAAGTCGGGTACAAGCGATGCAAGCGCCGAGTATGTCGGACTTATCCACAATATGCTTGACAAGAACGATGTCGTATGGCAGACAGGCGAGCTTGGCAAGGTGGATTTCGGCGGCGGCGGAACTGTTGCGGCTTATATCGCAAACCTTAACATTGATACGATAGATGTCGGCGTTCCCGTGCTTTCTATGCACGCACCGTATGAGCTTACCGCAAAAAATGACGTTTATATGGTGTATAAGGCGTTTACCGCATTCTATAAGATGAAGTAATCAATATCATAAAATCCGCCCGCTCAGAATATAGTATTATATTTGAACGGGTGATTTTATGAAAAGAGATCTATCGAAATTCAGACGCAGGCTCGGGCTTAAACTTATCGGTGCGGCTTTTATTCTTTTAGGCTTTGCCGGAATGCTGCAGCTTATGATAAGGCCTAATATAATGAACGTGTGCGAATACAATTCTAGAGCGGTAACTGTGAGCCTTATAGACGATGCGATAAACGAACGTCTTACAGAGCTTGGAGAGGATGTCGGATACAGCGCCCTTGTAAAGCTCAGCTATACCTCAGACGGCAGAGTTTCTTCCATCGAAAGCAACACCAAGTTGATAAACCGCATTAAGAACGATATGCTGACCGAGATAAACGACAGACTGATGAAAGGCGAAACCGAAAACGTTGACCTTACTGTCGGAACACTCAGCGGAATACCGCTTTTTCACGGCTCAGGGCCTACCGTCAGAATGAAGGTAGAGCCTAAGGGCTATGCCGACGCAGTGTTTATAAGCGAGTTCACCGATGCAGGAATTAACCAGACGCTTCACAGAATGATAATGCGTACAACTGTCAGCGTTACCGCATTCATACCTATGTATTCTGTGCAAACAGATGTCAGCGGAGATTTTCTTATTGCCGAAACGGTCATTGTCGGAAATGTGCCGGAGAGCTTCACTCATGTGGTATCCGAGGATAAAGACATTGTCGATGCAATAAATGACTTTGAGGCAGAGCCGTATGAATAACCGAAAACGGAAGGAATTACAATGGATAAAGAGCAGATAAAAAGTGAATACGAACAGCTTTGCAAGCAAGCCGAACAACACAATTTCAACTACTATGTTCTTGACGATCCTACTATAGAGGACGATGAGTACGACAGGCTGATGAGAAGAATAAAGGAGATAGAAGCGGAAAATCCCGAAATTGTTTCCGGAAGCTCTCCCACACAGCACGTCGGCGGATATGCCATCAACACATTTGAGAAGGTAACTCACGAGGTGCAGATGGGAAGCCTGCAGGACGTATTCTCAAAAGGCGAGCTGTATGAATTTGACGAGCGTGTAAAAAAAGCCGTAGGCAAGGCTGTATACTGCGTTGAACCCAAGATAGACGGCTTATCTGTTTCACTTGAATACAAGGACGGAATATTCACAAGAGGCTCTACACGAGGCGACGGCTTTGTGGGCGAGGACATCACTAAAAATCTGAAAACCATAAAGTCGATACCTATGAAGCTTAACGAAAAGATACCCTTTATAGAAGTCAGGGGAGAGGTGTATATGCCAAAAGCCGACTTTGAAAAGCTGGTCAGAAAACAGCTTGAGAACGACGAACAGCCGGCTAAGAACCCCCGTAACGCCGCCGCAGGCTCACTGCGTCAGAAGGACAGCAGGGTGACAGCTTCAAGAGGACTTGATATATTCGTATTCAATCTTCAGCGTATCGAGGGCAGAGAGCTTACCTGCCACAGTGAGAGCCTTGACTATATGAAATCGCTCGGCTTCAATGTGATAGACGGCTATAAGACCTTTGACAATATCGAAGATGCTGTTTCACGCATTATGGAGATAGGCGAGAACAGACAGAGTTATTCCTATGATATCGACGGTGCGGTCATAAAGGTCGATAATTTTGAACTCAGAAACGAGCTCGGCAGTACCGCAAAGGTGCCGAAGTGGGCAGTAGCGTTTAAATATCCCCCCGAAGAAAAGGAAACGAAACTGCTTGATATAGAGATAAATGTCGGCAGGACGGGCGCACTCACTCCCGTTGCCGTGTTCGAGCCTGTATGGCTTGCAGGTACTACCGTATCAAGAGCGGTGCTTCATAATCAGGACTATATCGACAGCAAGGATATAAGAATAGGCGATATTATCGCCGTCCGCAAGGCAGGGGATATTATCCCCGAGGTTGTACGAAGCGTAAGCCACGCCGAAAACAGCAAGCCGTTCATTATACCCTATATCTGCCCCGTTTGTCACGGAAAGGCTGAAAGGGCGGAGGACGAGGCGGTTATCCGCTGTGTGAACATTGATTGCCCCGCACAGCTTCTTAAAAATATCGAGCATTTTGCCTCAAGACCGGCTATGAATATCGACGGGCTGGGAGAAGCGGTAGTAAAACAGCTTGTAGAAAACAGACTTATAAGCACCGTTGCCGATCTTTACTCTCTTCAACAGCAGGACCTTGAAATGCTGCCGGGCTTTGCAAAGGTTTCGGCTTCAAAGCTGATAGCAAATATCGAAAACTCAAAAACCAATTCTCCCGACAGGCTTTTATTCGCACTGGGAATAAAGGGCATAGGTCAGAAAAACGCACAGCTTCTGATGAAGCACTTCGGCAGTATAGAAAAGCTGTCGGAAACTTCCCCCGAAGAAATTTCCGCTGTAGAGAATTTCGGTGATATTCTTGCAAATAACATCTTCACTGCACTTCACGAGCCACATATGACGGAGCTTATCGAAAGGCTGAAATCTTACGGCGTGAACACGGTGTATCAGTCTGATGTAAAGAGCGACAAGCTGGCAGGTCTGACATTTGTTATAACGGGAACGCTCCCCGATATGACAAGAGATGAGGCAAAAACGCTTATAGAGCAGAACGGCGGCAAGTGCAGCGGCTCGGTTTCCAAGAAAACAAGCTACGTTCTCGCAGGCGAGGAAGCAGGAAGCAAGCTGACAAAAGCGCAGCAGCTCGGCGTTACGGTCATAAGTCAGCAACAGCTTATTGAAATGATAGGCGAATAATTTGTAAAAAACTATTGACAAATGTGTTTTTCTGAGATATAATAATATCTGTTAATAGGAAAAGACGTTGATCAGGAAAAAAGCCGCACGTTTATTTACAGAGAGTTGCCGCTTGGTGCAAGGCAATATTAAAGGTCGGATATAGCTCGCCTGAGAGTCGCATAACTGAACATTGCAGTAAGTTATGACGGGTTCTCCCGTTACAGAGAAGCACATTGTTAGATGTGGCATAAGCGGACACGGCTGTAAATGCTGTGTCAAAAAGAGTGGTACCACGAGGATTTACCCCGTCTCTTTACAGAGGCGGGGTTTTGTGTATTTACATTGCTTTTTAAATGCCTGCATCGGAAAACCAAATAGGGAAAGGACATAATTTATGAAAGGTACAATGAACACAAACAAATACTCCAGAGGATATTTCATGCCTCCCGTACAGTGTCTTGATTGGACAAAAAAGGAGTACATAGACAAGGCTCCTATATGGTGCAGTGTCGATCTGCGTGACGGAAATCAGGCGCTTATAGTTCCTATGAATCTTGAAGAAAAGCTTGAATTCTTCAAAGTGCTTGTAGCGATAGGCTTCAAGGAGATCGAGATAGGTTTCCCCGCAGCGTCCGAAACGGAATATGAATTCTGCCGTGCATTGATAGAACAGGACCTTATCCCCGATGACGTTACTATTCAGGTACTTACCCAGTCAAGAGAACACATCATAAAGAAAACGTTTGAAGCACTTGCAGGTGCAAAGCACGCAGTTGTACATCTGTATAATTCCACCTCTGTTGCACAAAGAGAGCAGGTATTCAGAAAGCCCAAGAACGAGATTATTGACATAGCCGTTGAAGGAGCAAAGCTGCTCAAGGAATACAGAGAAAAGACACCCGGCGACTTCAAGTTTGAATATTCACCCGAGAGCTTTACCGGAACAGAGCCTGAATTTGCGCTTGAGATATGCAATGCGGTACTTGACGTATGGCAGCCCACCCCCGATGATAAGGTTATAATCAATCTGCCCGTTACCGTTGAAATGTCGCTTCCGCACGTTTACGCAAGTCAGGTAGAGTATATGTGCAAGAATATGGTGAACAGGGAGAATGTTATCGTTTCGCTTCATCCCCATAATGACAGAGGCTGTGCCGTTGCAGACAGCGAGCTTGGCTTGCTTGCCGGCGCTGACAGAATAGAGGGTACTCTGTTCGGAAACGGTGAGCGTACCGGTAACGTTGACATAGTAACGCTTGCTCTTAATATGTACTCGCACGGCGTAGACCCGAAGCTCGACTTCTCCGATCTGCCCTCGATAACAGAGGTTTACGAGAAGATGACCTGTATGAAGGTCTACGACAGACAGCCCTACAGCGGCTCTCTCGTGTTTGCGGCATTCTCAGGCTCACATCAGGACGCTATCGCAAAAGGTATGAAGTGGCGTGAGGAAAAAGACCCGGAGCATTGGACAGTTCCTTATCTGCCCATAGACCCTATGGATATAGGCAGACAGTATGACGGTGACGTTATCCGTATCAACAGCCAGAGCGGAAAGGGCGGTATCGGTTATCTTTTACAGCAGAAGTACGGTGTAGACCTGCCTAAGAAGTTCCGTGAAAAAGTCGGCTATACGGTTAAATCCGTTTCCGATCATCAGCATAAGGAGCTTACTCCCGATGAAGTGTACGAAGTATTCCGCAGTAATTTTGTGAATAAGGAAACCGCACTGAAAATCACCGAGGCACACTATAAGCAGGAAAACGGCGGAATCACAGCTACAGTTACAGCAGATTACAAGGGCAGTACGGCAGTGTATACCGGCAGCGGCAACGGCAGACTTGACGCAGTGAGCGACGCTATAAAGAACGGTCTTGGACTGAGCTACAGCTTAGTAACATATAATGAACACGCTATAGAGGTAGGCTCAAAGTCAAAGGCGGCGGCTTATGTCGAGATATGCGACAAGAACGGAAACTCGTTCTGGGGCGCAGGCATCCATACCGACATCATCAACAGCTCCGTCAGCGCACTTGTTTCCGCTATCAATAACAGCGATATGGTAAAGTAAATCCGTATAATAATACGAGGGCTTTGTTTTTCAAAGCCCTTTTGCTATGCAAAAAACGCATAAAAATAACCGCAGTCCGAAAACTGCGGTTATAATTATTATTCGTATTATTCTACTCAGGAGTTACCGCTTGTGATAAGACCGTTGTAGTATTCGATCTGCTTGTTGATTGTACCGATATTAGCTTCACGCATCTGTGTCCAGGACTGACCTGCGTATGTTTCGTTCTGCAGATCGAACAGCGTGTTGCCGAGAATATCCTTGACTATCTGACCTGTTGTTTCGTCAAGACCGTAAGGCTCGTCAACTACAGCATGGAAATTGTTGATTTCCTTGAAGCTGTACATGAAGTCGTACTGTTCCTCTGTATACTTCTTGTTCTTCATAATACTTGTCTTTGTTGTAGCCTTAAGATCCTCATCTGTATTGCTCAGACGGCAGCAGTTGATAAATACCGATGCCTGTTTAGCAAATTTTGAACCTGCGGGTACAAGATAGCCGAATGTCGTCATCGAATAATAATATTCATCAGCCTGTGAATCTCTGGGGAAGGGAACAAAGAATATATCAAGAGAATCATCCCTCGTCATTTTCTTTGCGTAGTTTGTAATTATCCATTCACCCATACCCTGGAATGCCGCTGTACCCGAAACGATAGGATCTTCGTCTACGTTTATAACGCCTTCCTGGAACTTTGCAAGACCTTCGCTCTTGAGCGACTGCATAAATGTAGCGGCTCTGTCAACGCTTGCGTTGTTGAAGTTGCTTACCAGCTTACCGTCCTCACCGATCTCTATAAGCGGTACGCCTGTTGAGTCGATTATTGCCTGTGCTGAATATTCGGTAGCACCGTAAAGACCTGTTCTGTTGCCGTCGGTATCCGAGTCGATGAACTTACGGATCACATCAGCCATTGCTTCCCATGTCCACTTGCCTTCATCATAAAGCTCCTTGGGGTCGTCAAGACCTATCTGCTCAAATACTCCTCTGTTGTAAATAAGGAAGTAGGATGAAACGTTATAAGCCCAGGGGTAGTAGTAATTCTTACCGTTCCACTTGTACTTGTTAATGTACTGATCAAGTCCTGACCACTGAGGAGCAGAGAGGTCTATATACTCATCAAGAGGAGTGTACATATTCTTTGACATCATGAGCGGGAATGTGCTGTCTGAGTAGTCAACAAGGTCAGGAGATTCGCCGGCTGAAATAGCCGTTGTAAGCTTTTCAAGTATCTGGAGCGATCCTACTATTGAACATTTGATTGTACAGCCGTAGTTTTCCGAGAAATACTTATATGCGGGCTTTACGTCACCTGCGGTCGTAATGTCATAGCAACCGAGATACTGAAGCTCTGCGGGCTCAACCTCTTCGCCTGCGTCTATGCTTATGTCGCCTACGCTGACGGGATTGTCTATCTCGTCATCAATTGTTGTTTCTGTGCTTGTAGTACTGTCATCGGAACCTGTTGAAGCGGTTGTGCTTGTTCCGCTGTTAGAGCACGCCGCAAGCGATACAGCGGTTGCTGCCGCCATTACTCCTGCGAATATTCTTTTAAAATTGATCATAAAAACCTCCTTAATGTAATGCGTGCAATCGTTTACACACATCTTTGCTATGATTTTATCACAATAAGTACATTTATTCAATTCACATTTTAGTCAAAGTTGATTTGAAAAAATTGTGCAATATGTACAATGAAACATATGAAAATTAAAAATGTAAGCTAAAAAGTGCGTAAAATAGCCTGTTTAATAGAACAATTTTACGATTTACTTTATTAGCTAAAATATCCTCTGTGAGCAGTTTACAGCAGGCTTGTGAAATGAATTATATTTACTGTGTGAGCAGTCCGTTATAATATTCTATCTGCTTGCTGATTGCACCGATATTGGCTTCTCTCATCTGAGTCCACGACTGACCAGAATAATCGCTCTCGATATCAAACAGTGTATTGCCGAGGATATCCTTTACTATCTGACCTGTTGTTTCGTCAAGTCCGTAAGGATTGTCGACTACACAGTGGAAATTTGCAGGTTCTTTAAAACTGTAGATGAAGTCGTACATTTCGTCAGTGTACTTCTTGCTTCTCATTATGCTTGCCTTTGTGGTAGCCTTTAGGTCTTCGTCCGTGTTGCTCAGGCGACAGCAGTTGATGAACACAGAAGCCTGCTTTGCATATTTTGAACCGGCCGGAACAAGATAGCCGAATGTGGTTATAGGATAATAGTATTCATCGGCTTCAACGTCTCTCGGGAACGGAACAAAGAAGTAGTCGAGACTGTCGTCCTTGAGCATTGCCTTTGCGTAACCTGAGATTATCCATTCGCCCATACACTGGAATGCCGCCGTACCCTCAAGCATAGGCGTTGTATCAACGTCAATGATGCCTTCCTGGAATGATGCAAGACCTTCTTTTTTCATTTCCTGCATAAAGTTTGCAGCTCTGTCTACATTTGCATTTTCAAAATTCTGTACAAGCTTGCCGCTTTCATCGATAGTTATAAGGGGAGTACCCGTACTGTTTATGAATGACTGGGCTGAGTACTGCATTGCACCGTAAAGACCTGTTCTCTTGCCGTCGGGATCAGAGTCTATGAACTTGCGGATATCGTCCTTCATAGCGTCCCATGTCCATTCGCCTCTGTCATAAAGAAGCTTTGGATCTTCGATACCGATCTGCTCAAACACTGATCTGTTATATATCAGGAAGTAAGGAGCTACATTATATGCCCAGGGGTAGTAATAATTCTTTCCACCCCACTTGTACTGATTTATGTACTGCTCAAGACCTGACCACTGCGGCGCTGAAAGATTCATATATTCTTCAAGCGGTGTGTACATATTCTTTGACATAAGCAGGGGGAATGTATTATCAGAATAGTCAACAAGGTCGGGTGATTCACCGGAAGAAATAGCTGTAGTAAGCTTTTCCTGAATCTGCAATGAGCCGACTATCGTACACTTTATTGTACAGCCGTAATTCTCCGAGAAATACTTGTATGACGGCTTTACGTCGCCTGCCGTTGTGATATCATAACAGCCGAGATATTCAAGTTCTGCCGCTTCAACTTCTTCACCTGCGTCAATGCTTATGTCGCCGACGCTTACGGGGTTTTCTATCTCATCGTCGATAGTTGTTTCCGTGCTTGTATTTGTCGTGTCTGCAGAGCCTGCGCCTGAACCGCTTGAGCGCTGCTTGAGCAGGCGGCAAGTGAAATTGCTGTAAAGCCGGACATAACACCTGTAAATATTCGTTTAAGATTTGCCATAAATACCTCCAAATTTTTATATCGGGTTTGACTTTATTTATATAATACCACCGAACGCCTGACGCAACAATGCTTTTTTCTGCTTGATACGGTTGCTTTTTGTGCACGAAAATTATAACATATTAATGTTGAAACACCGTAATCGGCTTTTCAATATATAAATTTGTGCAAAGAAAAGCCGCAACCCTAAGCGGGGTTGCGGCTGAAACGTCAAATATTTTGCCGATTATCAGAAGTTGATGTTGTTGACATCAGAATTTGCAAGCTGTATTTCCTTTTTAGGAATGCGCTTGAGGGGAGAATATACAAACTTCTTGCAGGAATCGTAAGACTTTACAACACCGAACTTTGAGCACTGAATCTTATCGTCACCCATAGCGGTGCCAAGCTCACAGTATTTGCAGGAAGGCTTGATATTATTGCCGAACAGTTTCTTTTTCATATAAAACACCACCTAACGAAATTTGCACTGATTTTCCAATGCCGCTTATATTATTTGTTATTATATCATAAAATCAAGACGATGTCAACCGACACGGCGATACTTTGAGAATTTTTATATCAATTTGATCTCTCGGTGTTTTTGAGCAGAATAAATGTCATTCCCGCAATGCACAGAAGTAACAGCGGGTCGCTTATAAGTGTATCTGTCGCATATGCGAATACATTTACCGTGGTGTTATATCCGCTGATACATACGATTATATAACATATCAGCGCCGCATTTGCTGATATAACCGCTCTTGACACTATAAAACGCAACATATTTATCCTGAATGCCGATAAAGTATACAGTTGATAAATAACACACAATCCCCCGAAAGAAATCAACGCAGTAACTACCGGCAGAGAACAGACCGCACCTGAATTTTTAATATTGGTGATTTCGGTTACGGCTTTTATTATATACGGCAATTCACTGCCTGTAAGAGTCCCGATCACAAAGTCTGCAAGCTCTGTTGCGGTATTGAAGAGAAGAATTGCAAGCGCAATGTTCATCAATGCTTTTGCCGCTCCCGAAATGCACGCTGTAACATCTTTCGCTTTCAATGAGAGCCGCACGGCGCTGTCGTTTACGGGCTTGAAGTATATATTTATGATCACGGCGGCGGTAAAATTTGCCGCAAGGCACGACAAAAATACTATAAGCCCTGCTTTTATGTCGCCGTATATTCCAATGCCGACAATACCGATAACGAATGCAGGACCGCTGTTATAGCAATAGCACAGCGCCGTGTTGCACCGCTTATCGCATTCCTTACTACCGTCGGTAAATTCACTGAGAAGTTTCACCCCTATAGGATAACCGCCGATCTGACTTAACATAAAAATGCCGAACATCTTTCTGTCAAGATGAAGTACAAATTTCATTATGTACCATAACGGAGTGAACATGATTTCGCCTATGCCGCTCTTTATCAGCAGCGACGAAAACACCATAAAGCAAAACAGCGACGGTATCAGGCTGTCTAGACAAATATATATACATCGTTTTATTGTTTCAGCTGTACCGGCACTGTCGGCAACGAGCAGTATACCGATGATAAGCGCCGATAATGCCGCAAATATAATAACCGCTTTTTTTCTTTTCATAAACGCCTCACTTCTTTTTTATCCGGACCCGCATATAGATTATATGAAAGGAGCGGAGAAAAATGAATGTGAACAAACTTGCAGGCAGATATGAACAGTTGAAAGGCAAGACACGCAGGCATTCCTATGTAACTATAAAGGATAACACTTTTATTGAAATAGAGTGCTGCAGAAAGGTCACGGGATTCGGCGATAATATGATAGAGCTTGAGATACCTTGCGGACTTATCAGAATAGTCGGACTGGAGCTGAGATTAAAGAACTTCGGCACGGACAGCGTTAAGATATACGGCAGGATACATTCAGTAGGCTTTGAAGAAAATGCAGGATGCGATGCGGAGGAACCATGAAGAAATACAAAAAGAATAAAAGAAAAACGAAAGCAGGTTTTCCCGCAACATATATCACGGTAGTGGGCATAGGCGGCTTTCAGGAGAAATTCATCAGCTGCCTTATATCAGAGGATATACAGATATATGCAATTACACAGCAGACGTCAGGCTTTACTGCTGTAGTAAAACCCGGTTGCTATCTTAAAATGAGCAGGATCGCACGAAAAAACGGGGTAAGGCTCAGGGTGTCTGAGCGGAAAGGACTTGCGTTTCGTCTGTATCCGTACCGCAGACGCTGGGGACTTGTAGCAGGAGCATTGTGCTGTTGCGCCGTTATCGTATTCTTGTCGCAGTTTGTGTGGAAGATAGATATTGAGGGAAACGAGCGTCTTTCCGATGCCGAGATTGCCGCAGTTATGGAAGACAACGGACTTTTACCGGGCTGTGGCACAAAATCATTTGACACAAAGGTGTGCGAGCTGTCGGCTATGTCACGGCTGAAAGATCTGTCATGGATAAGCGTTGAACGCGAGGGGAGCAGGGTATATATAAAAACAGCCGAAACAAACGATCCGCCGAAAGCCGATATCCCGATAAATACACCGTGCAATGTTGTAAGCGATTATGACGGACAACTCGTATACACAGAGATCTATAAGGGCAAACTGCAAACCACAGTCGGAAGCGGAGTTGCCAAAGGTCAGCTTCTTATAAGCGGAACGGTGAATGATAACGGCGGAAGAATCGTATATGTTCACGCTGACGGTTTGCTTAAAGCCGAGTGCGAACAGACTGAAGAATTTTATCTGCCGTTTGAACAGACACGGAAGATACCGACAGACGAAAAGTATTATTCCACATATCTTATGTTCGGCTCTTACGCTTTGCCGCTCCCGTGGGAACATTATAACGCAGATAATATGAGCGGTTTCACATACAGTGAGGATACTTATAATATCAGCATTTTCGGCGCGGATACCCCGTATAAATACAAGCAGGGTGTGTATACGAAAATGAAAGAGGAAACGATAAGATATACCGCCCGTGATATAATGTCACAGCTTGAAAAGCAGAAAAAGGATTATGAAGATAATTTCCTTTCCGACTGTAAGATATTGTCCGATGAAAAAAAAGTTACAACAGACGAAAAGGGAATTAAAATGGCAATAAAATATAAGGTTGAACGTTATATCGGAGTAAAGCAGCCGATCACCGTTTTATATTGATTTGACGTAAATTTGTATTGAAATAAAGTCCGGAATGTGGTATACTATCATAGAATAGATAAATTTCTAAAATGTGAAAGGAATATATCACAATAAATGACAGAAAAAGCTGTTAATATTCAGGATATGAGCCGGATCCACGAAGTTTTCGGCGATTTTGACAGTAATATCAATATTATACAAAAGGAATACAAGGTTTCGATATACAGCCGTGATGACGAAATACGCATAAAGGGCGAAGAAAATGCTGTCGATAACGCACAGCAGGTCATAAATACGCTTGTCGCTTCCGTGGAAAAAGGCGAGATACCGACAGAGCAGAGCGTAAGGTATGCGATCTCAATGATAAACGAGGGCAAGAGCGAGGAAATGCAGACGCTCTCCTCGGACTGTATCTGTGTCAGCCATACAGGAAAGCCGATAAAGGCAAAGACGGTCGGACAGTCGAAATATGTGAACAGTATAAAAAAGAATACGATCGTATTCGGTGTAGGTCCTGCCGGTACAGGCAAGACTTATCTTGCGGTAGCGCTTGCGGTAAGAGCGTTCAAGGCGCACGAGGTGCAACGTATAATTCTTACACGTCCTGCTGTGGAGGCGGGCGAGAAGCTCGGATTTCTGCCGGGCGATCTTCAGAACAAGGTTGATCCTTATCTGCGTCCGCTGTATGACGCACTTTTCGATATGATGGGGTCTGAAGCGTTTCAGCGTAATATGGAGCGAGGCTGTATAGAAGTCGCTCCGCTTGCATATATGCGAGGAAGAACGCTTGACGACAGCTTTATCATTCTTGACGAGGCGCAGAACACAACTCCCGAGCAGATGAAGATGTTTCTGACCCGACTGGGCTTTAACAGCAAGATGGTCATAACGGGTGACGTTACACAGATAGATTTGCCGGATTCAAGACGTTCGGGACTTGTAGAAGCTACAAAAATTCTGAAGAATATAGACGATATTGCAATAAACCGTTTTACGGAAAAGGACGTAGTGCGTCACAGACTTGTACAGGATATAGTAAAAGCCTATGAGCAGTACAATGAAAGAAAGAAAAGCTGACCGCTTTTAAATGAGGAAAGTAAAAATGTCTGAGAAGAAAACACCTAAAATATATATGTCGTTCAGGAACAATCAGAAAGCAATAGAAGTGCCTAACGGACTGCGCACCGTTATCAGAAAGTGCATTGCGGAAACGCTCAGAGTTACGGATTTTGTCGGTGACGCAGACGTATCGGTAACGCTTGTTGACAACGAGCGGATAAAACGCATCAATAAAGAGTTTCGTGACAAGAACAAAGTAACGGACGTTATCTCGTTTCCGCTCGGCGCGTATGACGAGTATGACGTAAACCCCGAAAACGGCGCATATATGCTCGGGGATATCGTTATTTCCATGGAAAAAGCCCATGCGCAGTCTATTGAATACGGACATTCGCTGATAAGAGAGGTCGGTTTTTTAGCTACGCATTCAACTCTTCATCTTCTCGGATACGATCACGAGGACGATCCAGACGGTGAAAAGGTGATGCTTGAGCTGCAAGACCTTGTGCTGAACAACCTTAAGATCACACGGGAATAAAAAGAGGTCAAAGTGTTTAAAAGACTAGGAAACAGCTTTAAATATGCGGCAAGAGGAATATGGTTCTGTATCAGTCATGAGATGAATATGCGTATACACATTGTTGCAACTATGTGTGTGTTGTATCTGTCGCAATTTTATGATTTTACAAAGGAACAGTTCATATTACTGATAATCACCTGCGTGACGGTTATTTCCGCCGAAATGATGAATACGGCTATAGAGGTAGTTATAGACAAGGTTTCGCCCGGCTATTCGGCGCTCGCAAAGGTCGGAAAAGACGTTGCCGCAGGCGCAGTATTTGTTACCGCAATTGCTGCGGTCATAATCGGTATAATACTTTTCTGGAACACGGAAAAATTTGTTCTTATATTCAGATTTTTTACGGGTGACATATGGAATCTCGCTATGCTTGCGGCTTTTGCCTGCCTTGCATTTTTGTTTGTTTCAAAAGGAAAGAAAAGAAATATCAAAGGAAAAATGAATAAATGAATAATCCAAAATCAGTTTTCGTCGCTATTGCTGGCAGACCCAATGCGGGTAAGTCAACGCTCACAAACTATCTTGTCGGCGAAAAAATTGCAATAGTCAGTGATAAACCGCAGACAACAAGAACAAGAATAAACGGCGTACTTACAAAAGGCGAAACGCAGTATGTGTTTATAGATACGCCCGGTATGCATAAAGCAAAGAACAAGCTGTCGGATCAGATGCTCAAATCCATAAGAGAGAGCGTGACCGATGTTGACGTGATACTTATGATGGCAGACGCTACCAAGAAGATTTCTCCGATAGAGCATAATCTGATAGACAGCTTCAAGGACAGAAAGACAGATGTCGTTCTGCTTATAAACAAGGTCGATTTAGTAAAGGACAAGTCCGAGCTTCTTTCGCTTATAAAGGAATACAGCGAGCTGTATGATTTCAAGGAGATAATTCCGATAAGCGTAAGGCAGAGGATAGGCGTTGAAGAAATAATGCCTGTAATCGACAGATATGTAAAGCTGTCGCCGCATTATTTTGACGATGAGCTTCCGACCGACCAGGCTGAAAAGGTATGGCTTGCGGAAATTGTCCGTGAAAAGATACTCAGAAATATGAACGAGGAAATCCCGCACGGAACAGCCGTTTATGTTGAAACGATGGAGGTAAGGCAGAAGCCTAACGGCAAGGAGATTGTCGATATAGGCATAGTCATCGTCTGCGAAAAAGCGTCGCACAAGGGCATGATTATCGGAAAGCAGGGCTCAATGCTTAAAAAGATAGGCTCTGAGGCAAGAGAAGATATGCAGGACTATTTCGGCTGTAAGGTCAATATGCAGATATGGGTAAAGGTAAAAGAGGACTGGAGAAACAGAGAATCCGACATTGCCGACTTCGGACTTAAAGCCGACTGATATATAATCAAAAGGAGTAGCTGTTCAATGCTTATTACGCTGAAAGGGCTTGTTATCGGGCAGCGCATTATAGGCGAGAACAGCTGTTTTCTTGACCTGTTCACTGACAAGCTCGGAATGATAGAGGTTATGGCGCACGGCGCAAAGAAGATAGGCGGAAAGAATTCGGGTGCCGCATCGCTTTTCAGTTATGCAACGTTCTGCGTCAGTCGCAGCAGTAAAGGATATACGCTTAACAGTGCAGAGCCGATATGCAGCTTCTATAATATATCTGCGGATATTGAGGCGCTCTCGCTTGCGGCATATTTTGCCGATATAATAAAATATTGTGCAACATCGGAAGAAGAACATTCAGATCTGCTCCGCTTTACCTGCATGACATATTTTCAGCTTGAAAAGCAGAAGCTGCCGCTTCGTTTTATAAAAGCGATATTCGAGTTCAGGTTTCTGTCAAGGATTGGATTTATGCCGGATCTAAGAGCGTGCCGTGAATGTATAGCATATCAGAGCGATACTATGATGTTCTTGCCGGTCGAGGGCGTGATTTACTGCTTGGACTGCTACGAGGAGCACACAGAACTGCTTGAAAAAAACGCATTTGCGCTCAACCCTACGCTTCTTCATACGCTGAGATATGTTGCATATTCGGATACAGACAAAATGTACCGTTTCAGAATCTCAAAGGAAAACGAAAAGCTGTTTTCCGCAATTGCGGAATTCTATCTGCTGTCACAGCTGAACAGATCGTTTCCTACGCTTGATTATTACAAAAACATCGTAATAGAAACATAGATATAAAGGATATAAATATGAAAAAAGACTATAAAAAGCTGGAGCTGGACAAGATTCTTGACCTGCTCTCGCAAAACGCATACTGTGATGTATGCAGGGAACGCATAAAGAAGATAAAGCCGTCATTCGATATAGACACGGTAAGAACGGAAATAGCAAAGACGGACGACGCATTCACACTGTCGTCTAAATTCGGCACGCCGAAATTCTATAATATAAAGGATATATGCTTTGGTGCAAAAAGGGCTCAGCAGGGTTCATCGCTGTCGCTGAGAGAGCTTATGGATATAGGAATGTTCCTGCGTGAAGTATCCGGTCTTGACGACTGGTATTCACAGTGCAGCGGCATTCAGACCTCGCTTACCGAATATTTCGAGCAGCTCAGCGTAAACAAGCACCTTGAAAATATGATAACCAACGCTATCATATCAGAAGAAGAACTTGCTGACAGTGCAAGCCCTCAGCTTGCGGCGATACGCCGTTCGATACAGCGTAAGAGCCTTGCCGTAAGAGAAAGGCTTGATAAGCTGATAAAGAGTCAGTCAACGCAGAAATATCTTCAGGAAAGCCTTGTCACAATGCGTGACGGAAGATTTGTCGTACCCGTAAAAACCGAATACAAGAGCGAGATAAGCGGTCTTGTACACGATACATCCGCAACGGGAGCGACTCTGTTCATTGAGCCTATAGCGGTAGTCGAGGCCAACAACGAGATAAGGGTACTTCAGATAGAGGAGCAAAAGGAAATCGAGCGTATCATAAAGGAAATGTCGGAGCTTGTCGGCAGCTTCGCCGAGCCGATGATAAACGATTATGAGATAGTGCTGACGCTCGAAATTTATTTTGCCAAAGCAAATCTCGGCGCAAAGATGAAAGCAGTGACCCCTGTTATAACCGACAAGCCTTGCTTCAATCTGATAAAGGCAAGGCATCCGCTTATCGACAAGGATAAGGTAGTGCCTATCTCGCTTGAACTTGGAAACGATTATTCATCGCTTATCGTAACCGGTCCGAACACCGGCGGTAAGACGGTTTCTCTCAAAACCGCAGGTCTGCTTGTGCTTATGGCAATGTGCGGCATGATGATACCTGCAAGTGAAAACAGCGTTATCGGTATGTTTGATGAACTGTATGTGGATATAGGCGATGAGCAGAGCATCGAACAGAGCCTGTCCACATTCTCGTCACATATGACGAATATCGCAAGGATTCTCCGTACAGCCGATGAGAAGTCGCTTATTATGCTTGATGAGCTTTGTTCGGGTACAGACCCCGTTGAAGGCTCAGCGCTTGCGGTATCTATACTTGACGAATTCAGAAAGCGTGATTGCAGGGTGATAGCAACTACACACTACCAGGAAGTCAAGATGTACGCAATAAAGACGGACAACGTAGAAAATGCGTCCTGCGAGTTTGATATAAAGACCTTAAGACCGACATACAGAGTAATTGTAGGTATGCCGGGTAAATCAAACGCCTTTGCCATATCCTCAAAGCTCGGCATAAGCAGTGATATAATCGACAACGCAAAGGAGCTTGTCAGCACAGAGGACAAGCGTTTTGAAGAAGTTGTTCAATCTCTCGAAAAGACAAGGCAGGAGCTCGAAAAGCTGAAAAGCTCTGCGGCGGCGGAACAGAAGAAATCAAAGGAAATCACCGAACAGCTCAGAGCCGAGCGTGATCAGCTTGAAAAGGACAAGGAAAAAGAACTTCAGGACGTCAGAAGCAAGGCGGCAAGCATAATCGAAGAGGTGCGTTTTCAGGGCGACCTTATGCTTGAAGAACTTGAAAGGCTCAGAAAGCAGAAGGAAAGTGCCGATTTTGCACAGAAGGTCAAGGGCGCCCGTTCACATATCAACTCATCTGTGAACGGAATGTATGATACAGCAAACCCGATAATGCAGAAGAAGATAGATCATTATGTTCTGCCAAGACCGCTCAAGGTCGGTGATACGGTACGTCTTGCGGATCTCAATAAAGAGGGAACGCTGCTAAGACTGCCCGATTCAAAGAATATGTGCTTTGTTCAGGTCGGTGCTATGAAAACCAAGACAAAGCTTGAAAATCTTCGCCTTGTGGAAGAAAAGAAAGAGAGCAAGAAACAGCCGACACCATCTAAGGTCGGAAAGAAGCTGGTAAGTAACTTCTCACGCAAGAGCGGAATGGAACTTGATATAAGAGGTATGCTCGGCGATGACGGCGTAATGGAGGTAGACCGCTTTATAGACAGCTGTCTTCTCAGCGGAATTTCCGTCATCACTATTATTCACGGCAAGGGAACAGGTGCTCTGCGTTCTGCGGTACAGCAGTACCTGCGTAAGAATCCCCACGTCAAATCGTTCCGTGACGGTGCATACGGCGAGGGCGAAGCCGGAGTTACGGTAGCAGAGCTTGAATAATTATTTTCGGAGGCAGTTATGATTAAGTCAGCCGTATTTGACATAGGCGGCACGCTTATGGAATATAAGGGTATGCCGTGCATATGGGTCGATTATTATGAAAACGGTTTTTTGCACGTTTGTGAAAAGCTGCTGCCGCAGCTTACCGAAAAGAATATAGCGGACGGGATGGAAATACTGCGTGGCTACAATCCCTCGATAAAATTCCGTGAGGCTGATTATTCTTACGAAAGGATATTCGGTGAGATAGTCAGAAAATGGGGTGTGGATATTTCGCCTGAGAAAATCGCTTATTGCTTTTTCGAGGCTTTTCCGCTTAAGGCATACACATATCCCGAAACCGTCCCTGTGTTGCAAAAACTGCGTGACAGAGGCATAAAGATTGCCACACTTACCGATGTCGCAACGGGAATGCCCGACGAACTGCACAAAAGCTATTTTCCTGAGCTTATGCCGCTTTTCGATCTTTATGTTTCGTCAACCTCATGCAGATACCGTAAGCCGAACATAAAGGGGATTGTCGATATTGCCGTTTATTTCGGTATAAAACCCGATGAAATGATATTTATCGGTGATGAAAGAAAAGACGTGCTGGTAGCAAACGACTTCGGCTGTACCTCCGTGTATATCGACAGATATAATAACAACCGTGATTTCGGTCAGAAATTTACTGTAAAAGATCTGAACGGATTTTATGATATTGTTACAAAGCTATAAAAATTGCCCGGTCGTTGACCGGGCATTATTTTTTACATATCAGTCGTTCTGATCGTCAGGAAACTGCATATCTTCGGGCTTGTCGCCGTTCCACGGCTTGCGGTTGTCATTATTTTCGTCCTGTATATCATCTGCATTATCATCTTTATTGTTTTTATCATTTTTGTTGTTATTGTCAGAGCCGTTGCCTGTTGATTCCGAGAGGACTACCACATCACCCTCATTAAGTCCGCTGAGTATCTCGGTGTAGCCGCCTGCTGTCACACCGACTTCAACATAAAGGTCGTACTTTTCGTTGCCTTGCAGAACACTGCAATATGTCTTTGTGCCGTCCTTCTTTATTGCTTTTTCGGGTACGGCAAGCACGTTCACACGTTTTGTTGTTATTGCGTGAATAGTAGCCCAGCCGGCATCTACTGCGGTGATACCGTTGTTATCGTTTATCAATTTTTTTAAGCTGTCATCGGACAGGGCAACTGCACAGTATTTTGTGGCGTCCTTGCTTGCGTCCGAGGGAGCTGTGTCGGGAGCGGCGGTCACCGTTCCCGTATAGTCAACGTCATTGATTACAAGGTCAACATCCATACCGAAACGCAGATTCTTTCCTGCACCCTGGGAATTGTACACGAATATTGATTCCAGCACAGCAACACGGCAGAGTAGCGTGCCCTGCTCAATATTTGTTCCAACTGCTGAATAACAACATTCTGCAATTACTCCGTCGTACGGTGCGGTAACAACTGCACCTTCCCGCTGTTCTTTAAGCTTGTCCAGCTCAATCTGAGCGTAGCCCTTGTCAATGCCGTCCGCCATAGTGGCGACCTTCATTTCCTGGTCGTTTATCTGAAAGTCAAGCTCAGTAGTGTCGAGAGCAATAAGCACATCGCCCTTTTTGACCTTCATATTTTTCGATATATTGTTGGTCTTTATCTTACCTGAAACAGGAGCATAATATGACTGCGACTGAGCATAGTCGAGGCTTGCGGGAATTTTCGCTTCTTCTTCGATAGTCATATACTGAGCTTTGGCGGTTTCGTACGAAAACTGTACCTGATCGGTTATCGAGGTGACAATCTCCTGCTTTACGGGGTCGCCGCTGCAGCCGGATGATACTATTGCTATCGCTGCAGCCGAAAATAAAGCCGCTGCTTTAAAAATTCTGTTTGAAACAGACATAGGGGGAATCCTTTCGATTACATACGAGAAATTATCTCTAAGCACATTCTTCCGTTATGGTAGGGGCATTTCCACGGATCTACGACCGGCTTGAAGTCTGCGGGCTGATCGTTATCGTCAAGCTGTGAATGCCATTCGCCGCCGGGACGCTTGTCTATCATCTTATCCTTGATATAGTTCCAGAGTGTGCGTGAAATCTCAAGGTATCTTGCGTCGCCGTATCTCTGATAAGCGTTGCAGAAGCCAACTACGCCCTCTGCCTGTACCCACCAGATATGCCATGTGTTCACAACACCGTGTTCAACCTCGTTATTGAGCCTGCCGTTCGATAAAGCTCTGTCGGCAATGTTCTTGACGATTACCTTGTTCATCTCGGCGCATCTCTTTGAAAGATGCTCGTCACCGATAACATCGCAGGCTCTGTCGATAAGCCAGGTAGCTTCAATATCGTGACCGTATGAGTAAATATCGCCTATTTCGTTAAGATTTTTATCGAAGAATACGAACAGCTTTCCGCCGTTCTTATCGTAAATCTTGTCAAGCGTGATCTCAAGAGTAAAACGCAGAGCCTTAAGCACACGCTTGTCATTGCTTACTCTGTAAAGCTCAGTATAAGCCTCCATAACGTGCAGGGTAGTGTTCATTGTTTTGTCAGCCATAAGACCGTTTTCGGAAAGTGCGTCATTCGGGATAATGTTCCAGTCCTTTGAGAATGCCTCAAGATATGCGACATCGTCACGGCACTTTTCCTCAACCGTAGCGAACACATCAAGAGCAAGCTCCAAAGCAGCTTTATCCTTAGATGCGTCATAGTAGCTTGACATAGCGTAGATGAAAAATGCCTGGCAATATGTGTGCTTCATACTGTCGTTTACCGTGCCGTCTGCATTCATCATCCAGTATACACCGCCGTTTTCCTTGTCAACACAATATTTTGAAAGGAATTCATAAGCGTGCTTTGCTTTTTTAAGGCAGTTCTGATCCTTTAACACAAGATAGCAGTTTGAGTAGAACCAGAGTATTCTTGAGTGAAGTATTACGCCCTTGGGAGCGTTTTTATCAAGAGTAAGGTCGTTTCCTACATAACCGTAGAAACCGCCGTTATCATTATCTTCAAGGCTGTCCCAGAAAGGGATAATGTGTTCTGTAAGTTCCTTTTTGCATTCACGAGCGAGCATTGTTTTTCTCCTTTAATCAGTCAAAAATTTTGTTCATAACAAGTCCTGTTGTGAGTTTGGGGTAGAAATATGTTGACTTCTGAGGCATCTTTTCGCCTGCAAGCGCAACATCTCTTATCTCGGAAACTCTGGTGGGGTTAAGTATAAATGAACAATCGGCACTGCCATTGTCTACAGCTTCAATAGCCTCGTCAAGAACTCTTGTGTATGTAAGGTTCTTCTGATTTGCCATATTTTCTTTATCTATGCCGAAAATTCTCTCAAGCACAAGCGTATGAAGTACGCTGACATCAAGCTCACGCAGTGCCTTGCTTGCAGTCGGCATTAGCTTTTCCATAAGGGAGGTATCCTTTAATGTCATAAGCGTATACTTGCCGTCACAGTAGAGAACGAATGCCTTCTTGCCGTCCTTGTAAGCCTTGTCAAGCTTTGCTGTGCTGTCTGTGCGTGAAAGATTGGTTTCAATATCGAAATAATCCTTCGACTTTTCAATAACAGCGTTTACATCAAAGTTTTCAAGATCCCTTACGATTCTGTGAGTAGGGAATACTACAAGTCCGCTGTTCTCCATATTAACAAGCATCATCGTAACATATTCGGAAGTGCCGACATCCTGCTTGTTTTCTGCAACGAATTTCTTGTAACGGAGCGCCGTTTCATAGCGGTGGTGACCGTCGGCAATATATAACTTCTTGTCAGCCATTTTTGATGCAAGGTCTGCGATAAATGCTTCATCGCTTACGCACCACAGCTTGTGTGTAACTCCGTCGGGATCGGTGAACTGCTTGTCGGGAACGCCCTTGCTTGCATTGTCTATAAGCGTGAATACCTTGCTGTCATCGTCCATATATAACGAGTATATCTGGCTGAAATTACATCCGGTAGCACACATAAGGTTGAACCTGTCCTCTTTGGCCTTTGAGAGCGTTTCCTCGTGGGGAAGAATTATTCCCTTTGAGAACTCCTCCAGCTTTACAAGCGAAACATATCCCTTTACACTGTAGCTTGAACCGAGTGCGTCAAACACCATCTCATAGATATATATTGAAGGCTTTTCGTCACACTTCAGAATTTCTTCGTCAAGCCACTCGTTGAGATACGCTCTTGCCTTGCCGTATGCCTCATCGGTATCCTCAGCCGTTTTCGGCAATTCAAGCCTTATGATATTGTGGGGGTTTTCAGCCAAATACTGCTTTTTCTGTTCGGGGCTGATAATATCGTAGGGGGGACAGCACACCTCGCCTGTGCTTCCTGCCTTGTCGGTAAATCTCAGTCCTCTGAATGCTTTGATCTCAGCCATTTCGAGTTCCTTTCATTGTAAGCTTTGATAATTTATGCCGTTTGTCGTATTAAAGCGTTCAGCTTGCGTCCGTTTTATGAACACAAGCTGAAACAGCACTGTTACCGTAATTATTCGTCCTTACCGCAACATTTCTTATACTTTTTACCGCTTCCGCAGGGGCAGGGATCGTTTCTTCCGACCTTTTCCGAAGCGGATTTCTTTACGGTCGTGTGAGAACCTGCGTTTTCAGCGTCGGGCTTCATTACCTGTTCACGCTCAAGCGGTTCTTCTATCCTTACCTTGACGGTAAGGACAAGTCTTGCAGTATCCTCACGGATAGCGGCAATCATCTCATCGAACATTGCGAAGCCTTCAATACGGTATTCGACAACGGGATCTCTTTGTGCGTAGCTTCTGAGATAGATGCCTCGCTTAAGTTCCTCCATTGCGTCGATATGATCCATCCACTTGGTGTCAACGACCTTCAGCAGACAGATACGCTCAATCTCACGCATATTTTCAGTGCCGAACATTTCTTCACGCTCGGCATAAAGAGCGTCCGCTCTTTCCTGCAGGAGCTTTACAATATCCTTGCGGTCAATTGTATTGAGATCGTCCGTAGTATAGTTGAAGTCATCTTCCTTTGTAAGCATATTTGCAAAATGCTCACGCAGACCGATAAGATTCCAGTTTTCAGGATAATCATCGGAGCAGTATGTCTTGACATTCTCCTCGATGGTTTCCTTTATCATATTCTTTACATAGTCGCTGACATCTTCACCGTCAAGCACCTTGGCACGCTGTGAATAAATCGTCATACGCTGCTGTGACATTACATCGTCAAAGTCAAGTACGTTCTTACGGATAGAGAAGTTTCTGCCCTCGACCTTACGCTGTGAGGACTCGATAGTCTTTGTGAGGAATCCGTTTTCAATCGGTACATCGTCCTCGATACCGAGCGTCTGCATTACGCTCTGCACCTTTTCGCCGCCGAACTTACGCATAAGATCGTCCTCAAGCGAAATGAAGAAGCGGCTTTCGCCGGGGTCACCCTGACGGCCTGCACGACCTCTCAGCTGATTGTCGATACGGCGTGATTCGTGACGCTCTGTACCCAGTATGAACAGACCGCCTGCCTGTCTTACTTCCTCAGCCTCGTCCTTTATTGCGGCCTTATATTCCGCATTGTACTTGATATACGTTTCTCTTGCGTTGAGAATATCTTCGTTATCTGTTTCGGCAAAGCCTGTAGCCTCATTTATGAGAGCCTCGTCCATGCCTTCTTTTCTCATTCTTGCCTTTGCGAGATACTCTGCGTTACCGCCGAGCATAATATCCGTACCACGACCTGCCATGTTGGTTGCGATAGTAACCGCACCCTTCTTACCTGCCTGTGCAACAATTTCAGCCTCACGCTCGTGATTCTTTGCGTTCAGCACCTCGTGCTTTATGCCTTTCTTCTTGAGCATAGAGGAAAGCAGTTCGGACTTCTCGATCGTGATAGTGCCGACCAGTACAGGCTGACCTTTGGCGTGGCATTCTTCAATCTGACGGATTACCGCCTTGTACTTGCCCTCTTCGTTCTTATATACCTGATCCTCGTGGTCGATTCTTGCTATAGGCTTGTTGGTAGGTATCTCTATAACGTCAAGTGCATAAATCTGTCTGAATTCGGCTTCTTCCGTCATAGCCGTACCTGTCATACCGGACAGCTTATCGTACAGTCTGAAGAAGTTCTGGAATGTAATAGTAGCGAGCGTCTTGCTCTCGTTTTTAACCTTTACGCCTTCCTTTGCCTCGATAGCCTGGTGTAAGCCCTCGTTGAATCTACGTCCGAACATAAGACGTCCTGTAAATTCATCAACGATTACTATTTCGCCGTCCTTTACAACATAGTCAACGTCACGCTTCATTACGCCTACCGCCTTGATAGCCTGGTTGACATGGTGTAAAAGCGTCATATTTTCGGCATCCATAAGGTTTTCTACGCCGAAATATGCTTCCGCTTTTTTAACGCCACGCTGGGTAAGAGTAGCGTTCTTTGCCTTTTCGTCTATGATATAATCGCCGTCAAACTGATCCTGATCTTCCTTGCTGTCAAGGTCGATTACCGTGAACGGCTTTAACTGTAACGCAAGTCTGTTTGCCTTCTGATAAAGGTCGGTGGACTTATCTCCGGGTCCCGAAATGATAAGAGGAGTTCTCGCTTCATCAATAAGTATCGAGTCGACCTCATCGACAATAGCGAAATTGAATTCACGCTGTACCTTGTCCTGCTTGTGAATACACATATTGTCACGCAGATAGTCAAAGCCGAATTCGTTGTTTGTACCGTATGTTACATCACAGTTATACGACTTTCTTCTGTCGTCGTTTTTCATATCGTGAAGTATAAGTCCCACGGTAAGACCTAAGAATCTGTGTACACGGCCTATCATTTCACCGTCACGCTTTGCAAGGTAGTCGTTTACCGTTACAACGTGTACGCCCTTGCCGCTGAGCGCAACAAGATAAGAGGGAAGTGCGGCAACGAAGGTCTTACCTTCACCTGTTCTCATCTCTGCAATACGTCCCTGGAAAAGAATAATACCGCCGAGTATCTGTACGGGATAAGGCTTTATGCCGAGAACTCTCCACATAGCCTCACGGCATACGGCAAATGCGTCGGGGAGGATATCATCTAGTGTTTCACCGTTTTCAAGTCTTTCCTTCAGTGCGGGAGTCTGCGCCTTAAGCTCGCTGTCGGTCATCGGAGAATATTTCGATTCAAGCTCAAGAACCTTATCCTTTATCGGAATTATTCTCTTGATTTCTTTTTCGGAATAGTTACCGAATATTTTTGTAAGTAATCCCATGTAAAATGCTTTTTCCTTTCGTTTTTGAGTAAACGGGCTGTATTGCTTAAAATACGGCATACCGCCGGGTCTGTATATCAAGCCAAACGTAAAGCACGTTATCAGCCTATTGTCATATTTTAGTTTACATTCTTTTATATTATACACTCGACAAGGCGGTTTGTCAATATAACACAGCCGTCAACGGAAAAATTTTACGGAGTATATTTAAATATGTGCGGAATTATCATAATTCTATTGACTGTACGGGAAAAATGTGATAAAATGTAAAAAAGAATTCAAATCTCTTTATCAATGTGAAAGGAAACATATTATGATTATAAATATGATGGAACACTACGTTGACGAAAGGCTTTCGGAACTGCTCAGAGATTACAACTGCTGTAAGTGCGAGCTCTGCCTTGAGGATATGAAAGCGTATGCTCTTAACCGCCTGACGCCGAAATATGTCAGCACAGTAAACGGACAGGTTTTCACACGCATAAAGCAGGAGCTTGAAAATCAGCCCTCGGTAGATCTTGATGTTGCCATTATTCAGGCTATTCAGCACATCAGTGCTAGTCCCAGACACGACTGATATTTGTCAGAGTGCATAAATAACATTTGACTTTTAGTGCAAAATGCGGATAAAGCCGTACCGATATTGACTTTATCCGTATTCTGCGTTATAATTAATACGCATACCGTAAGGTGCGAGATTTGCTTCTTTCACCGAACGGCAAAATATCTACAATTTTATAAACCTGACTGATCTGAAAGATTATTCTGACAGAAAAGCAAGGCGGTTTTTGTTTTACTATTTTTATGATTTTATGATTTTAAGATAGAGCTGTGCCTTGCACGGCTCATTTTTATTTTAAACGGGAAAAAGGTGATTAAATGAATTGTGAGAGCAGAGTAGCACTTATAGGAATAGTCGTATCCGAGTCCTCTTCGGTATCAAAGCTGAACGAGTATCTGCACGAGTGTGCTCATTACATTATCGGCAGGATGGGAGTACCTTATGAAAAGGCAGGCGTTTCTATCATCAGCGTTGCCATTGACGCACCGCAGGATGTGATAAACACTTTGTCGGGTAAGCTCGGCGCATTGAAGGGCGTTACCTCAAAGACTATCTATCAGAAGCTTCCTGCAGATTGTTTAAAGGAAAAGGAGGCGGACGATTGAGCAAAACCGAAGAACTTAAAGAACTGGTATCAAAGCTGTACAGCACACACCACCTCGAAAAAGGCGAATATGTATCCCTTATCGAAAACAGGGACGCAGTGCGTGATTATCTCTTTGAACTGTCACGCAGCGTCCGTGAAAAATATTACGGCAAGGATGTTTATATCAGAGGTCTGATAGAATTTACCGACTACTGCAAAAACGACTGTTATTATTGCGGAATACGGTGCAGTAACAAGCAGGCAGAGCACTACAGGCTCAGCAAGGAGCAGATACTTGATTGCTGTAAGGCAGGCTATGAGCTTGGCTTCAGAACGTTTGTACTGCAGGGCGGAGAAGATCCTTATTACAGTGATGATATGATATGTGATATTGTCTGTTCGATAAAGCGTGATTTTCCCGATTGTGCTGTAACGCTTTCGATAGGCGAAAAAAGTGAAGAAAGCTACCGCAGATATTTTGAAAGCGGTGCGGACAGATACCTGTTGCGCCACGAAACCGCCGATTACGAGCATTATTCAAAGCTCCATCCGCCCGGTCTTTCGGCAAAGCACAGGCAGGATTGTCTTAGGACGCTTAAAAAAATCGGCTATCAGACAGGGGCAGGCTTTATGGTAGGCTCTCCTTATCAGACGGCTGAAAATCTTGCCGATGATATGCTGTTTTTGGAAGAACTGAAGCCCGAAATGGTTGGGATAGGTCCTTTTATACCACACCACGCAACGCCTTTTGCCGATAAGCCGCAGGGTACGGCTGAGCTTACGCTGTTTATGCTGGGTCTTGTGCGGCTTGCGCTGCCCGATGTACTGCTTCCTGCGACTACTGCGATAGGAACGATTCATCCGACAGGCAGAGAACTTGCGCTTAAAGCCGGTGCTAACGTTGTAATGCCGAATCTGTCACCGACAGACGTAAGAAAAAAATATCTGCTGTATGACAACAAAATCTGCACAGGCGACGAATCCGCACAGTGCAGAATGTGCCTGCAAAAACGTGTTGAGGGTGCAGGCTACACAATAGTCGAATCAAGGGGCGACCATGCCTCTTTTAACGAAAGGAAATAAAAATGTATAATTACGATCCCAAATCTCTGAAAGCAGAGGAATTCATCAACCACGAGGAAATCGAAGAAACGCTGAGATATGCAGAAGAAAACAAGCATAACGCCGAGCTTATCGACAGCATTCTTGAAAAAGCAAAGCTCAGAAAAGGGCTTTCGCACAGAGAGGCAGAGGTTTTGCTCGACTGCGACATTCCCGAAAAGAACGAGGAGATATACAAGCTCGCAGAGCAGATCAAGAAGGACTTTTACGGCAACAGAATCGTAATGTTCGCTCCGCTGTATCTTTCAAACTACTGCGTGAACGGTTGCCTTTACTGCCCTTACCACGCAAAGAACAAGCATATCTGCCGTAAAAAGCTGACGCAGGACGAGGTAAGACAGGAGGTTATCGCATTACAGGATATGGGTCACAAAAGACTTGCCATAGAGGCAGGCGAAGACCCCGTGAACAACCCTCTTGAATACATACTCGAATGTATCAAGACTATTTACTCCATCAAGCACAAGAACGGCGCTATCCGCAGAGTAAACGTAAACATTGCCGCTACAACGGTAGAAAACTACAGAAAGCTGAAAGAGGCAGGAATCGGCACATATATTCTGTTCCAGGAAACCTATCACAAGGAGAGCTATGAGCGCCTGCACCCGACAGGACCCAAGCACAATTACGCTTATCACACAGAGGCTATGGACAGAGCGATGGAGGGCGGAATTGACGATGTAGGCATCGGCGCATTGTTCGGACTTGAGCTTTACAGATATGAATTTGCTGGACTTCTTATGCACGCAGAGCATCTTGAAGCCGTACACGGCGTAGGTCCTCACACTATCTCAGTTCCGAGAGTAAGACGTGCCGATGATATAGACCCCGATGAATTCGATAACGGCATCACAGACGATACATTTGCAAAAATAGTTGCCTGTCTTAGAATTGCCGTTCCCTATACCGGAATGATCGTTTCCACAAGAGAAAGCCAGAAGTCAAGGGAAAGAGTTCTGCATCTTGGTATCTCGCAGATAAGCGGAGGCTCAAGAACAAGCGTAGGCGGTTACGCTGAACCTGAGCCTGAGGAAGAAAACTCGGCACAGTTTGACGTATCGGATAACAGAAGTCTTGACGAGGTAGTAAACTGGCTGATGAGGCTCGGATACATCCCGTCGTTCTGTACAGCCTGCTACCGTGAGGGAAGAACGGGCGACCGCTTCATGAGTCTGTGCAAGGCAGGTCAGATACAGAACTGCTGTCACCCGAATGCCCTTATGACGCTTAAGGAATACCTTGTCGACTATGCATCGGAGGATACAAGAAAAATCGGCGAGGAGCTTATCGCAAGAGAGCTTACGACCATCCCGAATGAAAAGGTAAGAGCAAAGGCGACAGAGTATATCGACAACATTATTCACGGTCAGAGAGATTTCAGGTTCTAAGAAACCGACTGAGAAAGGAGCAACCGGTGAGCTTAAATTCAACACCGAGCGGAGAACGCATACACATCGGAATTTTCGGCAGACGCAACGCAGGCAAATCCAGCCTTATAAACGCTATAACAGGGCAGGAGCTTGCTGTGGTTTCAGATACTGCAGGAACAACGACCGACCCTGTTTCAAAGGCAATGGAGCTTTTGCCGTTGGGTCCCGTTATGATAACCGACACTCCGGGACTTGACGATGAGGGCGACCTCGGAAGCCTGCGTGTAAAAAAGAGTTATCAGGTTCTGTTCAAGACAGATATTGCTCTGCTTGTGGTTGACAGCACAAAGGGCATATCCGACTTTGACAGCGCCATACTCGAAAGGCTGAAAAAGCAGAACATACCTTATATAACCGTAATGAACAAGTGCGGTCTGCTTGATACCGTTCCCCCGAAAACCGATGACACTATCTACACAGACGCACTGAACGGCACAAACATTTACGAGCTGAAAGAGCTTATCGGCTCAAGGCTTGATGTAAAAGACGAAAAGATGTGCATCTGCGGAGATCTGCTGAATCTGGGCGATATAGCCGTACTGGTTGTTCCTATAGATAAAGCCTCTCCTAAGGGCAGACTCATACTCCCTCAGCAGCAGACGATAAGAGATGTGCTTGAGGCTGGAGCAATATCCGCTGTCTGTCGTGAAACAGAACTTACTGCCACCCTTTCAAAATTATCGGAAAAACCGAAAATCGTTATCACTGACAGCCAGGTATTTTCACGAGTTTCGCAGGAAGTCCCGGACGATGTGATGCTTACATCATTCTCGATACTTATGGCACGTTATAAGGGCGACCTTGAAACGAACGTACACGGCGTTACAGCGCTTGACAAACTAAGTGACGGCGACAGGATACTTATCTCGGAGGGATGCACTCACCACAGGCAGTGCGGCGACATCGGCACGATGAAGCTCCCTGCCTGGATAAACAAATACACCGGCAAGCAGCTTGAATTTGAATTTTCATCGGGAGGCACTTTTCCCGAAGATTTAAGCCGTTATAAGCTGATAGTTCACTGCGGCGGATGCACTCTTTCCGAACGTGAAATGAAGCACCGCATAGCTTGTGCGAAAGACGCAGGAGTTCCGATAACAAATTACGGCATCTGCATTGCCTATATACACGGCATATTGAAACGCAGCGTACAGCCTTTTCCGGCTATAAGCGCATTGCTTGACTGAACGCTTGACTTTTTATGTGAAATGCGTTAAAATTCTCTCAGATGTAAAGGAGAATTGATATGGCAAAGGAAAAAGAGAACAAAACCAACGCAATGCGTATACTTGACAAGAATAAAATAAATTACGAGGTCAACACATACGAGTGTGATGAATTCATCGACGGCGTACATATAGCGGATATGCTCGGACAGCCTTACGAAAGCACTTTCAAGACGCTTGTGACCGAGGGCAAGACAAAAAACTACTATGTATTCGCTATCCCGATAGCGCTTGAGCTTGATATGAAGAAAGCGGCAAAGGCGGTAGGCGAGAAATCAATAGAAATGGTACACGTCAAGGATATTAACGCAGTTACGGGATATATCCGAGGCGGATGCACCCCGATAGGAATGAAGAAGCAGTACAAGACAGTTTATCACAGCACTATAAAGGACTTTGACAAGGTTATAGTCAGCGGAGGAAAACTCGGCACACAGATTATCATTGCTCCCGATGACCTGATAAAGGTAACGAGAGCCGATGTATGCGACATTGTAAAAGACTGATACAAAACAAAGCACGGTGGCATTTGTTCACCGTGCTTTTTATATCAGAACAAGAGCCTGACCGTCACAGCAGATGCGATCCAACCTATCGTATCGCCTGTCAGCGCCGCAGGAATTGCGTAACGACTTTTCTTTATCTTAGCCGCTCCGAAATATACGGCGACAGTGTAAAAAGTAGTTTCGGTTGAACCCATCATTGTTGAAGCAACACGACCCGCAAAACTATCAGCGCCGTACTGTGCGATTATACTGTCATAAACCGATAACGCACCGCTTCCCGAAAGCGGTCGAATGAATATAAGCGGTGTACATTCGTCCGGAAAGCCGAAAAAAGATGTAACAGGACTTATAAATGCTGTCAGCATTTCCATACAGCCCGACGCCTTGAACATTCCTATGCAGGTCATAAGACAGATAAGGGCAGGGAGAATGTCAAGCGTGGTTTTCAGTCCCTCGGCCGCTCCCTCGATGAATGCGTCAAATATGTCTGTCCTTTGGGAAATGCCGTATGCAAATACCGTAAGTATCATAACAGGCGCTATGTAATCTGTGATTTCAGTCATTTTTTCTTTCTCCGTGATGATATTCTTTCAGCGGCAAAAACTGTTACTACCGAAACACCCAGTGCAATTAGCGATACTATCCACACACAAGGGACGATGTCGGCAGGCGTTGTGCTTTGGTAAGAAGCCCTGATTGCAACAATTGTCGAGGGGAAGAATTGCACGCTTGCGGTATTCATTACAACAAGCATTATCATATCCCGCGTTGCTGTTTTTTCTGCCTTCTGTTCGTTTTTAAGTTCCTGCACGGCTTTAATCCCGAGTGGGGTAGAGGCATTTCCGAGCCCCAGAAGATTGGCAATAAAGTTCATCATGATATATTGCATTGCAGTACCTTTTTTGTCGATACCGGGGAAGAGAAGTCCAAGCGGTTTTGTGAATATAAATGATAGCTTCTTAACTGCTCCAGAGCGTTGCGCAACTTTCATAACGCCGTTCCACAGGCATATAGTGCCGCAAAGCGAAATACACAGTGTCACCGCGTCCTTGCACGACATAAGTGCCGCCATCGACAGTTCGGACATTTTTCCTGTAACAGAAGAAACAATAAAAGACAGACATATTATAACAAAAATTACATAACTCATACCTACTCCATCGGATTTTATCCGTATCAAATTACACTATATATAGACTAGCACAAAGCAAATATATGTGCATATTGCTGAATTTTCAGTCGGGCATTAAAGCTGATAACTTTTCATATTTGTAAATTTTTATCTTTATTCTGCTATCTTTACTGCAAATTTGCGATAATACTGCGATTTGTATAAAAATACAATTTGAATACTGTTCAATTTCTTTTCCTGCTATGAATGGAAGTGAATTACAGCTATATAAAATCCACATTTGACAATTGTAAAAAGATTTGGTAAAATATAATCGAAGCAAGCGGAAGTGACGGTCTTCTTGCTCAAAAAGGAAAGAAAAAGTAAAAATCACAAGGAGAAAGAACATGAAATCTACAGGAATTGTAAGAAAAGTTGATGAACTCGGAAGAATTGTTATTCCGATAGAACTCAGAAGAACTCTTGATATCGGTATCAAGGACTCTCTTGAAATCTATGTTGAGGACGACCAGATTATTCTTAAGAAGTATATGCCTGCTTGCTCATTCTGTAACAATGCAAGCGATATACAGCAGTTCAAGGGCAAGAACATCTGCTCAGAATGTCTTGCAGAACTCATCAAGGATTTTGCTGAATAAAATACATAGAGCCGCAGGATATGCGGCTCTTATTTTTTGTTAATTTGTACTTGCATTTGCAAGGCGGATGTAGTATAATAAATTAGAAAGGCGGTTTCCGCCGGAATAAGAATCAAAGGAGAAAATAAATGTTAGTTTCTGCAAAAGAAATGCTGAACAAGGCACTTGAAGGCAAGTACGCCGTAGGCCAGTTCAACATAAACAACCTTGAATGGACAAAGGCTATTCTTCTTACTGCACAGGAGTGCAACTCACCTGTTATTTTAGGTGTTTCTGAGGGCGCAGGTAAGTATATGTGCGGTTATAAGACCGTTGTAGGTATGGTAAAGGGTATGATCGAAGAACTGAACATCACAGTTCCTGTAGCTCTTCACCTTGACCACGGTACATTTGAAGGCGCTAAGGCTTGCATCAACGCAGGTTTCTCTTCTATAATGTTTGACGGTTCTCACTATCCTATCGCTGAGAACATCGAAAAGACAACAGCTCTCGTAAATACTTGCGATATACTCGGTATCTCTCTTGAGGCTGAGGTAGGCTCTATCGGCGGTGAAGAAGACGGCGTTGTTGGTATGGGCGAATGCGCTGATCCCGACGAGTGCAAGGCTATCGCTGATCTCGGCGTTACAATGCTCGCTGCAGGTATCGGCAACATTCACGGCAAGTACCCTGCAAACTGGCCCGGTCTTTCATTTGAAACACTGGCAGCAGTTAAGGAGAAGGTTGGCAATATGCCTCTCGTACTGCACGGCGGTACAGGTATCCCTGCAGACATGATCAAGAAGGCTATTTCACTCGGCGTTTCCAAGATCAATGTTAACACAGAGTGCCAGCTTGCATTCCAGGAAGCAACAAGAAAGTACATCGAAGAAGGCAAGGATCTTCAGGGTAAGGGCTTCGATCCCAGAAAGCTCCTCGCACCCGGCTTTGAGGCTATCAAGGCTACAGTTAAGGAAAAGATGGAACTCTTCGGATCAATCAACAAGGCTTAATCGTAGTTTTAAGAAATACGTCCCGTCGCTCAAAGCGACGGGATTTTTTTACATACAGCTTTCAATTCGATTGCCGTATTTCTTTTACTTTTTTGAAAGTTAACTTTCAAAATATTTTTCTTGACAATTTATTTGATTTGTGTTATAATAACATGCAGGTGGTACGCTTATTCTTAGTTTATTTGTATTTCTTCATCAGTGCCTTAAATCCGATGGCTTTTACAGGTTCTTGGCTGTATCTGATGTTATAACGGCTGTCTTGCCCGACCGCTGTTCCGATAGGCTTTCTAAGTATTTCTAAGATTGGCACTATTCGTATTTCGCCGTTTTGTGCCTTTGACGTTACCCACCACATATCCGTTGCGCTGTGCTTCTTGCACAGCGCTTTTTTTCGGTCAGCTTCTTTAATTCGTATGATAACCATATCGAAAGCATACAAATTGACCTTGCTGAGAATGCTTCAGCCTTTGACCGACCGTTTGAAGCACAGCAGTTTTATAGCTGTAACTCATCCGTAATTGCTATTGCTCGTATTTACGTCAACGTTATCCATCAGCTTTGTATTTCGCAATAAATCTTGAATTGGGCAGGATTTTATAGTATAATAGTCAGCGGAGCAGTATAACAGAATTTTACACGCAATTTCGTAAAATTAATATTTTACGAAATTAGAAGCGGTAAAAAACGAAAGGCACACAAAAATGGCATATAACATAGATTTCAGACAAGCTACATCAGACGCACCGGCTTGCCTTACCGAATACCTGAATTATCTTACGACAATCAAAAACCGTTCACAGCTTACTGCGTTGAACTATTATACCGACCTGCGTATGTTTATGCGTTTTCTCAAGGTCAAGAACAAGCTGGTTGGTGCAAATGAGGATTTCTCCGAGATAAAAATCTCTGACCTTGACGATAAATACATAAAGGCTGTGACCCTCACAGACGCTATGGAGTTTCTCAGCTTTACTGTAAGTGAACGTTCCAATCATGCAAAGGCTCGCTCACGCAAGGCTGTATCTCTGCGGCAGTTCTACAAATTCCTCACAAATAACAAGGCGTGGTTTGCGGCAAGTCCTATGTTGAATCTGGAGCTTCCTTCGCCTAAAAACGCACTGCCTAAGCACCTCACGTTGCAGGAATGCGGTCAGCTTCTGCACGAGGGCTTCAAGGAGTTTTCAAGCTGGATGGATTTCCGTGACTATGCGATGATTATAATGTTCCTCAACTGCGGTATGCGTCTGAGCGAGCTTGTCGGAATAAACGTGAATGATTTTGTCGAAAACATAGACCCGTCACAGCCTGATACAAAATATATTTCCGTAAAGGTTCTCGGTAAAGGCAACAAGGAACGTATCGTCTATCTCAACGAGCAATGCGTCGATGCTGTTGCCAAGTACACCGAAGCAAGAAAATCCGTTGCAGACCCTAAGGAAAAAGCTCTGTTTATAAGCAAACGTGGCAACCGCATCACAAACCGCCGTGTCGAACAGATAATCGACGACCGCCTTAAAGCCTGCGGACTTGCCGGTAAAGGAATTTCCGTTCATAAACTGCGTCATACGGCGGCTACGCTTATGTATCAGAACGGCGTTGATGTCCGTGTGCTTAAAGAGGTCCTCGGACACGAAAACCTGAATACAACACAGATCTATACCCATGTGGTAAACACTCAGCTACGTGACGCTATAAATTCAAATCCGGTAATGGATATAAAAAACGATCTGCCCGAACCCGATTTAAAGCAGAATGAGGATAAAAACAATAAGTAATTTCGCTATAACTTAAATTTTACGAAATTAGCACTATAATAATTAAAACGTCCGCCGCAGTTTATTAAAAACTGCGGCGGCATATTTTATTCACTTGTGATTTCTCTGAATAATCCCTTACATCCAAGCAGGACATCTCTGTAGGTATCATCAAAGTTCCCCGTATACCACGGGTCGGCAATACTACCGCTCATTCCTGCGTGCGACAACAGCAGACTTACTTTACCCTCGGGATCGCTCTTTATGATACGCATTATATTGCGTATATTCATCTCATCCATAGCGATTATGTAATCATACCTGTCATAATCTGACTTTGTGAGCTGCACTGCTCTTTTGCCGTCACAGGAAATGCCGACTTCTGCGAGCTTTCTCCTTTTTTCACAAATCTGCTTTCAAACGCTGTAAAATTTACGCAGGAAGGCGGCGATATATTGCTCATTGTCAATGAGATCTCAGGAAAAGCGGACAACATTCCGGTATATGAGATCCGTGTCAGGGACAACGGAATAGGTATGAGTGAAGAATTTATCGGTAAGATATTTGAGCCTTTCGAGCGGGAAAGAAAAGTCAACGGCAATATTCAGGGTACGGGACTTGGTATGCCGATAACAAAGAACATTATTGATGCTGCAGGCGGTACTATCGCCGTAAACACAAAACAAGGAAAAGGCACTGAATTTATAGTCCATCTGCCGTTCCGCATTACGGATTCGCACAGCGACCACAGATTGCCGGATATTTATGCACTGGTAGATATAAGCGCCGCAGACATTGCCTGTCAGATAATTGCCACACTTGAAAAGCTCGGAGCAAAATATGATACTGTAAGCGTAGCAGGCAGAAAATACGATATTTTCTTAGCAAGTGCGGATACCGCAGAAAAATATTCCGACTATAACAGTGACGGCAATAGCCATATATGCGTTATTGCACGAAATGCATATGCAGGTGATGTAATTCAGAATGTGCCGTCATATGTCGATTCAATATGCACCGCACCTGTACTGACATATGAACTCAGAAAAATCATAACGTCATTCTGCACGGATATCTCCGGTCAAAAAGCAAAAGCCGAAGCGATCAAAATACTCGGCGGAAAGCGTATACTGCTTGTCGAAGACGTAAAGGTGAACTGTCGGATAGTAACTGCTATGCTGACACCTTACGGACTGAATATAGAAACCGCCGAAAACGGTGCGACAGCCCTTGAAATGATAAAGTCGCACAAAGATGATTATTACGACTGTGCGATTATGGATATACAGATGCCTGTAATGGACGGATATGACTGTTCGTGTGCAATAAGAAATCTGGAAAACGACCGTATGTCGCATATACCTATTATCGCAATGACGGCAAATGTGTTCAGCGAAGACAGGGACAGAGCCGCCGCTTGCGGTATGAACGCTTTTCTGACAAAGCCCGTACATATAAAACAGCTTATAGAAGCACTGACGGGAGTTATTTCCGACTGAAAAAACATACCGCAGAATTCTTAACATTTCTGTCGCACTTTCATATAATGTATTATATTAGCTGAAAGGCGGAAAATATGAAATACGAAAAAGAATTTACAGTTGCGCTCGCCGGCAATCCCAATGTCGGCAAAAGCACGGTTTTCAACGCCCTGACAGGGCTTAAGCAACATACGGGAAACTGGGTCGGAAAAACTGTCGGCAATGCCGCAGGCAGTTATACTTACAATAATAACAAATATCTGATAACCGACCTTCCCGGCACATATTCACTATGCGCTCATTCTGCGGAGGAAATAATAGCCTGCCGGCATATATGCCTTGAAAAGCCCGATGTTACGGTTATTGTCTGCGATGCGTCTTGTCTTGAACGAAATCTTAATCTTGTATTGCAAATAACAGAAATCACATCTAAAGCAGTGCTGTGCGTGAATATGATGGATGAAGCGGGCAAGAAGAACATAAAAACAGATATAACTAAGCTGTCACAGCAGCTTGGGATACCTGTAGCGGCAACATCGGCACGGAGCAAAAAAGGGCTGGATAAACTGATGCAGGCAATAGAAAACGTTGCACTGAGCAAGGAAAGCAACGATATAACGCTTGTTTACACAAGCCGTATAGAAAACGCAATATCACAGCTTATGCCGCTTACCGAAAAGATTGAAACAGACAGCAGGACAAAGCGTTTTATATGCCTTAAGCTGCTTCAGGGCGACAGCGATACGGTATACAGCCTGTGTAAAAAATACGGTACAGACGATAATTACCTCAAAGCGCTTATATCCGCCGCAGACAGACTGACCGAAAATAATTTTACCGATGAGATTATTTCCTGCATTTTTATAACCGCAGAAGGAATTGCGGCGGAATGCGTAAAACATAGTGCTGATAAAAAATGTGTCCGTGACAGGAAAATCGACAGGATACTTACCGGAAAACTGACGGGAATACCCATAATGCTGCTTATGCTGTTTATCATTTTATGGATAACAATAACGGGTGCGAATTACCCGTCCGCCTTACTTTCGGAGCTTTTCGGAAAGGCTGAATCACTGCTTTATAGCGCCTTATCGTCAATAGGTACTCCGGTAACGCTGAACAGCGTTCTCACCGAAGGGATATTCAGAGTGCTTGCGTGGGTGGTATCGGTAATGCTTCCTCCTATGGCGATATTCTTTCCGCTGTTCACTATACTTGAGGATTACGGAATACTACCCAGAATAGCGTTTAATCTTGACAAAGCGTTCAAAAAGGCGGGAGCGTGCGGTAAACAGGCTTTATGTCTGTGTATGAGTCTTGGCTGTAACGCCTGCGGAATAACGGGTGCAAGGATAATCGACAGTAAACGTGAACGGCTTATAGCGATCATAACTGCGTCAATTATGCCCTGCAACGGAAAATTTCCGACTATCATAAGCATTATCACAATGTTTGCTATCGGTGTGCCGGCTGTCGCAGGCTCGGATTTTTTGGCGGCGCTTCTGCTATGTGCCGCTATAGCCGCCTCGGTTGCCGTTGTTATGCTGTCGTCACGTTTCCTGTCAAAGACATTACTAAAAGGAATGCCGTCATCGTTCACGCTTGAGCTTCCGCCATACAGAACACCGCAGTTTGCAAAGGTCCTTGTCAGAGCGTTTCTCGACAGGACGCTGTTCGTTCTCGGCAGAGCGGTAATTGTCGCTATCCCTGCAGGGCTTATTATATGGCTGATGGCGAATGTAACTGCAGGCGATGCTTCGCTGTTGTCACACTGCACAGAGTTTCTTGACCCGTTCGGCAGAATGATGGGACTTGACGGTGTTATATTGCTTGCGTTCATACTCGGCTTTCCTGCAAATGAGATAGTAGTTCCGATAATAATAATGGCGTACTCCGAGGGTACAGCACTTACCGAAATATCGGAGTTGTCTGCACTTAAGGATTTGTTTATATCGAACGGCTGGACTTCTGTAACAGCGATATGTATGGTGATATTTGTACTGTTCCACTTCCCTTGCTCGACATCCTGCATTACGGTATATAAAGAAACAAAGAGCCTTAAATGGACAGCGGTGAGCTTTGCACTGCCGACCGTTATCGGAATAGTGCTTTGCATAGCGGTAAACGGTATATGCACATTATCGGGAATAGCATAAAAACGAAATACCCACGCAGAGTTTATCACTGCGTGGGTATTTTCTTTACGCTGTTTACGACACGTTCTCCACATAATACTTCGCCTGAGCGTTATACATTTCTGCATAAATTCCGCTTTCGATTTTCACAAGTTCATCGTGCGTACCGTACTCCTTTATCGTATCATCGGCAAATACGGCGATTTCATCGCAGAATTTACAGCTTGAAAGCCTGTGCGATATGTAGATAGCGGTCTTGCCGCCGACAAGCTTGTTGAAGTGCTTGTATATCTCGTATTCCGCTACAGGGTCAAGCGCCGCTGTAGGCTCATCAAGTATTACTATCGGGCTGTCACGGTATAAAGCACGGCAAATAGCGGTTTTCTGCTGCTGACCGCCCGAAAGCTCAGTGCCGTTTTCATCATAGCTTTTGAATATTGTCGTGTCGAGCTTGTTTTCAAGCTTCATTGCATCTTCATATAAGCCTGCCATTTTGAGCGTCCTTATCAGCTTTTCCTCGTCCTCCTGCTCGTCAAGTATTATGTTCTCCTTAAGGCTGAAAGCAAACAGTGCGAAATCCTGGAATACCACCGAGAACAGCTTTCTGTACTCGCTGTCCGAGTAATCCTTGATATTGATATTATCTATCAGTATCTCACCGTCTGTTACATCATACATTCGGCAAAGAAGCTTTATAAACGTTGTCTTTCCCGCACCGTTAAGTCCGACTACAGAAAGATGCTCGCCTTGTCTGATCGTGATATTGATATTTCTGAGGACATAATTTTCACTTCTCGGATATTTGAAGCTTACATTTCTGAACTCGATAACGTGTTCGCCGTCCGAAACAGGCTTATCACCCTTTGTCATTCTGTCGGAAATTGCATCAAATTTCAGATATTCATATGCGTAACCGCATGTCTTTACCGTAGCCGCAATGTTGTCTACAATGCTATACAGTCCCCAGTAGAGCGTTGACGCCGATGAAACACACATTGTAAAATCACCGAGTGTAATCGCTCCCGTCAGTGCCTTAAAGCCTATGTAGAAATATGAAAGTCCGTCACGCAGTCCGTTTGTGAGATTTGAGTATTGCATATATTTATACTGCGCTTTGTACTGCTCCCTGAACGTGTCTATAGTTTCATTGCTGTAGTAATCCGCTTTATCGCACATCATATCCTTGCTGTCAAACAGCCTGACTTCCTTACCGTTTGACGGGTCGGACAGCTGATAGAAGAAATACCCGAAAAGGCGATTGATTTTAGACAGCTTCTTGAAATATTCTATATCAAGCTTGTTGCTCTTATTTGTGAATATCGTGATAAGAACAAGCGATATGATCTGTATCGGCAGAAGAAGCGGACAGGTAACTGCGATTATCGCTATAACGCCGAGTACGTTCACCCCGTTTGAAACGATATTGAAGAAACCGTTCAGTATTCCGACTACTCCGCCGCTGTACCACGACATACCCTCTTTCGCCTTGTTCATCTGATCGAGCGTGTCGGGATCCTCGGTATGCTCAAAATCCATCTTCATTACCTTTTCGGACAGCCCTACTTCAAAATACTCGTTGAACCACTCGGAATAAACATTCTTTATCTCATTTACAAGATAGTTGATAAGTGCCGCAAGCAAGGTCACACCGACTATAAGCGCAATGCAGAATATCGCAGTAGGTATATGCTCCTCAGCTTTACCGCCGCCGATTATTGCGGCGATCTCATCTACAAGATATTTTGACGAGATGATATTAACCATTGTCTGCGAAAACGAAACCACCACCTGCAGCGCATAAGCAATAAACAGCTGAGGCTTATTCTTTACTGCCGTTTTCAGCATAAATTTAAGCGTAGGCAGGGTCTTTTTCTCTTTTTCTTTACGCATTGACAGCCACCTCGCTTTCGTTGTTGTCAATATAATACTGAGCCTGGACATTGAACATATCAGCGTATTCTCCGCCCTTGTCCATAAGCTCGCTGTGAGTTCCGTACTCTACTATGCCGCCGTCCTTGAACATAGCGACCTTGTCGCAAAACTGTGTTGAACTTAATCTGTGGCTGATATATACCGCTGTCTTGTTACCGATGAGCTTGTCAAAGTCACCGTACAGCTTGCTTTCCGCAAGTGCGTCAAGTGCCGCCGTAGGCTCGTCAAGGACTACTACAGGCGCATTTTTATATAACGCTCTGGCAAGCGCCAGCTTCTGCTTTTCGCCGCCCGACAGATCAACGCCGTCATCGTAAACGATCTTTAGTATCTCGGTATCCATACCCTTTTCAAGCTCATTCAGCTTATTCTCAAGTCCCGAATCAATAACGCACTGCCTTGCCTTCTCCTTATCCGATTTATCCGCACTGCTCATTGAAACGTTCATATACAGAGGAAATGCGAACAGTTCGACCTCCTGAAAAGCAGGCGAGAATATCTTATAATAGCTGTGCTTGTTGTACTGCTTTATATTGACACCGTTCAGCAGTATCTCACCCTCTGTCACCTCATACAGCCTTAACAACAGCTTTATAAAGGTAGATTTTCCTGCGCCGTTAAGCCCTACCACCGCAAGCCTCTCTCCTGCGTTAAGAGTAATATTGACGTTACGAAGCGCATACTTTTCAGCCTTGGGATATTTGAATGAAACATTGCAGAAAGTAAATTCATAGCTGTCACACTGCGGAACATCAATTCCTTTGTCGTCCTTATCACCGCAGTCCGCGTCCATAAAGCTGCGGAAATCGTCATATTCCCTGCTCCTTGCAAGTAAGTCCGATACAGCGGTAAGGAGCTGATTTGTATAATCAAAGAATGTCATTGACGATGCAAGGTACAAAGTGAAATTGCCTATCGTCATACTTCCGGTTACAACGCTGTACAAGAGCCATACGTAAACCGCCGCCTGCACTCCTGCCCAGAGTACAGCATTTATGACAGCCGACACCGCCCATATCCTTGAATTTTTCTTCTGCGCCGCATAACGCTCTTTGTTCAGCACTTTGAACTTTTCTGTAAGCCAATCGGCTATTCCGAACATTCTTATATCCTTAGCCGCCTCAAAGTCGCTCGTGGTATAAGAAAGATAATTATGCCTGCGCCACCACGGTGCAAGCGGATCCCACACCTTTTTCTTGCAGTAAGCGTTTGTCTTGTTGGTAACAACAAATTGCAGTACAGAGCAGATAAGTATAGCAATAACGATAAAAATATTCATCGTACCGAGAATGGCGATACCGACAACGATTATCGGTATGAGCGTTAAAAGACGCACAATGCCTCTCATCATTCCCTCTATGCCCTCATTATTGCTGTTGCAGGCGTTTCCTGCTTTCTGATAGCAGTCCATAAAGTCCTTGTCCTCAAGATAGCCGTAATCCACCGACATTATCTTGCGGTTCTTAAGTCCCATCTGCCTGAATCTTGCTCCGATATAAATGTGAAAGAATGAGTTGCCGTAAAGGTTCAGCATAGTAGCCGTAATCTGTATTACGGTAAATCCGCCCATAAGCAGTGCAAGCGCAGTAACGCTCTGACCTGAAGTTATCATATCAATAACGAACTTTGATATGAACGACCACAGATACTGCATTATCGGCGCACAGACTACGCTGATTATTATAACAGGTATAAACCTGTGTGAATAGCTGAGCATTGATTTTAATGCGTGAATGCTGTTGCTGAAAACGCCGTATTCCTTATGATAAGGATTGGTGTTTTTCTCTTTCTCTTTATTTTTCTTCATTTTTCTCTCCCACTTTTATAAAACTCATGTCCTTTCGGTCAAAGAACGGATAATCACGGTTGTTTACGCTTGTCTGATAACCATGCGGCTGATTGAGTACGGCAAACGCACCTGTCAGCAAAATAAGCATTTCTGGCAAGTAGTTTCTTACTCCATAGACTTTTTCTTTATCATTGTCGGCGCAAAGCACGCTTATTTCGATTATCTCTTTGTTTGAGCCGTTGATGCTCAAAAGATACTGAAGCGCTTTTTCTATCTTTTCTTTCGGATAACCGAGATGAGTTGCTATGGTCGAGGCACCGACTACCTCGCCGTTATCAAGAGAAAGAAGATACATTACCACCTTTAAGTTCATCTTATCTCCTAAGAACCTGAACAACTCCGACAGCTTATCAATATCCGAAAACTGTTTTGCGAAGCTCTCCGGCTGTTCTATAAATGTAAAATAGCGGAAATCCTTATTAAGCCGCATATACGTCACGCCTGTATTACAGGTGCATTCGGAAGCGATCGTGCCGTTTGAATCTTTAAAATCGGGAAGATCATAGTAATAGCGGCATTCACGCCACGCAGTCAGTTGCATAGCCCAGATTATATTAAGGTAATTTTCCAGCCACTCGGCAGAAGAATCGTGACTGCTATCGGCTATAGCCCGCATATGATTCACAACCTGTTGTTCAAACGAACACCTTTTCTCTCCTCTGCCATAAAGATTGTCTATAGAAACATCGAAGATGTCCGCTATCTTAGGCAGTAAATCGCCGTCGGGATAGCTACCGTTTTCCCATTTTGATACTGCCTGTGCGGTAACACCGAGCTTGTCTGCAAGCTGTTCCTGCGTGATACCGCTTTGCTTTCTGAGCATCTGTAACTGCTTTGAAAAAACCGTTTCCATATAAACTCCTCCTTGTTTGCATTAAGTTTAACACAAATAGTGGTTGTATGCAACATATATTTCGGCATAAAATTCAAAAATTAGTTTATAAAAACGGCAAATCCAACCAAAGTCATAAAAACGGAAAAGAAAAAAGCGGCAAAGTGTATTGCTCTGCCGCAGTTTATTTAGCTTCGATAATCAGAATGCGAAATAATCGGGAGCGGAATCGCCCGTAACAGGAGCGAATCCAACGATAGGACCGATCTCATCGGGACCGCCGGCCTCAAATACAGTACCGTATTTGTCATTAGTGGCAATGTCGAAGAATTTTCCGACAACACCCTCTTTAATGATAGCGCCGTTTGAAAGATATATCTTTCCGTCTACGGTTTTTACTTCCTTGAGCACTTCTCCGTCGTACTCCGTAATATCTTTTGTAAATGCGTTGTTCAAAAATAACATACCTTTGCGTCCTTTCACTGAAGATTATTTTCTGTGAGAGCGTTCAGTTTTCTTGCAAGCCGTGCTACAGGCAATCCTACAACGTTGTAGAAATCGCCGTTTATACGTTTTACAAACATAGCGCCCTTTTCCTGGATGCCGTAAGCGCCCGCTTTGTCCATAGGCTCACCGCTTGCTATATACTGCCGTATCTCATCGTCGCCGAGCGGATAGAATTCCACCTCGGTCTTTTCATAAAAATGTATATGCTTATCGGGAGAAATTACGCATACTCCCGTAAGTACCGTATGTGTTTTGCCTGACAGCTTTTTCAGCATATCAAATGCGTCCTGCTCATTCTCAGGCTTGCCCATTATCTCGTTACCGAGCGCCACAACAGTATCCGCTCCGATAACCGTATTATAGGGATATTTTTCGGCTATCTCCTCTGCTTTCTGTCGTGATAGCATAAGCACTGCGTCTGACGGTTCTGTACCGCCCGGTATCTTCTCTTCCTTTACGGCAGGAACGGATAAAAAATCGAAGCCTGCCAGTGTCATAAGCTCAATTCTGCGTGGAGATTTACTTGCCAGTATCAATGTTGTTGTACTTTTCACCGTAAACCTCATCGTAATTTGCTATACATTCCTTGATGATCTCAACCGCAGCCTTGTGACCCATTACCTCATTGACCGCAGTTTCCTTGCCCTCAAGCTGTTTATATACCTTGAAGAAGTGCAGCATTTCGTCAAAGATGTGCGAGGGTAAGCCCTCAATGCTTCTGTAGGAGTTATAATTGGGATCTTCAAACGGGATAGCTATTATCTTCTGATCCATCTTTCCGTTATCTATCATATTTATAACACCGATAGGATAGCACTGTACAAGCACAAGCGGAACAAGAGGCTCGTTGCACAGAACAAGCACATCAAGCGGATCTCCGTCGTCAGCAAGCGTCTTAGGGATAAATCCGTAGTTTGCGGGATAATGTGTCGATGTATACAGTATTCTGTCGAGTATAAGCACTCCCGTCTTCTTGTCAAGCTCGTACTTTGACTTACTGCCCTTTGAGATCTCAATGACAGCTAAAAAGTCATTGGGAGTTACTCTTTCGTTATCAATATCGTGCCAGATGTTCATAAAATTAACCTTTCTTAGCTTTAATGCTACTAATGTATTTATTATACAACTATATTAACAACTTTTCAAGCGATTTTTGCATTTATTTGAAATATTTTTCAAATAAACTAAAATGCTGAAAATTGAAATATCCAAAACGTAATATTACGCTTTCTCAAACGCCCTGAGCGTCTTTATTGCAATAACCGCAACGAGAAGTCCGCTTGCCGTCCATATGATTGGTTCGGATATACATACGCCGAAATAACCGCATACGGGGATTATCGCAATTACCGTCACTATCTTCCACGCCATTTCCACAAGGCTTGCCCCTATCGGAACAACGCTCTTTCCGAGTCCCTGCAGTGTACATCTCAGCGACAGAAGTGTATTCAGAGCATAGTAGAACGGCACATTTATCCTAAGATAATTGACCGCCGTATCTATAATTTCACGGTTATCCGCAGGTGCTATCATAAGCACAAGCTGTTCTCCGAACAGATACACAATAAGCACCGCAAGCGTTGACCAGCCGTAGCCTATCAGCAGACCGTATTTTATGCTTTTCTTTATCCTGTCAAGCTTGCCTGCACCTAGATTCTGGCTTACAAATGTCACAAGCGTTGCGCTGATAGCCGAGAACGGCATGATAGTAAAGCTGAATATCTTTCTGGCGGCGGTATGAGCCGAGATTATACCCGTTCCAAGTCCGTTGATGCCGTTTTGCAGAACTATCGAGCCTATGTCAACTATCGAATACATAAGCGCCATTCCAAGCCCCGAAGCAAGAAGGCTTTTTATCTCCTCGCCGTGAAGCCTGAAATCAGACCTGCCGAGTTTTAAAAACGGACATTTTCTGATAAGATAAACGAAACAGACAATAGCGGAGATAAGCTGTGCGATAACCGTTGCAAGCGCCGCACCGTCAACCCCCATACCGAATCCGAATATGAACAGAAAATCCAGTCCGACATTCAGCACGGCTGAAATTACAAGTATTATCAGCGGTACTACGCTGTCACCCAAAGCACGAAGAATGTTCGCTTCAAGATTATATATCAGCGTAACTATAAGTCCGCCTGCCACTATCGTAAGATACAGCTTCGCCTGTTCAAAAATCTCAGCCGGCGTATTGAGCGCCGTGAGAAGCGGCTCGACAAACACTATACACAGCGTCATTATCACTGCCGTAATGATTGCAGAATATGTAATCATTCCTGCAACCGTGCGCCGCACCTTGTTCATATCGTTAGCACCGTAGTGCTTTGCAACAGGGATTGCAAAACCTGTGCATAAGCCGTTAATAATGTTGAACATAAGCGACACCACCGCCGTTGTCGAACCTACGGCGGACAGCGATAATTCACCGAGTTTTTTTCCGACAATTATAATGTCGACCAGATTATACGCCTGTTGGAACAGACTGCCGAGCAGTATAGGCAGACTGAACAGGAGCATAAGCCGGATTATGCTTCCTTTTGTCAGATCTCTCATAGTTTCTTCTTTTCTTTCTGTTGTTCTTTTACTTTTCTTTTAGCTAAAAACGACTTGTTTAAGGTAATCGTTTTCGATGAAATATAGTATAACATATCGAAAGAGGAGTTTCAAGTAAAAAAGGCTTGTTATAATTAATTTTTTGTGATAAAATCAGTTAGTAAACAAAAAAGAAGGAGAGTTTCTGAAATATGGAGCCAAAAGATTACATTATTACCGAAATAAGCGGAGAATACGCCACACTTACGGAAAGAATCAGCGGAGAAACGCTGTTTATTGCACTGGCGCTTTTACCGCCCGGCAGTGACATAGGCACAAAGCTGCACTATGAAATGCTCGAATATACTATAGAAGAATAAAGAGGGATAACCGTTATGGTATTGATGCTTCTTGTTGTCGCCTGTTACACCGTCTGCGGTCTCAGCGACAAATACTCCGTCGCAAAGCTGAAGTTTGACGGCAATTCGTTCACTTTTCTTATGGCTTTGCCTACAGCGGTACTTTTGCTGCCGCTTATGCCGTTTTCCGATATGCACTTACAGCTTTGCTGGCAGTCTGTGCTTGCGGCTGTTCTTATTATGGTGTCAAAGCTGCTTGAATTCAAGATGTCTGCGCTCGTGCTTACCGAAATGTCTGCATTCGAGCTTAAGGCGTGGCTCGGTCTTTGCCTGTTCGCGTCCTATGCGACCGATATAATAACCGCCGTTGACACGTTCAGCTGGCTCAGATTGCTGGCAATTGCGGTTACAGCAGTTGGGCTGTTTATGATAGCACGGTCGGAGAGAGAGCATATCAGCTATAAGAAAATAGCTGTGCCGCTGTTCTTCTATCTGCTTTCAAAGTTCGGCTACGGCTTTATAATCACTGCATCTGCGCCGTACATATCCTCATACTTTGCCCTGCTTTTCGGACTTATCCTGCTTGCCGCCGTGCTTGTGCCTTTCGTTCACCCGATTAGGATGATAAAAGACAAGCCGAAGGGCTGTGCATTTGTAGCGCTGACCAAAATACCGAACGCACTCGGACTTGTGCTTGAAAATGCCGTTATCGCAACCAGTATGACCAACTATTCATTCATACAGCCTATGATAATGGTAGCGCTTTTCTTTATCGGTCTTATCCGTAAGGAAAGCACAAAGGCTCTTAATATCGTAGGAAGTATCGTCTGCATAGCAGGAATAATAGCATTCCAGCTTTTCGGACTTATATGATACAAAAAAAGGCTCTCACAACTTAAGTGAAAGCCTTTTTGTTTATTTTCAGTATCAATCCGCCGGTACTATATAGTATATACGTTCCTCGGGCTTTGCATAGCCCAGCTTATCCCTTGCGATAGTTTCGATATATTCGACTTTGTACTGCTCCTCAGAATATCTGCTGAGCATTTTATTCTCGTTTTCTACTTCAGTCACCTGAGCGGTAAGCTTTGCAAGCTCTTCGTTCTTCTGCGAAATTTCTACCTGTATAGAGATGAAGTTATACACACATATCACAAGTGCCGTCACAAGCAACGGTGCAAGTATCAGCATAACTTTATTGAATTTTCCTGATTTTGCCTTCGATCCTGCCGACATTTACAACTTCGTTCCTTTCAAGATTATTATCATTATTATATAATATTTCACGGTGCTTTTTCAAGTCTGCCTGTGCTCTTTTTATTTTATCATTTATATTTTTGTAAAACTGCACAAACGGAAGCGTAAATTTATGTACAAATGATACAAACGCTTTTCTGAGCTGTTTTAGCAATTTTCCGAATACAAATCCGAAAATTTTTTTAATCGCCCCTATGACCACGGTATATACAAACCTGAAAAGTCTTCCGACAGTAAAAATGTATAATATAAAACCGATAGCGGCAAACAACAGATACGTTGCGCGAAAGTTGCCGTTTCCGATTTCCATGGAAAGTCCAAACAGCACAAGTCCACAGAATGAAAGATAAAAAGTATCTTCAACTCCAACCGCAAAGCTGTGATGCGGTATTACCGTTCTGATAATTCTAAGGAGCTCATAACCTACGCCCAGTAACATTCCGCAAACAGAAAAACAAGACAGTTGCCAGACAAGAGATACCTCGACGTTCATATACTCACCTCTATCTGAAAATTCTGGATATGAAATTGTCTGCGTACTTTGTTCTGTTATTACTGAAATGAAGCGAATATATATTTCCGCTAACCTCTATATTACCGCTTCCGGTAAAGGCATTACTGATTTCCAGTTCCGAGCCTTTTATACGCATATCACCGAGAATCGTATATAGAACAATACACTCGCTGTCGTATGAAATTATCTCAAGTACGCCGTTTACGCACAGCGCTCTTCTGTCAGTCAAAGTCAGTACCTGTTGTCTTTCGTTCAAATAAATACCCCCGCTCATTATTTACTTTGTAGTAAATAATATTCGGGGGATGTCCTGATTATGCTAAACTACTTCATAAAGGTCGGATGCGCCATCCTTACCGACTACTTCAACGACCTTTAAAACACGAATCTTGAGCGGGCTTTTGCCCATATTGATCTCTATTTCATCGCCGACTTTTACATCATATGAAGCCCTGGCAGGCTTGCCGTTTACAGAAACCTTTTCGGCGTCGCAAGCCTCATTTGCAACAGTTCTTCTCTTAATAAGACGGGATACTTTCAGATATTTGTCAAGTCTCATAGAAAGTCCTTTCACAGATTTAAAATAAAAAACGGAGGCGGTAATAATACTGCCTCCGCTATTGAATCAGACTTAATTACTTAGCAACTGCATCCTTTAAAGCACTGCCTGCCTTGAAAGCGGGAACCTTAGAAGCAGCAATCTTGATCTTGTCGCCTGTACGGGGGTTAACACCCTCACGAGCTGCACGCTCACGAACTTCAAATGTACCGAAACCAACGAGCTGGATCTTTTCGCCCTTTGCAAGTGTCTCAGAGATGCTGTCTACTACAGCGGAGATAGCCTTTTCTGCATCCTTCTTTGTAAGGTCAGCCTTTTCAGCAACCATTGTAACTAATTCTGCCTTTGTCATTTGAGTAATCCTCCAAAAATTTTTATTAATATTTAAGCTAAAAGCTTATAGACGTAATACGGTCAACCGACTAATTGCTTTACGGTTAATCAGAATTTAAAAACAGCGCTTTTATCTGCTCATCTGACAGATTGTCGAGCGTTTTGCCTTGCGACTTCGCATTACTCTCAAGCTCTCTAAAACGCATTATAAACTTATTTACAGCAAAAGTCAAGGCTTTTTCACAATCTTTTTTGATAAAACGCGATAAATTACAACAAGAGAGTAAAAGTTCTCCAAATTTATCTTCTGTCAGTTCTTCGTTTTTGTCATTTATAGCTAACTCAAGGCTATCCAATCTATCCTTTACAAGTTCAAGCGCCTCATGTGTGCTGCCAAGCTCCACGACTGCATTAGACGCACGCTTAAACACCTTCTGACCTCTCATAAGCGCAGGAAGAACCATAGGAACGCTGTCAAGAGTATCAGCGACAGTGTCCTGATGCTTTGATTTCTTCTTCAGCTGATCCCAGTTTTTGAGTACATCGTCACTGTTATCTACTTTCACATCACCGAAAACGTGAGGGTGACGGTAGATCATCTTCTTTGTGACATCATCGCATATATCGTTGAACTCAAATCTGCCGCGTTCCGTTTCTATCTGACAATGGAAAACTGCCTGGAAAAGCAGATCGCCGAGCTCCTCTTTCAGCATTGCGGCATCGTCTGCATCGATTGCTTCCATAACCTCATACGCCTCTTCAAGGACATTCATACGGATTGACTTGTGATCCTGCTCTCTATCCCACGGACAGCCGTTCTCGCTTCTCAGAATACGGGTAACTTCAATAAGATCGTTTATGTCGTACTTATCTTTAAACTTAAAGTCCAAAATATACACTTCCTAAATAAAATCGGCTTTATAAAACCGGCGCTGTGCGCTCATATAATAATACACTAAAATCTGTCATATATCAAGGCTATTTCCGCAATTTTTTCGTTTTTGTCGATTTAGCAGTGATTTTATATTGATTTCGTTGAATAATATCAGTAAAATTATATAAATAAAACCGCCTGCACCGATTGATATGAACAACCTTATAAACGCACCCGACTGCTCAAAAAGAATATTCTCGCACAGATAAGCGGTCACAGCGCATATAATTCCGGCAATAAGCGGTAATAACATTTTCCGCAGAATGTGAAAATCTATACCTGTTACCGCTTCGAGGGCAAAATATCCGCCGAGAGCGACAAACGCATACATCGCTACAGTTGACACAGCCGCACCGCTGATATTTATCCCGGGAACAGATATTGTAAATACGTTTATGATAAGCTTAAGCGCACAGCCCGGTAACATAAGTTTTATCGGAAGGTCAGAACGTCCTATGACCTGAAAAACAGAAATGAAAGTAGACGACAAAGTAAGGAAAACTCCGCCAAGTCCCAGGATAAACAGCGGAAGAACGCTTACTTCAACCTCCTGCTGTCTGCCCGAAAACAGAAAACCGAGTATATACGGACTCATAGCAGAAAGTCCGAGATACAGCGGAAAACCTATCATAAAATTAGAACGCAGAACCACCGAAACCTTGCGTTCAAACTCTGCTTTATTATTAAGCGTCCAAGCCCCTGCTATCTGAGGGAGCGCACTTCTTCCGAACATTGCGGTAAATGACGGTATCAGCATGAACATCGTCCACGACAACCCCGTATAGCTTCCGTACATAAAGTTTGCAAGTTTTACCTGCCCACCCTGAGAGTTTATAATATCCGAAAAACAGGTTCTGAAATACTCAGGGTCGCATGAAACCGCATAATTAAGGCATCTCGGTATAGTGATAAGGTCGATGAACGATGAAAGGTTTATTACAACAGCCGCCGCTGCAACCGGTATACAGCTCTTCAGCAGTTCACGCACTATTCTGATTGTTGCGTCTGTCGGGGTGTCGCCTTTATGTATGTCGATCACTTTTCGGCACAGCTTCTTTCTGACAAGCAGACAGACAAGCGCACAAAGCTCGCTTGCGGTAACGGCAAGAACAGCACCTGCTGCGGCATACGGCATTATGATATCAATAGCCTGCGTTCTGCTATCGGCTAAAGTGCCGAATATCGCCTTGCTGTTGTCAAAGCATTTTATCCCGTGATCAAGAATAAAATAAGATGCGCCAAGCCCTACAACCGCACGGCAAACCGACTCTGCAACCTGCGAAACGGCAGACGGCATCATATTACAGCAACCCTCATAATAACCCTTATAAACCGACGAAATACAGCATAGACATACAGACGGCGCTATTATCATAATTCCCCATACGCTCTGCGGCGACTGAGCAACATAGTCCGAAAACGGTTTTGCAAGAATGAGAATGAGCGCACTTCCTAATGCCCCGACAGAGCCGAATGTCATTATCGCCGTGCGCAGGACTTTGTTTGCGTTTGCAAATCTGCCGAGTGCGATGTTATCAGCAACGGTTTTGATTATTACTGTCGGAATTGCCGCCGCAGTCATTGCGAATATCGGGGTGTACAGGCTGTATGCGGTAGAATAGTAGCCCATACCGACGCCACCGAGTATATTGGTCAGCGGTATCTTGAACACGGCTCCGATTATCTTGCTGATTACCATTGACACAAACAGTATCGCTGTATTTTTTACATAGGTGTTTTTCAAATAATCAGTCCTTTCCGCTTAAATTCTATTACGAAAAGGACAAGAATATGCGGTTGACGCCGCTGTCAGGGCAACAAAAAAGGACACCTAAACGCAGTATCCTTATGCCTTAACGAATCTGTTGTTTTATGCCTTGAAGTCAAATGGGTGCTTTTCTTGCGGTACGGCAGTCGGAACATACTGTTCATAAGCTGTCTGTGTCTTGTTACCGTTAAACTCTACCCTATCGATTTTAAGCGCATCGTCATTCTTATCGCTCTTTTCAAAGCGATCGTCGGATTTTCCGGAATATGCCGCCTTAATCAGCTTTATCAGTTCTTCTACCGAAGAAGCTGTCACAAGCCGTTCCTCATATTCCTCTTTTTCCTCTTTCTTAGCCTCCTCCGCCTTTTTTTCGGCGGCTTTTTCTTTGGCTTTTTCAACGTTTTCGTTCTTTTTAAGGCTTTCCTTTATAAGTGCGTAATACGAAACGTTGCCCTCGCTGTCAACGCTGATGCCGAGTTTTGTAACATTTTCCGAATCATCGCCGAGCTGTTTTCTTATTTCGGGCAGTTCGCCAATAGCCTTATCGATAATACCCTCGAATTTAGCTCTTTCGGTTTCGTCCGTAGCCATTTTTTCAAGAGTATCAGGAGTTATGACGCAGTTATACTCGCCCTTTCCTGCTGCGAGATGCTTCTGTGCCTCCTCATCCGAAGAAAAATCAGCCACGATAAAATCAACGTTCTTATATTTGTCTTTAAGCTGTTCAAGATATTTCTGTGCATCCGTGCTGAGTTTGACCGTTGAGGTTTCCTTTGACTTGTCGGCTTTGTTCGTTGCACTTACGCTGTAAGCAGGCTTGTATTCATAATTTGTGTTTACGGCAGACATAATAATACCACCCTTTCCTTACCTCTTCATTGACCTTCTGTAAAGTATATCGGCAGGAAGGACGGAAACTTTAGTTTTTCGGCGGCAATACGCTTTTCGGCACGTTCCACCCCCGTGAATTCATTTCGTCAATAATAAACGATGCCGCTTCGTTTATCCCACGCTGATTGAATGTAAGCTTTGTGCGGATATCGCTGCTTACAGCAGAACATAACATAACAGCGTATTTTCCGGCAAGCGAATTTTCAGCTTTCAGCAGTTCATTGAGAGTGACTTTTTCATCTGTCATTTGCTTCACCTGTAAGCCCTTCTATAACGCTGACGTGACTGCTGTGCACAGCCGCACATTTCTGTAGCTTTTCTTTAAGCTGTGGGTCAGAGACAGATTCAGCCGCTTTTATATATTTATTTTTTATCGTTTTTTCATCAGCAAGCAGCTTTTTAAGCTGTACAGCCTCGTATGATAACATATCGCTCATTTTTTGCCCTCTTAAAAACAGTAGATATATTATATAAATATACAGGTTGTCAAAAATCTCTATCGTTATCTAAAAAGGGGTTGAGGGGCTGTCTCTTATACACATCTCCGAGCCCACGAGACGTAGAGGAATCTCGT
>UQBC01000013.1 GCA_900539195.1 uncultured Oscillospiraceae bacterium
TTATAGGACGTATTTTGTATTTTTTATCCCCAAACATTTCGACAAATTTGGATTTAACCTTCTCGGATTGCTCAGTGATAATTGCTTGCTCATCAGAGATTTTCTTATCAATAGCTTCGGTTTCATCTACCACCTTCTGTTGAACTGCTAACGAAGGAATTTGAATAACTAAATTAGCAATTCTCTGTGTAGATGCTCTGTTACTACGCGAAAATCTTTCAAATTCACCCTCTGCCTGAAGTGCAAATGCCATATACTTGGGAATAATATCACCTGTTTTTATACGTAAAACGCCGCAATGGTCAGTCGGATAAAATGGTTTGTTGGCAGGTATAATATTTACCATCCAATCACCATCGATTCCCCACAGAATAGAAGGTGCAGAAAAATCAGTGATGTTCTGCTTATCAATTCTTCCGAACTCCTCAAATACATTTGCGCTATATATAGGAATACTGCCATCCTCAACTACTTCATCTGAAAGAACACGATTTCCTATACTTAATTCAAAGATGTTTTTATCGGATAATCTGTAATTTGTAAGCCCCGGAATATCTTTTAGCACTCTCGTCGGAGTGGTTTTGATAGCCTTATTAAACGTAGTTCCGGAAAAATCAAGCATATCCTGTAATCTCAAACGATAATAGTAGGTATTTAATTCTTTAACATCAAACTCATCTCCACTAGAAAAAGCATTCCTGATCAACCCTGCGATTGAATTGTTGTCTCTGCGGTCGGATGCATTATATAAGCATCCGCCAGCCTTTATTATCTGAATTCCTTCTTGCCCTTTTCTATTACTCCATTTATATCCTAGAAACTTTTCCTGTTCTTTATTATCATCTGGAGCAGAAATTATCAATGTATCTTGGTTGTAAACTAGTGAATAATAGAATAACTTTTCTTGCTCAACGGAAAAAGCATATTCGTAAAATCTCTGATTAAACCATTTTTGTTGTTCTAAACTAGACAGCTTTTGAAAAGTTTTCTGATTGCTTTTCTTAGCATATTCTATTGAGTTTATAAATTCATTATAGTGTTGACCGAAATAACTATCATTTATCCAAAAGTCAAAGTCTTCACTTTTGGATAAAAATTTGTCGTAAATGTCTTTTTTAACACCTATTTTCTTTAGATATCCTCTTAAAATGGTTTCATCTTCCCAGCCATCTATATCTGCATTAGAAAGTATAGCTTCAACGCTATCAATAACCATATCTGCGCGTTTTGGCGGTCCATTGAATTTTTGCAAGAAAAGAATAACTGTGTTTGTCCCAGTGGCACCAAAGGTCTTGCTTCCCAAGGTTGCAATGGCTATAATATTAAAATTTTTAAGAAGAGATTCACGTGCGGTAACAAAACTTTCATTTTCTTTGTTTAAAATACTGCTTGGTAGAATTACTGCGGCAACACCATTCGGTTTTAACAATTGTGATATTCTTTCCACGAACAGCGTTTCAATTTCTGAACCGTCATTTGAGATTTTACCTAAAATATCTAACTGATTGTTTGTTAACTTCAAATGAGGTTTGAAAGCCTTTACCGAATACGGTGGATTGGCTACAAGAATATCAAATGATCTGGGCGTTATTTCTTTATCCGGATAATTTTCAAGTCCATCGCCAAAAATTATATTTCCATTTCCTGCACCGTGCATGAATAGCGAAATTTTAGAAACTCTTGCTAATCTATAATCTTTTTCGATACCGAATATTTTTTTCTCCGCCCATTGGTTAGATGGTTCTGTATTACTATCTGTTGTATTAGCGCAAGCTTCTACCGCCTCAAATCCTTCAGTTAAGAAATGCCCTGCTCCACATGCATAATCTATAATCTTGGGATATTCAATACCATCAGCTTTTGTCATTATTTGTTTTAAAGGAAGGCTATCCCATATAAAGCGCGTAATAGGAGTAGGTGTGAAAAATTGACCTTCATTCTGCTTAAACCCTTTATTCAGTAATTGTTCAAACAAATCGCCAAGCATCTGCACATCTGCAGAACCAATTATTCTATAGTCCTGAAAGAGCTGTACCATCTCAACTAATATTTTACCATTTTGATAGAATAACTCTTCATTATGAACATCTTTAAAAGCAAAGTCATTATTTGTATAGAATTTGAGTATACGAAGTGTATTCCTCAATTCTTCAATCATTTTTACTCTTTTTTGCTTTGTGTACTGTTTTACAAGGTTTTCTGCATAGTCATCAGATACATAGAAAATCTCTTCACGCATGAATTTCTCCATGCCTTCCTTATGAAGCCTTTGCAACCTGTCTTGGAGAGATTCGTATGTATCAGTGCCAACTTTATATTGAAATTCGACAATATCATTATCTGTTTTTTGTATTTCATCTACTAACTTACAGATAAATAATGCTATCAATCGATTGAATGCATTCTCCTTATCTGAAACATTATTATGACGCAAAATCTCTTCGAAACGATTTACTATCTTATCGTTTTCAGAGAAGTCTTTTAAATCTTTTTTTCTAAGTGGTTTTACGCCGATATCATAAGCAACCGAATCATCTCTGAAAATAATGTCACCGCTAAATCTTTGTTCATAGGTTTCTTTCCACACTTCATAAAGTTCTGAAACCGTATGAGCATTTTTATAAAGGAGTATAGTTGTGTCCTTCTTGGCAAGGTTTAAAATATTCTCATCATCTGAGCAGTCGATACTGTCAGTTGTATATTCAATTTCATTATTGTCATTAATATTTGATGCATATAAGACTAGCCATCTACAGCCACGTTCTTGTTGCCAATAAGAAATTAATTGTCCACCGTCAGAAAGAATATTTCTCATTTCTTTGTTATATTCATAACCATATGTTTTACATTCAATTATGAATAGCGTTTTCCCATTTTGATCAGATACACATATATCTGCTCGTCCACTTTTTTGCTCATGACCAAGGGTCCAAGCGCGTTCAAGTTCAATATTCTCAGGTCTATACCCTTTGTCAAGAAGCCTGTTAACACATTCTAATACAACAAAATTTTCTGGTTCAGAAAAATTTGTTGTAGTTGCTATATTAACTTTAAATCCTTTATCTTCAGGATAAATTATCTTTTCATTTCTAAAATCCACAACAATAGAGCAATCAAAAAGTGGATAGTTTTTTTCATATTTATCATTAGAAGTATCGTTAAAACCCGATGAGCTTAACATATTCATTAAATTAGATTTTGTTATCATTACTCATTTCCTCCAACTTTATAGTTTACCCGTACTTCTTCCACATATTTAAGAAAAGCATTCATTTCAAATTCCCGTCAAATCACACACGGCGAAAAAGGGCATAATACAAGACCGACGGCAATACATTCCTGCATTGCAGACACGAAACCAAGCCCGTTTCATCGCCCGTCTTATCATATAGGGCGGCAGGGGCTATAAGGGTATTTCGTTCTGCTCTTATCAGGAATTTGTACGCATTGCATTCGGTCCTTTCATTTTGAATTTAGAATGTCGGAACTTCCGATACAAGCGGATTATAACACAGCTTACTTTATTTGTCAAGAGTCAGACTGAAAATTCAACTCCGCATTTGAGCGGTTTACGGCAAAATGCAGACGGCTGACAAAAAATAACTGATATGCTATAATTTATTTTACAGGGATATTTTGCCTGTATTTTACTTGAAAGCCGAATGCGATACTATTAACGATACTATTAAAAGGAGCGATTCGACCGATGAAAATTAAAAACCGTTTTAAAAAAGCTGTGGCGGCACTGATGCTTGTCACAATGACCGCAATTTCCGTATGTGCCTGTGCGGATAAGAGCGGATCCGATAAGTCAGGCGAGCCGTGTGCGGTGCAGGGAAACTACTATCTTGACGCAGATAAGTCAAAGCAATATATCAGCTTTAACGAGGATAACAGCTTCAGATTTGTCGGATATGATTTTGAAGCGCTCGCAAAAGACCTTGTCGGCGATATGATAGAAGATAAGACGGCTCTTGCCGAAAGGCTTGACGATGCTTATACATATCGTTTTGATAAGGATACGAATGAGATTTGGTTTAACGTTCTGCAGTCGGATAGCTCCGATTCTACTGAATTTGTGATTCCGATGCAGCTCGGCGGTGACAAACAGAGCGTGACGTTTCAGGATAAAACATATAAAATTGCACAGTAACAATTACGGCACACCTCATATACAGGTGTACCGTTCAGACTGTCGATAAACCCACGCACCGCAAAAATGCAGAAAAGTAAACCGGCACAAACTAAAAATCCGATAAATAATAGAATTTCACCCAGCCGTAAAAACGGTTGGGTGAAAGCATTTTTGCTTACAGCGTCAACCGCTCCTCAACGTACATTTGTACGCCTGTCGGAGCGGTTTCCTTGTCTGCGTGTGTTTCTCAACGTATGCAGCTTGTAGAAAAAGTTTATTTTTATTAAAACAGACATTTGCAGACATTACAGATAGAATTCTTTTCTGCGTGTGGCAAAGTACGGCTTTGCATTTCTTGTTCTTGCCGCTTCACTAAGGTCAATGTCGCAGGTAAGAAGCGTTTCTTCCGCCCCTGCTTTTGCTATGACGTTGCCGTTCGGGTCGCAGACTATCGATTCACCCGCAAAGGTAAGCTTCCCTTCCGTGCCGACACGGTTGCACATAGCTATGAATACGCTGTTCTGCATTGCCTGAACTCTTACCTCCCACTCGAACATTTCCATAGGCTCGCAAGTAAGGTTTGCCGTGGGAATGATTATCAGTTCTGCGCCCATAAGCACGCAGGTGCGTATACTTTCGGGCAGATGACGGTCGTAGCAAATGGCAATTCCTACCTTTCCGTGCGGTGTATCGAAAACTTTGAAGCCGTCGTCGGACGGAGTGTAGTAATCCTGCTCGTAAAAATTTTCTGCCTGTGCGATGTGTACCATTTTTGCTGCTTCTTGTACCACATCTGTACCGGTGGTCACAACACAGCAATCGTAACATTTATTATCAATTTTCATGTACATATTCGGCACAATACAGGAATTTATTTCCTTTGCCTTGTCTATAAACGCCTTAACATACGGCGAATCCATCGTCACAAGATACTTACTCGCATCTCTCTTTTCGTACTGCGGAAAGAACGGCGAAAGCTGTATTTCGGGGAAGAATATAAGGTCGCTGTCCTTTGCCTTATCGCAGGCACTGAGCGACTTTGCAAGGTTTTCGTTCATGCTGTCCGTCATAGACATCTGTACAAGTGTTACCCTCACGCCTGCATCGCTCCCTTCGGCATCTGTCTGTCACGAGGCCGCTTTCTTATGCGGAAAATAATATCCGACACGATAAAAGAAACTATAAGCCCTGCAAGCAGTATCGCCACTGCAAGTAATGCCGCAACAGGCAGACTGTCGGTAAACTCAGCCGGCATAAACGCAAAGCCGTCTGCCATATATCCGTCCCCGAAAAAGCCCGACAGTAAGTTGAATATCGAGTATCCGCAGAAGACCATCCACATGAGGAAATAAGCCGATGCAAGCGGCAGACTGATGCCGATTATTATTGCCGATATAAGTAAAAAGTCGGGCAGTGCGGCAGGATTTACAACGGCGGTAACGATAACAGCCGGTATCAGAGCCACAACATCAAACAACAGTATGAACACCTGCACCGCCCTCGTCCTCAGGCACTTGTACAGCCTGCTTGTGCGGATATATGCACTTGCATAAACGTCCGAAAAGGCCGACGATAATCCGAAAGACAAAAAGACCAACAGGTACGGCAACATCATCAGATAAAACTGATAGTCATAATCACCTCTTGCAACAGGCTCAACGCCCATTGCTTCTGTTCCGATCGCAACGATCAGAGCGGTGACGATAAGCCACGCAATATTGGCACCGGTAAGCCTGAAAACACGCTTTATAACGAATCTAAGCGATAAAAGAAAACTCTTCATATCTTCATATACCTCCTCAGAACTGCCAGTTTTCCTTGATATAGCGGCAGGCGGATACTGTTGATACAGCCGTTCCGACCGCCCCGACCACTGTTAATATAATGCTCATAGTAAGTGCGGCGCTGTAGCTTATATGGCTCGCCGCTGTTGCTGTTGCTGACAGAATAAACATAGCGACAAGCAACGTTATCAGAAGAAGAATGCTTCTTGCGTTAGCGGTTTTTGTTGATACGAGCGGACGTATCAGAATGCCGGACAGAAGCGATGCACCGAGCGAAAACAGCACCATAGGCGGCAGATCTGCAAATTCAAGGTCACCGCCCATAAGCGTGAAAATTCCGAGTACGAGCGATACTGCCACCGCAGTAACAGACGAGATTATAACAGAGCCTGCAAGCGACTTGCCAAACTTTTCTCCGCCGTGCTTTATCGTCCTTGCGTATTTACTGCCGTCAACTTTGTAGTAAAGGTTTATGGCGTTGCCGTTTATTAATAGTGCACCTGCAAAGCCGATAACACAGCACACTGTGTTAAGGGCGGAATATGCAATATCGTCATTTTCCTCTGCGGCAGCTGCATAGTCGTCTGTGTTTTCTCTGTCGCTTTTTCCTGCGGCAGAGCCGACTAAGAAGCCTATAACATATATTGCCGCAACCATAACAATCATAATGAGGGAAACCTTGAACAGCGTGTTAGCATTGAATAAGCGTACCGATTTCATCATACTTATGCCTCCTTTTTAAGAGCAAGGCGTTTTTCTTCCGCAATCTTCATAAGGTCAATGCTGAGTTGGCTTAATGTAGGACGTTCCGTAACAGCACCCAGTGCTTCGAGCTTTTGCTTGTTTTCGGCTAAGGCAAGACCTGTTGCTGTGGACGATGAATGGGAAGAGCAGAGCAGAAGCGGCGATATTTTGTCAAGGCTTTCAGGCTCGGCACTGAGGGCAATATACTTGTCCTTCAGGTCCTCTGTGAAGCCCTGCTCGATTACCTTGCCGTTATCCATAAATATTACATAGTCTGCGGCATTTTCCATATCAGCTATGTTGTGAGTCGAGAAGATTATACTCCTTTCGCCGTTACCGCTGTCTATATAGTCACGGAAGCGGTCGCACAGCCTGTCACGCATAAGCGGGTCGAGCGATGAGCCCGGCTCGTCAAGCACCAGTAAATCTGTATCTCTTGCAAAAGCCGACGCTAAGAACACTCTCATCTTCATACCGTCCGACATACTTGATAAAGGCTTTTTGCTGTTTTTCTCATCGGTAACGCCAAGCTCACCGAGAAGCGAATAAAATCTGTCCTTGCTGAATTTATCGAACGCAAGGCTCATAGAAAGTGCAATATCCCTCACCTTCCAGTTAGCCGGGAACATTGCCTGTGATGCGCAGTAGCCGATGCGCTCCTTTACATTACCCTTGTCGGCATTGTCGGTTTCTCCGAAATATGTTACTGTGCCGTCTGTCTTTGCGGTAATTCCGCAGATTATATCCATAAGTGTTGTTTTTCCTGCGCCGTTTGCGCCGATAAGCGCCGTTGCGAAGCCTTTCGGGAATGAAAGGTCAACAGGACCCAGCGAAAAATCTTTATATTTTCTGGTAAGATTACTTACCTTGATTACCTCTTCCATATTATCTCCTTTTAGATGAATCATTCAATACTGCCGAGTGTTTTCAGCACCTCGCATACCTCGTCAACAGATAACCCCGCAAGCCTTGCACAGTCGAGTGCGTCCTGCAGATGCTGTTCAAGAAGGCGCATATACTGCTCCTTTATCATACCCGTGTCCTGAGCGTTGACTATATAGCCCTTGCCCTGAACTGCGCTGACAAGCCCCTCCGAGCAAAGCTCCTCATATGCTTTCATAGTGGTTATTACGCTGATTTTAAGCTCTTTTGCAAGTCCTCTTATCGAGGGAAGATATTCCCCGGCAGAAATCGTGCCGTTCATAATACGTTCCTTGAAATCGGCTGAAATCTGCTTGTATATCGGAATATCGGAATTAAGAAGAATTTTCATAGCTCCTCCTTTTCATATTCGTAAGCTCACGTCACATAACAGGTGATCAAACTGTTTATGTGTTATATATACAGTATATACTGGCACAGGCGATTTGTCAATAGGGAAAATGAAAAAAGTCGGAAAAAGTATATCTGTTTTAATTGTGGATTTTAGCGTAACAGTCTGAGTATCGCCATTAAAAGAAAAATGTCTGATATAATGTGACATATTTGTAGGGGAGTGGCTTGCCCCTCCCAAAATATAATACACCTTTCTCAAAACATACGGTAATCGTATCAGGCAATTTAAAACGAAATATGGTTACTGTCCTGCGTAAACGGGTATTCAAGAGAATAATACTGCTTTTCACACCTTTTCATAATTTTTTCACCCTCAGTTATTATTCAATTAACAAACAGGCGTTATAATTTAGCCATAGTCAGAGGAAAAGGATTTCCGACGGCGATAAGGCGAGTGCCTTGATAACCGCTCAGGCGGTACTATTATAGGGGCGCAGTTACCGCAGATGCGATACCGCTCCGGCTAAGTACAACGAAAGTTTATATACATCCCCTCGATCAATAAGCAGGAACTCCCCCGATGATAAGTCGGGGGAGTTCTTGTGTGCCTGCCGAAAAAATCGTTGTTATTAAAGCTGTACAGCGAAATATATCGCCAACATTGCTTAAAATATTTTCCGTACCGACAAGGCATTAATATTTCCGTGACCTTATCAGTGCAACTGCACTTACATTAACCTTTCAATAACGCTCTATCCCTCGAAAATCGCCATCACTCTTGCCATATGAACGCTCTGTTGGTTTCTCATCCTTGCGAAACTTTGGGCGTTCAATTTCGGGCATCCATGCCCGTCCCTTGTCAAAGGGAGGTGGATTGACGGCAAGGCACAAGCCTTGATTTTATTGCTTTCTGCTTGCGATATGTCCACCCTTTTTATGTTGCAAACTTTTCTGCCGTCAAGACGGAGGGATTGCCTCCCGTTGCACCGAATATTGCTACCTTAGCAACCATTGCAAAAGGACAATACACCCTCGTTCCGCACCAAACTTGCCTCGCCAAATGTGAGTTTCTGTTGCTCGGTCAAGCTGAGTCAACTATGGTGGGGATTGTAGTTGCTTAGAAGTTGTTTTCCCTAATCGCTTTGGTTCTTGTTCTCTCCCTCTTTCATATTGACAAGTGCATTGATTTGAATAGCAAACCCGAGAAGTGCTATCCGACAAAAAGAACTATCGGTAGCTAATTTACTACAGATAAACGCTAAATCTCACTTTAACACAGTTTTTTACCCTCCAACGCTTGCAAATAGACTCGCAATGTTGTATAATAGTTAAAGTATAACTATAATGGGTCAGTAGGTTCTGCCACAAACGGCAGAAAAAGCCCCGCAGGAAAGGAATGACGGCATAATGGATATAAAGACCATTGACCATCTGTGTAATCTGAGTAAGCTCAATTATACCGATGAGGGTAAAGAAAAGGTAATGGGCGAAATGAGCGCAATAATCGAGCTTATGGACACCGTAAAGGAATTTGACGTAGTTTACGATGATACCAAAGATAATAACAGCATAAGCTATGACGAGGTAAGAAAAGACGTTGCAAAGCCCTCATTCCCCACAGAGAAGCTGCTCAGCAACACACAGCCCAGCGGAAACTGCTATGTAGTTCCGAAGATGGTAGACTGATAAACGAGCCGAAAGGATAAGAGAATAAATGGAGCTTAAAAAACAGACGCTCGGCTCTCTGCGTGAAATGCTCGATACAAAGCAGATAAGCGCCGCAGAGCTTTGCAAGGAATATTCAGACAGCATAAAGGCTAAAGATTCCGATGTACTCGGATATATCACAGTGACCGAAGACGAGGCACTGAAAAATGCGGAAAAGGCGCAGGAGATTATAGATAAGGGCGAGGCAAAGGCACTCACCGGTATACCTCTTGCAATAAAGGATAATATATGCACGGACGGGATAAGAACGACCTGTGCGTCAAAGATGCTCGAAAACTTTGTTCCGCCTTATGACGCAAACGTAATAGAAAAGCTGAAGGCCGAGAATTATGTGCTTCTCGGAAAAACAAGTATGGACGAATTTGCAATGGGCGGCTCTACACAGACAAGCGCATTTGCAAAGACAAGAAACCCCTTCGACTTATCCCGTGTACCCGGCGGTTCAAGCGGCGGCTCTGCGGCTGTAGTATCTGCAGGACTTGCACCTGCGGCACTCGGAAGCGACACAGGCGGCTCTATAAGACAGCCTGCCTCTTTCTGCGGCGTTACAGGTCTTAAGCCAACCTACGGCAGAGTATCACGCTACGGTCTGGTAGCATTTGCAAGCTCGCTTGACCAGATAGGACCTATCGCAAACAGTGCGGTTGACTGCGGTACGATACTGAACGTTATCTGCGGCAAGGACAGCCGCGACGCAACAAGCGCAAACAAGCCCGCAGAGGACTTCAACGCCAAGGTCGGCAAGGATATAAAGGGCATGAAGATAGCACTTCCCAAAGAATTCTTCGCAGACAGCACAGACGATGAAGTGAAGAATGCGGTTCTTGCGGCGGCTAAGAAATACGAAGAAATGGGCGCAACGCTCGTTGACTGCTCGATGAAGAGCCTTAAGTACGCAGTATCGGCTTACTACCTTGTGGCAAGTGCCGAGGCGGCATCCAACCTTTCACGCTTTGACGGCATCAAGTATGGGCTTCGAGGCGAGGGCAGAACCTTTGACGAAATGATTCGTGACAGCCGTACAAGAGGCTTCGGTGATGAGGTAAAGCGCCGTATACTTCTCGGTAACTACGCACTTTCAAGCGGTTACTATGACGCATACTATTTAAAGGCGCTGGCATTAAAGCAGCAGATTATAAAGGAATATAACGAGATATTCGAGAATGCGGACGTTATTCTGACACCTACCGCTCCTACTGTAGCATATAAGATAGGCGAGCAGGAAACCGACCCTGTAAAGATGTATCTTGCAGATATATGCACCGTAACGGTAAACATCGCATCGCTCCCGGCAATCTCCGTACCCTGCGGATATAACGCAGACGGTATGCCCATAGGAATGTCGCTTGTCGGCAGAAAGTGGGACGAGGCTACGCTGATACAGACGGCAGACGCTTTTGAAAAGACGTTTGAAAGACGTTACAGCGAGGTTTAAGAAGGGACGGTAACAATATGAAATTATATCCTACCATAGGACTTGAAATACACGCAGAGCTTCTCACAAACTCAAAGGTGTTCTGCACCTGCTCGGCTGAGTTCGGCGGCGAGCCTAACTCAAGATGCTGTCCTGTCTGCTCCGGACTTCCCGGAACGCTCCCCGTGCTTAACTCAAAGGCTGTTGAGTACATTATAAAAGCAGGCTACATCATGAACTGCGAAATATCACGCTTTACAAAGTGGGACAGAAAGAATTATTTCTACCCCGACCTGCCCAAAGCATATCAGATTTCGCAGATGCCCCGCCCTGTTTGTCTGGGCGGCCACGTTGACGTAACGGTTGACGGTGAGCAGAAGACGATGAGAATAAACCGTATACATCTTGAAGAGGACGCAGGAAAGCTGGTTCACGATGACATCGAGCGTGTCAGCCTTGCAGACTATAACCGTTGCGGAATTCCGCTTATCGAGATAGTTACCGAGCCTGATTTCCATTCAGCCGCCGAGGTCATAGCGTTCTTTGAAAAGATAAGACTTATGCTCCAGTACGCAGGTGTATGCGACGGTAAGCTTGAACAGGGTTCTATGAGATGCGACGTTAATATTTCGCTTGCCGAAAAGGATTCAGACAAGCTCGGAACAAGAACAGAGGTAAAGAACCTTAACTCCACAAAGGCTATACAAAGAGCCATCGAATATGAGATATACCGCCAGACAGAGCTTATCGAGAACGGTGAAAGAGTAGTACAGGAAACGCTTCACTTCAATGACGCTACGGGCGAAACAAGCTCGCTTCGTTCCAAGGAGGATGCACACGATTACCGTTATTTCCCCGACCCCGATATACCGCCGATAATCTTCACGGAAGAAGAGCTTGCGGCTATCAAGGCTGACATTCCCGAAATGCCAGAGCAGAGAGTGGCACGTTACACAGGCGAATACGGCATTTCTGCGGCTGACGCAAAGGTGCTGACAGATTCAAAGCGTGTCAGCGACCTGTTTGAAAATGCGCTGAAGGCATATAATAACCCCAAGCCTATAGGCACGTTCATAGTGGTTGAGCTTATGAGAAGAATAAATCTCGGTGAGCTTGATCTTGATAATATGAAATTTACCGCAGAGGATTTAGCAAAGCTGATAGAGCTTGCCGAAAACGGCAAAATATCAAAGGATAACCGTAAGATTATCTTTCGTGAAATGCTTGAAACAGGCAAGAAGCCCGAAACTATCGCTGAAGAACAGCAGCTGTGGATAAAGGAAGACAACGCACTGCTTGAAAAGACGATAAACGGCATAATGGAGGCTAATCCTAAGGCTGTCGAGCAGTACAGAAGCGGTGAAACAAAGGTGTTCGGCTTCCTTATGGGACAGTGCAACAAGGCACTCAAGGGAGCGGCTTCACCCGCAAGTATAAAGGCAATGCTTGAAGAAAAGCTCAAGGGCTGATTATAAAGAAAGAAAGGCAAGAAAGAAATGTTTTTAGAGAACAAGTACCGCACTCACACCTGTGAAATGCTGAGCGAAAACGACATCGGCAAGACCGTTCGTGTTGCAGGCTGGGTAGAGAACATCCGTGACCACGGAGGAATCAAGTTTATAGATCTGCGTGACCATTACGGCTATGTGCAGATTACATTCCAGAAGAACGAGGGTCTTCTGGAGGGCGTAAACAAGGAGTGTGCCGTTACAATAGGCGGTACGGTAATAAAGAGAGCAGAGGGTACTTACAACGATAAGATTTCCACAGGTACTATCGAGATAGTAGCCGAAAGTCTTGAGGTACTGGGCAAGGTAACTGTTGAACAGCTCCCGTTTGAAGTTCCCACCTCGACAGAAACAAAGGAAGATATACGCTTAAAGTACCGTTATCTCGATCTGCGTAACAAGAGAATGCACAACAACATCGTACTGCGTTCACAGGTCATCTCGTTCTTACGCAGTAAGATGACCGAGATGGGATTCCTTGAAATACAGACCCCCATCCTTTCAACAAGCTCACCCGAGGGAGCAAGAGATTACCTTATCCCCAGCCGTAAGCACCACGGAAAGTTCTACGCACTGCCGCAGGCGCCGCAGATATTCAAGCAGCTGCTTATGGTATCCGGCTTTGATAAGTATTTCCAGATAGCACCCTGTTTCCGTGATGAAGACGCAAGAGCGGACCGTTCACCCGGCGAATTCTATCAGCTTGACTTTGAAATGGCATTTGCAACACAGGAAGACGTTTTTGCAAACGCAGAAGAGGTTTTATCCGCAGTATTTGAAAAGTTCGGCGGTAAGCCCGTATCTCCCGCACCCTTCAAGCGTATCCCCTACGCCGAGTCAATGCTGAAGTACGGCACAGACAAGCCCGACCTGCGTAACCCTCTTATTATAACAGAGCTGTCCGACTTATTCGTTGACAGCGACTTCAAGCCTTTCGCAAACAAGTGCGTAAGAGGTATCAGAGTTCCCGGTATGGCAAGTCAGTCAAAGGGCTTCTTTGAGAAGATGGAAGCATTCGCTAAGGAAATCGGCATGAAGGGTCTCGGATATGTCAAGGTAGACGAGAGCTTTAAGTATCTCGGTCCTATCGACAAGTTCCTGAATGACGAGCAGAGAGAAGAGCTTAAGAACAGATGCGCTCTTGAAGTGGGCGATGTTCTTTACTTCATAGCCGACAACAAGAAGATGGCTCCCAAGTTTGCAGGTCAGATCCGTACAGAAGTCGCAAAGCGTATGGATATGATTGACTATGACAGATACGAAATGTGCTTTATCGTTGACTTCCCGATGTACGAGGAGGACGAGGAAACAGGCAAAACTATATTTACGCATAACCCCTTCTCAATGCCGCAGGGCGGTCTTGAAGCGCTTATGACAAAGAATCCGCTTGATATACTCGCATACCAGTACGATATTGTCTGCAACGGTGTTGAGCTTTCAAGCGGCGCTGTAAGAAACCACGACCTTGAGATAATGATAAAGGCTTTCGAGATCGCCGGCTACACAGAGCAGGACGTTGCCGAGAAGTTCGGCGCTCTTTACAATGCGTTCCAGTACGGCGCTCCGCCCCACGCAGGTATGGCTCCCGGTGTTGACCGTATGATAATGCTCCTCACAGGCGACGAGAGCATAAGAGAGGTTATCGCATTCCCGATGAACTCTAACGCACAGGATCTCCTGCTCGGCGCACCCACAGAGGTAACCGAACAGCAGCTGCGTGAAGTACACATAAAGGTACGCCAGAAACCCACCGTCTAAGTGCCGATGCGGCACTTCAAATTCCGCCTTTTGAATTGTCAGAGCTATCCGCAGGATAGCGAAACGGCGGGAATTAACGGTATCATAAATTTTATAAACGAATTACGGCAGATATGCGAAAGCGTATCTGCCGTTTTGCGTTTAGAAATTAGAAATTTGTTTGAAGCTTCAGAAAACACTGCCGAAAACACTTTCCGTACCGACAAGGCATTAATAATTTCGTGAGTGTATCAGTGCAACTGATCTAACATTGACTCTTCAAAAAAACGCCACTAACCTGAGATATATGTACTAATATGCGGACGTGTAGCGTTAAGCGTCCCTGCATTGACAGGATATACAATGTTCAGGTGGTTATTCGAGTTTATCTAACACCCCGACGGGGTGTGGGTATGGGTAAGGAAAGAGGGAGCCACGAGGGAGAAAACCTAAGGGACAGGGAGAGGGGCTGTCAAGTCCCTTGTCCTGATCCCTTTGGTTGTCTCCCGCGTGAATAGCAGCAACGTTATTAAATGGAATAGCGAACCCGAGAAGTGCTATCCGACAAAAAGAACTATCGGTAGCTCGCTATCACTGCTATTTGCACGACAAGCGTCAGAAAACCACTCCTTGTTAATCCAACCCGTTTTCCCCCAACCCCCACATCGCAAATTCTCATTTCCGCTATTGTAATTTCACTCGGATTGGTGTATAATAAATAATGTATATTTATATACTGAAATTTCTATCGGAAGGAATGTAAAAAACATGACTATCACAAAGGATTCAATAATCGGCGATATTTTAGACGCATACGGAGAGGTAACAGCCCCCTTCTTTCTTGAAATGGGTATGCACTGCTTAGGCTGCCCTGCGTCAAGAGGTGAAACTGTGGCACAGGCGTGCGATGTTCACGGTGTTGATGCGGACGAACTGGTTAAGAAGCTGAACGAGGCTGTCGGCAACTGATGCACGAGCCGATACTCTCGCCAAGACTTGCGGCGGCGGCAGGAATGGTGCGTAAAGGCGGAGAGATCTGCGATGTCGGTACGGATCACGCCCTGCTCCCCTGCAGGCTCTATCTTGACGGCGAAAGAAAGCTCACGGCGGCGGATATAAACGAAGGTCCTTTGCTTTCGGCAAAACAGACGGTAATGCACTACATAGGAAAAGAAGATGCTGTGCGTCTTGTGCTGTCGGACGGACTTGAAAAAATAGATCATGCCGACGATGTGATAATCGCAGGTATGGGCGGCGAGCTTATAGCAAGAATAGTTCTCGGTTGCCGTTTCTTAAGCCGTGATACACATTTTATCCTCCAGCCTATGACAAAGGCTGAGATATTAAGAAAAGAACTGTACAAAAACGGCTTTTATATAGAAAAAGAGCTTACCGCAAGAGAAAACGACAGAAATTACGTTATTATGTCGGTGTACTATGACGGCGAGAGCCGTGAGATAACAGACGCTTTTGCATATTCCGGAAAGGTAACGGACAAGGAGTATCTGAGCTTGGTGTGCCGTAAGCTAAGACGGGCAGGAGAATGCTGTTCATCGTCCGATACGGCAAAAAGCGAGAAGCTGTGCAATACCGCACAGGAAATAGAAAATATAATAACAACATTATGATTTTTTGGGGTGAAGGTTATGAAAGTAAGCGCTATCTACGAGTTTCTGAATGAATACGCACCGTTTTCGGTGCAGGATAAGTTTGACAACAGCGGATTTCTTGTCGGCGATATGAATGCCGCAGTTAAGGGTATATGCCTTTGCCTCGACATAACCAACGATGTGATAAAAGAGGCAGTGGCGAACAAAGCCAATCTTATAATATCGCATCATCCTGTTATCTTCGATCCGCTGAAAAGCGTTACGGAGGGTATGCCGGTTTACGAGCTTATAAAGAATAAGCTGAACGCTGTATGCGTTCATACCAATGCGGATATGACCAAAAACGGCGTTACCGATATTATGCTCGATCTGCTCGAATTTGAGCGCTCCGACAAGATATTAGAACCCGTTATGCCCGATGGAACAGGCTACGGTAAAATATGCGAACTGCCTATTGCCACTCACGCCAAGGCTCTTGCTGAGTGTTGCAAGAAAGCGTTTGACTGCACGGTGGTACGCTATACCGAAACCGACAGACCGATAAAGCGTGTAGCCGTCTGTTCCGGTGCAGGCGGAAGCACATTACCGCTTGCCGCTGCCGCAGGCTGTGACGCTCTTATAACGGGCGATATAAAGCACGATGTGTGGATAGACGCTGTCAACAGGGATTTCTGCCTTATTGACGCAGGTCACTTCCACACGGAAAATATACTTTGCAATTATCTTTGCGGTGTTCTGAGCCGCAAATTTCACAATACACAGATATTTGTCGCACAGAGCAGTAAAGACCCCTGCTCATATATAATTTAACGTGTGACGGAAAGGACTGCCGATGTCACTTGACGGCACTTTTCTTCACTGCGTGGTATCTGAAATGCTGTCGGCAGGGCTTGTCGGCGGAAGAATAGACAAGATTTATCAGCCCTCCCGTGAGGAGATAATTATTTCGATACGCAGTGCAGGAAAGCACAATAAGATACTGATAAGCTCAAATTCAATGTCGGCACGGGTGTGTATGACAGAGCGTGCGGCGGAAAATCCGTCTGCCCCTCCTATGTTCTGTATGCTTCTCAGAAAGCACCTCAGCGGAGGAAAGCTGCTCGATATAACGCAGGACGGACTTGAGCGTATAATAAACTTTGATTTTGAGTGCATGAACGAAATAGGCGATATGGTAGTAAACCGCCTTACCGCCGAAATAATGGGCAGGCACAGCAATATAATACTTATGGCAAAAAAGGACGGCGTGTACCGTGTTATCGACAGCATAAAGCGTATCACGGACGAAGTTTCCTCGGTAAGACGTATACTTCCGAATATCGTATACGAAACACCGCCGAGAGATCTGACCCGTGTAAACTTCCTTACCTGTTCGGACAGCGAGTTTATAAACGCTGTAAAACAGGGCGAGGGAAAGCGGCTGTCAAAGCACCTTACCGCCTGTCTTGAGGGCATATCTCCCGTATTTGCGAGGGAGTGCGCTTATTATTCGTGCAGGGATACCGATTTTGCGGTTGACGATATGACGAATGATAACTATGACCGCCTGCTGTTTTTTATAAAACGTGCAAGAGAATATGTGACAGATAAAAACGGTTTTACGATTCTGCGTGACCTTAACGGCGCATACAAGGATTTCTGCTTTATGCCGATAGAGCAATACGGCACGCAGATGCTTGTATTCCACGCAGACGGTGCAAACGCACTTCTGGATATATTCTACGGCAGTAAAGCGGAAAACGAACGTATGAAACAGCGTTCAAGGGATTTGCTGAAAATGCTGATGAACACCTATGAGCGAATAGCAAGAAAGCTGGAGCTTCAGAAGGGCGAGCTTGCACAGTGCGGAGAAAGGGAGGTATTCCGAGTCCGTGGCGATGTTGTAAGTGCGAACATATACCGTATGGAAAAAGGTATGACCGAGCTTACCGCCGAGGATTACAGCACGGGCGAAACCGTGACCGTTCCGCTTGACGTAAGGCTCACCCCCTCACAGAACGCCCAGAAATACTATGCGGAATACAAGAAGCTCGAAAAAGCCGAAAGAATGCTTACAAAGCTGATAGCAGACGGCGAAAACGAGCTTATATATATCGACAGCGTATTCGATGCCGCATCCCGTGCCACCTCTAATGCGGAGATAAGCGAGATAAAGCAGGAATTAGCGGCAAACGGCTATATCCACACGAATACCGTCAATAAAAAGACACAGGTAAAACCGAAACCTCCTATGCACTTTGTGACAGATGACGGTTACGATGTGTATATAGGCAGGAACAACATACAGAATGACAAGCTGACCGTAAAAACCGCCGAGCCAGACGATATGTGGCTTCATACGAAGAATATAGCAGGCTCGCACGTCATAATAAAGGCGAAGAACGGCGAAATATCGGATAATGCCATTCTGCAGGCGGCAAGCCTTGCAGCATACTGCTCAAAGGCGCAGAACAGCACAAAAGTGCCTGTTGACTACACACGGATAAGATTTGTGAAGAAGCCCAACGGCGCAAAGCCGGGTATGGTGATATTCACAAACAATTACACGGTGCTTGTAGACCCCGATGAACAGCTTTTCGCAAGGGTTGAAGCCTGAAAATAATCGGGTAATCAAAGAAAGGATAAAAATAAAATGAAGAAAGAACTCGCAAAGACCTATTCTCCTAAGGATTTTGAGGACAGGCTTTATCACGAATGGGAGGAAAAGAAGTACTTCCACGCAGAAATAGACCCCAAGAAGAAGCCCTATACGATAGTTATCCCCCCTCCGAACATAACCGGACAGCTTCATATGGGACACGCTCTTGACAACACATTGCAGGATATTCTTATCCGCTATAAGAGAATGCAGGGCTACAGCGCACTGTGGCTGCCCGGCACAGACCACGCTTCTATCGCTACAGAGGCAAAGATAGTAAACGCTATGAAGGAAGAGGGTCTTACCAAGGACGATGTAGGCAGAGAAGGCTTTCTCGAGCGTGCGTGGGAATGGAAAAAGGTTTACGGCGGACGTATCGTTCAGCAGTTAAAGAAGCTCGGCTCATCGTGCGACTGGGACAGAGAGCGTTTCACTCTTGACGAGGGCTGTTCAAAGGCTGTACAGAAGGTATTCATCGACCTTTACAACAAGGGTCTTATCTATCACGGCGAAAGAATCATCAACTGGTGTCCGAACTGTAAGACATCAATTTCCGATATTGAATGCGAATATGAAGAACAGGACGGCTTCTTCTGGCATATCAATTATCCTCTTTCGGACGGTAGCGGCAGTGTAGAGATTGCTACAACACGTCCCGAAACACTGCTCGGCGACAGCGCTATAGCCGTTCACCCCGATGACGAAAGATACAAGAGCATAGTAGGCAAAACAGTAAAGCTCCCTCTTACCGACAGAGAGATTCCCGTTATTGCCGATGAATATGTTGATATGGAATTCGGTACAGGCGTAGTTAAGATTACACCCGCACACGACCCTAACGACTTTGAGGTAGGCAAGCGTCACAACTTACCGATAATCCATATGATGAATGACGACGCTACAATTATGGACGGCATCGGCGGTAAGTACGCAGGTATGGACAGATACGAAGCGAGAAAGGCTATGGTAGCCGACCTCGAAGCACAGGGCTTACTCGTAAAGGTTGAGCCTCATAAGCACAATGTAGGCTGCTGTCAGCGTTGCGGCACTACCGTTGAGCCGAGAGCAAGCTATCAGTGGTTCGTATCTATGAAACAGCTTGCACAGCCCGCTATAGACGTAGTAAAGAGCGGTGAGCTGAGATATATCCCTCAGAGATTTGAAAACGGCTATCTTTACTGGATGGAAAATATCCGTGACTGGTGCATTTCACGTCAGCTCTGGTGGGGTCACAGAATCCCTGCTTACTACTGTCAGAATAAAGAGTGCGGACACACAGAGATTACTCTTGACGGCATAGACACCTGCCCCAAGTGCGGCGCACCTATGAAGCAGGACGAGGATACACTCGATACATGGTTCTCATCTGCATTATGGCCGTTCTCAACGCTCGGCTGGCCTGAAAAGACAGCAGATCTTGAGTATTTCTATCCCACAAATACGCTTGTTACAGGCTATGATATAATTCCGTTCTGGGTTGCAAGAATGATATTCAGCGGACTTGAGCATACAGGTCAGAAGCCGTTCAAGGATGTACTTATACACGGTCTTGTCCGTGACGAGTTGGGCAGAAAGATGAGTAAGTCGCTCGGCAACGGCGTAGATCCGCTTGAGGTCATCGACAAGTACGGTGCAGACGCACTGCGTCTTACTCTTGTTACAGGTAACGCACCCGGTAACGATATGCGCTGGACAGAAACAAAGGTCACAAATTCCCGTAACTTTGCAAACAAGCTGTGGAATGCGTCAAGATATATCCTGATGAATCTTCCCGAGGATATGCAGGGCGCAGTCCTCCCTGAAAATCTTCCCATCGAGGATAAGTGGATATTATCGCTGTACAACGACCTTATTAAGAACGTTACATCAAATCTCGACAGCTATGAGCTTGGTGTTGCGGTACAGAATCTGTTCGACTTCATCTGGGACGTTTACTGCGATTGGTATATAGAGCTTACAAAGCCCCGTATCGCAGAGGGCGGAGAAACAGCCCGTGCCGCTCAGAACGTACTCGTTTACGTTATGCAGGGCATCTTAAAGCTGTTACACCCCTTTATGCCGTTCATCACAGAAGAAATATGGCAGTCGATGCCTATAGTTGCCGATAAGGACAACAACCCCGAAAGCATAATGATCTCGGCTTGGCCGGTATATGATGAAAAGCTTCACTTTGCGGCTGAACAGACAGACTTCACAAAGGTTGTAGATGCTATCCGTGCTATCCGTGTACAGCGCAACGAGCTTAACGTACCGCCGTCAAAGAAGGTAACAATGCACATCGAAACAGCCGAAACAGCACTGTTCGAGGGCGCAAAGGCATTCTTTGAGCGTCTTGCAGGCGCAGGCGAGCTGACAGTATCAGAAAAGGCAGAAACAAGCGACGATATGGTAACAATCGTTACCGCAAACGCAAGAATATTTATGCCTATGGGCGAGCTTGTTGACAAGGAAAAGGAGCTTGCAAGACTTGAAAAGGAACGCAAGGCGGCTCAGAAGGACATCGACTTCCTTTCGGGTAAGCTCAGCAATCAGGGCTTCCTGTCAAAAGCACCCGCACAGCAGATTGAAAACGAGCGTGTAAAGCTTGCTAAGGCACAGGAAAAGATGGAAAAGATAATGCTTTCTATTGAGAAGATGAAGTAATAAGCCGATTATGGCTTTCACATTTCCCCCGGTTTTTATGACCGGGGGATTTTTGTATATTTGGTGACAATGCACAAAGGTTCAAGGTGTTTGTGTGAAAAGTATACAAATTTGTGTTTTGGGGGTTGAGAATATAAGCATAGGTATGTTATTATCAGATTAAGGAAATTCTGTCAACGGAATAACTGATTAAAATACGAATGCGAGGTAATATTTATGGCACTATCTAAACGTTTAATTTCTGCTTTAAATGCTTGCTCAATGTCAGCTACAATTGCTACAACGGCATTTGCACAAACAGATAATAGCATTGCAGTAAATGCAAAAATATAATAGAATCAAATTATAAACGCTTTGATTATTGAAAAAGGAGAATGAAACTATGAAAAAGTTTCCGGCAACAGTTATTTCTATGATATTATGTCTGACACTCCCTGCTTGTGCAAATTCCGACACAAGCTCAAATGCGGAAACCGGTAAGAACAGCAATTCTTTTGAAAGCATAGTGAATGAAAGTGTGGCAAGCATCGGCGAAGAATCAAATGGGGATGATAGGGTTCGGACTGTGTGTTTTTATAATGACGAAAAGTATACGCAACCGCCCTATGATGATGCCTACAAGCAAATTCACTGTGATGATTATGACAAGGCAATAAAAGATTTTTTTGATGAGTACTACACTAATCCCGACGGTAATGAAGAATACCGACAGGATTATCTCCCTATGCCGGATGCTTATGCGCCTATAGTCGGCACAATAGAAAAATCGGATGTAAAAAAGCAATTGAAAATAGAATATGCCGATATATGTGCATGGCAAACTTCTTATTATTACAGTATTGACGGAAAAGGCGTGTATGTTGATTTTGCGAAAGAGGAAGACTGCGGATCTTCCAAAGACGATGCTTCACCGATTTATAAAGATAAGTTTGTAATACCTGAAAATCTTACCGAAAGCGTGACGGATCAGTTCGGTTATAGCGAAATCGGAAATATAGTGAACGGGTGTACAGTGACTTATGGGTTTGATAATTCGGAAAGGGTGACAGCAAAAGTCGAGATTTATGTCGACGGTTATTATATCGGAATCGGACGAATGTTACAGTCTGATGCGAAACTACCCGATTTTCTATTCGATGAAAAACAGCTCAGTGATTTTATAGATAATTTGAAATACGCCATTAATAATGAAATGGTAATTTACAGGTCGTAACTTGTACGACTTGTAAGCATATGGTATAAATAAAACACCGCCGTGATGAATTTACATCACGGCGGTGAGCTTTATTATATTGTATTCGATTCTGCCATAGCTTATTAATAATGCCGAAATTGTCATTGCTAAACTCCGACCGTTTCACTATCCTACGAAAATCCGCAACGTTATTATAGGTCGGAATTGTCAGCGGCGACCCGCCGCTTAGAGCTGGTCGGCTAAGCTGTAGATGAGCTTTTCTGTCTTTTCCCAGCCAAGACACGGGTCGGTTATCGACTTGCCGTAAACCGCATCGTCTGTGCTTTGGTTTCCGTCCTCAATGTAACTCTCTATCATAAGACCCTTTACAAAGCCCTCAAGATCCCTGCTGTGGCGGCGGCTGTGGAGAATCTCGTTTGCGATTCTGACCTGTTCAAGATACTTCTTTCCTGAATTTGAGTGGTTGGTATCAACGATAACTGCCATATTCTGAAGATTTTTCTTGCAGTACAGTTCGTACAGCAGTGACAGATCCTCATAGTGATAGTTCGGGATAGTCTGACCGTGCTTGTTTACAGCACCTCTCAGTATAGCGTGCGCAAGCGGATTTCCGCTTGTGACTGTTTCCCAGCCTCTGTATATGAACGTGTGGCTTGCCTGTGCCGCACGGATAGAGTTCAGCATAACGGACATATCGCCTGCCGTGGGGTTCTTCATACCGACAGGGATATCCATTCCGCTTGATGTAAGCCTGTGCTGCTGATCTTCGACCGAGCGAGCGCCGATAGCAACATAAGACAAAAGATCTGACAGATAACGGTAGTTTTCGGGATACAGCATTTCGTCTGCACAGGTAAAGCCTGTCTGCTCGATAGCCTTAGTATGAAGGCTTCTTACCTTGATAAGACCCTCAAGCATATCCTCTTTCTTTGTCGGGTCGGGCTGGTGGATCATACCCTTGTAGCCCTCGCCCGTGGTACGTGGCTTATTCGTATAAATTCTCGGTATGATAAGGATTTTATCCTTTACCTGCTCCTGAATGGGAACAAGTCTTGAAATGTAGTCGAGGACAGGCTCTTCCTTATCGGCAGAACAAGGTCCGATTATAAGTAAAAACTTGTTGCTCTTGCCCGTGAATACGTCTGCTATTTCCTTGTCACGTTGCTCCTTTGTCTTTATGACCTTTTCCGGCAGAGGGTACATCTCCTTTATCTCCTTGGGAGTTGGGAGCTTTCTTATCATGTTCATGCTCATGGTTTTTCTTTCCTTTCGTTTCTGACGCTTTATACATCACACCCGGAATTTTATGAGTTCCGTATAATCAAAAACCGCCCTCAGATCATCTCTGATCTGAGGGCGGATATATATATCCACGGTACCACCTCAATTCACCGTACAGGTGCACAGCACTGGTATACGGTCTTTAAAGCTGTAACGGGCTTACCCGAATGGCTTACAGGCTTCTGCGCTTTCGGCTCATCTCTCCGGAATGAATTCAGGCTTTATATTCTGTCGGCTCGCACCTAATCCGACTCTCTGTGAGAAATCTGCCGCCTTACTTTTTTCCATCTGCGATTTGTGGTGTATATTCTGTTTAATACCCGTTTTTCGGGTATAATGTAAGTATACCATGTCACTCGGTATTTGTCAATAGATTTTTGCTCAATTTAAAGTGGAAAAGCGTTAAAGCGGAAGATTTTTCTGAAAAATGCGTATAAAACGGAAAATTACGTTAAAACTACAAATACAGTAAAGCTTAAACCTGAAAGGAAAAATCTATGGATAAGATAACTACCGGAAAGATAAAAAAGTTCTTCAAGGGCAAAGGTTTCGCAGGTGCGCTGTGCCTTAGCGTAGTAGCAATAGGAATTTCAACATATCTCGCTTATGACAGCACACTAAAGACTATATCCGATGAAGAGCCCGAAAAGCCCGATTCATCCGTATCGGCAGAACAGGTGGATAACACGCAGAGCGGAATCCCCAAGGACGAAGCTTCAAAGAGCGACGACAGCTCGGCGGCGCAGGCAAATAACTTTGTCAGAAGCACGGCAAAGCGTGTGATGCCGATCGAGGGCGAGGTAATATGGGAGTACAGCAACGGCGAGCTTGTAAAGAGCGAAACTCTCGGCGTATGGAAGACCCATGACGGAATGGATATTGCCGCATCTGAGGGAACGGACGTAAAAGCCGCCTGCACGGGTAAGGTCAAGGAGATAAAGGACGATCCGCTGTGGGGCATATGTGTTATAATCGACCACGGGGACGGATATGAAACGCATTATTACGGGCTTGACAAGGCGCTTGACGTCAAAGAGGGCGGCAATGTGGAGTCGGGACAGAAGATAGGTGTTACCGCTACTATCGAATGCGAGTCAAAGCTTGCACCTCATCTGCATTTTGCCGTAAAGCAAAGCGGCAAGTGGATTTCACCCAAGGAATATGTTAACGGATAAAAATTTAATATGAGGTAATTTCAGCCGGGCACAGACACTTTTTCCTACCCATCGGGAAAAGCGTTCGTGTCCGGCTTTTCCGCTCCCATTAATGCAAATTTTATCCACTAAAATATTACCCATATATTAACATTTAACCTTTTACATACTTTTCACATTTCTGTTACAGAAAGCTCACAAACGGCTTTGCTGCGGCAAATGTCGATATAATGCGGATTTGAGCGGGTTTTATTCGATATTGTTATATAGATAATCATATACCGATATTCCTAAAATATATTTTACAATTTCGGGGGAGTATGTTAAAATAATAACGAACAAAAGAAAGAAGTCCTGCAACACAAATACATAACGCAGGGCGCACGTTGACAACAACTAAATATAGATTAATAACGGCTATAAGCCGAACAGGAGGAATTTCACATGAGATTTACATTACCAAGAGATGTTTATCACGGCAAGGGCGCACTTGAAGCATTAAAGAGCTTTAAGGGCAAGAAGGCAATGATCGTCGTTGGCGGCGGTTCGATGAAGCGTTTCGGCTTCTTACAGAAGGCTGAGGCTTATCTTAAGGAAGCAGGCATGGAGGTTGAGCTCTTTGAGAATGTAGAACCCGATCCTTCTGTTGAAACAGTTATGAAGGGTGCAGACGCAATGCTCAAGTTCCAGCCCGACTGGATCGTAGCAATAGGCGGCGGTTCTCCTATCGACGCAGCTAAGGCTATGTGGATAAAGTACGAGTACCCCGACTGCACATTTGAAGATATGTGTAAGGTATTCGGTATTCCCGAACTCAGAAAGAAAGCTCACTTCTGCGCTATTTCTTCTACATCAGGTACAGCTACCGAAGTTACCGCATTCTCGATCATCACAGACTACCACAAGGGTATCAAGTATCCTATCGCTGACTTCGAGATCACTCCCGATGTTGCTATCGTTGATCCCGATCTTGCAGAAACAATGCCTCAGAAGCTCGTAGCACATACAGGTATGGACGCTATGACACACGCTATTGAAGCATACGTTTCAACAGCTAACTGCGACTTTACAGATCCTCTTGCGCTTCACGCAATCAAGATGATCCAGAACGACCTCGTTGGTTCTTACAACGGCGATATGGCTAAGCGTGATGCAATGCACAACGCACAGTGCCTCGCAGGTATGGCATTCTCGAATGCTCTGCTCGGTATCGTTCACTCAATGGCTCACAAGACAGGTGCCGCATTTGCTGATTACGGCGCACACATCATACACGGTGCCGCAAACGCTATGTATCTTCCTAAGGTTATCGCATTCAACGCAAAGGACGAAACAGCTAAGAAGCGTTACGGCGTAATCGCTGACTTTATGGGTCTTGGCGGTGCAAATGATGACGAAAAGGTAAAGCTCCTCATCGCTTATCTGCGTAAGATGAATGACGAACTGAAGATTCCTCACTGCATCAAGAACTACGGCGCAGACAGCTATCCTACAGAAAACGGTTTCGTTCCCGAAAACGTATTCCTGGAGAGATTACCCGAGATCGCTAAGAATGCTATCGCAGACGCTTGCACAGGTTCTAACCCTCGTATTCCTACACAGGAAGAGATGGAGAAGCTGCTTAAGTGCTGCTACTACGATACAGAAGTTGATTTCTGATATTTCTGAGATCGTAGCTGTTAAATTTGATTTCATCTATTTATATAGCCTCTGAATTATAACCCAAAGGAAAGCCCCTTGTACCACCCCCTAAGGTACAAGGGGCTTTTCCGTGGCGGGCGGCAGTGTGCCGCTTCAAATTCGCCGTTCTGATTGTCAGCACGTTGCTTGACTTCCGTTACCGGCGGATAGCAATGTATGCTGCAGATTTACTTTTTGTGATGAAATTTGCCCGTCATTGAAGAATATTCCCCACGATACATACACCTTCGTTTCAAGATTTTTCACATTTCTTTCATCGCCCGTTATTATATGATTCATAAAAAGGGGGTATACTATAGTCACAGTCAGAGGAAAGGATTCCGACGACCGAAATCAGCCGATAGGTTTCGGCTTGAAAAATATCGTGCCGACAAGCACGGTTAACATAACAGGAGCCGGCAAGACGGCAACAGCCGCCCTATACACGCTCCACCTAAGTACAACGAAAGTTTTCATATATACCTCTCTATTATTCAAGCAAAACCGCTCTGTGACGCAGGGCGGTTTTTGCTATGTGCTTGTGCAGTTGACATTCTGAAAGAATAGGTGTATTATACAACTTGCAAGGAGGTTATTATTATGGCAGTTTTTAATGAAAATGCAGATAAAAAGATTAAAATTAGCAGTAAGCCAAATTCCGTAACTATAGAAGCAATAAAGGAAGTTCAACAAATGAAATCCGGTGCTGTCACCGATAAAGCCTCTTATGATGACGTAGATAAGATGATAAGCGATATACTTGATAACTGATACAAAACCGCTCTGTGACGCAGGGCGGTTTTTGCTGTACTCTACGCTCCTCCTTTCCTTTTGCTGCAGGTTGAAAATTCTGCAATTCGGTGCTATAATAAAGATATTATTTTTGGAAAAGATTCCGGAAAGGGTAAAGATATGGGATATATACTTAAAACAGCACAGTACGTCAACGATTTTCAGTGCATAGGCGGAAAGTGTACGATGGATTGTTGCCGGAATTGGGATATACTGTGGGCAGATGAGGAAGTGGAAAGTTTAAAAAAATCCAAGCACTCCGATGAGTTGGACGAGTTGATAAAAGCCTCCTTTGAAAAGACGGATAACGGCATAAATAAAATAGTTCTTATGCCTGACGGTGATTGTCCTTTTCACGATAAAGAGGACAGACTTTGTAAAATTCAGAAAGAACTTGGGGCAGAATACCTTTCTGCTGTATGTCGGAATTATCCTATAAGCGGTACTATAAATAATAACGTAATTACAAAAATCAGATTTTTGAGTTGTCCTGCTGTATTTGATGTTATTGCCAATAACGAAAAATCCTGTGATGTTTATATTTACGGCAAAGAATATGAGCCGGAAACCATTCTGATATTTAAACCCGATACAATTGACGACGTAAAAAACAATCCGGGACTTAAATACAGAAATCAGCTTTTTGATTTTTTCTACGGCATTCTTAGTGACAAAAAACGTGATATACATACATCGATGATTATTGGCACTCTTGCCGCACAGACGCTTTCAAAGCTTGAAAATTCATCACCGGACAGAATACCTGAGGGCATTACCGCTTTATCAAAACAGATAAACAGCCCCGCACTTGCAAAATCACTTTCGGATATAGAACCGAATTATAAGGTTAAGCTTGGCGTTGTGCAGTGTATGCTTGACAGTACAGATGTAGGTGATAAACTGTCAGAAATATTGTCGTCAATCAGAAAAAAGAACATCGAAGGCAAATTTTCCGTTGAAATACAGACATATATAACTAATCTCGAAAAGTTCTATAAAATATGTTCAACTAAGCCGTTTATGATAAGAAACATAGTAAGATGTCTTTATATGTGTGAGCTTATGCCGTTTTCAGATAATAATTATAATATTTTTGATAACTACGCATATTTTTGTGCTTCCGTAGCACTTATAGACTTTTTCGGCGCTGCCGCAGCAGCCGGCAGTGATAATCCCAATGAAATATTTGAGAGGTTTAAAACCGCTGTCTGTCTTGCTTCTCATCCGCTTTGTCATAATCCTGACAGAGTGAAAATGATAATAGATTACTTAAAGGAGATAAACTGTTATTCGGCAGGACACCTTGCGCTTATCGTAAAATAAGACTTTGTATAACCGCTCTGTGACGCAGGGCGGTTTTTGCTATCACGCAAAGCCGACAGTTCATATTGTAAATTTTACACAAACGCACTACAAAATTTCTCAGAAAAATTATAAAAAAGTTTTCAAAAAGGCTAAAGTTCGGAAAAACAAGTGCCGATATAATAAATGTAAGGGTCACAGAACCCTGTGCGGAGGCGGAGATAACTTCCGCAGTGTTTTGCAAAACAAACACCAAACGACTTTAGCTTAGCGCAAAGCAAGGTCACACTAACAAAAACAAGTCCCTATAAGGGCAACGACTTCCGAAAAGGATTTCGGGAGTACATTCAAGGAGGAAAACAAAATGGCAGGTATGGTAGTACAGCATAACTTAAATGCGATCAATGCTAACAACAAGATGAACATCAACGTTTCAGGTACAAAGAAGGCAACTGAAAAGTTATCTTCAGGTTATCAGATCAACCGTGCAGGCGATAACGCTGCAGGTCTGGCTATATCTGAAAAGATGCGTTCACAGATCCGTGGTCTTTCACAGGCTACAAAGAATGCCAACGACGGTATCTCTCTTATCCAGACAGCTGAAGGCGGCTTAAACGAAACTCACTCAATTCTTCAGAGAATGAGAGAACTCGCAGTTCAGTCAGCTAACGGTACATACCAGGATGACACAGACCGTGAAGCTATCCAGCTCGAAGTTGACGCACTCAAGAGCGAAATCGACAGAATCGCTTCTTCTACAGAGTACAACGGCATGAAGCTCCTCGATGGTTCACTCGGCGGCTCACAGGGTACAACCGAATACGGCGCTAAGTACGGTTCAGTTTCTATAACTGATACAGATCTTAAGGGTGCTACAGTTACATCTAACATAGCTGGTGTTAAAATTACTACAGCTTACACCGCATCAGGTAAGGGCGGCGAAAATGCCATTTGGTCTGCTGATGGTAAGACTCTTACTATGAACCTTGTTTCCGGTGCAACTTACACTCAGAAGGATATTGATAACCTGATTGCTAACGCTACGCAGTCTAAGGATGCCGGTCAGGAACAGGCTCCCGCAGAAGTTTCTGTTAAGCTTGCAAACGGTGTCATGACAGCTTCTAAGGCTGGTGATACAACAGCTACAACCGCTGGTCTTCGTGCAACCGGTTCAGATGCTACAAATATACTGAAACTCATTGGTGACGGTACAAACGGTGCACACGGTTCATCTGATAAGATAACATTTACAGCTAACACTTACGGCAAGGCAGTAGATACAAATATGGCTTCTAAGATAACCATTTCCACTACAGTTGCTGCAGGTAAGGAAAATGTTAAGGTTGCTGCAGCTGCAACAACAACAAATGGTGCTGAGTTAACCCTTGAACTTTCAACAGGTAAGACATACACAGAAAAAGATATCGAAAACATCCTCAAGGAAGCTGGATATGACTACTCTGTAAAACTGGAAGATACAAAGAACACCGATGGCGATGCAGATGGTAAGATCTACTTCAACGTTAATGGTAATGCAGAAGTAGCTATCACAGACGGTGCAGGTGTTGGTAAGGATTCAGTTCCTAACAACGGTAAGGGTCTTACATTCCAGATCGGTGCTAACGGCGTTGAGGATCAGAGAGTTACGCTGAACGTTAACGATATGTCATCTTCTGCTATAGGTGTTGCTAATGCTGATGTTTCTACTCAGGATTCTGCAAATGCTGCTATCGACATGGTAGACGCTGCTGTTAAGACAGTATCTATGCAGAGAGCAGGTCTTGGTGCACTTCAGAACAGACTTGAGTACACAGTTAACAACCTGACAACAACAAACGAGAACCTGACAGCAGCTGAATCTCAGATCAGAGATACAGATATGGCTACAGAGATGATCAACTACACTAAGAATAACATTCTTCAGCAGGCATCTCAGGCTATGCTCGCTCAGGCTAACCAGCAGCCTCAGGCTATTCTCCAGTTACTCCAGTAATCTGAGAACAGCGTGAGTTTCAGGGCTTAATATTTATAAATTAATGACTTGATGAGTTCGCCCCCGTGAAAACGGGGGCGGATTTTATTTTATTAATGAATAATGAATGATGAATGATGAATATTGAAAAATTTTGGAGAGCCTTGCGGCGGAAATTTTGAATTTGGAGTAGTGCAGGGCGAGGGATAGAGCAGAGTTGGCGAGGGTAATTAAACTGTTCTGAAATTTATAGGGAATATGCTTGCCACTCCCGCACTGTACATAATAACATACAGAAAGAAACATAACAACAAACGCAGAGCCATCGCTCTGCGTTTCAGTTTATATATCTGTTCCATCTTCCTTTGTGTTCTGATACGTCTTCAATATATCCTCGGCAACGGCTCTCTGCGTCTTTCTTAAATCCATTGCCTGCTTCTGAATATGCCTGTGTGCCTGATCCTCCGTAAGATTAAGATACTGCATGAGCATTGATTTTGCACGGTTTACTATCTTCATATCAGACAACTGCTGTGTCAGCTGTCTGTTTTCTTCCTCCAGCTTTGCCATACCTATATGGGCGATTTCGGTAAGCTTTATTGTCTGTATAAGCAAAGCCTTGTTGAACGGTCTTGGCAGAACGAAAGCACCGGTGAATCGTATCTTCTTCTGTACCTCATCTGCGATTTCACGCTTTGCCAGCACCACAATTCCGTTCTTTGTGTCCTTTGAAATGTCAGCCACAAGATCAAGCCCGAATTCGTCAGATAACGGAGTGGAAATTATAACACTGTCGAATTTCGATATATCAACGCCTCTTATGATAGTGCCGCTTGTGAATGTCGAAATGTTGTCGCAGTCAAGTTCAAGCAGAAGCTGTGCTATGCTGTCGCATATCTCTTCGGTTTTGCCTGCTATCAGTATGTTCATTGCGGCACCCTCTTTCGTAGTATTAAACGCTCTGCCGACGCACCCTTAAAACCGGCAGGGCGTTTACATTAATATATCTATTCCGTTTCTTATCAGTTATGCGTGTAAAGCTGTTTGTACGGACTTGCCGTATTTGGTGACAGCTTGTAGAATCTGCCCTTTAACAGCGTATTCGTGTCATATCCGAAGTTCTTTGCAAATTCATCAACATATTCACGGATATCAGCCTTGTCGCCGTCGTCTGCGACTTCGCATGAAACCTGTACGGGAAGTCCTTTGGGAGCTTCGTCACTGCGGATATACATATGACCGCCGTGCATTCCCGTTCCGCAGAACGAGCCTACAGGCACCTTGCCGTCACAGCCGATACCGAGAACTACTATGATTCCGCCTGCCTGGTATTCGCCGAGGAAATCTCCGACCTTGCCGCCGATGATTATTTTCGGGTAGAATTCGTGATACTCCTTCATATGTATTCCTACACGGTAGCCTGCGTTGCCCTTTACAAATATCTTGCCTGAACGCATTGCGTAGCCCGTCGTATCACCGCAGTTGCCGTGTATGAATATCTCGCCGTTGTTCATTGTATCGCCGATAGCGTCCTGTCCGTTGCCGTGTACTATGATAGTACTTCCGTCAAGATATGCGCCCAGAGCGTTACCGGGAGTACCCTCAACGGTAATTGTCTTGCCTGCAACGCCGCAGCCTATGTAACGCTGTCCCATAGCGTCGGTTATCGTTATATCCTTGTCGGCACATTCGACTATCTTTTTATTAAGGTCGTAATAACCTATCTCATTAGCATTTAATACTGTCATGGCTTATCCTCCGTTATTGCAGACATTTTGCTCATTTTCTGTAGCGTCAGTGCTTTTTGCCTGCGAGCTTTTCTTCACGTCTTGCCTTGCCGAACATCATCATCTGAGGCTTTTCTCTGAGAAGATCAAGGTCAACCTCGGTAAGAGGTATCTGTTCCTTTATCATCGAGGTGTAAATACCCGCTCTTGCGACATCGCCCATCAGTATAAAGCCCTTAAGCAGACCGTCCTTGAATACGAGCTTCTTGTATATCTCCTTGTCTGCGTCTTCTGTGATATCTTCATCGCCGTCATAGCTTCCGGCTGTTATGATATGCAGACCGTAAAAGCCTATGGCGTTCATCGGTATAGCGTTCAGATAAAGCGTTTCCTCGCCTGCCATATTCTTACCTGCGACCTCGCCCTGCATAAATGCGTTAGGAAGAAGTGCGAGTATCCTGTCTGTATTTGATGAACAATCGTGGCTTACTGTGCAGTCGCCTGCGGCATAAACGTTGTCAATCGTTGTCTGCTGGTGAAGATCGGTTATTATACCCTTTTCAACCTTGCCGCCCGCGTCGCTTACAAGCTCTGTGTTAGGTCTTACGCCGACTGCAACAACAAGAATGTCAAAGTCTACCGTATCGCCGTTTGTCAGCTTTGCACTGTTCTTTGAGAACTGCTCAACGCTTGTGCCGAGGATGAATTTTGTTCCTTTATCCTCTATATGCTTCTGCATTATCTCGCCTGCACGGACGTCAAGAATACTCGGAAGTATCCTGTCCGCAAGGTCGACTACCGTAATATCGGCGTTCAGATGATGAAGAGCCTCTGCACACTTAAGACCGATAAGTCCCGCACCTATTATAAGTACCTTTGTTCCGGCTGTGACTTTTTCACGGATAGCCTTTGCACTGTCCCATGTCATAAATGTGAACTTGTCCTCTACCTCGTCAAGTCCTTTCATCGGAGGAACGAACGGTTTTGAACCCGTTGCTACCAATAACTTATCATACTGTACTTTCTCTCCGTTGTCAAGTACCACACAGCCGTTTTCGATTTTTTCGGCACGGGTCGAGAAAATTGTCTTTACATTGTTCTTCTCGTAGAAGTCCGGTTCTCTGTAGTATATCTTGTCATCGGCAACCTTGCCCTCAAGCCAGTAGCTTATAAGCGGTCTTGAATATGTATGATATGCCTCGTCCGTGATTATCGTTATACTGCCGTCCCTGTCAACCGAGCGTATTCCCTGAACTGCACCGATAGCGGCGGCGGAGTTTCCTATGATAACGTAATTCTTCATCTTCGCTCCTCCTTATCTTTCTTCAAGGACGATTGCCTTGTTCGGACAGCCCTTTACGCAGGCAGGCTCGCCGTTGTTGTTCTTCATACAAAGGTCACATTTCTGTATAACCTTTGAATTTTCGCTTGTTACGATACAACCGTAAGGACAGGCAAGTACGCAGGTGTAGCAGCCTACACAACGGCTCTCGTCACACGAGATAACGCCGTCCTTCTGCGATAAAGCGCCTGTGATACAACTCTTTACGCAAAGAGGAGTTTCACAGTGACGGCACTGTACGGCAAAATTTATGCCGCTGCCCTCCTCTACCTTTATTCTCGGAATGGGCTTGTTGCCGTTTGCAAAAGCCTTTATCATATTCTCAGCTCCGCTGTTTGCGGCGGCGCAGTAATATTCGCACAGATGGCACGCAAGGCACCAGTCTTCGTTAACGTAAACTCTTTTCATTTTACCTTACCTCTCCTTAATCACTGACCTGCGTGCTGTATGCCAAGTATCTCAAGTTCCTTTTCGTTAAGACCGATACCTCTGAGCATAAGTCTGTTGCCTCTGAGAGCTTCGACTGAATTGATGCCCATACCGCCCATCATTTCCTTGATCTCGTGATCCCACGCATGAACAAGATTTACAAGACGCTGATAACCGATGTTCGGGTTAAGACGCTTTACAAGATCGGGGCGCTGTGTTGCGATACCCCAGTTGCATTTGCCTGTCTGACAGCTTCTGCAAAGGTGACAACCGAGCGCCAGCAGAGCGGCTGTGCCGATATAACAAGCGTCCGCACCGAGCGCGATAGCCTTTACCACGTCCGAGCTTGAACGGATAGAACCGGCAACTACTACCGAAACCTCGTTTCTGATACCCTCGTCACGCAGACGCTGGTCAACGCTTGCGAGTGCAAGCTCAATCGGGATACCTACGTTATCTCTTATTCTTGTTGGAGCGGCACCCGTACCGCCTCTGTAACCGTCTATTGCGATAATATCCGCACCCGAGCGTGCAATGCCCGATGCGATAGCGGCAACGTTATGCACTGCGGCTATCTTTACGATAACGGGTTTCTTGTACTCTGTAGCCTCTTTCAGTGAAAGAACGAGCTGACGTAAGTCCTCTATCGAATATATATCGTGGTGGGGAGCAGGAGAAATAGCGTCTGTTCCCATGGGGATCATTCTTGTTCTTGAAACATCCTCAAGGATCTTTGCGCCGGGGAGATGTCCGCCGATACCGGGCTTTGCGCCCTGACCCATCTTGATTTCTATTGCCGCACCCGTTTCAAGATAATCCTTGAATACGCCGAAACGTCCCGAAGCGACCTGTACTATAGTATTGGGACCGTACTGATAGAAGTCCTTGTGCAGACCGCCCTCGCCCGTGTTGTAGAATATACCAAGCTCCGTAGCCGCTCTTGCAAGGCTTTCGTGAGCATTACGGCTGATAGAGCCGTATGACATAGCCGAGAACATGATAGGCGTTGAAAGCTCAAGCGTAGGTGTCGTTTCCGTCTTTACACTGCCGTCCTCGTTGAAAGAAACGTTCTTCGGCTTTTTTCCGAGGAATACCTTTGTTTCCATAGGCTCACGCAGAGGGTCGATAGGCGGATTCGTTACCTGAGAAGCGTTGAGCAGTATCTTGTCCCAGTAAACAGGATACTCCTTCGGGTTACCCATTGCCGAAAGAAGAACGCCGCCTGTTTCCGCCTGCTTGTAGACCTCAGTCATTATCTGCTGGCTCCAGTTGGAGTTGTTTCTGAACTTGTTGGGGTTATCTACTATCTTCAATGCACCTGTAGGACAGATACATACGCATCTCTGGCAGTCAACGCACTGCTGGCTGTCCGAGATCATCATATCAAGATCTGCGTCATATCTGTGTACCTCGTTTGCACACTGTCTTGCACAAGCCTGACATTTTATGCAACGGTCCTTATCTCTTATAACATCAAATAAAGGCTGAAAATAATTAAGTGCCACTGTTACCGCTCCCTTTCTTACTTCTTCTCGTTCAGCTTAACGATGATAGGCTCTCCGCCTCTCGGTGACCAGATACGGTCAACAACGGGACAGATGGCTCTTATCGCACATTCCTCGCTCGCAAGGTAAACCATATCACCCTTTTCTGCGGCAACCATTGAACGGAGCTTAAGTCTGTCGTTGAGTGCCATAAGACCGCCGTCAAAGCCGAGGATTATCGAGAACGGTCCTGTTATCAGCAGGCTTGAGAATACGTTTCTGAAGTATTTCAGCTTCTGCTTTTCGCTCTCGCTGTATTTATCCGAGTCTATCTCGCTCCAGAACGGAGCGGCAATTATCTTTGCTATATCTTCAAGACATAGTTTCTGTTTTCTGTTGAGAAAGTCAATTATATATGTTATAACCTCTGTATCTGTCAGCAGGTTACATTTATAGCCGTACATTTCGATGTATCTTCTGTTTGCGTCATATGAAGAGATCTCACCGTTATGTACAATGGTATAATCCAGCAGTGCGAACGGATGAGCGCCGCCCCACCAACCCGGTGTATTGGTAGGATATCTGCCGTGCGCTGTCCATGCATAGCCTGCATATTCTTCAAGCCTGTAGAACTCTCCGACATCTTCCGGATATCCGACAGCCTTGAATACGCCCATATTCTTGCCGCTCGAGAAAACGTAAGAACCGTTTATCTTGTCGTTTATGTTGATAACGCACTGCGCAACGAATTCTCTCTCGTCAAGCTGACTTTCCGTAAGCTTTGTCGGCAGGGGATTTACGAAATACCTCCAGATGAGCGGCTCGTTTGTTATGTTCGGGTGCTTTCTCGTAGGAATACGGGAAAGGTTTACAACATCAAAATGCTTGTCAAGGAAACGCTCGGTTTCCACTCTTGCCTCGTTCGAGTCATAGAAAATGTGGAACGCGTACTGATCCTTATATTCGGGATAAATGCCGTATCCTGCAAATCCGCCGCCCAGACCGTTTGATCTGTCGTGCATATATGATATTGACTTTACTATCTTGTCACCGCATATTCTGTTGCCGTCCCTGCTTATGAAGCCTGAGATAGCGCAGCCGGCGGGTATTCTGACCTGACCTTCTTTTTCCAGCATAAGCTCACTCCTGTTCGGTATAGGTTTTGTTTATTGATGTTTTGAGTGTTTTAAATCCTTCAAATTTCATTTTTGGGGATAAAAACAGCAGGCAACAGATGATTTATTCTGCAAATTTGCGGTGTATTGTAATTCTACCGTAAATTTGAGGAATATTTGCAGTAAAATGAAGTTTTTGTTTCACTTTAACTGTCACCTGAAACAGCTTTGTTTCGTTGATTGCCTGCAGTCGTTTTGACTACAGTTGTAATTATATCACGGGTTTGCGGCGTTGTCAATATGTTTCTGCAAGTTTTTTGTATGAAACTTGCAGAATATTTTCTTGCAAATTTGCGGTTTGGTTATGCAAAATGACAGCAGATATACGGAATTTGGCGCAGTGATGCCCTTTTTGCAAGTTATACGATTTCGGACAAAGTAATAAAACCTTCTCTGCCGTCATATATCTGTACTAAAAGCGAAAGCGGGTAGTGATATGGTGAAACGCAGAAGTTGCAAAACGGTAATAAAGAAGCTCAGACCTTTTATAAAGGGTACCATAGCCGGAATAATAACAGCGGCAGTCTTTACCGTCTTGGGTGCGTTTATGTTCAACATTACCGATGCGCCAGACGGGGCGGATATCACTTTCGGATACATATCTCTCGGTGCGGCGGCAGGATTATGCGGAATGTTCTGGGGCGGCGGAAGAGGGAAAAACGGCTTTGCATGGGGAACGCTCGGCGGCCTTACAATGTTCGTCCTTTGCTTTGTAATCACAATTATATCCGGCGGATTTACCGGAACGGAATTTCTGCCTAAGCTGATAAGCTCAGCGCTGTGCGGCTGTATCGGCGGAATAATCGGTGTCAATATTGCGGCTGAGCGATAAAGGGCTGCCGATAGAATATTTCTATAGACAAACAAAGAAAAATGTGGTAGAATTACCTTAAACCCTGTACGTTTAGGGGTAATTAAAAAGATCAAAGGAAGACTTACTATGAAAAAATATTCCATAGAAACGCTTGCAGTCCACGCAGGCTACGAAACTGACGAAGCTACAATGTCGGTAACTCCGCCCCTGTACGAAACAAACGCCTATGTGTTCAAGGACGCCGAACACGCAAGAACGCTCTTTGAACTTAAAGAGCCGGGCAACATCTACTCAAGACTACAGAATCCCACCTGCGAAATGCTTGAGCGCAAGGTCACCGCTATGGACGGCGGTGTTGCGGCACTCTCGTTTGCGTCCGGACACGCCGCTATATTCAATACTATAATAAACCTCTGCAGCGAGGGCGACGAGCTTGTTTCGTCCATAAACATTTACGGCGGTGCGATAAACCTGCTCGGTATCACGTTAAAGAGAATGGGTATCACGGTAAAGTTCGTCGACCCCGATGATCTTTCCGCCTGGGAAAATGCCGTAACCGACAAGACAAGGCTGTTCTTCACCGAACTTATCGGCAACCCCAACGCAAACGTTGCCGATATCGAAGAGATCGGCAAGATAGCCCACAAGCACGGTATCCCGTTTGTAGTAGACAGCACCTTCACGACACCCTATCTTTGCAGACCTATAGAGTGGGGCGCAGACCTTGTTATCCACTCTGCAACAAAGTTTTTGGGCGGTCACGGCAGTGTAATGGCAGGTGTTGTAGTAGACAGCGGAAAGTTCACTTTCAAGGGTAATCCCAGATTCCCGCTCTTCAACGAGCCTGACGTATCCTATCACGGTGTAGTGTTTGCCGATCTCGGAGAAATGGCATTCATCTCAAGACTCCGTGCGCTCATAACAAGAGATATAGGCGCCTGCCTTTCAGCGTCTGCGGCTCACACCTGCCTTACAGGTATGGAAACGCTTGCTCTGCGTATGCAGCGCCATTGCGAAAACGCACTTGCGGTAGCAAAATTCCTTGAATCCCACCCTGCCGTTGAAAAGGTAAATTACCCTGCACTGCCCTCAAACAAGTATTACGAGCTTTGCAAAAAGTATTGTCCCAAGGGTGCAGGCGGTGTGTTCACATTCGTTATCAAGGGCGGCAAGCCCGCAGGCGAAAAGTTCATGAACAGCCTTGAGCTTTTACAGATAGTAGCTAATGTCGGCGATGTAAGAAGTCAGGTTATCCACCCCGCTTCAACAACGCACAGCCAGTTATCGCCCGAACAGCTCGTAGCCGCAGGAATAAGCGAGGGTACGGTAAGACTTACTATCGGTATCGAGGATATAAACGATATTATTGCGGATATCTCTCAGGCACTTGATAAAGCAACTAAGTAACATAGGATGAATATTAAACGGGAGCAGGCACTAACAACCTGCCCCCGTTTTTTATAAAAATTTTATAAAACCCCTTGACAAACTCTTTTTGATGTGCTAAAATATATTAGTAAATTTACAAGATATGCGCCAATAGCTCAGCTGGATAGAGTATCTGGCTACGAACCAGAGGGTCGGGGGTTCGAATCCCTCTTGGCGTGCCAACCGCTTTGATAATCATTATCAAAGCGGTTTTTCTTTTGCAAAAATAATGCGGAACGATGTTCATTCAGATCATCGCTCCGCTTTTTGTTGTTTGACGGCACATTATACCTGTTTGTCCGAAAATTCGTTTTTCAGTTGATCAAGCCACTCCGTATGTTGCTTAATTACAATTTCACCGTTTTTATATTCGCCTGCGTCGATAAATCCGTTTTCATTGTCATAAAAATGAACCTCATCGCAGTACGGAAGAACTTTGATCACATCGTCAAAACGTTTTGCAAATCGCTTTGTAACATCTTCTTTCGGAATATCGTGACCGCCTTTTCTTACACGGTTTTCTATTCTGATACAGCTTTCATTAAGCGAGCTCAGAGCCACATAGTACATCCTGATATAATAGCCGTTTTTCTTTGCTTTTTCCAATGTACCGAATATTCTTTTTCCCGATAATGTTGTTTCCTGTGTGAAATTGATTTTCTTATCAAGACAATCGTTTATAATCTGTATAGCTTTTTTACCGCCTTTGATATTTCCGCCGCATTTAGCTGAGATAGCGTCAACATCAACTATAATACCGAGGTCGGAACGTTCTCCCTTGAGAAGTCCGGTAAGGCTACTTTTACCCACGCCGTTGACACCGGCAATAATCGTGAATATGCTCATTGTTCCTTCTCTCCTTAGTATTCATTTATGATACCTTTTCCCTGCAATAATACTATACGCCCTGTAGATCTGCTCGAGCAGCATCACCCTTGCAAGCTGATGCGGAAAAGTCATCTTCGACATCGACAGCTTTATATCAGCCATCGCCTTTATCTTTGGTGCAAGCCCGAACGAGCTTCCGATTATGAAGTTCACCGCCGACTTTCCCTGCACCGCCGTATCGCTCAGCTTAGCGGCAAGCTCCTCGCTTGAAAGCTGCTTTCCCTCAATGCACATAGCAACAGTAAGAGCGTTCTTCGCCAGCTTCTTTTCTATCATTTCAGCCTCTTTTGCGAGTGCGTCCTCTATCTGCCTGTCAGACGGCTCATTCGGCAGTGTGACAGGCTCAAGCTCATATATCTTCAGCACACAGGAGCCGCCGAGCCGCTTTTCATATTCCTTGCAGGCATCTCTCAGATAGCTTTCCTTAAGTCTGCCGAGGCAGATTATATTTACACCTTGCATCAGCGTTTTTTAGCGTAGCTTTCAAAGCGGCGCTTCTCCTTTGATGCCAGCTTTCTGCGCTTTGAGTTTTCTATCGTTCTTGTAACGATAAAGCAGATAAGCAGTACAACTATTCCAACAGCCGAAACCTTGAACCACGGCTTGTCGAACTCGTCCTTTGCTTTTTCTATATAATACTCTACGTCCGATCTTGCAACATTATTGTTTGCCACAAGGTTCATCGTGGCGATAGTTTCGCCCTTGAATTTAACGTCCATTACACCGAGTATATCGCCCTTTTTCACGGGAGCATGTACGCTTTCATAAGCCTTGAATACCTTCTGCACACCCGATTCCTTTACCGATTTCGGCATAAGCGCTGTGTAGTCGCTTTCGGGTGTCAGTATAACGTGCGTTGCGCTCTCTCCCATTTCGACCTTGACTTCGGTTATCTGCTCGTCCTTGTTTACTACAGTAGCCATTTCAAAGTTTGTGAATGCCCACTTGTAGAGGTTGAGTGCGTCAATCATCGAATACCAGTCGTCATAGTATTCTCCGTTCTTGTCCTTTACCGGTGCGCCGAGCGTCACAAGGATATAGTTGTACTGATTCTTGGCAGCTGAAACAAGGCATCTTCCGGCTTCATCGGTAGTACCCGTCTTTGTGCCGTATGCGTATTCATATTCGTAAACACTGCCGGGGCGCAGAAGCGAAATAGTGCTGTAAATGGAGTAGCCGTCCGGATTTGCCTCATTTTTCGGCATTTCATATTCATATGTGCTTGTTATTTCCTTGAACAGCGGGAACTTGTCGTAAGCGTACTTTGTCATCTTGTAAAGGTCTTCCGCCGTTGTGTAGTTGTTGTCGTTATGCAGACCGTGAGCGTTCACAAAGTTTGTTCCGGTACAGCCGAGCTCCTTTGCTTTTTCATTCATCATTCCGATAAACTTTGATATGCTTCCTCCGCCTATGTTGTAAGCAAGGATATTTGCCGCTTCACAGGCTGACGGGAGCATAAGTGCATATAAGCAGTCCTTGTATGTCAGGTTGTCCTGTAAAGGCTCGATTGCGGCATTTGACGGATCGCTGTAGTTCGGATCCTCGTAGAAATCGTTGAAGCAGTCGTAAGGTACTTGGACCTTCTTTTTTAGAGTGCCTTCAGACAGATGCTCAAGCGCAATTATGCAGGTCATTATCTTTGTAGTCGACGCAGGATACATCTTCTTGTTCTCGTTCTTCTTGTAGACCACATCGCCCGTATCGGTATTTACCATATATACAGCCTCGCTGTATATCTTGTCGGTATTCGGGTCGAAATCATATACCTCGTCATCGCCGCCGTCTTCGGCAAAAGCGGTAACGGACAGCGAGCAAAGTAACATTGCTCCGCAAAGTAAGGCGGATGCAAAGCGTAAAAGTTTTTTCATAATTTATTCCGTTCCTTTTCATCGGAGATTTTTAAATATGTTCCCTATTATTGTATCACATATTGCCGAAAAAGAAAAGACTTTTTTGCTTGTTAATATTTTATTTTGCGTATTCTCCTTGTCGGCTTTCCTTTTTTGTGTTAAAATAGAATAAAGATTTTCTTACAATTCGGCAAGAAAACCGCATCTGCCGAAAAAGCGGAGTAAAATACAAAGGGGTGATAGTATGAACGGAAATGTGCGGAGAAATGCCAAAACAGCTTTTGTCTGCGTATTGTTTATAATAATTGTTTCTTTGTTTTTCTATCTTCTTACCGCAGGCACAATGCCGAAATATGTTGATATAATGTCGGCGGACAAAATAGCTGATGTCGATTTGTCAAAGGAATGTGTCGGTATAGATATATCCTCCGGCGAATATTACAAAGGACAGTTGTATACCCCGGACGATTTTGCAAAAGGCGATATATCGCAGGGCGATCCCGATGATAAATATGCTACATTCCGCATAGTACTGCCCCTTGAAAAAGGTGTCGCCTACGGACTATCCGGAGAAACGGCGACCTATGCACAACAGGTCTATATTGACGGAAAACTGCTCAGCGAGGTCGGTAAGGTGTCCGACAATGCCGAAGAATTTGTCCCTGCGACAGACAGATACACGCTATATTTCACCGCACAGGCGGATACTGCGGAGATAATAATCCGTCACGCATGGTTCAATCACAGAACAGGTACGATACAAAAGCTCTGCCTTGCAAAAGCACCGCTTATATCCGCAAACGACAGGGCGCAGACCGTTTGTGACGGACTCATTGCAGGAACACTGCTTGCTATGGCGATATTCTTTTTCGGAATGTTCCTTCTCGGAAACAGAAAACGCAGCATGATGTGGTTTTCACTCACCTGTCTTACTGCGGCTCTGCACTATCTAATATACGAAAGCAAGCAGATAGGCGTACTGTTCCCCTATCTTGACTGGTACACTGAGCATAAACTCGAATACATCACGAATATACTCTATTTCGTGTTCATACTGCTCTATGCCTTTGCCGCACTCGGATTAAGACCGAATAAGCATTTTGTTGTGACCTCTATATGCTCTGCAGGTGCGATATTGCTCTTCTACATCTTTACGCCGTCAACCGTTTATACGCATTTTACCGTTGTTGCAGGCGCTGTTATGGCGGTATATCTGACTCTTTCTTCTGTATATATCTGTGTTACGGCGGTAAAACACAGGCTTATGGGCTACATCGACAGCATTATAGTATGCTCTACCGTTGTACTTACCACAGTCGTTTATTTGATAGAAGGGCTTACCTACTTCACGAAGATATTCTATATCCGCTCCTATGCTACTATCCTGTTTGTGTTCTGTAATGCGGTCATGCTTACTATAAATCTTTCCAGAACAGAGCGCCGCCTTGACGAATCGAAACAGCGTGAATCGCAGGTCACCAAAATGAATGAAACGCTTGAAAAGCTCGACAGGCTGAAAACCGATTTTATGCACAATATCGCCCACGAAATGAAAACTCCGCTCACGGTAATGAGCGGATACGCACAGCTTACCGAAAAACAGATAGAAAAGAATGTCGTAAACGATGAAACATTGTCAAATCTTGAAACGATTTCAAGCGAGGCTCAGCGTCTGTCCGATATGGTGACAAAGCTGCTCTCGGTATCTCATAACGAGGTCACAGCAATGGAGCTGAGCAGGTTTGCCGCAAGGGACGTTCTTTCCGATGCGGCGGCGGTTTGCAGACCTATACTTGCAAAGCACGGCAACCGGCTTGTCACAAGGGCGGATAACTGCCCCGATATAATAGCAAACCGTGAAATGCTGCTACAGGTGCTTATAAATCTGGCTGTGAATTCGGGCAAGCATACCGAGAACGGAACAGTGACATTTTCGGCAGAAAAATCCGCCGGCGGTGATAATTTCGCTGTGTTCACAGTATCCGATACCGGAACGGGAATATCCCGTGAGGCGCTTGCACATCTGTTTGACAAAGGCTACAGCACGGACGGCGGAAACGGACTGGGACTTTATATCTGCCGTGATATTATAGAATCGACAGGCGGCGAAATAACCGCAGACAGCAGTGAAAACGGAGCGGTGTTCCGCTTTACCGTACCGTGTGGAAAGGAAGATGCAAAGTGAGTACGATTCTGCTTGTAGAGGACAATCCGCATATAATGAAGATAAACAGCTCGTGTCTTTCTATGGAGGATTACAGCGTTCTTGAGGCGGCAGATGCGGCACAGTGCCGTTATATGCTGTCGAATAACGATGTCGATCTTGTGATACTTGATATAATGCTCCCAGACGGCGACGGAATATCGCTTTGCCGTGAGATAAAGGCAAAATACGATATTCCGATACTGTTTCTGTCCGCACTCAGCGAAAACGATGATATTATAACGGCGCTGAGAGCAGGCGGTGACGATTATCTGCCGAAGCCCTACGATATTCAGGTGCTTATTGCAAGGGTAGAGGCAAGGCTTCGCTCCGTACGGAAAGACAAGCGTTATATCTCGTTCGGAAAGCTCAGACTTGATACGGTTTCAATGGCGGCATATTTTGCCGACAACGACCTGCTCACCACCCAGAAAGAGTTCTCGATTCTGCTTATGCTTGCCCGTAATATCGGCAGTACAGTGCCGAAAGCCGAGCTTTATGAAAATGTGTGGGGCCTGCCGTATTACGACAACGCAAATGCACTGTTCACGGCGGTTTCACGGCTCAATAAAAAGCTCGATGATAACAAAGCCGATGTGACTATCACCTATGAAAGAGGCAAAGGCTACGCACTTGAAAGTATATAGGCTAAAAGAAAACCGCTCCCGTAACACTTCGGGAGCGGTTTTGTAATATACTTATATTATCAGTTTGCAACAATGTTTACGAGCTTGCCGGGAACAACTATCTCCTTGCGGATTGTCTTGCCCTCAAGCGACTGTGCAATAGCTTCCTTTGCGAGTTTCAGAAGTTCGTCCTTGTCGGCGGCTGTAGGCACGTTTATACGAGCCTTTATCTTACCGCACAGCTGAACTACTATCTCAACGGTGCTGTCAACGCAGAGCGCCTCGTCGTATGTTACCCACTGCGCTTCGTTCAGTATGCCGTAGCCGAGCGAATTGTACATTTCCTCGGTGATGTGGGGAGCAAAGGGATTTAAGAGTATCAGCAGTGATTTCATCTCGGCATCGTTAATCTTGCCGTTTGCGGTGATCTCGTTGATAAGTGACATCATAGCGGCGATAGCCGTGTTGAATCTCATCTTCTCAATATCTTCGCTGACCTTCTTTATCGTCTTGTGCATTAATGTTCTCAGTTCGTCTGAGTATTCATCGCCACGGACAAGCATATTCTGAAGATTCCATACACGGTCAAGGAAACGCTTACAGCCCTTCATACTGCTGTCGTTCCACGGAGCAGCCTGCTCATAGTCGCCCATAAACAGAACATAAACACGAAGAACGTCTGCGCCGTATACGTCAACGACATCATTCGGGTCGATTACGTTGCCTCTTGACTTGCTCATCTTTTCACCGTCCGGACCTAAGATAAGACCCTGTGCAGTACGCTTTGCGTAAGGCTCGGGAGTGGGAACTTCGCCTATGTCGTAAAGGAACTTGTGCCAGAAACGTGAGTAGATCATATGACGGGTAACGTGCTCCATACCGCCGTTGTACCAGTCAACAGGAAGCCAGTATTTGAGCGCTTCCTGTGAAGCAAATTCCTTGTCGTTGTTGGGGTCGCAGTAACGCAGGAAGTACCAGCTTGAGCCTGCCCACTGGGGCATTGTATCTGTTTCTCTGCGTGCGTCCTTGCCGCACTTGGGGCACTTGCAGTGTACGAATGAATCTATCTTTGCAAGCGGACTTTCGCCGTCCTGACCGGGCTGGAAGTTCTCAACAGGAGGAAGCTCCAGAGGCAGTTCCTCATAAGGTACGGGAACAATTCCGCAGTCGGGGCAGTGTACTATCGGGATAGGCTCGCCCCAGTATCTCTGACGATTGAACGCCCAGTCCTTCATCTTGTACTGTACGCCCTTTTCGCCGCAGCCGAGCTTTGCAAGTACGCCGAGCATCTTTTCGATAGCGTCCTTCTTGTTTGTGATGCCGTTCAGCTCACCCGAATTCACCATCTCGCCGTCACCCGTGTAGGCTTCCTTCGAGATATCACCGCCCTTGATAACCTCGATTATATCAATGCCGAACTTCTTTGCAAATTCATAGTCACGGGTATCGTGAGCAGGAACCGCCATTATAGCGCCCGTGCCGTATCCCATCATTACATAGTCGGAAATGTATATCGGGATCTCCTTACCTGTAACGGGGTTTACGCCGGTAAGACCGTCTATCTTTACGCCCGTCTTGTCCTTGACAAGCTGTGTCCTTTCAAATTCGCTCTTCTTACTGCATTCAGCCTTGTAAGCGTCAAGGTCGGCAATGTTCTTTATAGAATCCCTGTACTTCTCGATTATAGGGTGTTCGGGAGCGATAACCATGAATGTTACGCCGTAGAGTGTATCGGGACGGGTCGTGTAGATACGCAGCTTCTCGTCATTCTCCTTGATAGAGAAGTTGACAAAAGCACCTGTAGACTTGCCTATCCAGTTCTGCTGCTGGAGCTTTACATTAGGCAGATAGTCGACAGTTTCAAGACCCTGTAACAGCTTGTCGGCATATTCTGTGATACGCAGATACCATACTTCCTTGGTCTTCTGCACTATCTCGCTGTGGCAGATGTCGCAGTGACCGCCTTGTGAATCCTCGTTTGAAAGTACAACCTTACAGCTGGGGCAGTAGTTTACGAGCGTCTTGTCCCTGAATACAAGTCCGTGCTCGAACATCTTGAGGAATATCCACTGCGTCCACTTGTAATACTTTTCTTCTGTGGTGTCGATCACTCTTGACCAGTCGAACGAGAAGCCTACACGCTTTAACTGATTTGTGAACTTTACTATGTTATTATCTGTTACCTTACGGGGGTGAACGCCCGTCTTGATAGCGGTGTTCTCGGTTGGCAGACCGTAAGCGTCAAATCCTATCGGGAACAGTACATTGTAACCCTGAAGTCTTCTCTTACGACTGACTACCTCAAGACCTGAATAAGCCTTGATGTGACCTACGTGCATACCTGCGCCTGAGGGGTAGGGAAACTCCACAAGGGCGTAGAATTTCGGCTTGGTACTGCCGTTCTCAGCCTTGAATGTCTGATGCTCGTCCCAGTATTTCTGCCATTTGCTCTCTATGGCAGCAAAATCATATTTTTTCTCTTCCATTTTACGAGTTGTCCTTTCATACGCCCGAAATGGCGGTATAATTCAATTTCAACTTTTATTATAATACAATTACAGCGGTTCTGTCAAGTTAAGATGTGGAATTTGATTTTGAAACAGGGTGGCAACAAAATGCCGCAAAAACAGTTAAAAAGCAGCTTGAAGAAAAAACGCTTGTTGCTATTCTTATCCCCGGACGCTCTGCCGGCTTTCCTCCTGCAAAGCTTAGCGTGTCCTTATTTTGCTTTTCTTGCCGAAAACCCATTTCTCACGGCGAAAGGCTGTGTATGCTCATCTCTGCAAGGTCAGCAGCGCAAACAACACTAAACACACGTTTTAAAAAGTCATATAGGTTTTTCAACAGACTGTAAAAAGTTGATTTATTCATTACAATGAGATCAACGTGCGAGAAGTTACAAAACGGTAACAAATAGTTACAAATTAGTTACAGTTTCAGAATTCCTATTGTGAAGAAATTTTGTTTGTGATAGAATATTTATATAAGATATTTTGGGTAAGCGGAAGCGACTATATTTACAATTACCGCTGAAAATCTATTATAAATGTGACATGGGAGGGTATATGCTCGGAGCAATCTTCGGTGATATAATCGGCTCGACAAGAGAACTGCATAATGTGAAAACGGAAGAGTTTGAGCTGTTTCCGCCGGGAAGCCATTTCACCGATGATACAGTAATGACGGTAGCGGTCGCAGAAAAGCTGCTGAACTATCATTCGGGCTGTACCGGTCGGAAAGCGTATGCCGCACGCTATAAGCAGTATTATAACCGCTATCGTAACGCAGGATTCGGACAGATGTTTTCAAAGTGGGCGGAAAGCGATACACTCCGAATTCAAAGAAGCTACGGAAACGGAGCGGCGATGAGGGTGACGGCTATCGGTTATGCGTTTGACGACCTGAAACCGCTTTTAAAGGAAGTAAAGGCAAGCTGTTACTACACGCACAATAACTGTGAGGCGATAAAAGGTGCAAAGGCAGTGGCAACCTGCGTATTCCTTGCACGAAAGCAAGAGGACAAGGACAGCATCAAGCGGACAATAGAGAAAATGTACGGTTACAGATTTCAACCGCTTGATGAAATCCGCAGAGATTATGTCTTTGACAGCAGAGCGTCATATTCTGTTCCGCCTGCACTTGAAGCATTCTTTGAATCAGGCTCTTACGAGAGTGCGATAAGAAAGGCAATTTCTATAGGCGGCGACAGCGATACCATTGCGTGTATAACCGGTGGAATTGCCGAGGCGTATTACAGAGAGATACCGAAAGAGATTGCGACAAAAGGAAATCTGCTCATTGACAGCGGGCTGAGAAGAGTGGTCAGAGAGTTTAATGAAGTAATGAACGTTGAATGATGAACGCAAATCTAAAAACGGCTGTTGATGTTATAATTTGAGGAAAATATGATTTACACCGTGAAAATCGAAAAGACATATGCTTATCCAAAACGTATGAAATACGTTTCTAAAACAGATTCATTCATCGAAAAGGACTGCGACAGCCTTTCGTATGTGCGTAATGTACTTCAGCCTTAAGGAAAAGCGATCGCACGATATGTAAATCAAAGAGTGTGCTGAGATTATAAATTGAAGCAGATATAACGGAGAAAATATATGAGCAAAATATGTCCGAATTGCAAACGAGAAATAGATGAAAACGTAAAATTCTGCCCGTTCTGTGCATCTTTCACAGGTGGAACACCGCAGGAAAAGAAGAAAAGCCCTGTCGGTGCGATAATAGGCGGTGCTGTCGGCATACTGACGCTCGGTGCGGCAAGCCTTGCAGTTTTTGTGTTTGACGTGTTCGGAATGTATGGTGACAAGGCAGAAACTTTTTACGGCACAGGCGACAAGCTGTTCATACAATCGGTGACGCCCGTGTGCATTGACGGAAAGTGGGGATATGCGGACAAGGATGGTCAAACCACGCTGAAACCGCAGTATACAGCCGCTTATGCTTTTAACGAAGATACTAACGATGTTGCGCCCGTTGCGGTTGACGGAAAGTTCGGATACATAAAAAAGGACGGCGAGTTTGTAGCACAGCCACAGTACAGCTTTGCAGGGAGCTTTTCGGATAAGGGACTTGCTAAGATAGTTGACGAAAACGGCAATGTCGGATTTGTCGACAGCAGGGGAAGAAAAGCATTTGACGGTCAGATGTTCGACTATGCCTCGGATATGAACGACAGCGGTTATGCCTTTGCGTACTCTCTGCTCATGCCTGAAATCACGACCGGTACGGAAAGCGGAAACTACAACGAGATCATATACAGCCTGCTGAGTTCCGACGGAAAAGTGACCGAGCTTGCAAACGGCACGGGAATATCGGCTTTGTATGATGATAAATATATCGGCTTCAGACAAGCGGAAAGCAAGGACGAAACAACGCTTGATTTTACAAGGGAGTACGCCGTGTTCTCGGCGGACGGCACACAGCTTACAGACTATTATGACCGCATTGTAAAAAGCGGAAAGCTGCTCATCGTCTGTGACGGCATTGATGACGACAGCAGGCTGTATAAGGCAAAGCTGCTCAAAGCCGATACGCTTGAACAGGTCGGCGGAGAGTATCTGTGCGGTGCTGACATAAAAGCATACGACAATGGTGCGGTACTGCTCAAGAGAGATGATAACGACTTTATGAGAGGTGTTCTGATCGATGATAACGGCAACGAGGTCTTTGCGTCATACGACGGAGCACATATAGCAAGCGGATTTGATCTGAGCGGTTATGCATGTGTTTACGAAAAGGGAAAATACTGCGGATATACCGCAAGCGGAAAGCAGTTTGAGAATAATTATCAGTTCGGCTCGTTCAACTGCGGACTTGCGCCGTTTTACGACAATGCGAAAATAGGATATATCAATACGGCAGGCGAAAAGGTGACGGACGCAAAGTTTGACGGGGCGAGCGGATATTATGCGGACGGCTATGCCTATGTAAAAAGCGGCACTGAGTATTCCGTTATAGATATGAGCGGAAACACCGTGATAGGAAGACTTAGCTATGCGTCCGACAAGCTGATGTTTGCGGATACCGTGCATAGCTGGTACGACCCTGAGGACTTTGAGGGGTTTGACGGGGAAAATATGTTTATCGGAGAATACTATTTTGCCGATCTAGTAAGCAATATAGAAAGCAATAAAACGTATGACGATATATACAGCGATATGACGCTTGTGACCAAGGACAAAAAGATACCGGGCGGAACATACAGAAAGCTGAATAAGGATTATTACATAGATGACGGGTATTTCCTTGTCTATAATATATCCGGGCAAAACAGGAGAATTATTACGCCGGACAGCGACTGTTCCGAATATGATGAGATAAAAGACGAAATAACAAACGCGTCGGTAATTGATACCGATGGTGCAAGGCTTGTAAGATATTCCGGCGAAAGCAACACCGTGGCAGAGGATATATTCGGCAACCGTTTTATACTGGGCGGTTCGTCCGAAAAGACCGGTATGTCGGAATATACATCCTGTAGTCTGACGGGAAAAGAATGGCAAAACCAGGTGATGATATATGATAGCAGCTTGGATCCCGTGCTTACGGTTTCTTCGCGCGAAAACTTCGGCGTAAGCGAATATGGAGATATGCTGTATGTTTCATCGTATAAATCGGAAATGCAGACAGACCTGAAAATAAAATACTATGCGCTTGCCGACAAGAACAACGGACACGTTTTTATGTCTGATAACAAGGCGCTGACTATGGTCGGCAATGATTTTTACAGTGTGAAGTCTTCGGGCATTCTGTCAGACTACTACACGGATTACGGAAAGAAGATCGGCAAATTTATATATGCAAGAGCATACGGCGACAGACTGATGTGCTTTGACTATGATAAATATTATATCTACGACAAGTACGGTCAGCTCCTTGCAGAGTATGAAAACAAGCCCAAAATAAGTGAAAACAGCGGAAGTGTGGTTGCGAGAAACGCAGACGAAAGCTTCACCTGCTATGACAGGGATTTTAATGTTATCCTCAAAACAAAGTACGACATACAGCCGCTTGAAAACGGATATATGGCTTACTGCAATGCTCGCAACGGCAAGATCGGCTTTATCGATAAAAACGGAGATGTTGCGATTGAGGCAAAGTACGAATTTGTCAGTGCAATGTCGCCGGACGGATATTTTGTGACAAAGATCCGCAGGGATTTTGACGAAATATATTCGGAAGTATACGCAAGAGGTCTTATTGATGTAATGATATATGACCGAAACGGCAATGCGGTAACGGAAAATATGGGCGGAATGTACAATGCGGGAAACAGTGCAACGGACGGATATTCACCGCTTGATTTCTATGCGGGAGCAAAGTACTATGAGAATACACCCGTTATACGGGATAATATACAGTATTACATAGCCGTTGACCGAAGCGGCAAAGAAGACCGCTATATAGATATATACGGCAATTATCACTATGAGGAGTACGCAGTAAGCGATATCGGCGATTCTTATATGTGTGCAAGTACAATTGGCGATACATCTGCGACGCTGAGTGTACTTATGTATGACGAAACGGGCAGAAACTCACGGTCGGTAAGCTATTATCTGAACCTTGACGGCACGCCTTTTATAAAGGGCGACAGGACGCTTACCCGACTGTCAGGCTTTATCGCAGGAGAAAACGCAGACGGCAATTATAATATTTACGGCGAGCGTGCAAAAGTGCTGCTCAGCAATATAAAAATAGAGAAAAGCAAATATACGGATTATTGGCAAAATGAAATATATATTGAAAAAGCAGGCAACAGTATGTACCTTAGTGATGAAAACGGAGCAAGGGTGTTTGACTTGACAACTCAGAAACTGCTGTTTGAAGATCCGTACAGAGATGTTTACATGATAGCGGGAAATCTTATTTATTATATAATAAACGACGAGTATACGAATGAAACGGTTTACAGAAATCTTGACAACGGCAAAGAGTATCACACTAATATGTATTCAATAGATTTTATCGGCGTTGATTATGAAAAGCCGCAGGAAAGAATAGAATTTCCTTTGAAATATGTAAAGTGCGGAGAGATCGTATACGGCGGAGCTACCGCTTATGAAACAGGTTATGATTCTATAAGCGTGTATCAGATAGATGAAAACATGGAAGAGAGCCTTGCGCATACCTATACAGCGGGTGAGGGCGAGTGTATCTTTGACCTTTACGGCGAAAGAGTGACGGAAGTGTACGGACTGAGAAGTAACTATGATGAAGAGAACGAAACCGCAACCTGGACGGTTTTCAACGTAAAGAACGATAAAAGCGTAACAGTGGATAATGTAATTGAAATAGAACGCTTGCGTGAAAACAAGATGTCGATATCCGCATGGAACGCCGAGCATGAGATAGTAAGATACCGCCTTGGAACAGTCGATATGGTACTTACGGAAGAAAATTCAGGAGAACAGTGATATGAGTAGAACGTGTCCGAAATGTAAACGAGAAATAGACGATAACGTAAAATTCTGCCCGTTCTGTGCGGCGTTTACCGGAGATAAAAACGATCAGAAGAAGAAAAGCCGCATAGGCGTTATTGTCGGCAGTATTGCGGGAGCGGCTGTGATCTGCAGTGCGGCTGTCGCGGTGTTTGCGTTTGATATTTTCGGAATATTTGAGAATGAGTCGGAGACACTTTACGGAAGCGGCGAGAAGCTGTTTAATATGTCGCTGTCGCCTGCGAAGAGCGGGGATAAGTGGGGATATATCGGCGAGGACGGAAAGTTCGTAATTAGTCCGCAGTTTGACTGTGCATATCCGTTTGACGAAAATGTAAACGGAAATGCCGCAGTAAGTAATGAAAGCGGCTACGGCTTTATAAACAACAAGGGCGAGTTTACAGTCGAGCCGCAATTTAAGCTTGCGTCATATTACAGCGACAACGGATTGTCGGTCGTTACCGCCGGGGACGGATATATGCTGTATGTTGACGCCAAGGGCAGAACGGCATATGATAACAAGCATTTCACATATGCTCACCCCTTTGAAAGCGGAGCGCCGTATACCTTTGCCTATACCGTTATGACGCAGGACGCTAACGATGATAAGGGCGAAACCGTCAGCGATATCACAGATGAATATTATCTTCTGTCGACGGACGGAAAGACGGTGACCGTGCTTTCTGACAGAATGGGCATAGACTGCGTGTTCGGAGAATATTATGTCGGGTTTACAAAGAATGTCAACGAGGGCAGCAACGACTTTACCAAAAGAAGCTATGCTGTTTTCTCGGCGGACGGTGAGCAGAAGAGCGAATGGTATGACAGGATATTTGTAACGGATGAGTTTGTGCTGATGTGCAAAACGGACAATGAAACACGGATATATAAGGCGGCAGTATACGACAGAGAGCTGAATAAGTTAAGCGATGAATATTACTGCGACAGAAACCCTGAATTTGCCGACAGCGGACTTGTGCTGATAAAGCGTGACGGAGAGCGCTTCAGGAAAGCGCTCGTGAACAGAAACGGCGGTAAACTTGGCGAGGTTTACGTTGCGGCGGACGGCACGGACGTGATAAGTGCGTTCGACAGGAGCGGCATTGCCTGCGTATATGAAAAGGGCAAGTACTGCGGATATACGATTGGCGGCAAGGTCTTTGAGTGCGACTATGCGTTTACGGCTTTCAACAGCGGGCTTGCGCCGTATTATGACAACGGAAAGATCGGATATATAAACGCAGGCGGCGAGGTTGTGATAAATGCGCAGTATGATGCGGCATCGGAGTTCTATGCGGACGGGTATGCCTATGTGTTTGCAAACGGCGGATATGGCATTATCGATACTACCGGTAAGGCTGTAGCGGAAAATCTCAGCTTTGCTCCGACAAAGCTTGTAAACAGCGGTATAAACCACGGTTGGTATACGCCGAAAGATTTTGACGGATCTGAGTATTATAAAAATGCAATAAATTACGGCACATTGGGTGTAAAGACGGACAGCGGTAATGCCGATTATTTTGACAAGAAATATGTCAATAAGCTTGTATATGCGGCTGACGGAAATGAGGTAAAGGAAAATTCCGAATTACTGAAAGGCTACGGCGAGTTTGAGGACGGATATGCCATATTGGATAAGAACGGATATTATCTTGTCGACAGCAAGGTAAATGTAATACCGATACCGTCGGACGGAACGGATAAGCTGTATACGACAAAAAATGCAGACGAATATTTTTACGGCGTTGTGGGCAGCGGCAGTAAAGCCCCGCTTGCCATGACCGATGTCAACAAAAACACGATAACGCTTTCCGACTATGACGGACTGTACAGCGGCAATGACTGCCTGTTCTTAAGCAACAGCAACAGTGAAAACCTGTATCACAACCGATACAGAGTGTATAACGGCAAACTATATCAACCGCTGACGATAGAAACAAACAATTATCTCGGATTTTATGAGAACACTGAGCATACAGCTTTGCTGTCCTGTACATATTACGGCTCTGTTGATATGAATAGCGAGATCCGGCGTGTTATTGACAGCGAAACCGGAGAATGTCTGCTGAGCTATAAGCAGGACGGCGGTGCGCTCGAATATATGAATGGATATTTTATCTGCATCAGCCGTGACAGCATGTCGGACTACAGTGACGCTGACGGCAATTCATATCTTGAAAAGAGCGGAAATGAGTATTATACGGTGTACGGAAAAAGAATAGGTACATTTGTTTATGCGTCTGCCTGTGACGATAAGCTTCTGGCTGTAACAGACGACGGAAAATTCAGAGTGTACAGCAGATACGGCGAGCTGCTCGGAGAATACAGCTATGCGTGCATGAACGAAAAGTCACAGTATATTGTCGTAGAACGGGACGGAAAGTATATCTGTCTTGACCGGAGAATGAACGAGGTGTTTGACAGCGAGTATCCGTTTAATCCGCCTGTAAACGGATATGCGGCTTATGCGGATATCAAAAGCGGTAAGATAGGATATCTAAATATGACGGGCGAGGTAGTGATACCTGCGTTTACGGAGATCGCGGCTGACTTCTCGGCTGACGGATATGCAAGGGTCGCAGAATACAGGACACCGGACGAGTCGGAAGAGGCAGAACGGTTTACCGATGAAGTGCTGATAGACACAAGCGGCAAAACAGCTTATGAAAGCAAAAATACAGCGGTCGGGGCTAACGGCTTTGTTTATGACGGCGAGTACTTCAAGACTGTATATTCGTTTGCAGAGGGATACGAGTATTTTATAAGCTACTGCAAGGAGAACAAAGAACAGCTTAAGCTAAACAGCTATAGCGACATACTGCAGTATAGTCATCTGAAAATCGATGGTAGTATTACCGACTATGCGGGTAATGAGCCGTATCAACTTGTGATAATGAATAAGAAGTCACAATATTCCGCCGATATGGACAAAATGTATGACGGAACGCCGGTCTTTTATATTTACCGCTCAAGGACGAATAATGAAGTGACGAGTTCATATTACGGACTGGACGGAAAAGAGATAACGTTTGACAGATACGGTGACAGCGATATTTTCCTTGACGGATATTTCTGGCAGGAGATTCAGGATGAAGAAACAGGCAGGAAAAAGCTGTATATCTATGATACCGACGGCAGTGAAAAGTTCAATGTGACTGCGCCGGAGTATTACCATTATGCCAGCGCAAAGGAAGACGGCGGGTATGTATTCGCATTCAGATATCGTTATGATCCTGATACGGAGCTTCCGCCCAAGGAGTACAATAATCTTGTTGCAGACGCATATTCTTCTGACGGGAAGCTTATTGCGCAGTGTGAAAACGCTTCGCCTTTTGCTACCGGCGCTGTTGAGGGAAACAAGGACGAGATACGCTTTGTCTGCCGGACGGAAGATGAAAAGTATGAGGAGAGAATATACTCCGTATCGAAAGGTGAATTTATCAGTACAAAGCAGGTCGAAATAGGCGATTATGTTTATGCATAGAAATGAGCGGCGACTGATTTGAAATTGCATACTATGCGATGAAAACCGCTCGCCGGATATAGGCGTTGTGATACGCTTAAAATAGTTAAGTATTATCCGTGGGCGATATACATTTGTGGTTATGACAGTGATGTGCGCTGTATGCGCGGACAGAAAACAAAGAGGTGATACGGTAAATTTATTCCGGCGGTAAAGCAAATAAAATGCGATTTTAACATAAAAACGCTTGACAAAGGGAAAATTTGATTGTATAATCAATGTGTATGATATTTAAAGGCTGTGACGAGGACAGTAGTGCGGATATAAAGCCAAAGCGAGCCGACGATGGTGAGAGGTCGGTGCAGAGTTACCGTATGAATATCACCTCCAAGCTGCCCGCCGAAATTGCCGTTTAAGGCGAGAGTAGAACGGGACGTTTTTCCAACGTTAAAAGGAACGCATTTGACGGAATGACGAAACGGTGGTTATAAAGACTGTTATGAAATTATAGTCCTTATCCTTTTCGGAGGATAAGGACTTTTTTATTTTCCGCAAACGCAAAGAATAAATAATATGCAATGGGCAGACCTTCGCCCCAAACCCCATATAGCTTTTGGTTTTTGCTGAAGAGATCTATATGGCAGGGTAAATTGCAAAACAGGAGGAGAAAAGATGTCACTTTACGAAAAAGTACCGACCTCGGTAAATTTTGTCGAGAGAGAAAAGCAGACAGAGAAGTTCTGGCACGACAACGACATATTCCGCAAGAGTATGGAGCAGAGAAAGGGCGACAAGACCTACACATTCTATGACGGTCCGCCTACGGCTAACGGTAAGCCGCATATCGGTCACGTTCTTACCCGTGTTATCAAGGATATGATTCCGAGATACCGCACAATGAAGGGTTATGACGTTCCCCGTAAGGCAGGCTGGGACACACACGGACTGCCTGTTGAGCTTGAAGTTGAGAAGATGCTCGGCCTTGACGGCAAGGATCAGATTGAAAAGTACGGACTTGACCCGTTCATAACAAAGTGTAAGGAAAGCGTATGGAAGTACAAGGGTATGTGGGAGAATTTCTCACGCACTGTCGGCTTCTGGGCTGATATGGACGATCCGTATGTAACATACGACAACAACTTCATCGAGTCCGAGTGGTGGGCATTAAAGCAGATATGGGAAAAGGGTCTTTTATACAAGGGCTTCAAGATAGTTCCCTACTGCCCCCGTTGCGGAACTCCGCTTTCAAGCCACGAGGTGGCTCAGGGCTATAAGGACGTTAAGGAACGTTCTGCGGTCGTACGCTTCAAGGTAAAGGACGAGGACGCTTATATCCTCGCATGGACGACAACTCCCTGGACGCTTCCCTCAAACGTTGCACTCTGCGTAAACCCCGATGAAACATATGTAAAGGTAAAGACGGCTGACGGTTACACATATTATCTTGCAGAGGCTCTGTGCGATAAAATTCTCGGCGGCGACAAGCCCACAGCCCCCTATGAGGTAGTTGAAAAGTATATCGGTAAGGATCTTGAGGGCAAGGAATACGAGCCTTTATTCGACTGTGCCGTTGAGATATGTGAAAAGCAGCACAAGAAGGGCTATTATGTAGTATGTGACAACTATGTAACGCTGACAGACGGTACAGGTGTCGTTCATATCGCTCCCGCATTCGGTGAAGATGACGCTAAGGTCGGCAGAAAGTATGACCTGCCTTTCGTACAGCTTGTTGACGGCAAAGGCAATATGACCGCCGAAACACCTTACGCAGGCGTATTCGTAAAAAAAGCCGATCCTATGGTGCTTAAGGATCTTGATGAAAAGGGCTTGCTGTTTGATGCACCCAAGTTTGAGCATAGCTATCCGCACTGCTGGAGATGCGACACTCCTCTGCTGTACTATGCAAGAGAATCATGGTTCATCAAGATGACTGCTGTCAAGGACGACCTTATCAGAAACAACGAAACGATAAACTGGATACCCGAAAGCGTCGGCAAGAACCGTTTCGGCGACTGGCTCGAAAACGTTCAGGACTGGGGTCTTTCAAGAAACAGATACTGGGGTACTCCTCTTAATATATGGGAGTGCGAGTGCGGTCACAAGCACGCTATAGGCAGTATCGAAGAGCTTAAGTCAATGTCTGACAACTGCCCCGACGATATAGAGCTTCACCGTCCTTATATTGATGCGGTTACGATAAAATGCCCGCACTGCGGCAAGCAGATGAAGCGTGTTCCCGAGGTTATCGACTGCTGGTTCGACAGCGGTTCTATGCCCTTCGCACAGCATCACTATCCCTTTGAGAATAAGGAAAAGTTTGAACAGCAGTTCCCCGCTGACTTTATCTCCGAGGCAGTTGACCAGACAAGAGGCTGGTTCTACTCACTGCTCGCTATCTCAACGCTTTTATTCAACAAGGCTCCTTACAAGAACGTTATAGTTCTCGGTCTTGTACTCGATAAAGACGGTCAGAAGATGTCAAAGTCAAAGGGCAACGCAGTAGACCCGTTCGAGTCACTGGCTGAACACGGCGCAGACGCTATACGCTGGTACTTCTATACAAACTCTGCTCCGTGGCTTCCCAACAGATTCCACGCAAAAGCAGTAAACGAGGGTCAGAGAAAGTACATCTCTACTCTGTGGAACACCTACGCATTCTACGTTCTGTACGCTAATATAGACAATTTCGACGCTACTAAGTACACGCTTGACGTTGACAAGCTCAGCGTTATGGACAAGTGGCTGTTATCAAGACTTAACACAGTTGTAGGTGCGGTTGACGATAACCTTGCAAACTACCGGATCCCCGAAGCCGCAAGAGCATTACAGGATTTCGTAGACGAGATGAGTAACTGGTATGTCCGCCGCAGCAGAGAGCGCTTCTGGTCAAAGGAACTTACACAGGATAAGATAAACGCATATATGACGCTGTACACAGCGCTTGTAACCATTGCAAAGACATCTGCTCCGATGACTCCTTTCGTATGCGACGATATTTACAGAAACCTTGTCTGCTCGCTTGACAAGAACGCACCCGTAAGCGTACATCTTTGCGACTTCCCCACAGTAGATGAAAAGCTTATCGACAAGCATCTTGAGGAAGAAATGGACACAGTTCTGACCGTTGTAACGCTCGGACGTGCCGCAAGAAATGCCGCTAACATCAAGAACAGACAGCCTATATCAAAGATAATGGTAAAGGGCGACAAGACGCTTGAGCCTATGTATGCGGATATCGTAAAGGACGAGCTTAACATCAAGGAAATCAGCTTTATAGATAACACTGACCACTTCACAAGCTACACCTTCAAGCCCCAGCTTAAGACGCTCGGCGCTCGTTTCGGCAAGCAGATAGGCGAGGTCAGAACAAAGCTTGCTGAGGTTGACGGTCAGAAGGCTATGAACGAGATCCGTGAAACGGGCGCTATGACGCTTACGCTTTCAACAGGCGATGTTCAGATTGCAAAGGATGACCTGCTTATAGACGAGCATCAGAAGGAAGGCTATGCGGTAGTGACCGACAGAGGCTACACGGTAGTTCTCGATACAACTCTTACACCCGAGCTTATCGAAGAAGGTAATGTAAGAGAGATTGTAAGCAAGATTCAGACGATGCGTAAGGACGCAGGCTTTGAGGTTATGGATCATATCGTTATCTACTGCGACGGTAGTGACAAGGTAGCCGAGATACTGACACGCAACAAGGACAGCATCTCAGAGGATACTCTTGCTGACGATATAGTAACCGGCAAAACTGACGGATTTACAAAGGAACAGGATATAAACGGTGAGAACGTAACTTTCGGTGTAAAGAAAGTATGAGTTTCAAGCAGACACTGACAAATCTTTTCGGACATAATGCCGTTAAAAAGGCGCTCATATGGGTGCTGGTCGTGGCTGTTGCGGTTATAGTCGTGGTTACGCAGTTTGCTTTTCCCGTAAAAGCGCAATATGCGTACACACGGCTGTACAGCTACAGCGGACAGAGCTTTGACAATATGATAAAAAACGTATACGATAAGCTGAAGGACGGCACTCACCTTGACAGTGGGTCTACAAGCAAGCTGCTCAGCGACACGGATTTTGATATGACAAAGCCCGGGAACTATCTGCGGTTTGAAATGGTGTTTGATTTTACGAACATAGGTATGTACAAGATAAGCAATATACAGTTTTCGATTGACGATATACCGTATGACAAGCAGGCTTTTGTACTTAAAGAAACCAATGTTGCGTCAATCGACCGTTTCAACAGCAGTAAGGTTTCGCTCGTGTTCGTTATAGACAGATCGGAACTTACCGACGAAGAGATAACAAAGGCTGTAAGCTCGCTTAAAATCAGCTATAAGTTTGACAGACCTGAACTTTTTTCGTCCGGCGGGGAGATTACACTGCCTGAAACAGTAATACTGCCGTTTGACGATGTTACAACAGGTGAATAAAATGGCGGGGATTTTAAATAAAATACCGCAGAAGCACAAAGGCGTGCTGTGTATTATCAGCTCCGCCTTTTGCTTTGCGTTTATGGGAGCGTTTGTAAGACTGGCGGGCGATCTGCCGTCGGTGCAAAAGAGCTTTTTCAGAAATCTTGTCGCTTTCATATTTGCGGCAGTGATACTGATAAGGCAGAAAGGCTCTTTTCTGCCGCAGAAAAAAAGCAACATCGGCGCACTGCTGATACGCTCGGTATGCGGAACAATCGGCATACTCTGTAATTTCTATGCGGTGGATCATTTAGCACTATCGGACGCAGCTATGCTGAACAAAATGTCGCCGTTCTTCGTTATCGTATTTTCGGCACTGTTTCTTCGGGAGCGGACGAATTTAGTGCAGACGCTCGGCGTAATAGTCGCATTTGCGGGAAGTCTGCTTATAATAAAGCCGAGCTTTGCAAACCTTGCTCTTGTGCCGTCACTGCTGGGATTTCTCGGCGGTATGGGCGCAGGTGCGGCTTATACGGCTGTAAGGTGGCTAGGAATAAGGGGCGAGAAAGGACCGTATATCGTGTTCTTTTTCTCGGGATTCTCCTGCCTTGTAACACTGCCGTTCCTGCTGTTCGATTTTCACGTTATGACGTGGCAGCAGTGGCTCGTCCTGCTCGGTGCAGGACTTGCGGCGGCAGGTGGACAGTTCAGCATCACGGCGGCATATAAATTCGCTCCTGCAAAGGAAATATCGGTATATGATTATTCGCAGATTATATTCTCGGCGCTGCTCGGATTTATAATGTTCTCGCAATTGCCTGATATATGGAGCTTGCTCGGATATGTGATAATATGCGGCATAGGCGTTGCGATGTTCATATACAACAACCGCAGGGATAAAAATCCTTGACGGAAAATTAAGAACTGTTAACAGAAAATATTGACACCGGTGTACTGATGTGGTATACTGACAAAAGATACACAAGTAAGGAAAGTGTGTCACTTATTGAAAAAAGAGGTATGTTATTATGAAAACAGCAGCACAGGTATTTATAATCATCGGTATGGTTTTTGGATGCTGGATGATACTTCCGCTTATTTTCGGCGGTATTGCATTAAGCCAGATGAGCAAGGGTCAAAGGCCTTCAACAGGTATGAGCGTATGCGTTCTTTTATTCTGCAATATGATAGGCGGTATTCTCCTGCTTTGTGCAAAGGACGAGGACTTCTACAAGCCCAATATGATGAACAACGGCTACAATCCTAACATGAACAACGGTTACAACCCCAACATGAACAACGGTTATAACCCCAATATGAACAACGGCTACAATCCTAACGTGAATAACGGCTATAATCCTAACGTGAACAACGGCGGCTATAACAACGCCAATTACGCCGCTCCAAACAACTACAACAACAATAACTACGCTACGCCTGATAACAATAACTTCAATAATAATAACAATAACGGCGTTCAGCAGTAAAAGGTACATAGTATTAAACAGAAAACGGCAGAGCTTATGCTCTGCCGTTTTTGCATAACAAAAGCCGCTTTTTTATCACTGCGGCTTTTTTCTTCTTATTTTACTGTCAGTTCGTTTATTATCTCATACAGCTTTACAAGTTCAGCCATTGTAAGCTGTTCTGCTCTTGCCGTCGCAGGTATGCCGCTTTCGGTCATCTTTTCCGCAAGCGCCGCTTTCGGTATCTTGAAATATGCTGAAACGGGATTGGCAAGCTGTTTTCTGCGCTGAGCAAAAGCCTGCTTTATCACCTCAAAGAAAAGCGGCTCATTATCGACCTTGTACGGCGGTTGTTCATACCGTTCAAGACTTATGACCGCACTGTCAACATTGGGTGCGGGCATGAACGATCCCCTGTTTACCCGAAACAGCTTCTTCGGCTTTGCGTAATAGTTTATAGACGCTGTGATTGCACCGCACTCACGGCTTCCTACTGCGGCACATATCCTGTCTGCCGCCTCAAGCTGTACCATTACGGTTATCGCTTTTATAGGCAGCTTTTCCTCTAGCAGCTTCATTATTACGGGCGAGGTTATATAGTAGGGCAGATTTGCACAAACTATCACGTCCATATCGGGAAACTTCTCGGCTATCAGCTTATTAAGATCGGTTTCCATAACATCGGCAAAAATAACCTCAACGTTGTCGTATTCTTCGAGTGTTTCGTCAAGAATGGGCTTCAGTCCCGTATCTATTTCAATAGCTACGACCTTTTCACAACGCTCGGCAAGCTCCCTTGTCAGAACGCCGATACCCGTGCCTATTTCTATAGCACCGACATTTTTCCCTGCACCGCCCATTTCGGCAATTTTCGGGCAGACGGTCGGATTTATAAGAAAGTTCTGTCCGAGCGACTTTGTGAAAGAAAAGCCGTGCTTTTCAAAAAGCTGTCTTATTGTTGAAATGTCGGTAAGTTTCATTATTTGTTTCCTTCGCTTTCTTTTGTGAACATCTCAAGCACCTTGAACGCCTGCTGAAGATTTGCCACGCCGTATATGCTTATTCCGTAGTTTTCGCTCTTGTCAAGATTTTTAAGCGAGGATTTCGGCACAATGCACTTTGAAAATCCCATTCGTGCCGCCTCACGCACACGTTCTCTTATATGCGACACCGCTCTTATTTCTCCTCCAAGACCGACCTCACCGAACATCGCAACATCATCGCCTATCGGAATATCACGAAGTCCCGAATAAAGAGCAAGAGCAATCGCAAGGTCGCTTGCAGGCTCGTCTATTTTAAGTCCGCCTATAACATTTATATATACATCATATCCGCCGAAGTTGTAGCCTGTCCTCTTTTCAAGCACGGCGAGCAGAACGCACAACCTGCTGTAGTCGAAGCCTGTCGTCATTCTGCGCGGAGCGGAGAACGAGGTCTTGCTGACAAGCGCCTGCACCTCTGCCAGTATAGGTCGTGTACCCTCGACGGTACAAAGCACGGTTATACCGCTTACCCCTGCGGGTCTGCCGAGAAGAAGCATTGCAGACGGATTTTCGACCTGCTCAAGCCCCTTGTCCTGCATTTCAAATACGCCTATTTCGTTGGTCGAGCCGAAACGGTTCTTTGCGGCTCTTAATATCCTGTAGCTTAGCTGTTTGTCGCCCTCAAAGTACAGTACCGTGTCCACTATATGTTCAAGCACCTTAGGACCTGCTATACCGCCGTCCTTGTTTACATGACCTACAAGAAACACGGCTACCTCAAGGCTCTTTGCCATCTGCATAAACGCCGAGGTACATTCTCTTACCTGCACAAGACTGCCGGGAACGGACTGAAGTTCTGTCAACTGCATTGTCTGTATCGAGTCGATTATCACAACATCGGGCTTATTCTCACGCACGCCCTCTATTATAGTATCGCAGTCGGTGCAGGCGCTGATATAAAGCCCGTCGCTTGCAACTCCCAGCCTGTCTGCACGGAGCTTTATCTGACGTTCGCTTTCCTCGCCGGATATGTACAGCACGGTCTTATCCTGCGCAAGACAGCCGCATATCTGTAAAAGAAGCGTCGATTTGCCGATACCCGGGTCGCCGCCGAGCAGAACAAGCGAGCCTTTGACAAGTCCTCCGCCGAGTACCCTGTCAAGCTCCGACATTCCTGTTTTGTATCTTGTTTCATCGCTGAACGAAAGGTTGTTTATACTTGAAAGCGGAAGCCTGCCGCCGCCCGTACTTTTTGCAAGACCGTGGGATTTTGGCTGTACAAGCGTTTCTTCAAGCGTGTTCCATGCTCCGCAGGCATTACAGCGTCCGCTCCATTTCGGATATTCCTGACCGCACTCACTGCATATATATACTGATTTTGACTTTGCCATTTTTTCGTCCTTTCCGATGAATTACCGTCCGGAGCTTGTAATATCACCGCTGTTTTCGGGAATACTGCTCGTTGAAATTTCCGTCCGACCTGCATTGTCCGCAGGCTTTGAGGTGAGATATGTAAGTATCCCGTTGTATATAGTATAGGCTACCTTACGCTGATAGTCGGTATCCGAAAGATTTGCCGCATCGTCCGGATTTGAGAGAAATCCGCATTCTATCAGCACGGCAGGTATCTTTGTGTTCTTGAAAAGATACAGCTCATCGCCCTCCTGCTTTATCTGCCTGTCGTTGCCCGGCTGTATCGTCTTGAAATTATCCTGCATTATCTGCGCTATCATACGGTTGTCGGGGTTATTTGACGTGTAGAAGATCTGTGCACCGAAATATTCAGGCTCGGTGAACTTGTTCTGATGGATAGACAGGAACAGGCAGTCGCCGTACTTGTTTATAATATCAAGACGGTTTTTCATATCGGAAACCTTCTGCTCCCGTGTGCCTTTTACGCCTTCATCGTGTATCGAAATATCGCTGTCACGGGTCAGCACTACGTTAAATCCCGATAAAGTCAGCATATCGTCAAGGTCACGCACTATAGCAAGATTGATATTCTTTTCAAGCTCTCCGTTTATGCCGACCGCACCGCTGTCTGTTCCGCCGTGTCCTGCGTCAAGTACGATGGTTTTCTTATTTGCAACGTGCGATGTTGACGCTCTCACGCTCATCTGCGAATAATCGGCAGTTGCCGCTATAACAGTGAAACAGCCGAGCAGAACTATAAGTGCGGGTACTCTTGTTTTAAGCCGTTTGAATTCAAAGCGTTTCATGTTCAGTTTCATATTGTCCGACCTTTCGGTAAATTTTTGTACATTATATGAAACGAGCAGTGAAATAATGACAGGCTGTCGGAAAACATATATAATTTTTATAATGGGATTTTGGGGCAAGGGTCGGGAACAGATTTTTATACTGAAATTATAAATTAATTATACCATAAATCAAGTCGGTGTAAACCGACACGGCGGTACGCCG